>NZ_KB893994.1 GCF_000374345.1 Heyndrickxia acidiproducens DSM 23148
CTTCACCATGCTTGCTTTGTACGAACACTAACATGAAGTGTCCCTCCTTTATTGGAGTGGTTTCCCATCCTCAATGTTATCTAACCTTCGCAACGTGGTTCACTGTTCCTTCCCCTCAGAACTGTTTAGAGAGCCACGACAGAGCCATGAACTTGGGAATCATTCATGGGTGTCTACATGAAAGATAACGTAGCCCACATGGACTTAGAGTAGACAACTAGGGCTTTTTTCAAGCCCCCACTTCAATCAGACCGTAAGGCCGATAAGAGGTGGGTAGTTGACTCACTTATTCATGGCAGCTAAAAAGTCGCCAAGCAAATCTTCCGGCTTTTCTTCCTTGTCCGGTTCTTCCGCCGCGGATTGTTCTTGCGTGGCGATGTGCCAGTCCAGCCGGTCCAGATCATCTTCATCTGCTGCTTCTGCCGGCATTTGTTCTTCGATTTGGGGTTGTACGGGCTGATCCGAAACCGGATTACTTTCTTCTGCCGGGTTCTCTTCCTGCAAATAGAGCGCCTCATCAATATCGGTAGACCGGCTCGTTAATGCGGCAAATAACGCTGTTGCCCGCATCGGATCACTGATCAACTGATAAACAATACTCCCGAGCATCGCTTCTGAATGTTCATGCTTCATCCAGTCATACTGCGCTTTATTCAGCTTTTGGGGTAATGGAATTGTGATCGTTTCTTTATCTTTTAAAAGGGTCTGATTGATGCCCTGGATGACATATTCAGCGATTTTACTTGAAAAATTTCTTTTTTCCTTCTCCTTTAACTTCTGAATCTCTTTTAAAATATGGTCTGGTGTATCAGAGGGAATCCGGAATGCAATTGTCTGGCCTCTTTTTATCTCCATCTCTTTTCACCTTACTTGGTTTCAACAACTTTCTTTCCTTTGTCTTCCGGTTTGTTGTTTCTTCTTACAAAATCTGAGACTAGTTTATAATAAGCATTGGCCATCATCCAAATGCTTTCTTTTTCATCTTCAAAAAAGTCGATGTTATAACCGTCAAGGCTGTTATTTAATGTTTTCAAGTAATCTTTTAGGACAATGGAGCCCCCGCCGACAAAATAGCAAATCTCAGTCTGGGAATTCTTTTGCCATACATTGCGCAGCAGGCGGTATTGTTTTTTTGCCAGATCAAAAAGAATGCGGTCGGTAATTTCATGTACGCTTGTCCGGCTGCCTTTTACCATAATATGATTGCGGTCGTGTTTTTTCGTAATAATATCGACCACATCGCGGCGGCTGTCCAGCTCAACCCCGTATTTGGTACGAATTTCTTCGCGGATCTGTTCAAGTGCTTCCGATACGCCGAGGTTAAATCCTTGCGCCCTGTCATCATCCACTGTCCTATTTTTAATGACCGCAATATCCGTTGACAATCCCCCAATATCCTGGATTAAGATACGTTTGTCAATCAGCTCTTTGTTTATGACATTGAGGTCGTTATCCATGACAAGGTTAATAAATGCCGCAAAACCTTCCGGGTAGACTTTGACCTCATCAAATTTTATATTTACTTTCATCCCCTGGTATCGCGGCGTGACCAAAAATTCCACCTGGTGGACGGATCCGAGCAATTGAGATCTGTAGCCCGCGTCTTTCCCCTCTTTGACTTCACGGAGCGGGAGGCCGGTCCCCAGTGTATAGTTAGCGTCAATAACGTTTTGATTTCGGGTAAAAACTTTTGCGTTTTCTTCCCGGACCGCATCCAGCGCCAAACTTGTAAACAGCATGACAAGCGTCTGGTCTTCTTCTGACTTGCTGCTGCCCGGATCCAGTTCTGTTGCATTATCGCTTTTTGTCGCCAGCTCCCCGACACGGTAAATGACGTTATTTTCTTTCAGGGCAGGGGAGTGGACTTTTATATGGATCCCTTCAAGCGGGTTTTTCGAATTCAATTCCTCAATCCCGATCACCGGCCGGTCTTCTATGTCTCTCGCAATTACATTGGGAATATTTAGTTCGTAATCAAATTTTCCGAAAATGGATTTTAAAGAATCATTGCCAACATCAATTGCCGCAATCCGAGTCTTACTCATATTTTTTCCTCCCTTGTTCTTTCATATGTTAAGCATATAAGAGCTGGTAAAATTAATCAATAGTCGGAAACTTTTTAATAGATTTGTAAACATGTAAACATTTTTGTAAACATTAGAGAATCGTTGTGATATCAATATGTTTACGTGTTTGTAAACATGTAAACAAATTTGTTTACATTTGTTTGCAAATACGCAAACATGCAAACAGTTTTGTAAACATTGGTTTGCAACTTGTAAACTTGTAAACAATTTTGTTTACAGACTTTCGCATACAAGAAATGATAGCTTTTCCTTTGATTGAAACATCGTTTATAACTTGTCAAAATAGCTTATTTTTTCTCCATAAATGGGCTGGAATAATTTTCTACAAACATTTCAATAGAATATTGAATCAAGTCATTGACAGGGTACGAATAATGGTTAAAATGAGTCATAGTATTTGGAGGGAAACAGCCAATGCATCCTGCTGTATCTTACGGCATTTCATCATATTTTATATAAAAGGGGATTAAAAATTGAACGAACAGCGCAACCATTTTCAAGATCAAACCCTGCTCAATATTTCCTGGCCGCTTTTTATTGAATTGTCTTTGCATATGGGAATCGGAATTATCGCAACCTTGATGCTCAGCCATTATTCTGATGATGCCGCTGCAGGAGTCGGGGTCGCCAACCAGTTGTTAACGATGTTTATTCTGGTTTTTAATGTGACCTCTGTCGGTGCTGTCATCCTGATCGGGCAAAAACTCGGTGCAGGCCGGATTAAGGAAGCACGGCGGGTGGCGCGTTCAGCATTCGGGCTGAATTTTTGGTTTGGTATTTTTATTGGCTTGATCGTTTTTGTTTTTGGGGAAAATTTACTGGGTTTTTTTGATATTCACGGAAAAACGCAAGCATACGGGCTGTTATTTGTAAAGATCTGCGGGGCTTCACTATTTTTGGAATCCCTATCTCTGGCCCTGAGTGCCGTTTTGCGCAGCCACGGATACACAAAGGAATCCATGTTTGTGACCGTTCTAATGGACATGATCAGCATTGGCGGAAATATCCTCGCGATTACCGGGATTTTCGGTTTACCAGTTACCGGTGTCGCCGGTGTATCCTGGGCAATTGTGGTTGCACGCCTTTTCGCAGTGCTGGCCCTGCTTCATTTTGTTTATCGGAGACTGGCTTTGAAACTGACATTTAAAGATACTGTAAGAATAAATAAAGAAGATATCCGCGGGCTTCTTGAAATCGGGATCCCTTCAGCGGGCGAAAACTTTTCCTATCAGTTTTCGCAGCTGATCATTACCGGGTTTATCGCAACGCTTGGTGCCTCATCGCTGGCAGCGCGGGTTTATGTCACCAATATTTCTATGATTTGTTATTTGTTTACACTGGCCATTGCTTCCGGCACACAGCTTTTGATTGCACGGTATATCGGTGCCAAGCAATATGACCGTGCACTCCACCGCGGCGTTAAAACCTTAAAACTGGCGATGGCTGCTTCATTTATCACATCACTGGCCATTGCCTTGATCGGGTCGCCGGTTATCCATGTCTTTACGGAAAATCCCGGTATTCTGGCCGTCAGCCTGCCAATTTTATGGGCAATTGTTTTTACTGAACCGGGAAGGGCCATGAATATTGTCCTGATGAGTTCTTTAAAATCGGCCGGAGATGTAAGGTTTCCGGTTTACATCGGTATTTTTTCAATGTGGCTGATTGCGGTCAGCTTAAGTTATACATTCGGCATCCATTTCCACCTTGGTTTGCTGGGGATTTGGATTGCCCAAGGGCTTGATGAGTGGTTCCGTGGTGTATTTGCGACACGGCGCTGGCTGTCTAAGCCATGGTTTAAAAAAGAACTGGTACGCGTTAGCGCTGAGCCAAATACATTGTGAAAGACAGGGAGGTGTCCTAAAGCGGCACCTTCCTTTTTTATTCCCCCCCTAAATATCAATCCCCAACCCCTTCCCCACATGAAAAACTATTGATATGCGGGTTAAACGCAATCCCGGTCAAGAATTGCAAAAGTGCAGTTCATACGTGGAAGCGAACGCGGGCTTAAGCAAAAGTTTTATCCCAAATGCTGTTCATACGCGAAATGAACGCCAGTCCCGGCAAAAAATCGATTTCCAAAGTAGTTCATAAGCAGGAGGGGAAGCTTACTCCAAAAGTCTCAATTTGAATTATTGTAAATTTTTAAAAGGATTATAAGCACGCGTGGAGAATCATTACCAAATACCGGCCAAATAATTGGCTTTTACACATAAAAGTTGAGATGAGGAGGACATATGGTGAGAAGCTGGGGAAAGATTGTAAGTATACTATTTTTGACAGCGGGCCTGGTATTGGGGACCTCCTATTCACCCGCTGCAGGCAAAGCGGACCAGGCAAAAGAAAAAACAGTGCAAACCGATTCAGCAAACCCGGGTGCACCGGTGGATTTAGCGATTGCAAATGATGAACGCCTAATCAAAATGCTAAAGGAAAAAGGAACGATTCCCAAAAATGCCACCGCGGATGAGCAAGAAAAAATCCTGCAACAATATTTGGAAAAATTGGCAAAGAGAAATGAAGCTGTAAAAAATCAGACAAATGGAACCATGGCCAAAAAGAGCGAGGCACTGAAAGAAAAAATAAAGGACAAAGTGAAGAAAAAAGGAATGAAGGCGTCAAAATATCATTCGAAATCGAATAAAGTAGCTGCGTTCCAGCCTGAAAAATGGACAGGCGGCACACGCAAAGATGATGTGCTCGTACTATTGATTGATTTTCCCGATTTGCCGCATGGGAAAATTTCCAAAGATGACACGGATATGTACTACAGCGGAAGTGACGCCTATTCACACCAGCATTATCAGGATATGATTTTCGGAGACAATGGTTACACCGGGCCTGATGGCAAAACAAAGCTTTCCATGAAACAATATTATGAACAGCAGTCCGGCGGCAGTTATACCATTGACGGGACGGTTGCCGGCTGGTATACGGCAAGCCACCCTGCTGCCTATTACGGCGCCCATTCTGCCACAGACGGAAATGACGCCAACCCAAGAGATTTAGTCAAAGAGGCGCTTGCCAAGGCCGCCCAGGATTCTTCAGTAGACTTAAGCAAATATGACCAGGAAGATACGTATGATCTTGATGGCGACAACAATAAACGTGAACCGGACGGGATTATCGACCATCTGATGGTTATCCATTCCGGCGTCGGTGAAGAAGCGGGCGGCGGCAGCCTCGGTGAAAATGCCATATGGTCACACAGCTGGTCGCTGGCAAGCCCATACAATATTCCAAATACAAAAACTGATGTTCCTTATTGGGGCGGAAACCTGGCAGGCTTCGATTATACAATCGAACCGGAAGATGGCGCAGCCGGCGTATTTGCACATGAATTCGGCCATGATCTTGGCCTTCCGGATGAGTATGATACGCTGTACAGCGGGTCAGGTGAACCGATCAGCTTTTGGTCAATCATGTCAAGCGGCAGTTGGGCCGGCGCCATTCCGGGAACAGAGCCATCCGGTTTCAGCCCGTACGATAAAGCGTACCTGCAGGCTTCCATGACGACGGACGGTTTCACGCCAAATTGGCAAACCGGCACAGAAGTCGATTTCAACGAGATTACTTCCACAGGAAAAACATACCTGCTGGACGAAGCCAGTTCCAAAGGGACCAACAATGACGCGGTTAAAGTCAAACTGCCGGACAAAGTGACAGAAATCAACAAGCCGGCAAGCGGCAATCATGAATATTTCAGCGGCAGTGGCAACGATTTAAGTACCGCCATGACAAAAACAATTGATCTTTCAGCTGTATCTTCCGCCCAATTAACGTTTAAAGCCTGGTATTCAATCGAGCAGGACTATGATTATGCCTCGATAAAAGTCAACGGGAAATCCATTCCGGGAAATATCACAACAACCAGCAACCCGAATGAAGCAAATCCCGGGAATGGCATCACCGGTGAATCGAACGGATGGGTGGACGCAAGCTTCGATCTATCCCGCTATGCAGGTCAAAAAATTACACTAAGCTTCAACTATGATACTGACCCGGGAGTAGCACAAGCCGGATTCTTCGCGGATGATATCAAAGTAAGCGGCGATCACAATCTCCTTTTATCTGATAATGCGGAAGGGGATCCAGCTTTCGATTTTGACGGTTTTTCATTATCCGATGGAACAAAGAAAACGGCACAGTACTATTTGCTTGAATGGAGAACGCAAAACGGGACAGATGCCGGGCTTGCCCATGTCAACCGGCGCGGTACAATGCTTTCCTATGATCCGGGACTGCTCGTCTGGTATGTGGATGAATCCTATGATAACAACTGGACAGGTCCGGGCTACCACCCTGGTGAAGGATTTCTGGGCATTGTGGATGCCGACCAGCACAACAATATTTGGCATGACCGCACAGGAGAAACTTGCGGCGCCAGCAGATGCCTGGCTTCGAACAGCTACCAAATGCATGATGCGGCATTCAGCCTTGACAAAGGAAAAGTTGTGAGAATTGGCGATAGAGCATCCTCTTACTTGATTGACAACCATAGGAAAAAAAGTTTGCTGTTTGATGACGCAAAAGACTACAGCAATCCGGAAAATCCTGATGTCGGCCGTAAAGTGCCGAAACTCGGATTAAAAGTGAAGCTGAAAGCAGACAGCAAGGATGGGAGGGTTGGAGAAATTTTACTTTATAAATAAAGGATCAAAGAAGTTCCGGCCAATGGGCAGCGGCATTTACGGCCCGTTGGCTTTTTTCGGTTATATTAATAATGATGTCAGCGCCTTTTCCGGCTGAATTACTTTTTTAGTAAAGCGCATCTCTCCTTAGTGTACGATTTTTATCCATGATTGCGGGAAAGCTAAACCATGGCTCTCCTCCTCCAGGCATGTACGCTCTTTTACAAAAAATATCACGAAACAGGCTCTAAATCCTGTGTCATGCATCCCTTTTTGGTAAAATATACACATACGTTTTAAGAAGGAGTGAAAAAAGTGAAACAAGATCTGATCAACAGATTTACATCCTATGTAAAAGTCGATACACAATCCAATGAAGATCGTGAAACCTGCCCTTCCACCCCAGGCCAATTAACATTATTGAATATGCTGGTGGATGAATTAAAAGCAATTGGCATGGATGAAGTAACCATTGATGAAAACGGGTATGTTTTTGCAACCTTGCCGGCAAATACCGACAAAAAAGTCCCGACAATCGGCTTCCTGGCTCATGTTGATACGGCGACTGACTTTACGGGAAAAAAGATTAACCCGAAAATTGTCGAAAATTACGACGGCAAACCGATTGTCTTAAATGAAAATCTGCGTGTGATCTTGTCTCCTGACGAGTATCCAAATTTAAAACATTATCTCGGCCAAACACTGATTACAACGGACGGTACAACGCTCCTCGGGGCAGATGATAAGGCCGGAGTAGCCGAAATCATGACAGCCATGGATTATTTGCTTCACCATCCCGAAATCAAGCATGGCAAGATCAGGGTAGCCTTCACGCCGGATGAAGAAATCGGCAGGGGCCCGCATAAATTTAATGTTGACGCTTTTGCGGCGGATTTTGCTTATACCATGGACGGCGGCCCACTGGGAGAATTGGAATACGAAACCTTTAATGCCGCTTCGGCAAAAATTATTGTCCGCGGAAATAACATCCACCCGGGAAGCGCCAAAGGAAAAATGGTTAATTCCGCAAAAATCGCCATGGAATTACATAGCCTGCTTCCTGAAGATGAGGTGCCGGAACTGACAGAAGGATACGAAGGCTTCTATCACCTTTTATCCATCCATGGTGATGTAGAACAGACCAAGCTCTCTTACATTATCCGTGACCATGACCGCACCAAATTTGAAGCGAAAAAATCAAACCTCCAGTCTATCGTTAACAGTATGAAGGAAAAATACGGGCAGGAGAACATTTCACTGGAACTCAAAGACCAGTACTATAACATGAAAGAGAAAATTGAACCGGTCAAAGAAATTGTCGATATCGCATACGAAGCCATGAAGAGCCTTGATATTGAGCCGGAAATCTCCCCTGTCCGCGGCGGCACGGACGGCTCCCAGTTATCCTATATGGGCCTGCCTACCCCGAATATTTTTGCCGGCGGGGAAAACATGCACGGCAAATATGAATATGTCTCGGTTGAAACCATGGAAAAAGCCGTGCAGGTGATCGTTGAGATTGCAAAACGTTTTGAACAAAAAGCTTAAAGACCAACGAAAAAGTGGATGAAAAAAAAGGCTAATCCTGCGCATATGGCGGATTAGCCTTTTTTATCCTTATGAATTTGTTGCCGCCCTTGCTTTAGCAGGCTGTACAGTTTTTTCACGCAGCTTGTCTCCCGGTGCAGTTTTTCTAATGAAAAATGCGAGGATAAACCCAAGCACAGAGAGATAGGTGGCGACCATAAAGGCATCATTAATGCCCATTACCGCACCCTCTCTCGCTGCCAGTAAAGCATGCATTTTGTCAGACGGCGTGATATGCTCGGCGGCCATAATCGCTTTCGTATGGATCAGCCCTTTATTGGTCATAATGGATACAAAAAAGGCTGTCCCGACCGCTCCTGCGACCATCCTGAATGTATTTACCATCGCCGTGCCGAATTTATTCAGGGCAAGCGGCAGATCATTCAAACCCGCTGTAAAGATCGGCATCAATAATATTGACATCCCGAAGCTGCGGATCGTATAAACCGTCACCACATACGTAAATGTCGTGTCCAATTTCAATCTTGTGAGGGCATAAGTCGTGACAATCATAATTGCCAGGCCGCTAATTGCCAGCCATTTTGCCCCATAGCGGTCAAACAGGCGGCCTGTTATCGGCGACATAATTCCCATGACAATCCCGCCTGGAAGCAGCATCAAGCCTGACATAAACGGTGTAAACCCACGCACATTTTGCATATAAATCGGCATTAAAATCATGCCTGAAAAGAGCGCCATCGTTACGACAATGTTAATGACCATCGTCAAAGAAAATACAGGGTAGCGGAAAATCCGAAACTCCAGAATCGGATGATCAACAGTAAATTGGCGCCATACAAATAATCCAAGTGAAATAATGCCAACAGCCAGTGTCAGCAATACTTCAGTACTGTCCCATCCTTTTGCCCCGCCTGTAGAAAATCCGTATAAAATACCGCCAAAACCTAATGATGATAGGATAACACCGAGTTTATCCAATTTAGGACGGCTTGTTTCCGTAACATTTTTCACAATAAAGGAAGCAAAAATAAGATCCATGATGGCAATCGGCAGAATAATGAAAAACAATGTCCGCCACGAGTGATTCTGCACTATCCAGCCTGAAAGTGTCGGGCCGATTGCCGGCGCAAAGTTCATCGCTACACCAAAAATCCCCATGGCAAAACCGCGGCGATTTGGCGGGAAAAGTACAAAAATTACATTCGTCAAAAGCGGAAAAATAATTCCTGCTCCGGCAGCCTGCACCACACGTCCAATCAGGAGAACCGAAAACCCCGGTGCAATTGCACAAATCAATGTCCCGGCAGAAAACAATCCCATTGCAGAAAGAAATAATTGCCTTGTTGTAAAACGGCTCATTAAATAGGCCGTAACCGGGATCACAATTCCATTTGTCAGCATGTAAATCGTCGACAGCCAGTTCGCAGTTGAAGCCGTGATATGCAAGTGATTCATAATTTGCGGCAATGCCACATTAATTAAAGTTTGATTTAAAAAAGCAACGACAGCCCCGGCCATAACCACGGCAAAAAACGGCACAATCTTTATGGAACGGTTAACTGTATTTGTGTTGACGCAATCCATACGCAATCCCCCATTCAAATTTTTTAAAATCATTTTTTAGAACTTAGTTTGAGCTTTGGAGAAGCAGTCTATGCTTTTCAGGCACGCAAAGAAAAAGCTTCATTACCCTTCAGAGCTTCTAGCGGTCAACGGCCCAATCCGGATTTTTAAAGCCAATGGTGTGTATTAATGAGAAGAAAACTCCCGCTAATTGTAACGAGAGAGAGAGGTAGTTATTTTCACTAGCTAAATATTCGGCACTCTAATTATTCTAGCTATTTTTCGTGTGAAGTCAAGCAATTGAAAAGTGAAACTGCCGGCAATGGGGCTTTTTCACAAAAAACACGACAAAAAAATGTTTGACAAACGGGACAGGAACTGCCATAATAGCAACGACAATTGTATGTATTTGCCTTTAAAAACAGTCCTGTGAGGCTGGCAAGGTTTCGGATAAATACGCGATACCCATGCACCTTGCCCGCATTACCAGGCAGGGTGCTTTTATTTTTCAGGAGCCGATAAAAAAGGCGCAAAACCAAACCAGAGGCATCTGCCTACTCACAACATAAAGGGGAGAACACGATGGAACAGCAAGAAATCCGGATTGATCAGAAACTGCCGCTGCTCAAAAGTTTGCCGTTAAGCTTCCAGCACTTATTTGCAATGTTCGGGTCAACCGTTCTCGTTCCGGTCCTGTTTAAAGTGGACCCGGCAACCATCTTATTAATGAACGGAATCGGCACACTGCTTTACATTTTTATCACCAAAGGGAAAATACCCGCGTACCTCGGTTCCAGTTTTGCATTTATTTCGCCTGTTTTTGCGGTTATGGCCAAGTATGCCGGCGGACAGGGCTATGGTTATGCCTTGGGTGGATTTTTAGCCGTCGGGATTATTCTTGTACTGGTATCGCTGATTATTAAAGCCGCCGGCACTACGTGGATTGATGTTGTCTTTCCGCCTGCTGCAATGGGTGCAATCGTCGCGGTCATCGGCCTGCAACTTGTTCCGACAGCAGCACAAATGGCCGGGCTGGTCAATTCAAATCCAGCGGTGAAAAACTGGAGCCCTGACCCGCAAACCATTACCGTGTCCTTATTAACGCTTGGCATCACGGTTATCTGCTGGGTAACATTGCGCGGATTTTTAAAAATCATTCCCATTTTAATCGGAATTATATGCGGTTACTTGATTTCACTTGCGTTTGGCATCGTTGATCTTTCAGGTGTCCAGAAAGCAGCCTGGATTTCCCTGCCAACTTATTATCAAATTCAATTTAACCTGTCAGACATTCTGATTATTCTTCCGGCAGCACTTGTAATCATTCCGGAACATATCGGGCACTTAATCGTGACCGGCAATATCGTGAATAAAGATTTAACAAAAGAACCGGGCCTGGACAAATCATTAATGGGAAACGGGATCTCCACGATACTTTCAAGTTTTGTTGGGGCTACCCCGAATACAACTTACGGTGAAAACATCGGAGTGCTGGCCATTACGCGTGTCTACTCAACATGGGTGATCGGCGGGGCGGCTGTTATCGCCATCATTCTTTCCTTCTGCGGGAAATTGGCGGCGCTCATTTCATCTATTCCGCAGCCGGTCATGGGCGGCATCTCCTTACTGCTGTTCGGAGTGATTGCCGCCAGCGGTTTGAGAATGCTTGTTGAAGCAAAAGTTGATTATGGCCGTTCACAAAATTTGATTTTAACTTGTGTCGTTTTGGCAGTCGGCTTAAGCGGCGCAACCATCAACATTGGTACCGCCTCACTAAGCGGAATGGGACTGGCAACCGTTGTCGCCATCATCCTCAGCCTGTTCTTTAAATTGCTGAATGTCTTTAAATTAGCAAATGAATAAGAGAAAAAACGGCTGCTATTTTAAAAGCCGGAAGAAAGCCCCCTTAGTTGGACTCAAAAACCAGCTTAAGGGGGCTTTCTTTCGCTTGCAGTACAGGCTTTCAGGCTGCATACATGTGTTGTTCTTAGGGCACGTTATCACTAGGTGGTGATGGCCGGTGGAGTATAAAGCATTAATAGAAGTTGAAAAACTGGCGCTAAAAAAACAGGATATTTATCAAAAAAGTACGTTGATTTATATCGCAAGGGCGATGCTGGCGAGCATGTTTATCGGATTTGGCGTCATCGTCGCCTTTAAAACAGGTAACTTTTTTTATCTTGAACATTCCCCCTTTGCCTATCCTCTTGCGGCATTGACCTTTGGCACAGCCATTATTTTAATCGCATACGGGGGCGGCGACTTGTTTACGGGAGATACATTTTATTACACTTTCGCCGCCCTGCGTAAAAAAATGAGCTGGGGAGTTGTAATCCGGTTATGGATCTATTGTTATATTGGCAATATTTTGGGGGCAATTGTTTTTGCCCTCTTCATTCATTTTACACAGCTGTTTAATGATCCGAATGTGAACGGATTTTTATTGAGCGTGGCAGATAATAAAGTACATGTCCCCACCATGCCATTGTTTTTCAGAGGTATCCTTTGCAACTGGCTCGTCTGTTTGGCATTTTTTATTCCCATGACATTAAAGGGTGACGGCCCGAAGCTGTTCACAATGATGCTGTTCGTGTTCTGTTTCTTTATTTCGGGCTATGAGCACAGCATTGCCAATATGTGCACATTTGCCATATCCCTTGTCCTGGAACACCCGGTATCCACCAGCATTCGGGGTGTGGTTCATAACCTCATCCCGGTCACACTGGGCAATCTCGTCGGCGGCGGATTTATGATGGGCTGGATGTACTATTATGCAAATAAACCGTATGTGGAAAAAGATGTGTCTATAGAAGACAAAGAAGTGATTTCATTAAAAGAAGAGGATAACCTTTCATAGAAATAAGGCCTGGTTTCGATAACAGAAACCAGGCCTTTCTTCAGGCATATTGCTTTATCTGATCAAGTTTGTTTTTGCCAAATCGACCAATTCGCTTGCACGCCCGTTTAGTACGGCTTTGAGCATCCAAAGTGTGAAACCATGTGCTTGTTCGTAAGTAATTTTTGGCGGCAGGGATAATTCCTGGCGATTGACGGCAACATCAATGATCGAAGGGCCGTCATGTTCGAAAGCTTGCCTCATGGCGTCTTCAAGATCAGCCGGGTCTTCTACACGGATCCCTTGCATATCCATCGCCTGGGCGATCGCGGCATAATTCGGGCTTTCAAGGCCAGTTCCCGTCTCCGGATAGCCGGCTGCCTTCATTTCAATTTCCACAAAGCTTAACGCACTATTGTTAAATACTACGACTTTGACCGGCATTTTATGCTGGCGGACAGTTAACAGATCACCCATTAACATCGAAAGACCGCCATCACCGCAAAGCGCTACGACCTGCCTTCCCGGCTGTGCAACCGCGGCACCGATCGCCTGCGGAAGAGCGTTTGCCATCGTGCCGTGGTTAAACGAACCAAGCAGGCGGCGTTTTCCGTTCATTTTCAAGTAACGTGCTGCCCATAAAGTCGGGGTGCCAACATCACATGTAAAGACGGCATCTTCATCCGCGAGGTCGCTTGCAACTTTTGTCAAATATTGCGGGTGAATCGGTTTGCGTCCCGGTTTCCCAACTGCAAGATCATCCAAGCCTGCTCTGACTTTTTGGTATGCCTTCACATGTTTTTCCAAGTGCTTGCTGTTGTCTTGTTCTTTTAGCATCGGCAGCAGGGCTTCAACTGTATTTTTTACATCGCCGACAAGCCCGAAAGTAAGCGGGGTACGGCGTCCCAGATGTTCTGAACGGATGTCAACCTGCAAAATTTTGGCATTCTTCGGATAGAATTGGCGGTACGGGAAGTCCGTTCCAAGCATCAAAAGCGTATCGCAATCCATCATTGCATCATAACCGGAAGAATAACCGATTAAGCCTGTTAATCCGGCATAGTAAGGATTATCATATTCCAAATGTTCTTTTCCGCGCAATGCCACAACCATCGGGGATTTTATTTTTTCGCATAGTTCCATCAACTGGTCATGTGCACCCGCGCAGCCTGCACCACAAAGCAGCGTCACTTTTTTGGCTTCGTTCAAATAGGCTGCAAGTGTTGTCAAATCTTCCGGTGATGGCTGTACAACCGGTTTTGCGACATGGACGGATACATTCGGCACCGCAACATTGTCATCAAGGCCGGCAACATCACCAGGCAGTACCAATACCGATACCCCTTGTTTTGCAACAGCCTGCTGCATGGCCATGTTCACCATTAAAGGCATTTGTTCCGGGCGCTGAACTGTCTCCACAAAGTGGGCACAATCCTTAAAAATCAGTTCAGGCCGTGTTTGTTGGAAATATTCGCTTCCAATTTCACTGCTTGGAATGTGGGCTGCAATCGCGAGCACCGGCACACGCGAACGATTGCAATCGTACAAACCATTAATCAAATGCAGGTTTCCCGGGCCGCTGCTGCCTGCGCAAACCGCGATGCTGTCGTTTAAAGTTGCGTCGGCGCCTGCGGCAAATGCAGCAACTTCTTCATGCCTTACGCCGACCCATTCAATTCTCCCGGAGCGCCTGATTGAATCGAGCACAGCATTTAATGAATCTCCTACAATCCCGTAAATTCTTTTCACACCAGCATTTAATAATGAATCAATGAGTAAATCAGCAATTGTTTTTGCCATTGGTTTATCTCCTTCTATCACAATTGTTTTATAAAATTTCCCTTAAGAAAGACTCGAAAAAAATCAAAATCCCCAGTTCACGAAACGTCGTATTTTTCCACCCTTCATCCCTTTCTTTACTTTATCGTTTCCCCCGGCCCGCAAAATAAACCCTATTGAAAAAACCATTTCATTACAACACAGCGGGCAAAAGTTTGACAGATTCATCATCTGTTATATTTATGTTTTCATCTGTATTAAAAAATAAAGACAGACACAAAAATTTCACATTTTTATCCTACACCTACTTGTATTGTGATTACAAGGGTTTTGCATAAGAAAAGAAAAAAATAAATGATTGATATCCAATACTGTATTACTTAATATGAAATAAATATTAGTACACATATTTAAAGCGATTACATAAATAATAAAGCACTGATTGCCGGCAAAGCAGGCATTTGATCCAAAAAGATCCAAAAAAAACTGCGCCCCCAAACCGGGAGCGCAGTTTTTTTCCTGTCCTCAATATAAGCCATAAGGTGATTCTTTGAGGTTTACAAATATATTTTTCGTTTGCGTATAGGCATCCAAAATGCTCTTATAGGTTTCACGGCCGATACCGGATTTCTTATAACCGCCGAACGGGGCACCTGCAGGCAATTGATTGTACGTATTGATCCACATCCGTCCGGTTTCGACACCGCGTGCAACCCGCATCGCACGGTTAAAGTTAGTCGTCCAGACTGCACCGCCAAGGCCGTATTCAGAATCATTCGCTAAACGGATCACCTCTTCTTCCGTTTTGAACTTAATCACCGTTGCGACAGGGCCAAATATTTCTTCCTTTGCAATCCGCATATCATTGGTCGCATCCGCTAAAAGCGTCGGTGCCATGAATACGCCTTTATCTAAACCGTTTTCCGTCAATTGGCGGCCGCCGGTAACCAGTTTAGCACCTTCTTTTTGGCCAATTTCAACATATTCCAGTATTTTTTCAAGCTGGCGTTTGTTGACCTGGGCCCCCATTTGCACACCGTCTTCCCATGGCAGGCCGACTTTCACCTTTTCAAATGCCGTTTTTAATTCACTCACAAATTTATCATAGATCCCTTCCTGCACAAATAAACGGGATCCCGCGCAGCAAACCTGGCCCTGGTTAAATAAGATTCCGAGCTGGGCGCCTTCAATGGCCTGTTCCCATGGGGCATCGTCAAAAAAGATATTAGCCGACTTGCCCCCTAACTCCAATGTTGCCGGTATCAATTGATCTGCTGCTGCTCTTGCCACATTGTACCCGATTTCAGTAGAACCGGTAAATGCCAATTTGCTGAAACCCGGATGTTTCAACATATAATCACCCGAATCAGAGCCTCTGCCTGTAATCACATTCACAACCCCGGCCGGTAGTACTTGATCGAGCAGTTTTGCCAGTTCCAATAAGCTGAGTGATGTAGAAGAGGACGGGTGGATCACTACCGTGTTCCCGGCTGCAATCGCCGGCGCTATTTTCCAGGCCCCCATCAATAACGGAAAATTCCAAGGAATAATCTGCCCGACGACACCGATCGGTTCTTTCAAATTAATCGTCAGCGTCTCATCGTCCAGTGCCTTTGCTGTCCCTTCTTCTGCACGAATCACGCCGGCAAAATAGCGGAAATGGTCAGCACTTGCCGGGACATCGATTCCGCTTGTTTCCCTTAAAGGCTTGCCATTATCCAATGTTTCAACCAATGCCAGATGTTCCTGATTTTCATCAATCAAATCAGCTATTTTAAGAAGCATTTGGCTTTTTTCCTGTACGCTTACCTTTTTCCAAGATTGAAAAGCTTCTTTTGCCGCTTCAACGGCCGCATCCACATCCGCATGGCTTGCATCCACGAATTCCGCGAGTTTTTCGCCATTAGCCGGATTATAGCTTTCCAATTTTCTGCCGCTGGTTCCTTCAACCCATTTGCCGCCGATATAGAGTTTATACTGCTGGTCAACTGCATGTTTAATGTCATTTAATACCATGCTCATGATGGAAGGCTCCTTTCCGTTTTTGAATTTAAGATCATGTGAAACTTCTATCAGCAGGGCTTTCCTCTCACCCCCCGCCGATGCCCACCTTTCAAAGTAAGCGCCTTACTTCCCGTTAACACGGGATAAACACTGTAAATCTATTTTACCCTAATTCTATGAAAATAAAAAAGAAAACGCTCGCACTTTTTAATACAAAATGAACCACCCCGGGATTAGAATGGAAGTGGTTCATTTTAGACGAACATTATGCAAATGTTTGTTCTTTCTGTGATTTTCCGGTCTGTTCATTTTTCCTGATCAAGCCGACAAGCAAATAGACAACAGGCGTCATAACGACCGAAGCAGCAAATTTAAAGATATATTGCGTCAGGATTAATGTGCCAAGCACCTGAACCGGCACCGTCCCGTAATAAGCAATGAGGATAAAAATAGTCGTATCAATCAGCTGGCTCAGCATTGTCGAAGCGTTATTGCGCAGCCATAATTTTTTACGCCCGTGCAGCGTTTTTAACCGGTTAAATACCAAGACATCGAGATTTTGGCTGATGATATAAGACACCAGGCTTGCCAAAATGACGCGAAAGCTGCCGCTTAATATCGTTTCAAATGCGGACTGGTTTTGAAAGGCAGGTGCAGCAGGGATGTTAATCGTAATTATAATAAAGACCATGGCCATAATCTGTGTAATAAAGCCGGCTTGTACGGTCGCCCGACCAGCCTTTTTGCCGTACACCTCAACCGTCACATCAATAAGCGGATAAGTAAAAATATAGATAATTGCGGCAGCCGGCAGTATTATTGCATCCCCAATATGAAATAATTTGACAGAAACGATATTGGACAAAATCAGCAAGCCGACAAAAATGCCATTTAAATAAGCGTTCATGTTCATCCTCCTCAGCGGTTATCGACTTTTTCAGGATAAAGATCGTGGTTCATCAGGCGGAAATTCGCCATATCTTCATATTTCGTATCCGGCTTCCCGTAATTGCACCACGGATCAATGGAAATCCCGCCGCGCGGAGTGAACTTTCCCCATACTTCAATATAACGGGGATCAAGCAGTTGAATCAGGTCATCCATAATGATATTGACACAGTCTTCATGAAAGTCGCCATGGTTCCGGAAACTGAAAAGATAGAGTTTCAAAGATTTGCTTTCGACAATTTTTATATCCGGTATATACGAAATATACATCGTTGCAAAATCCGGCTGGCCGGTAAGCGGGCATAAGCTTGTAAATTCCGGGCAGTTAAATTTTACAAAATAATCCCGGCCTGCATGCAGATTATCAACAGCTTCCAGGACAGCCGGATCATAATCTGCCGGATACTTTGTTTTTTGATTTCCCAACAGCGTTAAATCCTTTAATCCTTCTTCTTGCTTTCTTCCAGACATAAAAAAACCTCCTGTAAAAAATGTGCCCCGCCATTTTTTCCAAGAGAGACCATGCAACCCTGTTTACGAATAAGATGAAAAAAACCACATCCATTATGGATATGGCATAGTTCGTCATTTATCCATAGTTTTTTATAGAGGGTTTAAGCTATGAACCTCTCCCGATCGGGTATGTTCTGTTTCTTATATTAATCAAACTCCTGAAAAATGTAAACCCAAAAAGGATTTTTCGAATTCAATTCATTGAGCCTTTAGGATTGTACGGCTTTCTCGATGGCTGCTTTGGTAATCGCCGCGTGGTCTTCGTTCCATTGCACTTTTCCATTCTCCAAAAGAAAAATTTGCGGAGATTCATGGCGGATGCCGAATACTTCTGCCGCCTGGTTTGAAACAGGGCGGTCTTCAATCACCAGAATCTCTGCTGCCGGTATATTGGTTTCCTTGACATAGGCCAGAAATTCCTCATGCGCTTTTGCACTGATCGGGCATCTTGAACTATGCTTGAAGAGGAGCCGTTTGCCGCCCTGATCAATAAACTGATTCAATTCTTCCACTGTGTGAAGCTGTTCCACTGCCATTTATAGATTCCTCCCATTTGGTCTTCTTTTGTTTAGTGTATCAAAGTCCTTTACCGCCATTCACGAAAAATGCTTAAGCGTTTTTTCTTACATCGTTTGCCCGGCCGGAAAGCATAACAGCCAGGCACTGTCGTGATAGCAGGTACGGGCAGCGGAAGCACGACAATGGCCGTCACCACTCCGGGGGAGATCGCCTCCTTATGCGGTAAGGACGTTTGTTTTAAATCTTGAGCCTCACTGAGTACAAACCAAAAATACATTGGAGGCCTGCCAAAGCAGCCAGCTGGATTTTTGCAGCCGGCTGTTTTTAGCGTTTTCGGGCCGGGAAAACAGGGAATATCATTTCTGTGTCTCAGCGTATTTGCTTGTTTTCTAAGGCAGGCACATCGTTTTGTTTTTACCTGCCTTTTTTACACGCAAAAAATTCCAATTTATTGAAAATTTCACCATAAACTTCTATACTTGTACCATTATGATTCATGACTTCTTTTTTTGGAAGGAGAATTCTCTTGGAACGGAATCACACTATTATGCAGTTTTTTGAATGGCATACACCGGCTGACGGCAACCATTGGAAACGGCTGAAAGAACTGGCGCCGCAGCTAAAAGCAAATGGGCTTGATTCTGTCTGGCTTCCGCCGGTTACAAAGGGGCAGTCTGCGCAGGACAACGGATATGGGGTATACGACCATTATGATTTGGGTGAGTTTGATCAAAAAGGCACAATCAAGACAAAATACGGGTCAAAGGAGGAACTGCTTGATGCCATTCAAGTATGCCACGAAAACGAAATATCTGTTTATATCGATGTCGTCATGAATCATTTGGCAGGGGCTGACGAGACAGAAACGTTTCAAGTTGTCGAAGTGGATCCGATGGACAGAAATAAAGAAATATCGGAGCCTTTTGAAATTGAAGGCTGGACAAAATTCAACTATGAAAACCGCCATGGCAAGTACTCGGATTTTAAATGGAATTACAGCCATTTCAGCGGTACGGACTATGACCAAAAAAACGACCGCAAAGGGATATTCCGCATTGTCGGGGAAAATAAACATTGGAATGAGAACGTAGATAACGAGTTTGGAAACTTTGACTATTTAATGTATGCAGACATTGACTATAATCATCCGGACGTAAAAAAAGAAATGGTTTCCTGGGGAAAGTGGCTTGCCGATACAACTGGCTGTGACGGCTACCGCCTCGATGCCATTAAACATATCAACCACGATTTTATTAAAGAATTTGCCACCGAACTGATGGCACACCGCGGCGAGAACTTCTACTTCGTGGGCGAATTCTGGAATCCTCAGCTCGCAGCTTGCCAAAAGTACCTGGACCATGTCGAATTTAAAATTGATTTATTTGACGTCGCCTTGCATTATAAACTGCATGAAGCTTCCATTAAGGGGAGAAATTTTGACCTAACCACCATTTTCGACAATACCTTAGTCAAAACCCACCCGCTCAATGCCGTCACATTTGTTGATAACCATGATTCGCAGCCGGATGAATCACTTGAATCCTGGGTGGAAGACTGGTTTAAACCAAGTGCTTATGCTTTAATCCTGCTTCGTAAAGACGGCTACCCCTGTGTATTTTACGGGGACTTTTTCGGCATTGGCGGCGATCATCCGATAACAGGCAAAAAAGACGCCCTTACACCTTTGCTGTATGCGCGCCAGGAAAAAGCTTACGGTGAACAGGACGACTATTTTGACCATCCCAACACCATCGGCTGGGTACGCCGCGGTGTTCCGGAAATTGCGCACTCCGGCTGCGCAGTCGTCATTTCAAACGGGGAAGACGGTGAAAAGCGCATGCTAATCGGAAAAGAACGCGCCGGGCAAACCTGGCATGATATCACCCGCTCAAGAAAAGAACAGATTACAATCGGAAAAGACGGATATGGCGTATTTCCGGTTACAGGGGGCAGCGTTTCGGTATGGGCAGAATCCGAATAAGAGAAGAAAGAAGGCTGCCCGGGCTTATGGAGTGTGGTTTCTTATGAAGCTGGCTGCTCCGTTCAATCATCGGTATAGTCACTATGTAAACATCCTGGCGTTGCTGCTTTTTAATTTTTGCCTTGCTATTTTCCGCTGATACTGATAAGATAAAGAAGCGAAATTTGGAAGGCGGATATTCAAAACTTCGAGTCTTTCCAAGCAGATAATTTTGACCAAGGAAGTTAAGGCCATACGGACAGCCGGGTCAAATGCCGATTGGCAACTTTAGTTGCCTTATTGATTGAGTTAAAAGCTCAAATTTTATAAGTTGGTTACTTTACAACCGGTGCATCCGCACATCAACTTGTGAAACGGTCAATAAGAGTGGAAAAAGTAATTATTTGCTATATAGACTCTGATCCTGTAATGATAGATTTTGAATATTAAAGAGCTTTCTGCCATTATGTCTTCGGACTTTTAGCAGAAGTATCCATATGGCTGCTTTTTAGCGGGCTGTATTGATGCTTTTTTAATAGGAGAACTTTATCGAGGCAAGTGTTGTGTGCAATGATGATGCATATTACACTTGCTTTTTTTCTTTTTTGAAAATAGCAACCATTTATTTTTGTTCACATCACTGCCTGGCTAACATGCCGGCCTTGGTTGTAAAAATCTATGAAGTTAGGAGATTAATGAATGGGAAAAGCACTAATTATCGGCTGCGGCGGCGTAGCATCCGTAGCCATCCATAAATGCTGCCAGAACAGCGAAGTATTTGAAGAGATTTGCATTGCAAGCCGGACAAAATCGAAATGTGATGCCTTAAAAGCCAAACTGGATGGCGGCAAAACGAAAATTACGACGGCACAAGTGGATGCAAATAACGTCGATGAATTAATCGCTTTAATTGAAGCAGTCAAACCGGACATTGTCATGAACCTGGCGCTGCCTTATCAGGATTTAACGATCATGGATGCCTGCCTGGCAACCAAAACCAATTATTTGGATACGGCAAACTATGAACCGGAAGATACGGCAAAGTTTGAATACAAATGGCAATGGGCATACCGTGACCGTTTCAAAGAAGCCGGCATTACAGCCCTTTTAGGCAGCGGTTTTGATCCCGGTGTCACGAGTGTTTTTGCTGCATACGCCCTGAAGCACCATTTTGATGAAATTGAATACATTGATATTCTTGACTGTAATGCCGGTGATCATGGCTATCCGTTTGCGACGAATTTTAATCCTGAAATCAATATTCGTGAAGTTTCTGCAAAGGGCAGCTATTGGGAAAACGGCCATTGGGTGGAGACAGAACCAATGGAAATCAAACGCGTTTATAATTTCCCTGAAATTGGCGAGAAAGATATGTATTTGCTGCATCACGAGGAAATCGAATCACTCGCTTTAAATATGCCGGGCATTAAACGGATCCGTTTCTTCATGACATTTGGCCAGAGCTATCTGACCCACCTGAAGTGCCTCGAAAATGTCGGCATGACTTCAATTGAACCCATTGAATTCGAAGGCAAACAAATCGTGCCGCTGCAGTTCTTAAAAGCGGTGCTGCCGGATCCGTCTTCACTCGGGCCGCGTACAAAAGGCAAGACGAACATCGGCTGTATTTTCCGCGGCAAAAAGGACGGCAAAGACAAAACGTATTACCTGTACAATGTTTGTGATCATGAAGCATGCTACAAGGAAGTTGGCTCGCAGGCGGTCTCCTATACGACCGGCGTTCCTGCCATGATCGGCGCCATGATGTTAATGACAGGAACATGGGACCAAAAAGGCGTATTCAATATTGAAGAGTTTGATCCGGACCCGTTCATGGAAGCACTCAATAAATGGGGTCTGCCATGGAAAGAAAGCTTTGAACCGGAGCTAGTAGAATAAAGATGAAATTTGAAGAAGTGCCTACCCCATGTTATGTTGTCAATGAAGGCCTTTTAGAAAAAAATTTAAAAATCTTGAACGGCGTGATGGAGCGTACAGGTTGTAAAATTGTGCTGGCGCAAAAAGCCTTTTCAATGTATACGATGTATCCGCTCATTGGAAAGTATATAAGTGGAACGACGGCAAGCGGCTTATACGAGGCGCGGCTTGGTTACGAAGAAATGGGAAAAGAAAACCATGTCTTTTCCGCAGCCTATCGTGAAGATGAAATTGACGAGATCATCTCGATTTGTGACCATATCATTTTTAATTCGTTTTCACAACTTGAGAAATTTAAAGACAAGGTGCTCAAAGCCGGTAAAAAAGCCGGCTTGCGCATCAATCCCGAGTGTTCCACGCAGGCTGGTCATGCCATCTATGACCCTTGTTCGCCAGGTTCCCGCTTTGGCGCGACATTAGAACATTTCCGCCCTGAATCGCTTGAAGGAGTTACCGGGTTGCATTTCCATACCCTTTGCCAGCAAAACGCAGATGATTTGGAAACAACTTTAAAAGCCGTAGAAGAAAAATTCGGCCCATGGCTTCCGCAAATGGAATGGATTAATTTTGGCGGCGGCCACCATATCACAAGGGAAGACTATGACATTCCGCTGCTGGAAAAATGTATCCGCAGCATGCAGGAGAAATACGGTTTGGAAGTTTATCTCGAACCGGGAGAAGCTGTTGCGCTGAATGCAGGCTTTCTGGTTACGACGGTACTTGATACGCTTCAAAACGGTATGGGGATTGCCATTCTTGACACATCCGCATCCTGCCATATGCCGGACGTGCTGGAAATGCCTTACCGCCCGCCTCTGCTCGGATCGGGCAAAGCAGGAGAGAAACCATTTACGTACCGGCTCGGCGGCCAGACCTGCCTTGCGGGTGATGTAATCGGGGATTATTCTTTCGATGAGCCTTTAAAATGCGGCGACCGTCTGGTTTTCGGTGATATGGCCATCTATACGATGGTTAAAAATACGACATTTAATGGCATGCCGCTCCCGGCTATAGCCGTCCAGGATCAAAATGGCGACTGCCAGGTTATCCGGGAATTTGGTTATGAGGATTTTAAGATGCGGCTGGCTTAATTGTCCATGTTAATCAAACGTTTGATTAATAT
The DNA here is from genome assembly GCF_000374345.1 of Heyndrickxia acidiproducens DSM 23148. GTDB lineage: Bacteria > Bacillota > Bacilli > Bacillales > Bacillaceae_C > Weizmannia > Weizmannia acidiproducens. The sequence goes on from NZ_KB893994.1 coordinate 23,450, forward strand.
CAAAGCCGGGGTTCTGCTTTAAAAAAGCAGGACCCCGGCTATTTTACTAATGATGAATATAAAGACAGCTTCCAGTTTAATTCAACTATCCGGCCTTGATGATCCAAGAAGTTAATGATAAACCGGCAATTTTTCGCTTAGTCCAAGCGTATGTGCCGTTGAAGTAAAAATGTTATCGAATAGCTCCGGATTTTCTCCTAATGGCACGCCATAGGAAGGAACCATTTCTTTGATTTTCGGTTCCCATGTTTTTATATACTGCGGGAAGCATTTTTTAATGACTTCAAGCATTACATGAACAGCGGTAGATGCACCCGGGGAAGCGCCGAGCAATGCAGCGATTGATCCATCTGCGGCACTTACAACTTCCGTGCCGAATTGGAGTGTTCCCTTGCCTCTGGCTGCCGTATCTTTAATTACTTGTACACGCTGCCCTGCTACCACTATATCCCAGTCTTCGCTTCTGGCGCTTGGGACAAACGCCCGTAACGCTTCGATACGTTTTTCTTTCGATAATAAAACTTGTTGAATTAAGTATTTTGTCAATGGTGCATTTTTTGCACCTGCCGCTAACATGGTAAAGACATTATTCGGTTTTACGGAACCCAATAAATCCAAGTTTGAACCCGTTTTCAGAAACTTAGGTGAGAAGCCGGCAAACGGTCCAAACAGTAATGACTTTTTGTTGTCGATATAGCGTGTATCAAGATGCGGAACAGACATTGGAGGTGCACCGACTGCAGCTTTGCCGTACACTTTTGCATGGTGCTTTGCGATTACTTCCGGATTGTTGCATACCAGGAATAATCCGCTTACAGGGAATCCCCCAATATGCTTACTTTCAGGAATACCGGTTTTTTGCAGTAAAGGCAGGCTTCCGCCACCGGCACCGATAAAGACAAATTTCGCAGTCCGGTACTCAAGTTTCCCGCTATCACTATACACTTTTACTTCCCACAAACCGTCTTTTGTTCGTTTAATATCTTCAACTTTATGTCTATAGTTGATCTCCACGTTTTTATTCTTTAAGTGCGCAAATAACATCCGGGTCAAAGCGCCAAAGTTGACATCCGTTCCAGCATCATTTTTTGTTGCCGCCATGGGTTCTTTCGATGTACGGCCTTCCATGATGAGCGGAATCCATTTTTTCAGCTTTTGAGGGTCATCGGAAAATTCCATTCCTTTAAACAGCGGATAATTTGACAGCGCTTTAAATCTTTTCTTTAAAAAAGCCACATTTTGCTCTCCTTGCACTAAACTCATATGTGGCAATGGCCTGATAAAGTCATGCGGGTTACGGATCAGCTCATGTTTGACAAGGTAAGACCAAAACTGCCTTGATACTTGAAACTGTTCATTAACTTTAATTGCTTTACTAATATCTAAAGATCCATCCGGTTTCTCAACAGTATAATTAAGCTCACATAATGCAGAGTGCCCTGTTCCCGCATTATTCCATTCATTAGAGCTTTCCTTGCCTGCCTGGTCAAGTTTCTCAAAGACTGTAAGCTTCCAGTCGGGCGCTAATTCTTTCAGGATTGTCCCCAATGTCGCACTCATGATACCGGCACCAATCAGGATAACCTCTGTTTTCGTTTTATTTTCCCCATTGCTCATCTTTAACATCCCTTTTTTTAAGATTTACAGAAAGGATACAGACACTCCTTTTGACATCACACCAAGCCAACGGTCAACATTGTCCTGCACCTTTCCCATATCCATTATACCCTAATCATAGTTTATCAAAATTGTGTATAAATTATAATATATATTTTTATAGTTTCTGATGATCAGGGGAAAAATATTATATATTTTTCTTAGCTGTTTAATCTCCTAATTTGCAAAACGGCTATGCACGCCGGCTCCATCCTAAAAAACGTCCTACTTATGGTACGGTTCACCCCGGATAATCCGAAATGCCCGGTATATCTGTTCGACCAATATCAGGCGCATCAATTGGTGCGGGAAGGTCATTTTCGAGAAAGAGAGGCTTTCGTTGCCGCGTTGCATGACATCGCGGCTTAAGCCAAGAGAGCCGCCGATAACGAAGGCGATTTTGCTTTTTCCGTATGTGGCCAAATGGTCGATACCTGCCGCCAGATCTTCCGAAGTTTTCATTTTTCCTTCAATGGCGAGCGTGATGACATAAGTATCCGGGCTGATTTTGTCCAGGATCCGCTTGCCTTCTTTCTGTTTCACAATTTCCATTTCAGCGTCGCTTAATACTTCCGGCGCCTTTTCATCTGCGACTTCTATAATTTCTACTTTTGCGTAAGCCGATAAACGTTTTACATACTCTTCAATGCCCTGTTTCAGATACTTTTCTTTTAATTTTCCAACTGCCACAATTGAGATATTCACAATTTACCCCCACTTTACTAACAGGCTATCTACATGAGTTATCCACATATCCACAAAAATTATCCACATTTTGTGTAGGAATGCTCGTTCCCCACAAGATATATTCTTTACAATTTCACTATGTACAGGCTGTAGATATCCTATTTTTCGAGCAATTTCTGCAAAACCTTAGTTTTTTTACATCATTTTATTCTAAATATTCCTCAAAAGGCGTTCTCTTTTCCAAAAACTCCGCTGGAATGGATGACACCAGATCTGAACTGATTAATCCACATCTTCAAACTGGCAGGTGATTATCCACAACTCTGGACTAAATTGTGAACAACTTTTAAAAAATTTGTACAAGGAAAAAGGAAAAGCATAAGCGCCTTTCCTTTTCCTTGCGATTAATTGGTTCCGGACGCTGTCGTTAATGTCAGCGTGAATGTTTTTGACTCGCCGCTTCGGTATACCTTTACCTTAATGGTATCACCCGGTTGCTTATTGGTGTACAAATATTTCCGCAACGCAATAATATTATTAATCTTTTGGCCGTCAATTTGATAAATCACATCAAGTTCCTTCAAGCCTGCTTTATCAGCCGGAGAATTGTTTTCCACGGTACCAACCATCACACCGCTCGTTACATTTTCCGGCAGTTTTAAGGTTTCCCGCTGATGGTAAGCGGAGATATCCGAAACATTCTGAAGGCCGACCCCCATTGCCGGGCGTTCAATTTTCCCTTTTGTTTCCAGTTGATTGATTACGGTTTTTGCTGCATTGATCGGGATAGAGAAGCCTATTCCCTCAACAGCCTCGTTTGAAATTTTCATGGAGTTGATGCCGACAACCTGGCCGGAAACATTGATCAAGGCGCCGCCGCTGTTACCCGGATTAATGGCAGCATCGGTTTGGATGACCTCTTCCTGCCAGTCCTCTGTACCATCACTGTCTAAGTCAACTGGCACTGTACGGTCAACACCTGAAACAATCCCTTGTGTAACAGAACCTGAAAATTCTTCACCGAGCGGGTTTCCGATAGCAATGACGGTTTCCCCGAGTTTGAGGGCATCGGAATCGCCAAATTGGGCAACTGTATCAACTTGGGTGCCGCTGACTTCGAGCACAGCCAAGTCTGTCCATACATCTCCGCCGACTAATTTAGCGGAAAGCTTTTTGCCTGATGAAAGGGTAACCTCCAGGGAATCGGCCCCTTCAATAACGTGATAATTCGTGACGACAAAGGCTTTATCGCCGGATTTTTTATAAATAATCCCTGAACCGGATCCTTCCTCAGAAGAAGAGGAGGATGAACCGGAATCCTGGCTGCCATAAGCCGAATTGGACCACACGCTTTGCTTTTGAATATTGGAGACCCCGACAACCGCCTTTTCCGCTCTTGACACAGCCTTCGTAATATCCGTTGTGACTTTCAGGGAAACGGTTTTTGCCGTTTCCGGGTTCGCCGTGTTTGTATTTGCTGCCGAATTTGACTTAACGGTTGCAGAGTCTGTTTCCGTGTTGTTTCCTAAGAAACTCGGGAAAATAAGCGCGACGATTAAAGCCCCCGCAATGACGCCGATTAACCCGGAGAGAAAGTATCCGAATTTGCCTCCGCGCCTGTTTTTTTTGGCTCTTACTCCTTCTTCGTGATGATCATCATAATACCCCATTATCCACCAAATCCTTTCAACAATGATAAGAATGTAAATACCCTTAAAATGACAGCTGCAACCTGTAATTTCCGCATGCCTGCCGAAATCAGATCCGGGAGAAGAATCCAGCTCGGAAAAGAAGGCCGGATGAGACTCCCTGACCAGCATGAAGATGAATTTTTCCAATAATCTTTGCCCTTATTATAATCAATCATGATTAAAACAAAATTAAAAACAGTAAGCGTTTATTCATTGTATATGAATAAACAAGGGCAGCTGCTATTCATAACGATGTGTATTTCATCTCTATACCATTTAAAACCTGGCAGTCTTTATACCGCAGAAAGGATGGTTGGGGTTTTGGGGTCGGTGTCATACAATTCAAACGCTTCTCCAACCGCCAGCCCCTGTTCCTGCAAGGTTTGCGAAACCGCCATACGCGCCAATTCTTTCATATTATTATCTTTACTTAAATGTGCCAGATATATCCGTTTCGTTTGATCACCAATGACTTCGCTCATTGCAAGTGCGGCGTCCTCATTGGATACATGCCCGATATCGCTTAAAATCCGCTGTTTGACGCTCCATGGATACCTTCCCATCCGCAGCATCTCTACATCGTGATTACTTTCAAAAACGAATACATTGGCGTTTGAAATCGTTCCCTTCATGCGGTCGCTGATATAACCTGTATCCGTAATGACAGCAAGCTTCTTGCCGCCTTCGTGAAAAACATAAAACATTGGCTGGATGGCGTCATGGGAAACGCCAAATGATTCAATCTGCAAATGGCCAAATGATTGGACAGATTCCATATCAAAAGAAAACTTCAAATCGGTTGGAATTTCTCCAATCATGCCATCCATTACTGACCATGTTTTATTATTGGCGTAGATTGGCAGTTTATACTTGCGCGCCAGTACACCGATTCCCTTAATATGGTCACTGTGTTCATGCGTAACAAGGATGCCGCTTAAGTCTGCGATATTGCGCCCGATTTGCTGAAAGAGCAATTCCATTTGTTTTCCGCTTAAACCGGCATCCACCAAAAAAGCATGCTCGTCCGTTTCCACATATACTGCATTCCCCGTACTCCCGCTTGCGAGAACACTAAACTGCATTGCCATGATCGCTTCACTCCAAATCATTCGTCATTATCAAGCTGATTGACCTGCCCTTCAAAAGCATTCACAAACAGATGGTCCGTTTCATCATCATGCTTGACGACAAAATGCCAGGTGGGAACCAATACTTGAAGCTCAGGTACTCTTGTATAGTAGCCAAGCTCAACACCTGCCACTTTGCTGTTCGGTTTCAACATGCCTTTTTTATACAAGGCCTCCAATGCTTTTGTGGCTGACAAAGTCTCTTCTTCTTTTTTATATTTAGTAATATCACTTAAATATTGTTGGTCATAGGAAACTATTTCATTTTTATCATCCAAATAGACGGTCAGCCTGGCGCTTTTGTTATTGAAAATCATGCTTCCCTCATAGGTCTGGTAGAATATAACCTGATTCAGCTGTTTATCGTAGTTCCAGAATTTATAGTGGTCCCCGAATAAAATATTTTTTTCTACGACTGTTTCCAGCTGCCCGGCTTCTATTTTCTTCCCAAGCTTAATGGGTTTGTTAAAAGTGGAAATTAATTTTTTGTGGTTTATAATTTCAACATGCTGTCCAACCAATTTCTTTGTGTCTTTTTCAGTAAATGTTTTTTCCGATGCACTGATATAGGGCTTTTTTGTTTTCCCTTTCGGCAGTTCATCATACGTAATATTCGCGGCCTTCAGGCTTTGCACACCAGTAGTCGGATTGTCGAGCACCTCCAGCTGGTTCTTCATATATTTATGGTACAATTGGAAGGCTAAAAAAATATCGAGGATTAGAAAGACAAGAATAAACATTGTCTTCGTTTTACTCCAGTCCATTTCCATCCCCTCCTACCTTCTTCCATGTTCCATTATAGCAATAATACCACGCAGGCTGAAACGAGAGGATTCCTTCACCGTTCCCGTCTTTTGATAAGTGATAACCAATTGTAATCTCTTCAACCTTATTCATATTAATAGATGTATCATTTTGTAATCGGCTTACGACCTGCTTTGCGGGGTCAAGTTCCACTTTAGCCGGCTTAATCGGCAAATTTAAAGAGAGCAGGAAGTAAGGGCGCGTATATTTATAAATTTCATTTCCCCCCCAGAATTCCTGAATATCCGCCATTCCGTCGCTATTAAATACGGGGTAGCCGTTTTTAAACAACTTGAAAGTGACTTCATTCTTCTTCTCATTCATTTCAAAATACTGAAAATGATCCGTCCATCCGCTATGCTGGTTAATAAAATCAATGGCCCGCATCAACAAGTGATTATTCATGATGCCATAACTCATGTCTTCTCCGGGATTGACAAAAGAAAACACCTGGTTGTCATCATCTGTTTTCAGCAGACTGTTTCCATTTGTGTATTCATCGGTTACTTTTTTTACGAAGTTCGGGTCCCGGAACAGTGCTTTTTTAAATTTATCAATATCAATATCTGTCGTGGCGTATTTATATCGATTGACCACCGGGCTTGCATCAGGCAGGTAGATTTTTCGGTTCCCTGCGAGCGGAAAAGCACTGTAAGGCTTGTACAGGTCTTGGTTGTCTTTTAACTTTTTGATTAAATACTGGGTCTCTTTTTGATCAATGCTTGCCTCAAACACTTGATTGGTTTCCAGTGAAATGAAGTAAACATGGTTTGAATTTTTCGTTCCCGTTTTTAGTTCCAGGACGATGTGGTCGAAATTGGCATTGGGCATTTTTTTATTGGTAAAATTGAATACGTTTCGGTAGACGCTGAAAGGGACAGGATTTGGAAAGTCCAGTTCTATCCGGTTAGGGCCGGACATCAGTGCATATAGATTATTTTTGGGAAGCATCTTCGTGTTACTGACATCGAAATTCCAATTTTGCAGGATTTTCATGACACGGGAAATTTCTCCCTCATGAACAGTCCCAACCGTAGCATTGTTTTCATGGTAAAGAACCTTTACCGGGAGCACGACTTCAGAAACCTTTTTTTCTTTGGCAATGGAGATGTTATCCAAATCCTTCAAATTCAGCCAGTCATAATTCGGCTGGTTGTTCCAGATGAGCCATGTTAACAAGACGCTGACGATGACCAGTATCGTTAATAAAAGGGTTTTTACTTTTTCTAAACTCATGACCACTCATCCTCTTGTGCAGGTTCGTAGGGAAGGGTGAAATAAATGGTCGTGCCTTTACCTTCTTTGCTGCTTGCCCAAATATTTCCCCCGTGCAGGTTCACGATTTCCTTGGCGATTGCAAGCCCCAGGCCTGTCCCCCCCAATTTGCGGCTGCGCGCTTTATCTACGCGGTAAAAACGCTCAAAAATTTTCTTCACATTTTCTTTCGGGATCCCCACACCCTGGTCGGATATGCTGACTTCGATTTTATCATCAAATTCTTTTACCTTAAAGGTGATTTGGCCGCCTTCCGGTGAATATTTTAAGGCATTAGAGATCACATTATATAAGACCTGTGTGAGCTTATCCTCATCAATCTCGACAAAGATTTCCGTTTTCGGCAATTTGCGTTTAAAGGTTACATTTTGCTGCTTCGCTACTTCAAAACGATCAATAACATGATTGAAAAACACGATAAAATTAACCCATTCCTTATTTAAACGTTCATCCTTGCTATCCATTTTGGACAGCTTCAAAAGATCGTTTACAAGGCGGATCATACGCTCTGTCTCGTTCTGGGTAACATTGAGAAATTGCGGGGCGATTTTCCCATCTTTCCAGGCCCCGTCTGTCAATGCTTCCAGATAGCTTCTCATCGTAGTCAGCGGCGTTCTTAATTCATGGGAGACGTTGGCGACAAATTCGCGGCGCTCCATATCTATCTTTTCCTGTTCGGTTACATCATGCAATACGGTAATCAGCCCGCTGACAAAACCGGCTTCATTTTGGATGACTGAAAAATTGGCACGTAAAATATACGGTTCTTCATCGGTGCTGAAATCAAGAATGAGTGAATCCTGTTCCGTCAACAAATCTTCAAACTGGTGCTCTTTTTCTATTTTTAAAATGGAAATCAGCGGCTGGGACAATACTGTTTCACGTGAAACATCCAGCATGTCTGCGGCAGGTTCATTGATTAAGATAACTCTCCCTCTTCTGTCTGTTGCAATGACACCGTCAGTCATATGGGTAAGGATGGAATCGAGTTTTCTTCTTTCCCCTTCTGTACTGGCCTGTGCTTCCTGCAGCTTTTTCGTCATATGATTGAAGGAGTAGGCAAGCTGGCCGATTTCGTCATTCCCCTTGACCTTAACTTTGCGGGCAAAATCCCCCCGCGCCATTGCCATCGCCTGTTTTCGCATATCGGCAATGGGTCTGGAAATTGTGCGTGCGATAATAATCCCAAGCAAGGCGGTAATCATCATGGCAATAACGGTACCGGTCATAAAAATCTGGTTAATCGCCTGGACTTGCCGGTAAACTTTTTCGATTTTGGCAACGAGATAAATAAAACCGATCACTTCGCCATTTGACTTGATCGGGGAAGCGAGTACCCACATTCTCTCGCCAGTCTGCTTATCCATGTAGATCTTGTCTTCCCGCTGATTCACCGCGATGGCGCGTTTGATGATATCTTCTGTCGTTTTTTGGCCGACAATTTCCTGGTTATTGGAAGAAGTACCCATTATTACGCCGCTGCGGCCGTCAATAAGCCGGATTTCAGACACATCCGAGTTATTAAAATCAGCAAGCACCTTTCTGACTTCAACTGTGACATCATCAGCCTGGTTCTGTTTTTTCGTCAACAGGTTCTGGATACTGTATTCCAGAACATCCACCTGATCATAAATGGACTTTTTAAAATTGGTTTCCAGCTGGTTTTCCAGTTTATTAATGAAATAAACACCAATAATCTCCATTGCGACAATGATCAGCAAGATATAAATCAGAACAAATTTGAAATGGATGGATTGGAAAAATTTTACCTTTTTCATGATTTACTCCTGTTCAGGATTGCGCAAATAATAGCCGACACCCCGTCTTGTCACAATCCATTCCGGATGGCTCGGGTTATCCTCCACTTTTTCGCGGAGCCGCCTTACCGTCACGTCAACAGTCCGGACATCTCCATAGTAATCATAGCCCCACACGGTTTCAAGCAGATGTTCCCGCGTCATAACCTGGCCGATATGCCGGGCCAGATAGTGGAGCAGTTCAAATTCGCGATGGGTCAATTCAATGGTTTCCCCGCGTTTGGAAACAATATACGCATCCGGGTGAATGACCAAAGAGCCAACCGCTATTTCATTCGTCTCTTCCTCAGCTGCATTCTGGGCAACCTGTTGGTGGCGCCGCAAATTCGCTTTGACACGCGCAATCAATTCCCTTGTGCTAAACGGCTTTGTGACGTAATCATCGGCACCGAATTCAAGGCCCAGCACTTTGTCGATTTCCGAATCCTTCGCCGTCAGCATAATAATCGGCATTTCATATTTTTTACGGACTTCACGGCAGACTTCCATGCCATCCCGTTTTGGCAGCATGATATCAAGCACGATCAGATCCGGCTGTACTTCTTCAACCTTTTCAAGTGCTTCATCCCCGTCATAAGCACAATAAACCGTATATCCCTCTTTTGTTAAATTAAACTGCAGAATATCTGCAATTGGTTTTTCATCATCGACAACCAATATTTTCTTGTCCATCTTCAAAACTCCTTTGTCAAAATGGATGCAGTTTTTCCTTGGTATGAAAACTGCCAGGAACATTCAACTATATCTTACATGGCCCGTTATCTTTGTCATCATTTCCTTACATTAAAAAAAAGCGTTCCGCCCACACCGGGGGATAGCATACGAACAGGGATGCCTCCGGAATTTTCAGAGGCATCCTCTGCTCTATTAAATACAAATATATAATGAATCCTCTCTTTATGAATGACCATCAGTTTAAATCATTTTGCTCCGCAATAGCATTCGGAGTGTATATTACAATTTTAACGTACTTCTATTAAAATTGTCCAATGTAATTAAAAAAAGCACTACGAGAGTCTATGTCATCGCAGTGCTTTTTAATAAATGGCTCGGGACGGAATCGAACCGCCGACACAAGGATTTTCAGTCCTTTGCTCTACCGACTGAGCTACCGAGCCGAAATCCAATAAATAGTTATGTAGAAATGGCGGTCCTGACGGGAATTGAACCCGTGATCTCCTGCGTGACAGGCAGGCGTGATAACCGCTACACCACAGGACCTGGTATATGTATATATAACATCTTTGTAACAACAAAGACAATCTTAACACAATCTTTGTTAAGTTTGCAACATATTTCTACAATTTTTTTAACCTTTTTCTCATTTTCATATGGATAATAATAAACGTAAAAAAGTGCCGCCTGGTAACACCGGCAACACTTTTTTCATCATACCCGCCAAACACTTTGTACGATAACGGTTTGCAAGCGGTCCGGGCCGACAGAGAAGATGGACAGCGGCACGCCCGTCAGCTGCGAAATGCGTTCCAGATAATGGCGGGCGTTAGCTGGCAGATCATCCAGTGAACGGCAGCCGGTAATATCTTCTTCCCAGCCAGGCAGCTCTTCATAAACCGGTTCGCACTCAGACAATACCTTCAGACTCGCCGGAAATTCTTCGATGATTTTTCCTTTGTATTGATAAGCCGTGCAAATTTTCAGTGTTTCAATGCCGGTTAAAACATCCAACAGATTCACAGACAAGTCTGTGAGGCCGCTGACACGCCTTGCATGGCGCACGACAACACTGTCAAACCAGCCGACGCGGCGCGGCCTTCCTGTTGTTGTACCATACTCGTGGCCGGTTTCGCGAATCTGATCACCCGTTGCATCCAGCAATTCAGTCGGGAAAGGCCCATCACCGACACGCGTTGTATAAGCCTTGGCAATTCCCACCACATGATTGATTTTCGAAGGGCCGACACCTGAACCGATTGTTACGCCGCCTGCAATTGGATTTGATGAGGTGACAAACGGGTAAGTCCCCTGGTCAATATCAAGCATAACCCCCTGGGCACCTTCGAATAGCACACGTTTGCCATTATCCAGGGCATCGTTCAGCACAACAGATGTATCGCAAACGTACTGCTTAAACTGCTGTCCATATTCATAATAAGGCTCTAAAATTTCTTCCAATGTAAAGCCTTCTGTTTCATAAATTTTTTCAAACAAACGGTTTTTTTCTTCAAGATTACGCGCTAACTTTTCTTTAAATTCATTATAATCAAGGAGATCAGCAATCCGGATACCGGTTCGCGCGGCTTTATCCATATATGCGGGGCCGATTCCTTTTTTCGTCGTCCCAATTTTATGATGGCCTTTACGGTCTTCTTCCGCACCATCCAGTTTAATATGGTAAGGAAGTATCACATGCGCACGGTTGCTGATGCGTAGATTATCAGTGGAAATTCCTCTCTCATGAAGGTAATTTAATTCTTCAACAAGCGCCTTCGGATCGACAACCACTCCATTCCCAATGACGCTGATCTTATCTTTATAAAAGATCCCGGATGGAATCAAATGTAATTTGTAAGTAACCCCATCAAAACGGATCGTATGGCCTGCGTTATTTCCGCCTTGGTATCGGGAAATGACCTCTGCATTTTCAGAAAGAAAGTCGGTAATTTTTCCTTTACCTTCATCTCCCCATTGTGAACCTACCACAACAACTGACGACATTCTGTGCACCTCCGCATTATTTTGCAAATCATTTTTTCCAACCCTCATTTTACCAGTATTCATACAAAATAGTCAATGTAAATCCGAACATTTATGGAATTTGATGATAATTTTATTCGTGAAATAGCAAATTCAGGCCATTAAAAAAGGAGCCTTTCTTTAAAGGATCTCCTTTTATCCCTGTTCTATGCCGGGACAGGGGCATCATCAAATCTTCTTTCTAAATTCACAAACTTATTATATTCTTTAACAAAGGCCAGCTGTACGGTGCCGACCGGGCCGTTCCGCTGTTTGGCAATGATAATTTCGATAATATTTTTATTCTCTGTATCCTGTTCATAATAGTCTTCGCGGTAAAGGAAGGCTACAATATCGGCATCCTGCTCAATACTTCCCGATTCACGGATATCACTCATCATCGGCCGTTTATCCTGGCGCTGCTCCACGCTCCGGGACAACTGCGATAATGCAATGACAGGCACTTCGAGTTCCCTTGCCAGTGCCTTTAGTGATCTTGAAATCTCGGAAACTTCCTGCTGTCTGTTTTCGCGTGAATTTACGCTTCCCTGGATTAATTGCAAATAGTCAATGACAATCATACCGAGGCCCTGTTCTTGTTTTAAGCGCCGGCATTTGGAACGAATTTCGCTGATCCTTACACCCGGCGTATCATCGATGAAAATCCCGGAATTTGACAGGCTGCCCATCGCCATTGTCAGTTTCCGCCAGTCTTCATCCGTTAAAGCACCCGTCCGCAGCCGCTGTGCATCGATATTTCCTTCCGCGCATAACATCCGCATGACGAGCTGTTCGGCACCCATTTCAAGACTGAAAATCGCAACATTCTCTTCTGTCTTTGTTCCGACATTTTGAGCAATATTCAGGGCGAACGCCGTTTTCCCGACAGAAGGGCGCGCTGCCACAATGATCAGGTCATTGCGCTGAAAACCGGCTGTCATCCGGTCAAGTTCGTAAAACCCGGTGGGAATTCCGGTGACATCACCTTTGCGGTTATGGAGCATCTCAATGTTGTCATATGTGCTGACTAAAACATCTTTAATATGCTGGAAATCCCCGCTGTTTTTACGCTGGGCGACCTCCATGATACTGCGTTCCGCTTCATCCAGTAAGTCCTCCACATTGTCTTCTCTTGTATAACCTTCCTGGGCGATATTGGTGGCAGTTCTGATCAACCTGCGCAATAAAGATTTTTCAGCAACAATTTGTGCATAATACCCAATATTGGCTGCAGTCGGAACGCTTGTAGCAAGTTCGCTTAAATAGGAAATACCGCCGACATCTTCCAATTGCTGTGTTGCCGAAAGTTCTTCCGCGACCGTAACCAGGTCAACCGCTTTTCCGGCATCATTCAGCCGCATAAAGACCTGGAATATTTTCTGATGGGCGTTCCGGTAGAAATCTTCCGCTGCCAATATTTCAGAAGCCGTAATAAACGATGAAGGCTCAAGAAAAATCGCACCGAGTACGGCTTGCTCGGCCTCGATATTTTGGGGAGGCATGCGATCCATTATTTCACTCATTCTTCACCCTCCAATTGTATTAAAATCGAAAACAGGTATCCGCCTTCCTGTAAAAATGCATCCGGCAGGGGGGGCTGTTTGCCGCCAAGCGCTTCCCCGCAAATTTTACAGCATTTAAAATCAGGAGGATACTCCCCTTTAAACGATCCTGTATGAACAAAGAAAAAATGTGACCGTTGGATAAAAGATCACATTTTTCCTTTCCGATTTTCTCTTCACGCATCTATTGTATCATGGCACAGCCCAAAAAGTTGCTGGGAAATTTAGTTTTACTCGGAAACATGGACATTTAAGGTGGCCGTTACTTCGGAATGCAGTTTAACCGGTACTTTGGTATAGCCCAATACCCGGATGGCATCCTCCAGTTCAATTTTCCTTTTGTCTATTTTGATATCAAAGCTTTTCTTTAACTGCTCAGCGATTTGTTTGCTTGTAATGGATCCAAACAAACGGCCGTCTTTTCCGGACTTTGCTTTTATTTCAACGGTCAGGTTTTCCAGTTTTTCCTTCAGTCTTTTCGCTTCTTCCAATTCTTCCAAAGCAAGTTTTTCTTCTTTCTTTTTGTGGGCCTCCGCTTTCTTTAAATTTGCAGGCGTGGCTTCAACGGCGGCTCCCATTTTAAACAAATAGTTATTGGCATATCCGTCGGCCACATTTTTGATTTCACCTTTTTTCCCCTTGCCTTTTACGTCTTTTAAAAATATTACTTTCATGTGTCCTGGCTCCCTTCCAAATACTCTTCTATGACTTGAATTAATTGGTTTTCCGCTTCTTGTACAGTCACGCCTTCCAACTGTGTCGCCGCATTCGAAAGATGGCCGCCGCCATTCATCGCTTCCATGATGACCTGCACATTTACCTTTCCTAATGACCTTGCACTGATCCCGACTTCATCCTCATTGCGTCGTCCAATCACAAAAGAGGCATCGACACCACTCATTGTCAAAATTGTATCAGCTGTCTGGGCCATCAATACAGGGTTGTAAATGGTATCTTCCTTTCCTTTTGCAATGGCAATGCCATTCAGCGGAAATTTCACGGTTTCCACGAGTTTTGCACGTTGGATAAACGAGCGCAGGTCCTCTTTCAGGAATTTTTGCACCAAAACGGTATCAGCGCCCTGGGCACGCAAGTATGAGGCCGCATCAAATGTCCTTGAGCCTGTCCGTAATGTGAAGCTTTTTGTATCCACTATTATACCAGCAAGGAGGGCTGTTGCTTCAAGCATATTGATTTTTCCATTTTTCGGCTGGTATTCCATCAGCTCTGTCACCAACTCGGCCGTTGAAGAGGCGTAGGGTTCCATATAAACCAGCAGCGGGTTTTTGATAAAGTCTTCGCCACGCCGGTGATGGTCGATCACAACAACATTTTCGATGCGCCGGACAAGCCGTTCATCAATGACCAATGACGACTTGTGCGTGTCCACGACGACCAGCAATGTTTCTTCAGTAGCCATTTCCAGCGCTTCATCCGGTGTAATAAGGCGGGAATAAAGTTCCGGATACTGTTTCGTTTCATCAATCAAACGCCGGACACTCGTATCAATTTCAGACGGGTTTAAAACAATATAACCCTCTATATGGTTCATTTCTGCCACTTTCCGTATTCCCATGGCCGCACCGACCGCGTCCATATCCGGAAACTTATGGCCCATGATCATGACTTTATCCCGTTCCAACATAATTTCGCGCAAAGCATGAGAGATGACGCGGGCTCTTACCCTTGTCCGCTTTTCCACCGGATTGGTTTTTCCCCCGTAAAATTTGACTTTCCCGTTCGCCTGCTTAATGGCAACCTGATCGCCGCCGCGCCCAAGTGCAATATCCAGGCTGGACTGCGCCAATTCCCCGAGTTCAGGCAGGGAAGGAACCCCGGCGCCGACACCGATACTTAAAGTGAGCGTAATATTTTGTTTTGAAGTGGCTTCCCTGACTTCGTCCAAAATTGAAAATTTATTGTTCTCCAGTTCACGGAGAATACGCTCGTTAAAAACAGCGATAAATCTGTCAGATGAAATCCGTTTGAAAAACAGGCCAAACTCCATTGTCCACTTATTCAAAATAGAGGTAACCAGGCTGTTCAAACTGCTGACTGTCTGATCATCCATTCCTTGTGTCACTTCATCATAATTGTCCAAAAAAATAATTGCGATAACCGTCCGTTCATTCTCGTATAATTGTTCCACTTCAGCTTGTTCAGTAATATCGAAAAAATAAAGCAGACGTTCTTCCAGTTTGATAATAACACGGTACTTTCTTTCATTCAGGCTTACGGTTTCATAATGCATTTCCTGCTTGATCAGCGGCACCAGTACTTCCGCTACATCATACAGGGAACGGCCCACAAGCGTATCTTCATTAAAACAGGATGCCATGAAAGGATTGGTCCATTCAATGATATAATCTTCATTATAAAGCATGATTCCAATCGGCATTTCCAACAATGCTTCTTCACCCACACGTTTAACACGGTAGGAGAGCGTGGAGATATAATGCTCTATTTCTTCATTGGATTTCTGCTCTAAATAAAAGGCATAGTAGAACAACACCCCTAATATGAGCAGCCCGATCGCTGTAATCCACCAGTGGTAAAAGAAGAGGATCCCGAGCAAAACGAAAGAAACAGCAATCAAACCATATAAAGGATACCGCATTAACCGTTTATTGTAATAAGAAGGCATACCTTCAGCTCCTATTTAGAGAAAACTTGTTGCTAGTATGTAGATTGTCCAGCTATTTTCTGATGTAGCGCCTGAAATCAAATCCTATATCAATTATACCTAATATCATCACAAGATAAAGAAGCGGGCTGAAAATAATCGCAAAAATAACCGCCATGACGAAGAACACTTTCGGCCACTTTTTTTCATAGCTGTAGAAATTGATTAGGGAAAAACCCTGCATTAAAACCAGGATTTCAAAAATGAGTAATAAATTCATGACTGCTTTCGATAAAAAACTGCTTGCATCCGTTTCGATGAACATCGAAAGCACCAGGCAAATCACATAGTACCATAACACACTTTTTGGCAGACGAAATTCGCGGTAAGGGCTCCATTTCGGAACGGGAACACCTAATCTTTTTGCAACCGGAAAGTTTACTGCCATTAATACAAACACTGCAAGGAAAGAAAACAACAGCAGGAAACTCGGCAGATAGATCTGGTAAAGAGACACCATTGAATCCGCCATTTTATTGAGATTTTCAATTGAAGACTGCTGACCGAATTGTTCGAGCATTGTTCTCGATTGATTAACAGATTCCCGCAGTTGTTTCAGGTTTTCATTGATGATATTAAGATGGAAAAATTTGATTGAAACAAACAGGCCGATAATCAAACCAGCAAGAAACGTGAGGCTGGAAGCAAGATAGATAAAAAGTTTAGATTTTTTAAGCTGAATACAGTACCCCATTACAAAGCCCGTGCCTCCGTATAATAATGCAAACGGAAGTAATGCTGTTGTTCCCGCGAGCATCGAAATGAACAGGCAGGCGGCTGAGAATACAATCAAATATTTGAGCGGATATTTGGAACAGAAAATTAAAAAAGGCAATATAAGAAAAAAAATTGCCACCGGGCCAATCAATGGAACATAAGACAAAACCAGTACGAAGATCCCGAAAACGGCTGCAAGTAATGCCCCTTCTGTCAGCATTTTTGTTTTCTTCACATCAATACTCCCTTCAAAAAACAAGCCATTTTCCCTCATTTTACCATACCGGCAACTGAAACAAAAATAAAGTGAAAAAGAAAAAAGACAACCTGAGCAGGATGCCTTTTTTACGCTTCATTATTATTCTCCGGAAACATATGGCAATAATGCCATTGTACGCGCGCGTTTAATTGCAATGGTTAATTTGCGTTGATATTTTGCGCTTGTACCGGTTACACGGCGCGGTAAAATTTTTCCGCGTTCCGAGATGAATTTTTTCAACAAGTCAACATCTTTAAAGTCGATGTGTGTAATATGGTTGGATGTAAAGTAACATACTTTACGGCGTTTACGTCCGCCTCTGCGTCCACCTGCCATTTTCATTTCCCTCCTTCAATATTAAGTTAGAAGATAACATATTTTTGACTGTATAACCCCATCAGTAAACAGGGGACAGGTCATATTTATCTTTAAAACGGAAGATCATCATCAGAGATGTCAATCGGTTGTCCATCATTTGAGAATGGATCTTCATCAAACTTCGAATGATTTTGATTGCGTTGATTCTGATTCTGACTTTGGTTCTGGCCCGGAAAAGGCGTACCCTGGTTATTCCCATAATCCTGGCTGCCTCCGCGATCATGGCCGGCATTTCTCGGCTCAAGAAATTGGACGCTTTCTGCCACCACTTCGGTCACATACACACGTCTGCCATCCTGTCCTTCATAATTGCGTGTTTGAATCCGGCCGTCAACGCCTGCCATACTTCCTTTTTTCAAATAGTTGGCGACGTTTTCCGCCTGTTTTCTCCAAACAACACAATTAATAAAGTCAGCTTCTCTTTCGCCTTGCTGGTTTGTAAAAGTGCGGTTCACAGCCAGGGTAAAAGTGGCAACCGCTACCCCGTTTGGCGTATAACGCAGGTCAGGATCCTTTGTCAGCCTGCCTACAAGAACAACACGGTTCATCATCAGAATCAACCCCTCTCATGATTCAAAGTCTGTTTCACGTGAAACAAGTTTATTTTTAATGGATTATGCTTCTTCTTTTACAACAATATGGCGGATAATATCGCCATTAATCTTAGCAAGACGGTCAAATTCCTGCACCGCTGCCGGTTCAGCGTTCACATCGATGATATGGTAGTAACCATCGCGGAAGTCTTGGATTTCATATGCAAGACGTCGCTTACCCCAATCTTTTGATTCGATGATCTCCGCGCCTTGGGATGTTAAAACATTGTCAAATCGCTCAACAAGCGCTTTTTTTGCTTCATCCTCAATTGTAGGGCGGATAATGTACATCACTTCGTACTTTCTCATCTGATTGTCACCTCCTTATGGACTATGCGGCCCTTTTCAAAAAAAGGGCAAGGAGCAATGGTTTACACGTTCATTACTCACAAGTTGAAATTATATCATAGTCATTCATGAAAAGCAATGACGGGAAAACCGGAATCATCATGCCATGTATGGTGAAACAGACTTTGTATATGTCATAGTATATAAAACATACGTTCTGTTTTCAAGCCCTTTTTAGAAAAAATTTTTACCAGCTGTTCAGTTATTGCCAAGAAGCCCTTATCAAGTAAATTGTTTCAAAAGATTCGCCATTTCAATGGCACTAACCGCTGTATCCCAACCCTTATTACCTGCTTTTGTGCCGGCTCTCTCTATTGCTTGTTCAATCGTATCCGTCGTTAAAACACCGAATATCACCGGTACATTAGATTGTAAACCGGCTTGTGCAACCCCTTTTGCGGTTTCACTGCTGACATACTCGAAATGTGCTGTTGCTCCCCGAATTACGGTTCCAAGCGCTAATACCGCATCATACATGCCTGAAGTTGCCATTTTTTTTGCAATCAGCGGAATTTCAAATGCGCCCGGTACCCAGGCAACTTCAATATTCTGTTCGCTCACACCATGCCTCAAGAGCGCATCTTCTGCCCCGCTGAGAAGTTTGCTGGTAATAAATTCATTAAAACGCGAAACAACAATCCCAATTTTCAGCCCGGTTCCAACCAGATTTCCTTCGTACATTTTTCCCATCATGAAAAGCCTCCTTAAAGGTGTAGTAAATGTCCCATTTTTTCTGCTTTTGTGCGCAGATAGTGCTCATTTTCTTTTTTTACTGGCATTTCAATCGGTACGCGTTCCACAATTTCCAGCCCGTAATCTTTCAGACCTGTCATTTTCAAAGGGTTATTGGTTAATAGCCGTAACTTACCTACCCCCAAGTCTTTTAAAATTTGGGCACTAATCCCGTAATCGCGCATATCAGCAGGGAATCCAAGCTGATGGTTGGCTTCGACTGTATCAAAACCCTGTTCTTGAAGTTTATAAGCTTTTAATTTATTGATTAAGCCAATGCCGCGTCCTTCCTGTCTCATATAGAGTAGAATTCCGCGCCCTTCTTTTTCAATTTGGGCAAGCGCAGCGGCAAGCTGGGGGCCGCAATCGCAGCGATAGGAACCAAAAATATCCCCGGTTAAGCATTCTGAATGGACCCTTACCAATAGGGGGGCATTTACCTGAGTATCGCCCTTCATCAACGCAATATGTTCTTTTCCCGATAATAATTCCGTATAGCCGATCATTTTGAATTGACCAAAGTGGGTGGGAAGCGTAATTTCTACTTCTCTTTTGACTAATTTTTCATGTTTTCTTCGGTATTCAACCAATGATTGAATGGTGATGAGTTTCAGATTAAGCCGTTTTGCGACCTTTTGCAGCTGGGGAAGACGTGCCATCGTGCCATCTTCATTCATAATTTCACAAATCACGCCGACCGGTTTTGTGCCGGCTAATTTTGCCAGATCCACTGCTGCTTCCGTATGCCCCCTCCTGGTGAATACGCCCCCATCCTTTGCAATTAAAGGAAAAACATGCCCCGGCCGGTGAAAATCTTCCGGCACCGCGTTTTCATTTGCGAGCTCGTGAATGGTTTTGGCGCGTTCAAAGACGCTGATTCCGGTACTTGTTGCCCGGTGATCAATGCTTGTTGTAAAAGCCGTTTCATGTCGATCGGTATTATCGTTCGTCATCATTTGAAGGCGAAACTTATTGGCGATTTGCTTTGAAACAGGGACACAAATTAACCCGCGCCCCTCTTTGGCCATAAAATTAATCATTTCAGGTGCCACCTTTTCGCCCAGGCCAATAAAATCGCCTTCGTTTTCCCTGTTTTCATCATCCACTGCGATCACAACTTTCCCCATTTTCAAGTCTTCCAGAGCATCGTCAATTGTGTGAAACATAGAACCCCATCCCTTCACAGTTATGTCTATTCAGACAAAAACCCATTTTTTCTTAATAAGTCCATTGTATTGGGCTTTCTTTCCATCCCATTCATGTGCTGCAACATGCTTTCGATGTATTTGGCCAACATATCGCATTCAATATTGACTTTTTCGCCTACTTTCTTTTTCGCAATGTTTGACAGCTGCCGGGTATGCGGAATTAAAGAAATCGTCAATAGATTTCCCTTCACTTCAAAAATTGTCAGAGATGTTCCATTAACAGCCACTGAACCTTTTGGGATACAATAAGGAGCAAGGGAATCTGATACTGCAATCGAAATATAAAGCGCATTTTCCACTCTTTTTAAAGACCGGATCGTGCCAGTCCCATCTACATGTCCCGAAACAAAATGACCACCAAACCTTCCATTTGCACGCATTGCACGTTCAAGATTGACTTCGCTTCCCGAATGTAACTGCGCAAGGGTCGTATCCTGAAAAGTTTCGGGCATCACATCAACAGAGAATTCTTTTTTCGTAAAAGAAGTCACGGTTAAACAGACGCCATCCACTGATATGCTGTCTCCCGCCCGGACATCATTCAAAACCTCTTTAGCCTGTATATCCAATTGAAGAGAGGCTGGCCTCTGGCGGATATTTTTCAAGACCCCGATTTCTTCAATGATTCCCGTAAACATGTTCATTTCCTTCCTGCTGGACAGAAGCTGTAATTTTAATATCCGGACCAATCTGTTCTATCTTTTCAAACTTAAGGGGCATCGCGAATCTCATCGCCTCCAAACCGGGGCCGCCAAAAGCAGACGGAGCCTCTGTGCCTCCAATACATTTCGGTGCCATATACAAAATCAATTGTTGAAACAGCTTTTGCTTCAGAAAAGAACCATTTACTTTAGCGCCGCCTTCAACAAGGAGCGTCATCACGCCGCGGGCTCCAAGTTCCTTTAACATTTCATATAAACAAATAGAATCATAGTCTTGCCTGATGACTTCAACACCGAATGCTTCTAACGCTGACGCTTTTTCTCTTGAAGCGCCTTTTCCGCAAAAAATGATGGCAGGAGCTTCCTGGTTTAACACAGCTGCACTTGCCGGTATGCGCAAGTGCGTATCTAACACAACTCGAATAGGATTTTTTCCACCCTGGGGCAGCCGGGTAGTAAGAAGGGGATTATCTTGGAGAACGGTATGAATTCCAACGAGTATTGCATCATGCTTGTTCCTTAACTCGTGAACATCCAATCTGGACGCTTCACTTGTGATCCATTTGCTGTCATGTGTATAGGCTGCAATTTTACCATCTGCCGTCACGGCGGTTTTAATGGTGACAAATGGTAATTTGGTTTGAATATAATGGAAAAACGGCCGATAGAAAATATCTGCTTTTGTTTTGCAAATTCCTGTTTCCACACGAACGCCGGCCTGTGTTAGCTTGCTGATCCCTTTTCCGCTTACTGCAGGATTGGGATCTATTGCTGCCACGTACACGTTCTGAATGCCTTTTTCAATCAGAAAATCCGCACATGGAGGCTGTTTTCCGTAGTGGGAGCATGGCTCAAGCGTGACATAAACATCTGCGCCATTTGCCAGGTTTCCGGCCATTTCAACTGCCATTCTTTCTGCATGTTTCTCTCCTGCTTTTAAATGTGCGCCATAGCCAACCATTCTCCCGTCCTTTACGACAACACTTCCAACAGGCGGATTCGGAGAAGTTTGGCCTGCTGCACCTTCTGCAAGAGAAAATGCTAAATTCATGTAATCTTCTTTCTTCAATCGCATCTCTCCCTTATGAAATTCCCGCCGAACTTGCTTCGCCTATTTTTTGACAAAAAAACCGCACAACAATGTGTGCGGGGCATAAATGCATCATGAAATAAACGTTAAATACCATTAACATGGGTTCGTACTGATCCTTCTCCCATCCAGACTTTAACTGTCGGCTTTGGATTCTCACCAAATCCACCATATTATAAAAATATGGGTCACGGGCTTAGAGGCTTGCCTCATCACCGCCGGTCGGGATTTACACCCTGCCCCGAAGGATTTATTCGATTACTTTAAATTATAACATAATCATTCCAGTATTGACACTTATTTTTTCTTTTTTAAAGAAAAAGGCAATGATCGCGATCACACATTAAACCTGAAATGCATGACATCGCCATCTTGAACGGCATAATCTTTGCCTTCCAACCGTACTTTTCCGGCTTCTCTTGCTGCGGCGATACTGCCGTATGCCATTAAGTCCTCATACGAAACGGTTTCAGCGCGGATAAAGCCCTTTTCAAAGTCGGTATGGATAATGCCTGCACATTGCGGGGCTTTCATGCCTTTTTTGAAAGTCCACGCCCTGACTTCCGGTTCACCGGCAGTAAAATATGTGGCAAGGCCGAGCAAACTGTAGGCTGCTTTAATCAGCTGATCGAGACCAGACTCTTGAATCCCGAGTTCCGATAAAAACATTGCCTTTTCATCATCTTCAAGTTCTGCGACCTCTTCTTCGATGCGGGCACAGATGACAATGACTTCTGCATTTTCATTTTTTGCATAATCGCGTACCTGTTGCACATAAGCATTTTCGGATGCATCCTGGAGTTCATCTTCACCGACATTGGCAACATAGAGAACCGGCTTGCTCGTCAAAAGCTGAAACCCTTTCACAATTTTCAACTGTTCTTCAGACAATTCAACCGACCTGGCAGGCTTTTCTGCTTCAAACGCAGCTTTCAGTTTGACGAGTACCTCGTATTCAGCTACTGCATCCTTGTCTTTTTGTTTGGCGATTTTTTCAACGCGGGCGATCCGTTTATCGACTGTTTCAAGGTCTGCTAAAATCAGCTCCAAATTAATCGTTTCAATATCATCAATCGGATCCACTTTACCGGATACATGGGTAATGTTTTCATCTTCAAAGCAGCGGACAACATGGCAGATTGCATCCACCTGCCTGATATGGGATAAGAATTTATTTCCCAGGCCTTCCCCTTTGCTTGCACCTTTTACAATCCCGGCAATATCGGTAAATTCAAATGTGGTCGGAACTGTTTTTTTCGGATGGTAAAGTTCTGTTAATTTATCTAAACGCTCATCGGGAACTTCCACCATTCCCACATTCGGATCAATTGTGCAAAAAGGGTAGTTGGCAGATTCCGCACCTGCTTTTGTAATTGCATTAAATAATGTGGATTTCCCGACATTCGGCAAGCCCACAATTCCGGCTGTCAGCGCCATATATGGTCACTCCTCTAATTCTCAGGTTAAACTTATTTATATAAAGCAACAAATATGAATACGATTACCACAGGGCATCATGTGATGTTATACCTGTAAAAACAGCCTCCATCCAATAAAACAAGAGGCCACTCACAATTATAGGGATTTACCTTTCAAAATACAAGCCGGCCGTGCAATTGCCGGCCGGGTGACATGAAGATTGCTTTTTTCTTTTTACGCTTGTTCTTGGTGTTTTACGAGGATTTTTTTCAGTTTGCGTGTAAATTCCCTTCTTGGAATCATCACGCTGTGGCCGCATCCTTCGCATTTGATGCGGATATCGGCTCCCATTCTGATGATTTTCCAGCGGTTTGTGCCGCATGGATGCTGTTTTTTCATTTCCACAATATCATTCAATTCAAAGTTTTTATCTTCCATCTTGATCCCCCCTCATGAATGGATGTCCGCTATACGCCTGTTCCTCTTCATTGCGGGAATAGGTCACCATTTTTGGATAGGGCGCCTGGATATGGTGTTCGTCCAACACCTTTTTAATATCTTTCTTTAAAGCTCTTGCGATAAACCAATGCGACATCGGAAGCGTTTCGACAACAATCCTTAAGGTTACATCTGACGTGCCTAATTGCTGGACACCCAGCAATTCCGGTTCGCTCACAATTTCTTCATACTGGCCGGCAAATGATTCAAGTAATCCCTGGATAATTCTTTCCGCTTTATCAATATTCTCTTCATATGGGATATGGACGTCCACGACAGCCACGCTGTTATGAATGGAAAAATTAGTAACATTTGTAATATTTCCATTTGGGATGATGTATAACTCCCCGGTCCAGTTTTTTATTTTCGTCGTCCGCAGCCCGATTTCTTCCACGACGCCCTCAAATTTTCCAATTGAAACCGTATCGCCGACCGAAAACTGGTCTTCAAAAATAATAAAAAATCCTGAAATAATATCTTTTACCAAACTTTGCGCACCAAAACCAACAGCCAGCCCGACAATACCGGCCCCTGCCAGCAAGCCCTGAACATTGATGTTCATCAAGGAGAGAACAGTAACAATTGCGATAAAACCGACCACGTATGTCAAAGTATTTTCCATGAGCCGCATAAGAGTGGCCTCGCGCCTTTCAGAAAACCGAAGCGGAGCCCTTGCACGAACCTGGAATATTTTGTTGATTGCCTTTTTCCCGAATTTTATAATCAAAGAAGCAACCAAAAGCACCACGATCATTTTCAGAATGGTTTCCCCAATGGAAAGCCATACCTCTTCATTAAACCATTTTGTATGTTTTAAATAGGATTCAAGATGATTCACCATAAAACACCAACTTTCATTTTTCAACCGGTTTTCTGCACTACTGTTATTTTAACAAAAATTACGGAGTTCCTCGACATTTGCCGGCCATTTCCAGAAAAAAATACAGGCCATATGAATCCAGCTGTTACAGATGATTGGGAAGCGGGCCGATCCTGATGGCTTTCCACCTAATATGCCCCTTTAAAATTTATCCCTCCCCGCCTGCTTGGTTTGAGTGTAAAAACCGGGCTATCGGGTAACAAGAAGATGTATGTATAGTTTTTTTGCTTTTTCCGTATACTGGTACTATTACGACGAGGGAGTGGCTGATATGAATCTAAGAAAAGGGCAGTTTGAATGGAGCGGAAATAGCATAAAGGTTTTTCACGATGAAATGATGGCAAAAGAAGTGATTTCAAATCAGATTTTATCAGCGCTTCCCAGCCGCAGAAATCGTGATCTGGTAGTCGTTTGTATCGGTACGGACCGTTCGACCGGCGACTCGCTCGGACCGCTGACGGGTACCTTTTTGGAAGAAAAGGCAATGAATTGTTTTACAGTATACGGAACGCTTGATGCACCAATTCATGCTTTAAATTTAGAAGAAAAGATTGAAATGGTTTACAGGAACCACCATCATCCCTTTGTCATTGCGGTTGATGCCTGCCTCGGAAAGATGAAGAGTGTCGGCATGATCCAAATCGGCGATGGTCCGGTTAAACCCGGAGCCGGCGTCAAAAAAGAATTGCCGCCTGTTGGCGATATCCATATCACTGGCATTGTCAACATCAGCGGTTTTATGGAATTTACCGTTTTACAGAATACCCGCCTCAATTTAGTGCTGAAAATGGCAAAACTCATTGCTGCCGGGATCAGCCGGGCAAATCTGCATCTGCAGTACCAGCACTCGATGATTTCCTTGAAACACGACCAGCCGAAAGAAAAGCTGATGTAAGCCATGATCACGCGACAGGTAAAATACAGTACGATAAACATGCCACACATTTATACGGCGGAAAAATTTGCAATGGCTATGTTTGCCACCCCTGAAATATTTTTAGCCGGTCACCAAAATCATCATGCCGCCTGTTGCTGTCATTCATAACGGTACCGAAAACATTTTCCGGGATATGATTCTGCACCCTTCCCAAAAATGAGCTGATCCCAATGTTCATTCCGTTTATCCTTATTCAAGTCAGTACTATTTCTCCATCGCATTTGCTTCGTACATCTATTGATCATGATTCTAGTGGGGAATGGGCATCCAGTATTTCCAGAATTCTCTCTAAGTCATCGTTTGACAAAAATTCAATTTCAATTTTTCCTTTTTTCTTTAATTGCTTAATGGTCACAGTGGTCCCAAATTTTTCGCGAAGTACCGTTTCATGCTCGCGGATAAAAATATCTTTCTCCGGTTTTTCTTTTTTTGTTTCACGTGAAACGTTTTGGTTGATGCTCTGGACGAGTTTTTCAAGCTGGCGGACACTTAACCCTTCCGCAATGGTTTTATCCGCCAATTCCTGCATTTTCTCTTTGTTTTCAAGTCCTAACAAAGTCCGTCCATGCCCCATGGATAATTTCCCATTTGACATCAAATCCTTTATGGCTGCCGGCAAAGATAAAATTCTGAGGTGATTGGCAATATATGGACGGCTTTTCCCGAGCCGTTTCGCAAGTTCTTCCTGCGTCATCTCCAGTTTTTCAAGCAAAAACTGGTAAGCATTGGCTTCTTCAATCGGCGTTAAATCTTCCCGCTGCAAATTTTCCAAGACCGCGAGTTCCATCATTTGCTGATCCGATAAATTACGGACAACAACAGGAACAGTAGTGAGTTTCGCTGCTTTTGCGGCCCTGAACCTTCGTTCGCCGACAATAATCTCGTAACCTTTAATACTTTTCCGGACAATCAACGGCTGCAGGATCCCGTGCTGGATAATGGATTCTTTTAATTCATTAAGCGCTTCCGGCTCAAAGACTTTACGCGGCTGATAAGGATTCGGCCGCAATTCTTTGATCTTTACTTCCTGTACGGAATCTTCCTTGTCAACATCCATATTGGCAAATAAAGCATTGATACCTTTGCCAAGACCTTTAGCCATTTGCCGCCACTTCCTTTGCTAAGTCTAAATAAACTTCTGCCCCGCGTGATTTCGGATCATAAATAATAATGGGCTGCCCGTGGCTCGGTGCCTCGCTTAAGCGGACATTGCGCGGGATAATCGTATGGTAAACCTTATCCCGGAAATATTTCTTAACCTCTTCAATCACCTGAAGTCCCAAATTGGTCCGCGCATCCAGCATCGTAAGCAGAACCCCTTCAATCATCAGTTCATGATTCAAATGTTTTTGCACGAGCCGGACGGTGTTCAAAAGCTGGCTTAACCCTTCCAGTGCATAATACTCGCATTGGACGGGGATTATCACCGCATCCGAGGCAGTCAGTGCATTTAAAGTTAACAGCCCTAATGATGGAGGGCAATCAATAATAATAAAATCATAATCATCTTTTACCGAAGCAAGTGCCCGTTTCAAACGGACTTCTCTCGAGATCGTTGGAACAAGTTCAATTTCAGCGCCCGCTAACTGGATGGAAGCAGGCACAGAATAAAGCCCTTCTACTGTTGTTGCTTGAATGACTTCTTTAATATCCACATCGTCTACTAATACATCATAAATACACTGCTGTACATCGCCTTTATCAATTCCTGCGCCGCTTGTCGCATTTCCCTGGGGATCTGTATCAATCAGCAGCACTTTTTTTCCGATATATGCTAAGCAGGCACCTAAGTTGACAGAAGTGGTTGTTTTTCCAACGCCGCCCTTTTGGTTGGCAATTGAAATCACTTTTCCCACGGTTGCCACCTACCTTTTTTTGAAAACAAAATGATTCCTTTTTGTTATTTGTGCCAGTATACCGTGTAAACATCCGGTTGCGGGGCACTTCTTTATACAATTTTCGCAGCTTTATAGAATGAAAAACACATAATCCTATTGTATCAAAGTTTATAAGATTCGTTTAGCCCGGAAATTCATTAAAACGAACTCTGAAAAAAGAAACCTGTCTTCCAAGTTTCTTTCTTCATGATTTTGTTTTTTTCGGAATGCGGATTGTGATTTGGTAATAGTCATCGAAATCTTCTTCCTTTGAATCCAGGTGTATGCCGTTGTCCGTTACCATCGACATCGATTGGCGGATGGTATTCACGGCAATCCGCATATCTTTACTGAAAGCCTGCCGGCGCGGCTTCGCTTTTTTCTCCGGTTTATTCAACAAACGTGTAATATAATCTTCTGTTTGTTTGACATTGAAATTTTTGGCAATGATTTCCTGGAGGGCGCGAATTTGCTTCTCAGGTTCTTTTAAAGGAATTAATGCACGTGCATGCCGTTCTGTAATCTCTTTTTGCAACAAGGCATCCTGTACTTCCCGGGGCAGCTTAAGAAGGCGCAGCTTATTCGCAACAGTAGATTGCCCCTTTCCGAGGCGCTGTGCTAAAGCTTCCTGTGTTAAATGGTGAAGTTCCAACAGTTTTCCGTAAGCCATGGCTTCTTCAATCGGAGTGAGCTCTTCACGCTGCAAGTTTTCAATTAAAGCGACAGATGCGGTTTCCGTATCACTTAAATTTTTTATGATGGCGGGAACGGTTTCCCATCCCAGCTTCTGTACGGCCCGAAATCTGCGTTCTCCCGCAATAATCTCATATTCGCCCGTGTCATACTCACGGACAACAATTGGCTGGATGATGCCATGGGTATGGATTGTGCGGGCTAATTCATCTATTTTCTCTTCATTGAAAATGGATCTTGGCTGAAACCGGTTGGGAATAATATGTGCAACGGATATTTTTTTAATTTCATCATTTTCTACTTCCAGTTCACCTTCAATTTCTTCATCCACCCCAAAAAAACGAGAGAAAGGATGCTTCATGATCGTACACCACCTTATAGATTCTCCCTAACTATTTATTCTCTATTATAAGACAAGTTCCTGCTTCGCCTGGTTTATTTTTCGAATAATCAACAATGATACCTATCCATGATTGATGAAAACTGGCATTTTATGGTGAGGCATGGCATTTTTTTGAAAAAGGGGCTGCCTCAAACAGGGCCTGGTTCCGGGATGATTATTCCAACGGAAGCCTGTTTGGTGTGCCCGGCTTACGCGGATACTTTTTAGGAGTTGCTTTTACTTTTTTTATGATAATGATACTTCTTTCGCTTTCTTCAAAAGGGAGGCTGAATGAGAAAATATTTTCTATGTCCCCGCCTAACAACTTGATGGCTTTTTCAGCCGTTTTTAACTCATCTTTGGCATGCTGGGCTTTCATGGCAACGAATTGGCCGCCTTGCCTGGCCAGCGGCAAACAAAGTTCCGAAAGGACAGACATTCTCGCAACGGCCCGCGCTGTCACCAGATCATATTTTTCACGGTGTGCCTGGCTTTGGGCAAATGTTTCGGCGCGGTCATGAAACAATGAAACTTTGGTCAATCCGAGATGCTCTGTCAGGTTTTGCAAAAAAGAGATCCGCTTTTGCAGAGAGTCAACGATTGTAATATCGAGCTGCGGAAAACAGATTTTTAACGGGATGCTTGGAAAGCCTGCGCCTGCACCTACATCGCAAATCCGGATTGATTGATTCAGATTGGTATACATTGCAGCAGTGACGGAATCGTAGAAATGTTTTAAGTAAACTTCTTCTTTGTCTGTAATAGCCGTTAAATTCATTTTTTGGTTCCATTCGATCAGCAATTCGTAATATGTTTCAAATTGCCTCATTTGCTTTTCATCAAGTTCAATGCCTTTTTCAGCGAGCAGATGAATGAATTGTTCGGTATTCATTTTTCCATCCTTTCAAATCAAGAGCTATGTAAAAGCATGAAGCCGGAAAGTTATTTGTCCAGCTTCACTGCTTGCTTATCCATGCATTTTTGCAATTTTGCCTTGCTCAATATACACGAGCAGGATTGAAATATCAGCCGGGTTAACGCCTGAAATCCGCGACGCCTGGGCAATCGAAATTGGGCGGACTTTGTTTAACTTTTGCCGCGCTTCTGTTGCCAGTCCGTTAATGGCATCATAATCAATATCGGCTGGAATTTTCTTATCTTCCAGTTTTTTCATTCTTTCCACTTGCTGCAGTGATTTATCAATATAGCCCTCGTATTTGATTTGGATTTCCACTTGTTCTTCCACTTCAGGCGGAAGCGCGGTTTCCGCAGGGGCAAGCATGTTGATATGCTGATAGTTCATCTCAGGCCGTTTCAGTAAATCAGCGGCACGAATCCCATCTTTTAGTTCACTTCCGCCTGCTTTTCGAATCAGTTCCTGTGTCTTCTCATTCGGTTTAATGATGATCGATTTCAGCCGTTTGATTTCCTGCTCGATGGCTTGCTTTTTTACTAAAAATTTCTGGTAGCGTTCTTCAGAGATCAAGCCGACTTGATAGCCGATTTCGGTTAATCGCAAGTCTGCGTTGTCATGGCGCAAAAGCAGCCGGTATTCCGCACGGGACGTCAGCAGGCGGTAAGGTTCCCTTGTCCCCTTTGTCACCAAATCGTCAAGCAGAACGCCGATATAGGCATCCGAGCGGCTTAATATAATTTCCTCTTTACCCATTGCCTTACGGGCTGCATTGATGCCGGCGATGATTCCTTGTCCGGCAGCTTCTTCGTAACCGGAAGTGCCATTTATCTGGCCGGCAGTATATAGATGCGCTAATTGCTTCGTTTCAAGTGTCGGCCAAAGCTGTGTCGGCGTGATCGCATCGTACTCGATGGCATAGCCGGGGCGCATCATTTTTGCGTTTTCCAGCCCTTCAATGGAGCCAAGGATCTCTCTTTGCACTTCTTCCGGCATGCTTGTTGACAGCCCCTGGACATAGACTTCTTCTGTATGGCGTCCCTCTGGTTCGAGAAAGAGCTGGTGGCGCGGCTTGTCATGGAACCGGACAACCTTGTCTTCAATCGACGGGCAGTAACGCGGTCCTGTCCCTTTGATCATGCCGGAAAACATCGGTGCGCGGCCGAGATTGGCATCAATGATCGCGTGGGTCCGTTCATTTGTGTATGTCAGCCAGCACGGGAGCTGGTCTGTGATGTATTTAGTCGTTTCATAGCTGAATGCCCGCGGCTCCTCATCACCGGGCTGGATTTCAGTTTTGCTGTAGTCAATCGTATTGCTGTTGACGCGCGGCGGTGTCCCGGTTTTAAAGCGGACGAGGTCAAAACCAATGTCCTGCAGGTTTTCTGCAAGCCTGACCGACGGCTGCTGGTTGTTTGGCCCGCTTGAATATTTTAATTCGCCGATAATGATTTCACCGCGCAGAAAAGTGCCGGTTGTCAAAACAACAGTCTTAGCTGTATATTTTGCGCCTGTTTTGGTGACAACTCCCTTGCAGACGCCGTCCTCGATGACCAATTCCTCTACCATACCTTGCAGCAAGGTCAGATTTTCCTGATTTTCAATGGTTCGTTTCATTTCACGCTGGTATTCCACTTTATCAGCTTGTGCCCTTAATGCCTGGACAGCAGGGCCTTTGCCGGTGTTCAGCATTCTCATTTGAATATAAGTTTTATCAATATTTCTTCCCATTTCCCCGCCCAGTGCATCAATTTCCCGGACGACAATCCCTTTTGCCGGGCCTCCGACAGACGGGTTGCATGGCATGTAGGCGATCATGTCTAAATTGATCGTGATCATTAAAGTTTTGGCGCCTATTCTTGCGGCGGCCAGGCCTGCTTCACATCCGGCATGGCCGGCACCGACAACAATGACGTCATATTGCCCTGCATCATATTGTTGCATTGCTTGAATCGCTCCTTTGTTCAATAAAAGATTCTATCGTAGGACTGTTGCCTGTCGCCGATGAGCTAGCTTTTCGCTTTTCTATTGTCCAGCTGCGGGCGCTATCGGCTCGCGGTCAACCGGTCCTGCCCCATTGAAGTCATAGGGCGGACTTCCCTGGTGCCGGCCCAGTTGCCTGTCGCCGATAATCTAGCGCCCTCCGCTTTTCTATTTCCCGAGGCAGAATTGGGAGAATAGTTGATTTAGCAGGCTTTCCTGGACGGTGTCGCCGATGATTTCACCGAGCAGTTCCCATGTTCTTGTTAAATCGATTTGGATTATATCAATCGGGGTTCCCATTTTTATGCCATTCAATACGTCTTCTATTG
>NZ_KB893995.1 GCF_000374345.1 Heyndrickxia acidiproducens DSM 23148
AGGAAAATCCAAAATTCTTTGTAATACCGGCGTTTCGTAGATGTTTCAGTATTTTTAGTTCCTTGAATGTGCTTTTTATTTCATTTGGCAGTTGCTTATTTAGGTCATTATTCGCTATCATAATAGGAGGCACCTCTTCTGTTTGGTAGTTTTTTCTCGTCAGTTAAACTATACCAAACGTTGGGGTGCTTTTTCTTTTATGAAGCATTTGTCAAGGAACATATTCAGCTGTTCATTGGTCTACGCAGTGATTGGGGTAGACTATATTTTTACACTGCGAAAGTTGAGTGAGAAAGAATTCAATGAAATCACAAATACAGAGGCGGAGTTAGTGGAAGCCTTTTCGGGCACATATGGAAATCATTCAATAGAAGACTTTGGCAGTGGTTCATATAACGGGAGCTTAACGAGTATTATGTTTGATTATTGGCGGAGTTATCTTGCAGTTAAGAATATAGTGGAAATTCGTGCGCATCATGATGTAATGTCCGTTTTTGATGAATACCATCAATGGGATAAAGCAGGCAGAAAAGTACCGCTGTCGGATTACTTTGGATAATTGGGCTATTTCCTTTGTTTTCCTTTTTTGAACAAGAAATTTGTAATTGTGCCAATTATAAGAGATAACATTATACTGATGATAAAGGTTTTAATGAGAACGGGGAACAGATTTCCGCTTGGAAAGATTTGGGCTATCATGAATACAAACACTATACAGAAAGATATCACATAATCTTTTTTTCTCAATTTCAATAAAAACACCACCGTATTGTTTTGATTATAGGAAAGGGATTCAGGAACAACACCCAAAAATGTACATTATTCATTACATTGGTTATCCCATATAGACGGCATATTTCGAATATACCTTACATTGTTGATTTGCGAAACCCTTTTTTGAATCAACCGTATATAATATAGCAACATATGTAAACAGGGGGAAGGCGAATGGATCCAAAAACGCAGGA
The DNA here is from genome assembly GCF_000374345.1 of Heyndrickxia acidiproducens DSM 23148. Lineage (GTDB taxonomy): Bacteria > Bacillota > Bacilli > Bacillales > Bacillaceae_C > Weizmannia > Weizmannia acidiproducens. Next base: position 969 of record NZ_KB893995.1, read on the forward strand.
ACTGGTGGAATTGGTAAAAAGAAAGTTTGGATTAGAAGAATATTTTTTAAAAAGGTATGCGTTTTACCGTTCTGTTGATATTTATCAGGAAACGCAGTATGCATTGTCCATGGAGTGGTTTCCTTTTGGGGTGATTGAAGAGGATGAGGATCTTAATCCGGATGGTACTGCGGTTATTGAGATAGATGTGCAGAGCCGGAGAATAATGAGGGCCATTTTTGTCGGGGATAAAACTTTTGCCCTGAACGGTATAGTCTTTAAAGATTTGAAAACAGATGACATGATCAGCTGGATTGAAAAAGAAACAGGGCTTGTTTTTGGGAAACAATTTTATTTGTTCAGAGAGGAAGAAGGGGAACTGGAATTTAGAAGCGGAGTAAACGGAATGCCGACATTGCCCCCGGGGTTAATTGAAATCCAATATGATTCAGCAGGACGCCTTACCTTAATCTCCGTCAACGGTACATTTCCGCCTGAAGAAATAGAAGAGCATGGAAATATTGTGTTTTCGCAAAATGAAATGGAACGAATGGCAAAAAAGCAACTTAAGCCGATTATGGTCCCTTCGTTCGAGCAGGAATGTTATTTTACAATTTACGGGATAGAAGAAGTATATATTGGGGAGAACGGACTTCTGCCGCCTCCGTCTGAACAGCCTGTAACCGCAGTGAATGAATTGCTTGAATGGAAAACGCCATTACGGTTGCCTTTCGAACGAACGGAATGGGACTTAGTAGATGAGGTCACAGCTGGTCAGGCCTATTCATACGAGCCAAGTCCTGATGCCTTGCCGATACTGCTTCAGGAAGAAAAGAAATGTATCCTGGCAGCCACGGATTTTCTGCGCCAGCAATACCCGCAAGACTCAGAAAAATGGCTGCTGAAAACATTGTACAGGGCGAAAGGTTACATACATGCCGAGCTGGGCTTGAAACAGCAGGAAACTCAACCTGCAAGAAAACTGGTGCTCATTATCAATGCAAAAGACTTTCAAGTTATAAATTATGTTGATAATCAGCCATTGCTGGATGAGTTATTTTCCCGTTTCAAGGCTCCCGAACAGCCAGCCATTACTAAAGAAAAGGCTTTCGAAAAACTTTCCCCGTATTTAACAGTTGAGCCGGTGTATGTCTTTGATTCTTTAAGAAAGCAATATGTGCCATCCAAAAAGCTGGACTGTGCATATGGCGTTGATGCAGTGAACGGGAAAGTAATCTTATTGAATAATATGGAGTAATCACGCAACTTTTGTTTGGTTATCAAATATGGTTAGCACAGGGCTCAAAGCATAGTCACTAATGATGCTTTCTGTAACACTTGCAGAAGCCGTGGAGGAAAATGATGAAACGTATGCCGTTTGAAAGGCCAACTGACCATTGTGATGCTCATTATGGGCGCAATTAATTATCGTTAATGTTTGAATGTAACCAAAAAGAGCATCCGGTTTTTCGGGCTTTCGCTGAAATAGCAGAATGAGGCGGGTATATATTTCTCCTGGCAGACAAACAACGACAGAAAAATCAAAACAGCCAAGAAGTTCTTGGCTGTTTTGACGCACCTTTAACTTAAGATTCTTCCAATTCATGGATTTCAACGATAGTCCGTTCTTCCAAGGGTTCCATTGCGTGAACGGTTGCTGTTTTTCCGTCTTCATTTAATTTGTCAATCCAAACGGAAGTTCCGTTGTATTTTACATGAATTTCTGCAGAAGAAGATAAAATTTGTTTTAACCTATTTTGCTCCATTTTAAAACCCCCTTGGCTCGGCTGCCATTATGATTCTTCCGGTGTAATTCGTTCTGTTAAGCGCCGTTGGTATTGTTGCAACTTGATTATTTATTTGGAATTTTTCTTTATGGCTTTATTGAGTTTTTCAATGTTGTTTAATCCCTTGTCATTATATGCATGATCACTATTTAGAGGGTCTGTAATGGGTGAATGGTCCAGGCGAACAGCTGCCCTGGTATTTCCATCTTGATTGTTTGTTGTGTTTGCCATATTTTCCTCCTTACATTTAATCGCTGGAGAGCAGGAATTCAAACATTACTTTTTGCGTTTTGTTGAAGAAAAATACAAAAAATAATAATTAATAATCGTCTAACAAGCAGGGATCATCATTTACCAGCTTTGATCATTACTGTAGTAAAGAGAAAAAATAAGTGAAGGATAGCCTCGTTGCAAAAAGAACGCCACTGATTGGCGTCCAACGGTTTCAACATTAACTTTGGGTATTGTTTTGGTCATTATCGGTCACTTTGTTGATGGCATTTTGGATGGTTTCACCGATACTATCCATTACACCTTCTTGATTTTCATTCCCTGCCTCGTTATCAAGCTGATCGTTGTACGAGTAAGTATTTGATTTATAACCTCTGTCATTCATTTTACCACCTCCAAAGTATAGGATGTGTAAAAGATGCTGAAATTATCCGGAAAGCAAAATGTTTATTTGCCTTTTTATAACAATTTCCCCAAACTGGAGTGAGTTGCATGATGAAAATCTTACAGTACTTCTTTGCGCTTATTATAATTGCGATGCTAACATACGAATTAATCGCTCAAAAGGAAGTGTTCTACCAATATAAGGAAATTTCTTTTGGAGCCATGTTTCTGTGCATGGGTATATCCTATTTCCAAGAAAAAAAGAAAATACTTGGTGCTTTGATAACGGCTTTATCTTTATTGGTTTTGTTCTTTGCAATTTAGAGCGCGTTTTAGTTTGAAGTACCGGTCATTTTAACACTTTTTTCCCAACCCGCTCCAGTACCTTCTCCAACTCATCCGGTTGCAGGAACTCAATTGGCGAGAATTCTTTCTCAAAGAGGATGGAATCAGATTCAATCACGGTCACATAGCGGCCGCCAATCTTGGCAATATGCACGGCTTCGCCGAAATCGGAAAGCAGGGCACGCAGCGAAATATGGTCCAGTTTCATCTCCAAATCTGCTTCGGGGGCATTTTCCACAATCTGTGCCGTTGCTTCCATCACCTGTTCTGTTGTCAGCCTTTCCTGGATTTCCCGTTTCGGGCTTGCTTCCCAGATTTCCATTTCCTTTTCAAATTCCAAAAACTCGGTGCTGTCTTCTTCAAGCACTTCATGGAAATGTTCTTCCACCATCGTTTTTACCTGCGACTTCATGATTTGCGGCATCGATTCACCGTATTCGACGTATTTTAAAAACTCTTCGAAATAGTGGGCGTGGGAAGCCTGGTGGATTTTCAGCTGTGACTCTTCAATCATCCCTTCTTCAGGCATATAAGGATATTGGATCGATTTCATGCCTTTCGTCGTAATCGCCATTTCAACTTTCCGCAACAGCGTGGCTTCATCCGTAATGGTTGCCACTTTCGGTTCAAAGTCACATTTCATGATGAAAATAAACGGCTCATCGAAGTATTTCCTCAATTTTGCTGAAGCAATGAGGAAGGCGCCGCCCCTGACCGCGTTGGTGTCGAGATAGATAGCCAAAAATGCTTCGCTTGTCTTTTGAAAAGCTTCTTTTGAATCCGCCTGGCGTGCGCGGCTGAAAAGGTTGAAATTCGGATTTGAGTCAAGTCCGTAGCCCGGCTCGACAATGAAACGGCCAATTTTAGTGGGGACTTGTTCCGATTTTGGGTGGATGTCCACTTTTCGTTTCGTAATTTTTTCAAGTTCGCCGTCGAGAAAGTCTTTAACATTGCTAAGCTCGTATTCTTCCTGATCTAACGTTTGAAAATGCTTATATGTTTTTCTCGCCTGTTCACCTTGTCCTTCTACCTGGATGACGTAGAAGGAGAGATAGTTGATTACAAAGTCCATTATGTTCACCTGGTTCATTCAATTTTTCACTGTCGTCTATTTTACTGGAAAAATTGATTTTGGACAAACCGGGAAAATTTCTCTTTGGCCGTGCTTTTCTGGATTTCAAGCCAGTTCTGTTTTAAAATGAAGAAACAGATTATGGTTCACCGGAAAGGGGCCGGGTTTTGCAAACTGTCATTCATCTTTTGCTGCTTAGTTTAATAGAACTATTTAATTTGCTCGGGGTTCTGCTTGCCGTCGGTTTTGTGCTCGGGTTTTTAGAAAAATGGTCGACACAGTTTTTGCTCCGGGCTTTCGGCTGGAAGGGGATTGCAGCGACGGCATGGCTCGGTACGCCGGTTCATGAATTGAGCCATGTGCTTATGTGCATTGTATTCGGCCACCGCATAACAGAGATCAAATGGCTGCAGCTGTATAGCGGGGACGGGGTGCTTGGCTATGTGAGCCATGAGTATAACCCGGGCAGCTTGTACCAGCGGATCGGAAACTTTTTTATCGGGACAGCGCCAGTCATCCTGGGTATCCTTACGCTTGTTGCCGGGATGTATGTTTTATTGCCTGATACATACGCGCCGTTTATGGATACGGTCCATATGCAGATTCAAACTGGTGCCGCCCAGAAACATATTCTCATTTTACTGGGCAGTTCATTCAGTGCGCTGGCTGCGAACCTGTTTACCATCGATAACTTCGTGAATCCCCGTTTTTGGATTTATGTTCTGCTTGCCATCTGTATTTCTTCCCATATTGCCTTAAGCACGGCGGACTTAAAAGGGGCGTATAGCGGCTGCCTGTCGATTTTTGGGCTGCTGGTTTTTCTGAATGTGATGGCTGTTTTATTCGGTTTTAATATCAGTGAGCTGATCGCGAAATTAGCCGGGTACAATTTTTATATTCTGGCTTTTTCAAGTATCGCGATTTTTTTCTCGCTGGTGACCCTGCTGATCGGTTATACAGCTGCAAAATTAAAAAGATATTGATGTTATATAAAATGAACTTAAGTTTTTACATCAAGACCTGGCATCACTTTTCATTGCTACTACTTTTTACAGTTGATGACAGAGTAGCAGTGTTCTGTTCATGTTTCATGTTATATTATAATTATATTATGTAAACTAAATTGATTTCATGTGAAAATATATAGGATCAGAAAACAAGCGCGGATACCGAAACCGCGCTTATTTTGTCAAAATGCCCTTGATCTTACAGGTTTTAAACTGATCAAAACTGAAATCACGCCGGTTGCGATTAATACAGCCCCCAGAAAAATAAATCGCCCGGATGTGATCCCGTCTGCAAAAACAATTCCGAGAACAACCGATGATAGGATAGATCCTAAATAGCGGCAGGTTTGAAAAAGCCCTGAACTTGTACCCACCATATTTTCCGGCGTTTCATCGAGCATTGCAACCTGGAGGGCCACATTGCCGATCCCGTACCCGATTCCAAGAAGAAAGAGAATCAGTCCCATTAACCAAATGGGCGCGTTCAAGAAAAATAAGGCCATGAGCAGGGCGCCTGCCGTCATTGCCGCAGCGCCAATCCGAATCGGTTTTGCCGTGCCAACACGATCCACCCATTTACCTGATGCCAGCGAGACAATAATACTCGCGCCCGACATAAACAGCATCATCAGGCCGCTTGTATGCACACTGAAATGAAGCCCGTCCTGGAAAAAGCTCGGCAAGCCGAAAAACAGGCAGTAATTAAATAGGTTCAGCACAATAAACTGTACATAAACAATTGTCAAGGATCGGTGCTGTTTCAAAAACCGGACATCAATAAACGGCGCTTCTTTATGCCATTCAAACCATACAAAAGCGATCAACAGTAAGAAGCCCAAGATGCCCGCCCGTAAATGGACAGCCGTTTCCAGTGAGAGCAGGAAGTAAAGCAGCATTACAAGACCTGCTGCAAACAAGAAGATCCCGGTCCAGTCCAATTGCTGCACCACCGTTTTAAAAGAGGTATCTTTCTTGGCAGGATCTTTCGGAATCATAAACCAACCCAGTAAAAAGCTAATGATAATAAAAGGAAAATTCACAACGAAAATGGACGGCCAATCGCCGATTCCGATCAGAAGGCCGCCGACTGTCGGGCCGAGTGCTGTCATGGCGGATGCAAAAATAGACAACACCGCAAGTGCTTGGGCCTGGTTTTCATGGATATGGTTCCGAATCAGCGCGACGCCGGATGGATAGATGGCGCTGCTGCCGATTGACTGGAAGAGGCGCATGACCAGCAGCACAGAAAATGCCGGGGCGAGCGGGGCACCGATTGCCGACACGGCCACAAGCACAAGCCCGGCCAGAAACATTTTCTTGCGCCCGATTAAGTCGCCGATTTTTCCTGTCACAGGCTGGGCAACCGCACTTGCCAAATAAAAGGAAGAAATCAGCCACGAAACGGTTGAAAAACTGAGATGGAAATCTTTTTGAATGCTGTGCAGCGCCAGCGAGATCATTGATGAATTCAGCGGGTTCAGCATTGTGCCTGATGCAATCGCGGTTAAAAATATAGTTCTTTTTGATACAGCCATGGTTTCTTACCTCACTTATGATCTGCGTTTTTTAAAGTGTCTGAAGCAAAGGATAGGCGGCGCATTATATTCATTATCCTTTCTGAAAGCCGTCCGTTCCATTCTGTAACTGAAAACAGTTGTATTATAGTCTAAAATATTTCGAGTATGCAAATTTTAAGTAACTGAAATAAAAAACGGATGCCGGAAATTTTGCGATTTGCCGTTTTTCTGGCATAATAATAAAAGTACAAATTAATCCCGACATAACGGGCAGTATGACTCCCACTCAAAAAGGTTAGGCGGGGTTCAAGAAAACCCCGCTGATGAAAGATTCACTTTATAGAATAGAGGTTGGAAGATGAAGGTAAAAATCAATCGAAATGCAGCAAAAGTCTTAAAAAGCAGGCTGAATTCGGATGAAGCGGAAGGAAAGATGATCCGTGTCTATATTACCAATATGCACGGTGATCATGCCCATTACGGCATCGAATTTGATACGCCAAAGGAACACGATGAAATTGTAAAAACAGACAAGGGCATCGACATTCTTTTGGATTCCAGGGAAGCATATCTGGACGGCATCTGGATCCAGTACTATTACGTTCCGGAAGAAGGATTCGTGATCACCAATCCTTCGAAAGGACACGGGCACGATCATCACCATCATGGATGATAAAGGATTTAAAAAATGAGAAAGATGGAAAATTTTTCAAAAGTAAATTGACAATCACCAGCAGACGTGCTAAAATATGGCTATTCAAAAACTGTTGCAAAAGGAGGTTGCGTGTCATGAGAAGGATGGTTAACCGTTATGGATCTATCAAACTGAATATGGACGCAACCTTCGTAATCGCGGCCTGAAATGATGGCAGGAGTCTAACGCAGGTTGCTAAAGCCTGCGCAATTATTGTGAAGCATAGTATTGCTCCCATAAAGAGCGTATACTGTGCTTTTTTGCGTTTTGGGGATGGCAGCTGATCCCGCTGTTTTGATATCACTTATAAAAGAGAGGAAGAGATGAGATGCAAAGACAGGTGCGGCAACCGCATGTTGCGGAGAAGGAAAGTGGTTAGTACAGCAGGGAGAGGAGGACGATGTTTTGTTAAGTGTATTAGGAAAATTGGGCTGGTTTTTTAAAGCGTATTGGAAAAGATATACAATTGCCGTTCTGGCGCTTGGCATTGTTAATTTATTGGAAATCATTCCGCCGATGATTGTCGGTAAAACGATTGATAAAATTTTTACAGGGGACCTGACTGCACAAACCTTAACCGCTTATCTCACGGCTATGTTTACAGTCGCCATTCTTCTCTATGGATTTACCTATATTTGGCAATACAATTTGTTTGGCGGGGCGTTTATTATTGAAAAAATACTGCGTTCCCGGCTGATGAGCCATTTTCTGAAAATGGCGCCGCCGTTTTTTGAGCATAACCGGACCGGGGATTTAATGGCGCGTGCGACAAATGATTTGCGGGCGGTTTCGCAAACGGCCGGCTTCGGAATTCTAACGCTGGTTGACTCAACGATGTATATGCTGACGATTATCGTGACGATGGGGTTTCTCGTTTCGTGGAAATTAACGCTCGCAGCCATCCTGCCGCTGCCGGTTTTGGCGTTCGGTATTAAGGTGCTGGGCAAAAAAATCCATGAACGATATACTGTTGCACAGGATGCATTCGGCGATTTAAATGATCGTGTACTTGAATCAGTTGCCGGTGTCCGCGTCATCCGTGCCTATAACCAGGAAAAAGCCGACCAATCGAGATTCCGCGCAATGACGGAAGATGTGTACGAAAAAAATATTGCGGTAGAAAAGATTGATGCGTTTTTTAGCCCGTTGACGAAAATTATCACGGGTCTAAGTTATACGATCGGCCTCGCATACGGGACTTATTTGGTTTTCCAGCAAAGCATTACACTGGGGAATTTGGTTTCATTTAATGTCTACCTGGGGATGCTGACGTGGCCGATGTTCGCCATCGGGGAGTTGATCAATGTCATGCAACGCGGCAATGCCTCCTTAGACCGGGTCCAGAACACTTTGGATGTGGAAGAAGATGTAAAAGATCCGCCAGCCCCGAACATGGTTGCCCGGCCGGACACGATTGATTTTCGCGGGCTGTCATTCCAATATCCGCGTTCGAATCATCTCAATCTGCAACATATTGATTTGCAAATTCGTAAAGGGGATACGATCGGGATCGTCGGGAAGACAGGGAGCGGGAAGACGACGCTGATTAAACAGCTGCTGCGCGAATATCCGCTCGGGGACGGGGCGCTGGAAATTTCCGGTGCAAGAATAGAAACGCTTGAAAAAGACCGTGTCCTCAGTTGGATCGGATATGTCCCGCAAGATCATGTGCTGTTTTCGCGGACGGTAAAAGAAAATATTCTGTTCGGTGCAGATACAGCGACAGATGAGGAACTGGCACATGCCATCCGTCTTGCTGCATTAGAGAAAGACATTGAGATGTTGCCGGAGGGGCTTGACACCCTTGTCGGCGAAAAAGGGGTGGCACTCTCAGGCGGCCAGAAACAGCGGATTTCGATTGCCCGTGCCTTATTAAATGATCCGGAAATTTTAATTCTGGATGACGCCTTATCGGCAGTTGATGCGAAAACAGAAGCTGTCATTATTGCGAATATCCGCAACGAACGTCATCATAAAACGACGATCATTGCGACCCACCGTTTGTCAGCTGTTGAACATGCCCGGTGGATCGTGGTGCTCGATGAAGGAAAAATCATTGAAGCCGGCACACATGAAGCGCTTCTTGCACGCCACGGCTGGTATTATGAACAATTTCTCCGCCAGCAGCTGCAACCCCCTGAGCATGAGGAGGTGAGGGCATAATGGTCGCAAAACGATTGATTCAATACGCCCTTCAATTTAAGGGCATTCTCTTTACAGCGCTGGCTGCTTTGGTGCTTGCAGTTGCAGCCGACGTGATAAGCCCGCTTATTGCTAAAAATTTGATTGACCAGCACATTTTAGGGATTGAGAACGAGTGGGTGCAGACGGAACATCCAGCCCGGGCTGTGGTTTATCAGGGGCATTATTATAAAAGGGCTGCTTATGCCGGAGCTGAAGAGAAAAGCGGGAAAAAAGTTTCGATCGTACAAGTAGACAAACACTTCTACTTTGTGGACGGTTTAGCGGCAAAGGATGGGGAACGATCCGTAAAGAACGGCCGGCTTTTCGTGACGCTGAAAGGAAAAACTGCAAGTTATGAAGCTGAACGTTTATCGGCTGCTGAAGTACTCCGCTTTTACCAGCCGGAGGTGCCTTATATTGTTAAACTGCTGCTGGTATATTTCGGCTTATTTGTTATTGCAGGGATCGCCCAGTTCGGACAGTATTTTTATTTGCAAAAGGCGGCCAATCGCATTATCCAGAAAATGCGCAATGATGTGTTCGCCCATTTGCAAAAACTGCCGATCCAGTATTTTGATAATCTTCCGGCCGGGAAAGTCGTATCACGGATCACAAATGATACAGAGGCTATTCATGAACTGTATGTGGCGGTACTGTCAAACTTTTTCAGCGGGTTCTTTTATATCATCGGCATCTATATTGCCATGTTTTTGCTCGATGTAAAATTGGCGCTGATCTGTTTGCTTCTGATTCCGATTTTGCTGGTTTGGATGCGGATTTACAGAAAATACGCCCAAAAATACAATCATATGATCCGTTCCAAAGTCAGCGAACTGAATGCAATGATCAATGAATCAATTCAGGGTATGCCGATTATCCAGGCATTCCGGCGTGAAAAACAAACGCGTGAAGAGTTTGAGGCGCTGAATGAAACACATTTCCGTTACCAAAATAAACTGCTGACGCTGAATTCTTTATCATCCCATAATATAACCGGCATTTTAAAGAATTTAATCCTCGTTGCGTTTATCTGGTATTTCGGGCACGGCACACAGGGGCTCGGGGCCGGCCTGACGGTTGGTCTCCTGTACGCTTATGTCGATTATATTAACCGCCTGTTTAATCCGATCAATAATATTGTCAACCAGTTCAGCAATTTGGAGCAGGCATTGGTTGCCGGCGAACGTGTCTTTAGACTGCTCGATGAAAAAGGCGAAGATGTGAGCAGTGAAACAATGCCGCGCTATCAAGGGCATGTGGTTTTTGACCATGTCTATTTCGGTTATAAAGAAAACGAATATGTGCTGAAAGATATCGATTTTGAAGCAAAACCGGGTGAAACGGTGGCACTTGTCGGCCATACCGGTTCCGGAAAAAGTTCAATTATGAATGTGCTGTTCCGTTTTTATGACTGCAGCAAAGGCGAGGTCCGGATTGACGGGATCAATATCCACGACCTTCCGCGCCAGACCGTGCGTGACCATATGGCGATTGTGCTCCAGGATCCGTATTTGTTTACTGGTACCATTTATTCAAACGTCAGCCTAAACGATCCGCGGATTACAAGGGAAAAAGCGGCAGCAGTTTTAAAAGCAGTTGGTGCCGATCAAGTGCTCGCGAATTTGGAAAAGGGGCTGGATGAACCGGTCATTGAAAAAGGGAGCACCCTTTCATCGGGGCAGCGCCAGTTGATTTCATTTGCGCGCGCTCTTGCATTTGACCCTGCGATTTTAATTTTGGATGAAGCGACCTCCAATATCGATACGGAGACGGAAAGCTTGATCCAGAATGCGATGGACGTCTTGAAAAAAGGCAGAACCACATTTGTGATTGCCCACCGCCTTTCCACGATTAAAAATGCGGACCAGATTCTTGTACTGGACCGCGGCCGCATCGTTGAACAAGGGGATCACGACACGCTGATGGCCCGAAAAGGCAAGTATTACCAAATGTATCAGATGCAGCACGGCAGCCTGGCGGGGGAAGCCGGATAAGAAATATAAGGGACTTTCCTGATGATTCGTAATGAACATTGGGAAAGCCTTTTTTGTATGGATGGAGTTTTAACGGGTCATTTGAGAAAAAACAGCTTGCCGGTAATGAAGGGAATGAAATTGTCATTTTTAGACCGGATGAACGCTATCTTGGGAGAATTGGGGGAGAAATGCAGTTCATAAGCCGGATGAACGCGATCTCAAGCAAAAAAAAGGAGAGAGCTGCAGTTCATAGGCCGATATGAAATAAGTATTCTAAGATATTTTTGGTTTGTTCTTCAATCATTTTTGTTAAAATAAAGGGTAGAGAAAAGCGTAATCTGATAAAAAAGGGAAGTGATCGTTTGGCCATCTTAGATGAAGATGACAGTTATGTGATTCAGGAACTGAGCCACAGTTTAAGCGCTGCAAAGTATCCGGTCGTTTTTACAGGTGCCGGGATGTCCACCGAAAGCGGATTGCCTGATTTTCGGTCATCGAGTAAAGGCTTATGGAAAAAAGTCCATCCGGATACTGTCGCGAGCGTTTCAGCGATGAATGAGAATGTGCAAAGCTTTATTGACTTTTATTACAACCGCATGAAGAACCAACAGCAGGCCGGGCCGAATACAGGCCACAAAATTCTTGCTGATTGGGAACAACGGGGCTTGCTCAGCTCGATTATCACTCAAAATGTGGATGGCTTGCACCAGGAAGCCGGCAATGAAAATGTCATTGAACTGCATGGCACGCTGAGAAAATGCCATTGCAACCGCTGCGGCACCGTTTATCCGGATACGTTATTTCTTGAAGGGAATTACAAATGCCCGTGCGGCGGATTGATCCGGCCGTCAGTCGTGTTATTTGGTGAAAGCCTGCCAGTCGATGCTTTTTACCAGGCAAGTGATGAAGCTGAAAAATCGGACTTGTTTATTGTTCTCGGGTCCTCGCTCTCAGTTTCACCAGCCAACCAGTTCCCGTTAGAAGCAAAGAGAAATGGGGCAAAGCTGGTGATTGTTAATATGGAGCCAACCGAAATGGATGATGCCGCGGATTTAATCGTGAGGGATTGGAAAATCGGGGAGCTGCTGGAAATGGTGAACCGGTTTATATAAAAAAAGATAGGATAGAAGCCTGCCCCGCACACTCATTGGTGAGGGGCAGGCTTTTATATTTACTCTTTGTAGCCGGTATTCGCTTTCACGGATACTTCAGCAAACCGCTTTGCATCCTGCTTATTCGATGCCACTGTGCCGATATATGCCCCGATGAAACCGAGCGGAACGGAGATGATCGCCGGGTTTGTCAGCGTGATCAATGGCGTGCCAACAAAAATTGCAGCCCCTTCAATCGGTGAAAATACATTCGGGCTGATGGCAACCAAAACGAGCGAAGAAATTAATCCGCATAGCATACCGGTGATGGCGCCTGCAGTATTAAATTTTTTCCAATAAATCGTACAGATGATTACCGGCAGATTTGCACTTGCTGCCACGCAGAATGCCAGTGAGACAAGAAATGCAACATTCATTTTTTGTGCAAATAAGGCCAATAGAATTGAGAACACTGCAACGCCGATTGAAGCGTAACGCGCTGCAACGATTTGCTGTTTCTCGGTTACCTGGCCTTTCTTCATGATCTGGCCGTAAATGTCGTGGGCGAATGCCGATGCGCCGGAAAGCACAAGCCCGGCAACCACTGCAAGAATTGTCGCAAATGCAACCGCAGACACAAAGGACATCAGGAAATCGCCGCCGAGCGCTCCTGCTAAAAGCGGCGCCGCCATATTGCCGGCAGCATTTGCGGCCACAATTTTTTCATTGCCGACAAAAGCAGCCGCTCCAAATCCAAGAAAAATCGTTAAAATGTAAAAGATGCCAATGACCCATGTCGCGGTGACAACGGAAGACCTGGCTGTTTTTGCGTCTTTGACTGTGAAAAAGCGCATTAAGATATGGGGCAGGCCGGCTGTACCAAGCACCAAAGCCAGCATAAGCGAGATCGTGTCGACCGGGTTTGTATATTTAACACCCGGATTCAAATAATCTGTTCCCAATGATGTAGCCGTTTTCACTTCATGGAACATTTGAAGAATATTAAATTGAAATTTTGCGAGCACGAGAAAGGAAATGACAACTGTTCCAACCATCAGCAGCATCGCTTTAATGATCTGCACCCAGCTTGTTGCGGTCATACCGCCGAACAGCACATAAATTGTCATCATTATACCGACAATGAGAACCGCCGCCCAATAAGGCAGCCCAAATAGCAATTGGATCAGCGCCCCGGCGCCGACAAGCTGTGCAATCATATAGAAAATTACGATCGTAATCGTATTGACGGCCGCGACTCCGCGTACTTTTTTGGCATCAAAGCGGGCATTGATCATATCCGCCAGTGTGTATTTTCCCAAATTCCGTAACGGTTCTGCAACAATAAATAAGACAACGAGATACGCAACGAGATAGCCAATACTGTAAAAGAAACCGTCAAAACCGCTTAAAGCGATCATCCCGGCAATGCCAAGGAAAGATGCGGCAGACAAATAGTCACCTGCGATTGCCAAGCCGTTCTGCCAGCCGCTTAAGTCCCCGCCGGCGGTATAAAATTCATTTGCGGTTTTCGTCCGTTTTGCCGCATAGTAAGTGATCACCAGGGTCAGGGCAACAATGGATAAAAATAAAATGATAACGGTTACATTCATATGGCTTTTTCTCCCTTTTGGGCATGTTCATCCAATACCTTTTGAGCCATCCTGTCAAAGAAGACTGCTTTATTAACATACATGGTACACAAAACCCAGGTCATGATAAATTGGAGGAAAGCAAATACCCAGGCCCAGGTAATATCCCCGGCGAACGGCTGGTTTAACACTTTTGAATACGAAGTTAACACCGGCAGTGCGAAATAAAAAACTAGGAAGAAAACAGTAAGCGGTACAATGAATCTTTTCTTGGCGGCCATCAGTCTTTGAAATCCGGTGCTTGCGGCGATTTTCTCAAAATCAGGATTTGGTGAATGATTGTGCACCATTTTTTCCACAAAAACCACTCCTTCAACCATGTATTTTTTCTCCTTCATCGTACTGGATTGTTCACAATTTTGTCAATATTATTGTTAGATAATTCTAAAAATGTGCCTGAAAAGAAAAATGGTTTAGAAATAGAATGATATGTGAAATAAAGCGTATGCATGTAAATTTAACGAAAACAGGCACATACAATAGAAAGGAAGAAAACGAAAGAGGTGTGTATCATGCCTGTTTTTGTCAATGAAAAAACAAAAGAGTTCCATTTAACAAATGACGCTGTCAGCTATATATTTTGCGTGATGGATCATCTCTGGCAGCTGGAGCATTTATACTACGGTAAAAAAATCCGGCACCGTCCTTCATTCCGCCATTTAACAGAAAGAAAGAAACACGGGGCATCTGCAAATCGCCTGGAAGGGAACCATACTTCATCCCTTGAATATATCAAACAAGAGTATCCAAGCTACGGGACAACTGACTTCAGGTATCCGGCATTTGAAATCCGTGATACAATTGGAAGCAGGATTGCAGACTTCCGTTATCAGGGCTACCAATTAAAAAAAGGCAAACCAACATTAAAAGGATTGCCGGCAGTTTATGTGGAAGACGACAACGAAGCCGATACGCTGGAGATTTATTTGTTTGATCACGTACTGGAAATGCAGCTGATTTTGTCCTATACCATTTATGCCGGGTGTAACGTGTTGACGCGTCATGCTGTTTTTACCAATCGGGGAAGGCGCCATGTTTATTTAAATGAAGCGATGAGTGCAAGTGTTGATTTTCCGGATGATCATTTTGAAATGGTTACGCTGCACGGGGCATGGGCACGGGAAAACCATGTCCAGGTAAAACCGTTGGCGAAAGGCGTCCAGTCCGTTTCCAGTGCGCGCGGGGCAAGCAGCCACCAATTCAATCCTTTCCTGGCTTTAAAGCGGCCCGAAGCAACAGAACGGAGCGGGGAAGTTTACGGCTTCAGCTTTGTTTACAGCGGAAATTTTCTTGCCCGTGCCGAAGTCGACAATTTTCAGGTAACACGTGTGATGATGGGCATCAACCCGTTCCAGTTCAGATGGAAGCTGAACCCCGGTGAGACCTTTGTGACACCGGAATGTGTGATGGTTTATTCAGATCAGGGTTTAAACGGCATGAGCCAAACCTATCACCATCTTTACCGTGAACGATTGGTACGGGGGGTGTGGCGTGACAAAACCCGGCCGGTCCTATTCAACAGTTGGGAAGCTACATACTTTAAGTTTGATGAAGAAAAAATTCTAACGCTTGCCAAGGAGGCAAAGAATTTGGGGATTGAGCTCTTTGTCCTTGACGATGGCTGGTTTGGCAACAGAAACAATGATAAAAGCTCACTGGGGGACTGGACGGCCAACCTGGAAAAACTGCCGGAAGGAATCAAGGGCCTATCAGAAAAGATTGAAGCCCTCGGCATGAAATTCGGCTTGTGGTTTGAACCTGAGATGGTGAATAAAGATTCTGACTTGTACCGCCGGCATCCCGACTGGGTGATCGCAACGCCGAATCGCCCAATGTCGCACGGCCGCAACCAGTATGTGCTGGATTTCAGCCGCGATGAGGTTGTTGAAACGCTCTTTCAAGCCATGTGCGAAACGATCGGATCGTCAAAAATTTCGTATATGAAGTGGGACATGAACCGCAATATAACGGAAGTGTTTTCGCGCGCCTGGCCAAAAAATCAACAGGGTGAAGTGTTCCATCGTTATATTCTCGGTGTCTATAAATTATACGAAAAATTGATTGAACATTTTCCTGCGATATTGTTTGAGTCTTGTGCAAGCGGCGGCGGCCGTTTTGACCCCGGAATGCTGTATTATGCGCCGCAAACATGGGCAAGCGATGATACGGATGCGGCGGAACGATTGAAAATCCAGTATGGCACTTCTTTTGTTTACCCGCTTTCTTCCATCGGCAGCCATGTTTCCGCTGTTCCAAACCACCAGGCCGGCAGGATAACGCCGCTTCATACGCGCGCGAACGTGGCTTATTTTGGCACGTTTGGCTACGAACTGGACATTACATTGCTCAGTAAGGATGAAAAAGCGGTGATCCGAAAACAAACTGCATTTTTTAAAGAAAAGCGCGCACTCATCCAATTCGGCCGTTTTTACCGCTTGGAAAGTCCGTTCGAATCGGGGCAGGCGGCGTGGATGGTGGTGTCCGCTGACCAAAAAGAAGCACTTGCCGGCTGCTATCAAATGTATGCGCGGCCAAATGCACCTTTCTCGCGGATCCGTTTGCAAGGCTTGGATGCGGGCCGGTTGTATCAGGTGGATGGTTATCAGGAAACAGTTTATGGCGATGAACTCATGCATGCCGGCCTGCTGCTTACGGAAAGCATGCTGTCTTCAAAAAAACGGCCCGGCGATTATGCTTCACGGCTGTTTTCGATTCGGGCCGTTCCGGACTAATTTTTAGAGGTGAATACAATGAATGTTTGGTATGCAAGCTACGGGTCAAATCTTTTGCGTGAGCGGTTTATGTGTTATATAGCAGGCGGGCGGCCGCCGGGATCCTCACAGGAGGAACCGGGCTGCACCGACCATACGCCGCCTATGTCCGATAAAAAAATCATGATGCCATACCCGCTCTATTTTGCCAGGGAGAACAGCAAATGGGGCAAAGGCGGCGTTGCTTTTATCAGCACAAAGAGGCATGAAAAAGCTGAAACGGTTGGCAGAATGTATTTGGTGACGGCACAACAGTTTAAAGAAGTGGTGGACCAGGAAAACGGACTCGCCGAGCTGGAGATTGATTTAAAAAAAGTAATCGAGGAAGGCTCTGCCCGGGTTGGCAGCGGCTGGTATAACCGCATTGTTTATTTAGGGATGAAAGACGGTGCGCCGATCTTTACGTTCACAACCGGCATGCCAATGGACGGGCAGCTGTTTGTAAAACCGCCGGCGCCGTATTTGAAAACCATTGCGCGCGGGCTTGCACAGTTAAAAATGGGCAGGGAAGAAATCATCCGCTATTTTCTTCAGAAAAGCGGCATCCGCGGCCAGATGGACAAAACAGAACTTGAACAACTCATTTATAAATAAACGTACAGAGGGCCTGATCCTCTGTACGTGACAGTTGCAATACTGTTATTGCTTTTTTAACTGCTCCTGTGCCATTCTGACCATTTCTTTCACCATGCTTCCGCCGATCGGGCCGCCGACTTTGCCGGCCTGTTCGGATGTCAGCCGCCCATTATAGCCTTTTTGCAATGGTATGCCCTGGTCTTTTGCAACTTCGTATTTTACCGCATCCGGATGTGTTCGATCGACATGAAATCCCTGTTGTGCCATGACATTCGCTTTTAATTGGTCAAGGCCGCTTCTTGCCCCGGCAACAAGCGGTTTTCGTTTTCGTCTGCCCATTTTTATCCCCTCCAGTCCTATTATTTAAATTTTGGGCGCCCGTCATACACGGTATTTCATTTGATTTGAAGCGCATACTGTTGTTAAGCTGAATGATTTGATGAAGCGTCTGGAAAAAGATACAATAATAAATTGTAATGTGAAATCAGGAGGAGTAGCAGATGAAAGCAGTCGTTATAAATCAGTATGGCGGGAAGGACAGGCTTCAAGAAGCAGAAGTGCCAATTCCCTCTATTCAGGATCACCAGGTGCTTGTGCAAATGAAAGCGACCTCGGTGAATCCAATTGATTGGAAATTAAGGGAAGGTTACTTAAAGGACATGCTTCCTTTTGATTTTCCAATTATTTTAGGATGGGATGCCGCGGGAATCATCACAGAAACCGGCAAGTCAGTAAAAAATTTCAAGGTGGGGGATGCTGTTTTTGCGCGCCCGGATACAACCAGGAACGGGACCTACGCGGAATTTGTTGCCATCGATGAGGATAAACTGGCTTTAAAACCGCCGAATGTTTCTTTTGAAGAAGCCGCTTCGGTTCCGCTGGCCGGTTTAACTGCCTGGCAGGGGCTTTATGATGTGCTCGGCTTAAAGGCAGGAGAAAAGATATTGATCCATGCCGGTGCAGGTGGTGTTGGAAGTCTTGCCATCCAGTTTGCCCATCATACCGGTGCATATGTCGCAACAACGGCAAGTGCAGAGAATGGCGCATTTGTGAAGAACTTGGGTGCCGATATGGCGATTGATTACAGAACTGAACATTTTGAAGAAATATTGAAGGATTTCGATGCAGTGTACGATACCCTGGGCGGCCGCATCCAGTCCGGAAGCTATCAAATATTAAAAAAAGGCGGAAGGCTCGTTTCCATCGCGGAAGCTCCAAAACAGGAAGAAGCAGAAAAATACGGTGTGAAAGCAGATTTTCTATGGCTGCAGCCGAATGGCAAACAGCTTGCAGAGATCGGGGAACTGCTGCAATCAGGCACCGTGAAAGCAATCGTCGGCCAAACTTTCCCGTTTTCACAGCAGGGGGTAAGAGAAGCACATGCATTAAGTGAATCCCATCATGCCCGTGGAAAGATTGTTATTACTTTTTAAGAACTTGAACCGTTCAAGTTCTTTTTTTAGTTGCCGTTTCATCAATCGGCACAGCCGGCCAATTTTATTTTTTTTTCAAAAAAATAAAGGATATTTAAAACCTTTATCGAATATTTGTATAGTATAAACTGTACTAATACAGAAATTTGCCGTTGCGATCCGGTTTCCCGGGTCTGAATGCGGTGCTTCGGTCTGTTACTAACACACAAAGGGAGTATGGAAATGAAGAAGCCGGTTGTTTTCTTAGCACAAATTGGATTGCTTTGGGGTATTTTCATGGCTGGCCAGGAAATCGTCAAACTCACCCATTTGCCGATTCCGGGAAATGTATGCGGGATGCTGCTGCTGTTTGTCATGCTGGCAACGGGGATTTTGAAACTGCAGTGGATCGATGCGGGGGCCACTTGGATTCTGAAACATCTGTCTTTCTTTTTTATCCCGATTTCCGCCGGATTGATGACACTCGGCACGATTTTTATTCATGAAGGCCTTGTTCTTTTTCTTATCTTAGCAGTGAGCGCGGCAGCAGGTATTTTGGGGACGGGATTTTCAGCACAAGTTCTGGCAAGGAGCAAAAAGGAAAGTTATGAGCAGCAGCATAGTCACACTATATAGCGTTGCGATAACCATTTTGGTGTATCTGTTGTCTTTGCGCATTGCCAGGAAATATCCTTCCCCGTTTACGACACCTGTTTTTTTCAGTACTGTAGTGGTCATCCTGCTGCTATTAATCAGCCATGTGACCTATACGGAATACCGTCCGGCAAAAGGGATTATGACCTATTTTCTCGGCCCGGCCACTGTCGCGCTTGCTGTCCCGCTCTATAAAAACCGCGAAATCTTGCGGCGTTACTTGTTACCTGTATTAGGAGGCATGGCGGCGGGCAGCGTCATTACCATTAGTACAGCACTGATCATGGCTAAGATCTTTCAATTGTCCCGTTTCATTTTTGCATCCCTGGCCGTAAAGTCGATTACCGTGCCGGTTGCAAGTGAAGTGGCAAAAATGATCGGCGGCAGCCAGATATTGGTGGCGGGCTTTGTCATGATCACAGGCATGTTTGGCGCGATGTTCGGGTTGAAGCTTTTGACATGGGCAAAAATTGACCATCCGATTTCAAGAGGCCTTGCGCTCGGCACCATTTCCCACGGGATCGGCACCGGTGAAGCCGTCAAGGAAGGGGATCTGCAAGGGGCGGTTTCGGGTGTGGCCATGGGCATGACCGCCATTTTGACCTCTTTTGTCATCCCGTGGTTTTTTCAATAATCGCCGGTTGTTTATCTCATAAAAAGCGGCAGATGTTTATGATGAACACAGCACTTTTGAAATCCTTATGATAAGCATGAGCGTGCTGTACGGGCATTTTTCAAAAAAGCTGGCGGTGCCGGAGAACCATTAAGAAGAGTGCTGATGATTTTTAATGCAGGCCGAAATCTTTCCATGGATTTCGGCTTTTTGTTTCGGTATGATAAAAATATAAACAGAATGGAACGTGAAAGGACTTATTTTGAAATGCCCAAATCATCAAGAAAAAAGAAACAGGAGCGGCGCAAAACGCTGTTTATTCTGCTCATTCCGGTTTTGGTCATCGGTTTTTATCTCATCTCCCACCACGCAAAAGAAGAGATTCAAAAGAAGTATAATCCCGATATTCCCCAAAAATATCTTGCTTATTACTTGGAAGCAGAGAAAAAATACGGGGTTCCATGGTACGTGCTTGCTGCCCATCATCGTGTTGAAACAAGGTTCTCAACCATGAAGCCGATGGTATCGCCTGCCGGTGCTGAAGGGCCGATGCAATTTATGCCGTGCAGTTTCGTAGGCTGGAAACATCCTTCCTGCAGCGGCCTGGGAAAAGGAAATATTTCAGAAAATGATAAAACCAACCCTGCAGTCATTCATAAGTACGGCGGTTATGGCGTGGATGCAGATGGAGACGGGAAAGCGGATCCGTTTGATGATAAGGATGCCATCTTCAGCGCAGCCAATTACCTGGCCCGAAACGGCGCGGCGAGCGGCCGCATCGAAAAGGCGGTTTATTCATATAACCACAGCAATGAATATGTCACGGAAGTCATGCATTATGCCCGCATGTATAAAAAAGAGAACGTTCAAAAGGGAGACCGGTGAACGGGGTACATGATAGAAACGGCTGCTAAAAAAGGTGCGGCAAAACTGAGATACATTTTTACCACGAAAAAAAAGGGCGGTTTGGCCGCCCTTTTCCATCTTAAGCCTTTCTTGCTGTTCTTAAAATAAAGCTCAAAATAAACACGAGAATGATGGCTCCGATAAGTGCCGGGATGATGGCCATACCAGCCAGTGTCGGCCCCCAGTCGCCAAAGATGGCGCCGCCAAGCCAGGCCCCGACGATCCCTGCAATAATATTACCAATCACACCGCCCGGAACATCTCTGCCTAAAATCAGGCCCGCAAGCCATCCGATAATTCCACCTACGATTAAATATAAAATGAAAGACATTTCAACATTCCTCCAATCCAATACTTTGTTTGATATATTTTTCTATCAAACTTGTTGTTATTATTGCCTTTATTGAAATAGGATAAACCTGTTGAGCCATATTCGAAAAACATTTAAATGATCAAAAATAGGGAAGGCGCCTGCCGCAATCATGATGAAATGTATGGAAATTTTCCGGCCAGAGCCTTGCCCTTTCGATTTACATATCATGGCCCGGATTATGTTTCTGCCGGGAATGGTTTCGGTTTTTCACTTTTTTTGAACCGCTTAACGGCTCCGGCTGCCCGCCGTGGTTGCCTTTTGGCTGGTTTCTGTGCATATCATTGCTGTTGTTTTTATTGACCATCTGTGTATCCCTCCTGTTGTATACTGTTTGCATTTTACTGTACAGTTATGCGGATTATTTACAGAAAAACGGTGAATACTAGTCATTGCATTCTTTAGAAGGAGAGATGACCAATGCCTTACCATAAGAACAAGCAGCAGGCGTTCCAGGCTGCCCAGCAAAGTATGAACCAGACAGAGGATATTTATCAGGATTTAACGGTGGACAGCGAAGACTATGGCCACCATTTAAAACATTTAAAAGAAGAAATCAACGAAACTTACCAGCAAATTGAAAACGCGCTTGAGGTGGCAAGCGAAACACAAAGGTTAAAGCTTCAACAGTTTCAAAAAGACCTGGATAAAATCGTAGAGAATGCTAACCTGGAGGGCTAGTACGAAGGCGGGTATGGCTCCGCCTTTTTGTTTGTACTAGATGTTTCAAAAGAGCGAAGCAGCAGAAAACGGGATGGCACGCTGTGATGGACGGGTGCTTTTTGCGCACAAATATTTGCGGTACTGGCAATAGCTGTTAAAAAATTTGTTCTGTATTTTCACAAGAAAAGGGCATTATGTTTGTTGAGAAATCATAAAGGAGCCAGATGCATGAGAGATTATCTTATCTCCATTTGGGGGATAATTGATCCTTTGTATTATCATTGTACACGTCTAAAATACATTTCTGTTGAAGAAGATAATATTTTTCGGGTGAGACTGACTAAATATAAAGGCAGGAGTATTGTCTTATTAGATGGGACACAAATCAATAAAAACGATAGATTAGTTAAAATTCATCTTCACAATGTCCGGCTGTGCCATGAGTTTAAAAACCTGAACAGTGAGTTGAAAAAAGCACTCATGATTTATCATTACGTCAAAAGGTCTTTGCCTGGAATTGAACTTTATATTCGAAATCACCCGTATTCCGGTGAAATTAAAGGCATCATCGGGATTACAGCACTAAATAAAGGCTGTAAGCGGCTCGGTTTTGAAGTTTTTGATATCTCTCACCCGATTTATAAATGGTTTAAACAAATCGCTTTCTTACCGATTGAGATGATATCCGGGCAACATTCTTTGCTCCATGTCTTAAAACATCAAAAACCGAGTTATTTGTTCATGTCCAGGGAAAAGTTATCCAGGCTGTACAGAAATTGATTTTTGGATTAACCATTGTGGAAGGGAATGTTTAAGCATGAAAAAAAGCTGTTAAAGATAACAGCTTTTTCTTTCCTTACATGGCTTTTGTCACTTCTTCATCAGCCATTGCCAATGCCAGTTCATGAAGCGTTACTTCAGGCCGGCTTCCAACACGGATGTTTAAACCCGTTTGTCCGAGTCCTTCACTGATGTAAAAAGGCTTACCGTTTTGGGTATGAAAACCTTTAATTACATTCATTCGTGCAAGCTTCCCCATTTTGGCAAGGTGGTACGGTTTTGGGTAGCAAATCTGTCCACCATGAAAGTGGCCGGCAAGCAAATAATCAAAATGATCATCTTTCATGTCCAGAATAATGTTTGGATCATGGGTTAAGACTAACTTTGTTCCGGTTGTTATTCCTTGATACGAAGCTTCTATATTGCTTCGATTTGTACTATAGTCATCAATTCCGATGATATGAACCCGTGTCCCGTTAACAGAAATGGTGTCATGTTTATTTTGCAAAACTTTACATTGATACTTCTCAAGTAGGCCAATTAATTCTGTTACATTCTTTTCGGGCAACACATAATCATGATTGCCTAAGACGGCATAAATCCCGTATTTAGCATGTAATTGATTTAGCACTTTCAAATAGGGAACCAGTTTGGGAATGGTACGTTTACGATCAAGAAAGTCTCCAGTCAGTGCAATTAAATCAAGGGGCTCATCTTTTAACATGTCATACAGTTCGTGAGGAGAAATTGATATATTTTCCAGATGCAGATCAGAAAGCTGCAAAACGTTTAATTTTGGATGGTGGCCAGTGGATAACGGTAATGCTGAATTCACTTTTATTTTGTTAAATACGATATCTTTCGTATTCCAATGCGCTTTTTTGATGAAATAATAGACGATTATAATAATCAGAAAAATAAATAGTATGTTCAATCAACATTCCCCCTTCCTAAGAAATTATACAGGAAAAAGGTTGTTTTTTTTACAAGTAATTGATGGCATTCATTCCAATTTTAATTTAGGATGGAAGATCAGACAAAGCGATACAGAGGTGCGTTATGCAAAAACAAACGAAGTCTGTTTTATTTCTGCCATTTTTACAAATTCCATCCGGCCATCACCAGGTTGCACATGCGATAGCGGATGGAATGTTGGAAATAGACTCTGCTATTACATGCGATAAAGTCGATATTCTGAGCTACAGCTACGGGAAAATGGAAAAAGTGGTATCTCATCTTTACCTGAAATGGATCCATACATTTCCAGCCCTGTACCATGCGGTCTATCAACATGCTGTGTACAGAAATTTTGAGAAAAATAAGCGTTATCGTATATATGAATGGTTATTTTTGCCTTTTATGAAAAAGCTGATAGAAGAAAAACAACCGGATTTGATTATTTGTACGCATGCTTTGCCATCTTATATGCTTAACTGTATGAAAAAGAGAAAGGAGATAAAAACTCCGGTAGTCAATGTGTATACGGATTATTTTATCCATCTTTTTTGGGGATTGGACCATATTGATTTTCACTTTGTCCCCACCGGGCAGATGAAGTCCTATCTGATACAGAGAGGAATAGACGATGAAAAAATCTTCATTACCGGGATTCCCATTCATTCAAACATCATCAAACAGTTACAGCCCGTCTATAAAAAGAAACCGCTATATTCTGTCCTGATTTCGGGCGGCAGTATGGGGGTTGGGAGAGTAGATGAAATCATCGAACAGCTTAAAGAGTCCCGTTCTTCCCAACCGATTCATTTTTATGTGCTTTGTGGTAAAAATACAGATTTATACGAAAAGATAAAGGGATTAAACAAGCCTCATATTATTCCTTTTCCCTATATTAGCTGCAGAAAAGAAATGAATGACCTTTATGATCAGGCCGACGCGATTTTGACAAAACCAGGTGGTGCAACCATTAGTGAAAGCCTGTTTAAACGCAAACCTATCGTGATATACGATGCTTTGCCCGGGCAGGAAGAAATTAATCTCCAGCACTTACAAGAAGCAGGTCTTGTATTTCCTTTAAAAAAGGGAAACCTTTATAAACAAATTCTTTCGATTCTCCAGGATCGGGATGGTTTCAACAAGTACCAGCTTCAGGTGGCAAAATTTCATCATCAGCTCCATCCAACACCATCATCAGAATTAATCGCTGAAATTTTAACGGGCAGCCGGCCATGAGCCAAGTTTCACCAAAGATTCCCAACTTCTGGTATAATATTGAATTGTATAAAATAGTCAGGTGATCCATACTTAGATTGCGCCCGTTATAAAATACAGGATATGGAGGGAAACAAAAATGGCACTGCCAAATTTTGAAGAAAATTTACAAAAGTATGCAAAGCTATTAGTGGCAAAAGGCATAAACGTTCAACCAGGTGACTGGGTGAAAATGACGATCAATGTTGACCAGGCGCCGTTAGCCCGCTTCGTCGTTAAAGAAGCGTATGCTTTGGGAGCGGAAAAAGTCATTGTGGTTTGGCACGACGATGAAATCATCAAGCAAAATTATCTCCACCAGCCGGAAGCAATTTTAACAGACATTCCGGATTATAAAATCGCCGAAACCGAAGATCATGTGCTGAATCACAAAGTCAGCCGCCTATCCATATTATCAAGTGATCCCGGCCTTTTAAATGAAGCGGATCCGGCCAAAGTTGCTGCTTACCAAAAAGCGACCAGCAAAGCATTCCGGGCGCAGATGGTTGCGACGCAAAATGATGACATCAAATGGACTGTTGCAGCTGCTGCGGGTGCCGGCTGGGCTGCTGCCGTGTTCCCGGATCTTAAAACATCCGAAGCTCAAGTGGATGCTTTATGGGACCAAATTTTTAAAACCTGCCGTGTTTATGAGGAAGATCCGGTTGCTGCCTGGGACAAACATAAACAAACATTGGATGAAAAGGCTGCAAAATTAAACGAAATTCAATTGGACGCGCTGCATTATACGGCACCGGGCACCGACTTGACATTAGGCCTGCCGGAAAACCATATTTGGGCGAGCGGGGGAAGCGTTGACCCTAAAGGCGTCGAATTCATTGCCAATATGCCGACGGAAGAAGTCTTTACGGCACCGGACACACACCGGATGGAAGGCGTAGTCCGCAGCACAAAACCATTGAGCTATGCTGGCACCCTGATTGAAGGCATTGAAGTCCATTTCAAAGATGGAAAAATAGTCGATATTTCCGCTGAAAAGGGTGAGAAAGCCATCAGAAAGGTTGTGTTTGAAAATGAGGGCGGCACAGGTTTGGGTGAAGTCGCGTTAGTTCCTGATCCGTCACCGATCTCGCAATCCGGGATTACGTTTTACAATACGCTATTTGATGAGAATGCATCCAACCACCTGGCGATTGGCGCAGCATATCCAACCACAATTCAAGGCGGAACGAAAATGAGTGAAGAAGAACTGCTGAAACATGGCATGAATACATCGCCTATCCATGTCGATTTCATGATTGGTTCCGCAAAAATGAATATCGACGGGATTAAAAAAGATGGAACAGTTATGCCGGTCTTCCGCAACGGTGACTGGGCATTTTAACGGGACTTTCCGCCCGCGCTGTTATCACTCGTTTAAGGTTACAGGAGAAAATATCATTGCTATATATAAAAAATATATTGGTGTCAGGTTTCTGAAAAATTGAAAAGAAATCAGCTTTTTTCGCTGATTTCTTTTTTTGTCTTATTGATTTTTTTTGCGTTTTTTATTAAATTGCTTTTCTTTTTCAGTTAGTGGTTCGTTGGAAACTTCTTCGTTATAGCCCGCACCTTTTCCCTGGGCCTTTGCTGCATTCATTCCCGGGCGGATATGGTTCGCTTTTTGCCTCGCCATGTTTTTTCACCCCCTTGTTTCTGCTTTAGTATGTTTCAAAAGCGGAAAATCATGTTGGAAACGGAAGAGGGATAAAATTTTCATGTTCTGAATCAAAAGTGTTATAAACAAAACTTATCAATTGCAATAACATTATTGTTATTTACTTATGTCGCATAATGTAATATGATGAAAATGTGAAGATTTTTTTATGAATCATTTTGTTTTTCTATTAACTTGATAAAACACGAATCTTTGAAAAAAGGGGGAGAAGACATGAACAACGATGTCTTTCAAGCGCGGTCTTCTTTTGAATTAAAAGGGAAACGCTATCACTACTACCGTTTAACGGCATTGCAGGACGCAGGGGTCGCTAACGTAGCACGCCTGCCGTATTCCATTAAGGTATTACTCGAATCGGTACTCCGCCAAATGGATGGGCGTGTCATTACGAAAGAGCATGTGGAAGATTTGGCAAAATGGGGATCGGATGAGGCCAGGGATAAAGAAGTCCCATTCAAGCCGTCCCGCGTGATTTTGCAGGACTTTACCGGCGTGCCGGCAGTCGTTGACCTTGCTTCCCTGCGCAAGGCAATGGCCGATTTGGGCGGAAATCCTGACAAAATTAATCCGGAAATTCCGGTTGACCTTGTCATCGACCACTCGGTGCAGGTTGATAAATATGGAACGGCGGATGCTTTGCAAGTCAATATGGATTTTGAATTTAAACGGAATGCAGAACGTTACCAGTTTTTGAACTGGGCGCAAAAAGCATTTGATAACTACCGCGCTGTCCCGCCTGCAACCGGAATTGTCCACCAGGTGAACCTTGAATACCTGGCCAGTGTGGTCCATGAAAAAGAAACGGAAAACGGCGAGTATGAAGCATATCCGGATACCCTTGTCGGAACAGACTCCCATACGACGATGATCAACGGCCTCGGTGTACTTGGCTGGGGTGTCGGCGGGATTGAAGCAGAAGCCGGCATGCTCGGACAGCCTTCCTACTTCCCGATTCCGGAAGTCATTGGCGTTAAACTGACCGGTTCCCTGCCAAACGGCGCGACCGCGACTGACCTTGCATTAAAAGTGACACAGATGCTCCGCCAAAAAGGGGTAGTCGGCAAATTTGTCGAATTCTTCGGACCGGGTGTTTCCACATTGCCGCTTGCAGATCGTGCAACGATTGCAAACATGGCGCCTGAATATGGTGCAACATGCGGATTTTTCCCGGTTGATGACGAATCACTCGCCTATTTGCGCTTAACCGGGCGCAGCGAAGACCATGTTGCTTTAGTGGAAGCCTACTTAAAAGAAAATGGCATGTTCTTTACGCCGGATAAAGAAGATCCGGTTTATACTGATGTGCTCGAACTGGACTTGTCCGAAATTGAAGCAAACCTTTCCGGACCGAAACGCCCGCAGGATTTAATTCCGCTCTCGAAAATGCAATCTGCTTTCCAAAGCGCGATTACAGCTCCGGCCGGCAACCAGGGATTCGGCCTGGAAGCAAAAGAATTGGACAAAGAAGCTGTCATTCATTTTCATAACGGCGAAACGACTCCAATTAAAACCGGTGCGGTTGCCATTGCTGCGATCACCAGCTGTACGAACACTTCAAACCCGTACGTGATGCTTGGTGCCGGTCTATTGGCCAAAAAAGCAGTCGAAAAAGGCCTTGAAGTGCCGAAATACGTGAAAACTTCACTGGCACCCGGTTCGAAAGTCGTTACAGGCTATTTGAATGATTCCGGTTTAATGCCGTACCTCGAAAAACTCGGGTTTAACCTTGTCGGCTACGGCTGTACCACCTGTATCGGAAACTCGGGGCCATTAAAAGAAGAAATAGAAAAAACGATTGCGGACAATGATCTGCTGGTGACATCTGTCCTGTCAGGAAACCGCAATTTTGAAGGCCGTATCCATCCGCTTGTAAAAGCAAACTATCTGGCTTCACCGCCGCTCGTGGTTGCTTATGCATTAGCCGGCACGGTCAACACCGATTTAAACAATGACCCGATTGGGAAAGACAAGTTTGGCAATGATGTCTATTTGAAAGACATCTGGCCTGCCCAGGATGAAATCAATGCAGCAGTGAAACAAGTGGTGACACCTGAACTGTTCCGCAAGCAATATGAGCATGTTTTCAGCGACAATAAACGCTGGAATGCAATCGAAACAAGTGATGAACCGCTTTACAATTGGGATACAGAATCGACATATATTCAAAACCCGCCGTTTTTTGAACATTTGTCTCCAAAACCCGGCCAAGTCAAGCCTTTAACAAATTTGCGCGTCATTGGCAAATTCGGCGACTCTGTGACAACTGACCATATTTCACCGGCCGGGGCAATCGGCAAAAATACGCCGGCAGGGAAATACCTGCAGGGAAAAGGCGTTCAACCGCGTGATTTCAACTCATACGGATCGCGCCGCGGCAACCATGAAGTGATGATGCGCGGCACATTTGCAAATATCCGGATCCGTAATCAAATCGCACCGGGTACAGAGGGCGGCTACACGACTTACTGGCCGGACAATGAAGTGACATCTATCTATGATGCGGCAATGAAATACAAAGAAAACGGTACAGGGCTCGCGATTCTTGCCGGCAAAGATTACGGCATGGGTTCTTCCCGTGACTGGGCGGCAAAAGGTACAAACCTGCTTGGCATTAAAACCGTCATTGCAGAAAGTTTCGAACGGATTCACCGCTCAAACCTTGTGTTGATGGGCGTGCTTCCGCTGCAGTTTAAAAAAGGCGAAAATGCCGAAACACTTGGCTTAACAGGCAAAGAAACATTTGATGTTCAAATTGATGAAACCGTCAAACCACATGATTGGGTAAAAGTCACCGCAACCAATGAAACAGGCGCCAAAGTAGAATTTGAAGCGCTCGTCCGGTTCGACTCCGAAGTAGAAATCGAGTACTACCGCCACGGCGGCATCCTGCAAATGGTGCTGCGCGGAAGACTGCAGTCAAAGGATGAAGTACAGACGAAATAGTCGTTTGAAAAAAAGCTGTGATCTTTTGATCACAGCTTTTTCCATCCCGCTTCTATTTTTCCCGTTTTTACATAAAATAATGGCAAAAAGAAGCCGGAGGATCTCAGTAATGAAAAAATTAAATTTAGCGGGAATTTTCCTGATTGTCCTGCTGTTATCGCTTGCGGTTGTACAAGCCGTGCGTGTTCATCAGACGAAAGAAGCGACAGCAGCTGCAAAAGAACAGGACAGCTTAGAAAAACTTTACGAACATACCCTTCAAAGTGAAACTGAAGAACCCCCGCCAACGCTTGTAAAAGGGACTGCCGCTCCTGGATTTTCCTTACAAGGCCTTAACCAAAAAACGATTCGTTTGTCTGATTTTAAAGGCAAGAAAGTATTGCTCAATTTTTGGGCGACATGGTGCCCGCCCTGTAAAAAAGAGATGCCGATGCTCGAACAATTTTACAAAAAACACCAGTCTGAATTTACCGTCATCGCCGTTAATCTGGATACGGGTGCGGATGTCAAACGATTTGCCAAAAACTACGGTTTGACATTCCCGGTGCTGTTAGACAAAAACCAGGAAACAAGCCATGCCTATAACGTGATGGCACTCCCGACCACGTATTTGCTGGATGAAAACGGCAAAATCCTGGATATTCAGATCGGCCAATTAACAGACAGGCAATTGAAAAAGTGGCGTAATACAGGACAAAAGTGAAACTCCCATCAGCAAGGGGATGCCGCTTGATGAACGAAGTAAGAAAAGCAACATCTTTGTTGCAACGTCTTCTGTGACAGCATCCGGCCGCCCGTTAGTTTGGGATAAAGTTTTCGTTCTTGAAAATGTTCAAAATAAATTTATAATATTTCTTTTATTTGTCCATACTAAATGAAAATACGTTCAAAGGAGCGGGCAAACATGAGAAAAACCAACAAAAAGACATTTTCAGACTTGGTGGCCGAAAACAAACAGGCATTAATGCGGGACAGGGAAGCAATCATGCAAATTGAAGAACGATTAGAGCAAAAGCATGCCATGAAATTAGCAGAATAACCCACTGCCATGTGCTCATAAACTCCTCTCCATCCGGTAAAACTGTTTAAGGAGGAGGGGATGAAATTGGGAAATCCGAATAAAAAAAGCAAATACTTTACTCCGGATCATCTGGGCACTCAACCGCGCGGATTTTCCGGCAATAATGGGAAAAAAATGCAGGACCGTTCGGGGGAACATGCACAAGTGATCCAGACAAAAGGGGAGTAAGTTATTCAGCCTGAAGGAGGAGAAGGACATGGCAACAAACCAGCCAAAACCGGATGACCGCAGCGATAATGTCGAAAAGCTGCAGAACATGGTGCACAATACGATTGAAAATATGGAAAAAGCCGAGGAATCTATGGCTTATACCAGCGATGAAACGCAAATTGAACAGATCAATGAAAAAAATGATCGGCGCCGCGACAGCCTTGAAGCGATGAGAAACGAAATCAAGGACGAAGCCGCTTACCAGAAAAAACAATAACGCAAATCATCCAAGCCGGAGCTGGTGATGAATGGAATTTGGATTGGTTTTCAAGTCGAAACCAAAATTTTCCCTCTTGATCCCGGGCCCCGGCTTTTTGGCGGACATAAGCGTATTGCGGGGTGCAAATCGAATGTTTATGATAAAATAATCATATTGACTGTATGTACATAAAGAGGTGGGCAATATGCAAGTATCAGAATCAAAAATTACCGTAAGATACGCCGAAACCGACCAAATGGGGGTGGTTTACCATGCCAATTACCTGGTCTGGATGGAAGTGGGGCGCACCAAACTCGTTGAAGATCTGGGGTTTAAGTATGCCGATATGGAAAAAGACGGTATTATTTCCCCTGTCATAGATATTCAAATTTCTTATAAAAAACCGGCGCGCTACGGGGAAACCGCAACCGTAAAAACCTGGATCGAAGAATATGACGGCCTGCGCGTAAGTTACGGGTATGAAATTTATACGGAAAGCGGGGAACTGGCAGTTACTGCTGTATCCAGGCATGTTTGTGTCCGGAAAGATACCTTCCGCCCCATTTCAATCCGCAGACAGTACCCGGATTGGCATGAAGCTTACGAAAAAGCAAAAAAACAGAGGTGATTTTCTTGGCATTTGGCATCAGCCGGACACAATTGAAAGCATGGAAGGATGCGATTGATCGCGGAGAAATTGCATTTTTAACCCATTTTTGGCTGGATGATCGTTTTCCGGAGGCAAAGTCTGTCACTAAGGTCGGCTGCAACGATTTGGGCAGACTTGCGGGATGGGGCGCCCGTTACGAATTGCGGAAAGAATGGATCCATATCCGCAAAGACGGCTACAGCCATTTTGACCTTTTCGGAAATAAGCAGCGGGAAGTTTTAGAAAAAGAAGGACAATTATCATTTGTTCCGCACAAATTTTTACAATAAAAACCGGTTGCCGGATTCATGGGTTTTAAACCTGAATCCAGGCAGCCGGTTTAGGCTAATGTTTCTTATAATCATAAGTTGGCTCGTCCCGTTTCGCATCATAGCCGATATATAAATCATGGTCATCAAAGTACCATACATCCGCACTTTCCACAAAAAAAGTATGGCCATGCCGTTCAACCGCAGCGGCCGGGTCATCCGGCACATCTTTGCGGACGCCGAGCGAAAATCCCTGCTGCACGGGGGAAGAACCGCCGTATTTGACAAAAAAACGCACGGCTTCACCATCGTCCAGCTGCATTTCTTCTTTAAACCAATCTGCAGCCTCATCACTTATGTAAATTCTCATGCCAATATTCCCTCCATCTGTCACTTTCAACCCTCTTCATTATAAAACAATGGCGGTGCATTTGACTAAATATTGAACCTGACAGAAAGAGTGTGATATTACAGCCAGGTTACTTTTGGCTCTGTTTTTTCCCTGATCCGTTTGATATTCGCTTTATGGCGGTATAGTACAAAAGAAGACAGTGCCAGGATGATAACAAACAGCGGCCAATCATGTGTGGCTATCATATAGACCAAAGTGTACAGAACTGCAAAAATAGCGGCAGAAATGGACGACAGTGACACATACTTGCTGATTTTTAACGTGACCAAAAAGACGATAATAATCAAAATAAATAATGGCCATTGGTATGCGAGGACAACGCCAGCAGAAGTTGCAACGGCTTTGCCGCCCCGGAATTTTGCAAATATGGGGAAGATGTGGCCGATCACTGCAACCAGTCCGACGAGCAGCGGATGCAAGGTATGATCCAAACCAAAGAAGGCAGGTAAAAGGGTTGCCAGCGTTCCCTTTAAAATGTCAGCCGCCATCACAACACTGCCGGCCTTGGTTCCCAGGACCCGGAATGTATTGGTCGCCCCCAGATTTCCGCTCCCTTGTTCCCGGATATCGATTCCGTAAAAAAGCTTCCCAATGATCAAGCCGGAAGGAATCGAGCCGATCAGGTAAGCTAAAATAAGCACTAAAACAATATACATGTTCAAAACCCCTTGCGTTCCAATAATCATGCGGAAAAGTTGCTAAGCTTATTGTAGCATGTTCCGCATGGAAAGAAAAAATATTTTTAAACAAACTGCTCCCCTGCAGTATGCAAAAGTGCACCGGCCGGTAAAAGCAGGAGAAAGCAGCACAGGAATCGAATGTATAGTAGGAGTAGAAAAATTATGGTCAACTACAGAAGGAGGATTTTGATATGGCAATCGAAAATCCAAGCAGAGAAGAGATCAAAAACATTTTAAAAAAGGCAAAACGCATTGCTGTTGTAGGTTTGAGCAATAACCCGGAAAGAACTTCATATATGGTTTCAGAAGCGATGCAAAAAGCCGGTTATGAAATCATTCCGGTGAATCCGAAGGCAGATGAAATTTTAGGCGTCAAGGCGGTACCTTCATTAAAGGATATTCAAGGGCATGTGGATATTGTCGATGTGTTCAGGCGTTCCGAATATTTGCCGCAGATTGCAAAAGAATTTGATGAAATAGATGCAGATGTATTTTGGGCACAGCTCGGAATTGAAAATGAAGAAGCGTACCAATTTTTGAAGCAGAAAGGTTATACTGTGGTGATGAACCGCTGTATAAAAGTCGAACATGCGCTGACAAAATAATTTGCATCCGCGGCTAAGAAGCAGGCGTTTCCGTTAAAGGGCGCTTGCTTTTCTATATTTACAATTTTGATTTTACCGTTACAATGGGTATTAGACGTTTTGAAGAAGTATGCTATAATAGGAACGAGTGTTTGTTCTCTCTCTGGTCAGAGTGGTTCTTGGTGATTGAAAGGGGAATATATGTGGCAAAGAAACAAAATACTTTGGAATATAATGATGATGCCATCCAGGTACTTGAAGGGCTGGAGGCAGTAAGAAAAAGGCCGGGCATGTATATTGGCTCAACCGATGCACGCGGCCTCCACCATCTTGTCTATGAAATTGTCGACAATGCTGTCGATGAAGCATTATCCGGTTTTGGCAGCCGTATCATCGTCAAGATACATAAAGACAACAGCATTAGCGTTCAGGATTTCGGGCGCGGCATGCCGGTCGGGATTCACAAGCTCGGCAAACCAACAACGGAAATCATCTTAACGGTACTCCATGCCGGCGGAAAATTCGGCCAGGGCGGCTATAAAACGAGCGGCGGTCTGCACGGTGTCGGCGCATCGGTTGTAAACGCCTTGTCAGAATGGCTGACAGTAACAATTAACCGTGATGGTTATGTGTACGAACAGCGTTTCCACCATGGCGGCAAGCCGGAAACGACACTTGAAAAAGTCGGCAAAACCAACCAAACCGGGACAACGATCCACTTTAAACCGGATCCGGCGGTTTTCAGTACAATCACTTACAATTACGATACATTATGCGAACGTTTACGCGAATCAGCGTTTTTGCTGAAAGATTTAAAAATTGAAATAACGGATGAACGCTACGGCCAAAAAGACGTTTTCCATTATGAAAATGGGATCGAGGCATTTGTTGCGTATTTGAACGAGGGAAAAGAAGTGCTGCATCCTGTTGTTTTTATTGAAGGCGAAACAAACGGAATCGAAGCAGAGTTTGCTTTTCAATTCAATGACGGATTTTCGGAAAACATCCTTTCGTTTGTGAACAATGTCCGCACAAAAGACGGCGGCACCCATGAAGCGGGGGCAAAAACGGCCTTGACGCGTGTCGTGAATGATTATGCGCGTAAAGTCGGCATCCTGAAAGAACGCGATAAAAATTTAGAGGGGACAGACATCCGCGAAGGGTTATCGGCCATTGTGTCAGTCCGCATTCCGGAAGAACTGCTGCAGTTTGAAGGGCAGACGAAAGGAAAACTCGGAACCAGCGAAGCCCGTTCAGCGGTCGACACGATTGTATCTGAGCACCTTGCCTATTTTTTGGAGGAAAATCCGGAAACGAGCAGTATTTTAATCAAAAAAGCCGTAAAAGCTTCGCAGGCACGGGAAGCTGCCCGCAAAGCGCGCGAGGAAGCCAGAAGCGGCAAAAAAAGGAAAAAATCAGAAACCACCTTATCGGGAAAATTAACGCCGGCACAAAGCCGCAACCCGCGGCGCAATGAATTGTATCTGGTTGAAGGAGACTCTGCGGGCGGCTCGGCAAAACAGGGGCGTGACCGCAAATTCCAGGCCGTGCTCCCGTTGCGCGGAAAAGTCATCAACACTGAAAAAGCGAAACTCCAGGATATTTTAAAAAACGAAGAGATCAACACGATTATTTACACCATTGGCGCAGGGGTCGGCCCGGAATTCAATCTGGATGATGCCAATTATGATAAAGTCATCATCATGACCGATGCTGATACGGACGGCGCCCATATCCAGGTGCTGTTATTGACTTTCTTTTACCGTTACATGAAGCCGCTGATTGAAGCAGGCAAAGTGTATATCGCACTGCCGCCGCTTTTTAAAGTCTCTAAAGGTACCGGCAAAAAGGAAATCATCGAATATGCCTGGACGGAAAATGAATTGGATGAAACGATTAAAAAAGTCGGGCGCGGTTATATTTTGCAGCGCTACAAAGGGCTTGGCGAAATGAACGCCGACCAGTTGTGGGAAACGACGATGAATCCGGAGACCCGCACATTGATTCGTGTGCGGATTGATGATGCGGCCCGGGCGGAACGAAGAATTACGACCTTGATGGGCGATAAAGTGGAGCCGAGGCGCCAATGGATCGAGCATCATGTCGCATTTGGTTTGGAAGACGACTCCAATATTTTAGACAATGAGAATTTAATGGTTGAGGAAGGGGACATGAACGAATGACAATGGCAGAACGCTTTCAGGATTTGCCTTTAGAAGAGGTGCTTGGCGACCGTTTTGGGCGCTACAGCAAATACATCATTCAAGACCGTGCCCTTCCGGATGCCAGAGACGGGTTGAAGCCGGTGCAAAGGCGGATCCTGTATGCCATGCATATGGAAGGCAATACGGCAGAAAAAAACTTCAGAAAATCTGCTAAAACAGTCGGCAATGTCATCGGCAATTACCATCCGCACGGCGACTCTTCTGTTTATGAAGCAATGGTGCGGATGAGCCAGGACTGGAAATTGCGCAGCGTCCTGATTGAAATGCACGGAAATAACGGCAGCATCGACGGCGACCCGGCCGCGGCCATGCGGTATACAGAAGCAAGATTATCCCCGATTGCAGCTGAACTCCTTCATGATATTGATAAAGAAACGGTTCACTTCATCCCGAATTTTGATGATACGGCCAATGAGCCAACCGTCTTGCCTGCAAGATTTCCTAATCTGCTTGTGAACGGTTCAACCGGTATTTCAGCCGGCTATGCAACTGACATCCCGCCCCATAATTTGGGCGAAATCATTGACGGCGCGATTATGCGGATTGAAAACCCGGACTGTACGATTGAAGATTTAATGGCCGTCATAAAGGGGCCTGATTTTCCAACAGGCGGCATCATCCAGGGCGTCGAAGGCATTAAAAAAGCATACAAAACCGGTAAAGGGAAAATGGTGGTCAGAGGCAAAACCGCCATTGAAGATATGCGCGGCGGCCGCCAGCAGATCGTCATCACGGAAATCCCTTACGAAGTCAACAAAGCCAATCTGGTTAAAAAAATGGATGAATTCCGCATTGACCGCAAAGTCGAAGGCATGTCGGAAGTCCGCGACGAGACGGACCGGACAGGCCTGCGCATCGTCATTGAACTGAAAAAAGATGCCGATGCAAACAGCGTGCTGAATTATTTGTTTAAAAATACTGATCTGCAAGTATCCTATAATTTCAATATGGTAGCCATCCATAACCGGCGTCCGCAGCTGATGGGTTTAAGGGAATTGCTGGATGCCTATATTACGCACCAGAAAGAAGTCGTCACGAAACGAACTGAATTTGACCTCAAAAAAGCGCGCGACAGGAAGCATATTGTCGATGGGCTGATGAAGGCTTTGTCAATTTTAGATGAAGTGATTGCGGCCATCCGGGCATCAAAAGACAAACGGGACGCAAAAGCAAACATCATGGCCGGGTTCGGCTTTACGGAACCGCAGGCCGAAGCGATTGTTTCCCTGCAATTGTACCGCTTGACAAATACAGATATCACCACCCTGCAGCAGGAATTCGAAGAGCTGGAGAAAAGAATTAAGGACTATACGGCCATTTTATCCAGTGATAAAAAGCTGCAGTCAGTCATCATAAAAGAATTAAAAGAGATCCGGAAAAAATACGCGGACGCAAGAAGAACGGCGATTGAGGCAGAAATTCAGGAGTTAAAAATCAATCTTGAGGCCATGGTTCCGAATGAAGATGTGATCGTCACCGTTACAAAAGCAGGTTATGTAAAACGGACAAGCATCCGCTCCTATACCGCATCAAACGGGCGCGACCTATCCATCAAAGACAGAGACCGCCTGCTCTTTATGCAGCAGTTGAATACGGTAAACGTGGTGCTGCTGTTTACCAATAAAGGAAATTATATTTATATGCCGGTCCATGAATTACCGGATATCCGCTGGAAAGACCTCGGCCAGCATATCGCAAATATTGTGCCGATTGAGCGTGATGAAGAAATCATGAAAGTGCTGCCGGTTGAAGACTTCAAGCTGCCGCAATTCATCTTGTTCTTTACAAAAAACGGGATGGCAAAGAAGACGGAATTGCATCATTACCAGGCACAGCGTTATTCAAAAGCGCTGGTTGCGATTCATTTAAAAGGGGATGATGAAGTCATAGATGTCCATATGACGGACGGTACAAAGGACGTCTTTTTGGCTACGAAATACGGTTACGGCCTGTTGTTCAGCGAAGAAGAAATCAATGTGGTCGGCCAGCGTGCATCCGGCGTAAAAGGCATGAATTTAAAAGACGGCGACCGGTTGATCGGCGGCAAAGTCATTGAAAACCCGGACAAAAATAAAATTTTTATCGCAACGCAAAGGGGCGCTGTGAAGAAAATGAGGTTGTCCGAATTTGAAAAAGCAAGCCGTGCCAAACGCGGTGTTGTGATGCTGCGCGAGTTGAAAGCCCATCCGCACCGGGTTGCGGGCGTGGAAATTATAGATGATACGGACACCGTTTGGATCCATACAGCAAAAGACCATCTTGAGGAAATTGCGATGCAACATCTGCGCGATAACGATCGCTATTCAAACGGATCTTTTGTTTTGGATGAAAGCGAAAATGGTGAAGTAATTGAAGTTTGGGCCGAAGAGAAGGAAAAAGATACAACGGATGAAAGTTAATGAAAAAAGTGTTTGCCGTAAACAGGCAGACACTTTTTTCATCTTCAGCCAATGATTACATAGAAACGTATTATCCTGTACATCCTAAAATTAACACAAGATGCAGGGGTGGATTTGTATGAAACGCGAATATGTATTGGCATTGCTCGCTTTTTTGTTTATGTCCATGAGTACGGTTGCCATCACCTATGCAGGTGAACAGGCGCAAATGAAGGATGCAAGCATTCATCATTATGATGAGGACATCACAGGCGATGGCAAAAAAGATTCAATTGTGCTGAAAGGTATGCCGTTTGAAAAACGCGGCCGTTATTTGAAAAAGATCCGGGCGGATATATCCACATCAGACGGCAAAGCTTTCCGAATTGATTATGAACCGGGTTATGAACCTGCATTACAGTTTGTTGATCTGAATCATGATGGCGTCAAAGATGTGCTCGGTTTTAGCGAAAGCGGCGGAAGCGGCGGAATAATCCGGTACCGGCTGGATACTTTCAGCGGAGGCGTTGGAAAAAGCCTTCCATTACCGCCTGCACTGAAACTGGCCGGTAAGTTTGAGGACGTGTTTGCGGCAAGTTTGAGAATGGAAGATACAAAGTCCACTTATTTCATCGATTTACGGAAACGGAAAGACGACTATATCCGGCTTGGTATCTACCAGCATGATGGGACGCTGAATGAACCGCTGGAATTAATGATTGATCCTGTCGCGGTCTATAAGCCGCAAAAAGTGAAAGGCAAAAAAGGCTTCGGATTGACCGGTTACCAGCAAGTCAGCGGGGCCTATCATGCAGACCGGCTTGGTACTGTCGTGTCAACCTGGTACTTTGAAGACGGCAAATGGCAGCTGATAAACGCAAAATGGCAGCGGCCGCACACTTCTTAGGCAAGTATCATATCATATTGAAAAGAGCTGTAGGGGGAATGCAGTATGATGTTACCCGTTCAGAATCAATTATCCGTTTCTTTCATACCGCCGGTTTCCGCTCATTTCCCGTTACAAGGCAGAAAATATACGGCAACCTATTCAGCAATCACCGGAGATATATTTGCGGCCGTCGGAAATCGTTTTGCCATTGGCACGATGAACACAAGCAAGCAGGATTTTCTGAAAGCAGAATGGAAAACGATCCTCGGAGAATTTATGCTGCTGGGGACAATAGACCTGTCATGCAGCGAAGAGGAAAGAACCCTTGCCCAAGTAAGATCACTCATTTTCAAAAAAGAACTGCCAAAATTACTATCGGCAATCTTTCATGGTGACCGGGATTTTCTCCAT
The DNA here is from genome assembly GCF_000374345.1 of Heyndrickxia acidiproducens DSM 23148. Classification (GTDB taxonomy): domain Bacteria; phylum Bacillota; class Bacilli; order Bacillales; family Bacillaceae_C; genus Weizmannia; species Weizmannia acidiproducens. Next base: position 40,446 of record NZ_KB893995.1, read on the forward strand.
TACTATCCGCTGCTTCTCGATGCCCCGATCCGGATCGAATTCCGTTCCAATATCAAAGAACTGCAGCAGTGCCTGGATTTCGGGACACCGAGGCAGTATTTGGCTTAAAAAAGCTCCCTTGATGGGGAGTTTTTATTTTGAGAAAAAGTATGTATGAAAAAAACATTTTTTCTGAGTTGGAAACGTCAATCTACTATCAAGGTTTGTGCTAATTTAATTATTGATAATATTTGACTAATAAAATATTATATTTAGTTCGTTAGGTGTGCAACGAAATCTTTCAGGATTCAGAAAAATTGAGAAACAATAGGTCAAAAAGGAACCTCAATGAAAAAAATTCGTTTATAATAAAAGCACAATGGTAAATGGGAGAAGAGAAAAATTGGAAAAACAAAGAAGTAAGTACAGATGGGTTGTTTTTGCTGCAGTGCTATTTTCGTATATGATCATTGTAAGCCAGAGGACGGCACCGGGGTTGATTCCAGACCGGTTAATGAGCGATTTTCATATTACGGCTGCAGCAATTGGGTTACTGACAGGGATGCAATTTTTGGCATATGCCGGATTGCAAATTCCAATCGGGGTATTATCCGACCGGTTTGGGCCAAATATTTTTTTGATTGTAGGCACATTGTTCAACGGTGCCGGGACATTTTTGTACAGCATTGCGCCGAATGAAGCAGTATTATTCCTATCCCGCCTGTTGACAGGAATGGGTGATGCGACAATATGGATTAATCTTGTCCTGATCTTGAGCCAGTGGTTTTATGTGAAAGAGTTTGTCGGGCTGATCGGATATGCTGGCATGGCAGGCAGTGTCGGTTCCCTATTGGCAACGGTTCCTTTAACTGCGTGGATCTCAGCGTCAGGATGGCGGCATCCGTTTTTCGTAATGGGAATTACCCTTTTATTTTGTGCTGCTATGCTTTATGCCGTGTTGGTTCGAATTCCAAAGAAATGGGAAGAAAACGGGCCAAATCGGCAGAAATCAAGCCCAAAGAAAGAAATAAATCATGAAAAAGCAGCTGCTGTTTTACAGCGGGTATTTACGAGCAGGCAGGCATGGGCAACCTTTTTATGCCACTTTGGGATTGTCGGTACATATGTCGGCTTTATCGGTTCCTGGGCAGTGCCGTATGGGATGGAAATACTTGGGATGTCTCGTTCCGGCGCCAGCCAATTAATTATGATCGGTTTGATTGGGGCGATTATTGGCGCACCCGTTACAAGTTGGATTGCCGGTAGAATGAAATCGCGGAAGCGCCCCTACATAGTTGTTCAGGCTGCAATTTTCTTTGCATGGTCTGTATTTATGATGAGCAGCGGGAAACCGCCATTATTTCTTGTCGTATTGTTGTTTTTTATTATCGGTTATGGAAACGGGGCAAGTGCGCTCACGTTTGCGGTTGTCCGCCATTCGTTCGATGTCAGGGAAGTCGGTGTTGTCTCCGGCTTTGCCAATACTGGCGGGTTTTTAAGTGCGGTTCTGCTGCCGAGTATTTTCGGGAAAGTGTTGGACCATTTTCACGCGGTGTCGATGCTTGCCGGCTACCACTACGGATTTATCATCCCGGCTTTCTTTTCGCTATTTGGAATTATTGGTGTCTTGATGATTCAGGAAAAGCACGCGGAAGCAAACGTTCTCGGCGGGCAAAATCTTTGATGTTAGAATTAAAAAACTTCTTATGTGAATGAACCACGTTTTTCAAAATTAAAGAACAAATGATTTACTCATAGTTGAGAATCTTATAAACTGAAAGTATAGTAAGCAAATTCAAAACGGGTTTGAGGAGATAGAAGGTATACAGACTAAAGCGTGACCCAACCAGTTGATGATCATGGCTATTCTTGGCGCATTGTTGGATTTTCGTTGTGTGTCTGATTCTCAAGCGTAATTATTTAACCTAACCGGGTTAGGGCTTAGAAAAAGCAATGAAAAATTAGTAAAAAAAGTATACGCAATCCTTTTCAATGTGTTATACTATATTTGTATTGAGTATAACACAATTGCTGCACATTGAATATATATATAGTAAGGCAGCAGCAGTGAAAGGGGAAAATGGTTGGAAACTTTATACATATTGAGCAGCTGAACCATCATTTTAAAAGCCGCTCAGAAAAAAGGGTGTGGACAATACGTTGGAACAAAAAGAAGTCGTGCATGTCATATCGGATTCAGTCGGAGAAACTGCCGAATTTGTTGTGAAAGCGGTCGCGAGCCAATTTAATGGCGGTTTTGTGGAAATCAGGCGCCACTCTCATGTGGAAGATCCTGAAGATATTGAACTCGTGATTGAAGCTGCAAAAGGCCAGCTGTCCATCATTGCTTACACAATTGTTGTAACCCCTTTAAAAGAATATTTGGACTGGCGTGCCGAAGAAGAAGGGATCCTGGCGGTTGATCTGATGAATCCGCTGATGGAGGCATTCATGAAAAAATTTCACAAGGAGCCTTACCACCAGCCAAAATTGGTAAGAAAACTGGATAAAGAGTATTTTAAAAAAATCGAAGCGATTGAGTTCGCGGTAAAATATGACGACGGACGCGACACTGCCGGACTAAAAAAAGCAGATATTATTCTGATCGGGGTCTCAAGAACTTCAAAAACGCCGCTGTCGATGTACCTGGCCCATAACAGTTTTAAAGTTGCAAATGTCCCGATCGTTCCTGAAGTGGCACCGCCGGATGAATTGTTTACGATGCCGCGGCGGAAATGCATCGGCCTGATGATCGCACCCGAGAAACTGAATGAAATCCGTAAAGAACGCATCAAGGCGATGGGGCTGCGTGCAGATGTCAATTATGCGAGCTATGAAAGAATTTATAAGGAATTGGCCTATGCGGAAGAGATTATGCGAAAAATCAGGTGCCCGATTATTGACGTATCGAACAAAGCGGTGGAAGAAACAGCAAGTCTCATCATTGAAATGTTTAAAAACAGGGAGGAGTTGGCAAAGTGACGAAATTCGTTTACTTATTTAATGAAGGAAACAGCAAAATGAGGGACTTACTCGGAGGCAAAGGGGCAAACCTGGCGGAAATGACCAATATCGGCCTGCCTGTACCCTATGGTTTTACCATTTCAACGCAAGCCTGCAATCATTACTATGAATCTGGCAGAAAAATCTCCGGTGAAGTAAAAACGCAGATCGAAGAAGCATTAGCCACATTAGAGGCGAAAACAGGCAAAAAATTGGGGGACCCTTCCAATCCTTTGCTGGTATCCGTCCGTTCAGGTTCTGTTTTTTCGATGCCCGGGATGATGGACACGGTTCTGAACCTTGGCATGAATGACCAAACGGTGGAAGCTGTCGCAAAATTGACGGATAATCCTCGTTTTGCTTACGATTCTTACCGGCGTTTTATTCAAATGTTTTCGGATGTTGTCCTGCAAATCGATGTTTACTATTTCGAACAGCTGCTTGAAGAAACACGCAAACAAAAAGGGTACACAGCTGATCCGGAAATGACGGCTGATGATTGGAAAGAAATCATTACAGGCTACAAGAAAATCGTAAAAAAACGGACGAAACAGGACTTCCCACAAGATCCGAAAACGCAAATGTTTTTGGCGATCAATGCCGTATTTGATTCCTGGAACAATCAGCGTGCCATTGTATACCGCCGCCTTAATAAAATTCCGGACCATTTGGGAACCGCTGTCAATATCCAAAGCATGGTATTTGGAAACATGGGCAATGATTCAGGGACAGGGGTTGCTTTCACGCGCAACCCGTCAACCGGCGAACGCGTGTTGTACGGTGAATACTTAATCAATGCGCAAGGTGAAGATGTCGTTGCGGGTATCCGCACGCCGCAGCCGATCCAGGTGCTTGCCAAAGACATGCCGGAAGTGTACCGCCAATTTGTGAAAACAAGTCATTTGCTGGAGGCACACTATCAGGATATGCAGGATATCGAGTTTACGGTCGAACGCGGCAAATTATACCTGCTGCAAACACGCAATGGCAAAAGAACGGCCCAGGCCGCAATCCGGATTGCCGTAGAAATGGTTAACGAAGGCATTCTCGATAAAAAGACAGCGCTTTTACGCGTCGATCCGGACCAGCTTAACCAATTGCTTCACCGCCGGATTGACGATTCTGCGGTAAAAAACCACCTGGCAAAAGGGCTTCCGGCTTCCCCTGGTGCGGCAACCGGCCAAGTGGTGTTTGATGCTGATGAGGCTGAACTATTAGGAAAAGAAGGCAAGAAAGTCATTTTAGTCCGTCCGGAAACAACGCCGGATGACATCCACGGCATTGTCGCTTCACAGGCGGTCATAACGACACGGGGCGGGATGACAAGCCATGCGGCCGTTGTTGCAAGAGGCATGGGCAAGGCGTGCATCTGCGGCTGTGAAACTTTAAAAATCGACTTGAATGCGAAACAATTTACCGTAGGCGAAACCGTTGTGCGTTACGGCGATGTGATTACAATCGATGGGTCAACGGGTGAAGTCATGCTCGGAGAAGTGCCGATGATTGATCCGGAACTTTCCGGTGAATTCCAAACGCTGCTTGAATGGGCGGATGAAGTGAGGGATCTCGGTGTCCGCGCTAATGCTGATAATCCGGTTGATGCAAAAAAATCACTTGAATTCGGCGCCGATGGGATCGGGCTGTGCCGGACTGAGCATATGTTTATGGATATCAAGCGCGTGCCGATTGTTCAGGAAATGATTCTCGCAGAAACGCTGGAAGAACGCGAAAAAGCGCTGGAAAAACTGCTTCCGATGCAGCAGGGCGATTTTGAAGGCATTTTTGAAGAAATGGCCGGCCACCCTGTAACCATCCGTCTGCTGGACCCGCCAATGCATGAATTTTTGCCGGACAAAGAAGAACTGCTCGTTGAAGTGGCAAAATTGGAAATCACAGCGCCGGATTCAGAAGAATTAAAAGAAAAACAGTATTTGCTGAAGAAAGTCCAGCAGCTGGCTGAATTCAACCCGATGCTCGGCCACCGCGGCTGCCGCCTGGGGATGATTTTCCCTGAGATTTACGAAATGCAGGTCAAAGCGATTTTCAATGCTGCTGCGGCCATGAAACAAAAAGGAATTACCGTACAGCCTGAAATTATGATTCCGCTCGTCGGCCATGTGAATGAATTAAAACGGATGCGCCAACTGGTGGTTGCGGCCGCAAATGAAGTAATGGGGGAAAAGGGGTTGTCTTTCGAATATACAGTCGGCACGATGATTGAAATTCCACGCGCGGCTCTGACTGCTGACCAAATTGCTGAAGAAGCCGATTTCTTCTCATTTGGCACGAATGACCTGACGCAAACGACATTTGGCTACAGCCGTGACGATGCAGAAGGAAAATTCCTGCAGCAATATATCGAACAAAAAGTCCTGCCGGAAAACCCGTTTGCCGTTCTTGACCGGGAAGGCGTCGGCAAACTGGTCGAAACCGGCGTAACACTGGGGCGCAAAACCAAACCTGGATTAAAAACAGGCATCTGCGGCGAACATGGCGGAGAAAAAAGCTCGATTGAATTCTGCTATAAAACCGGCCTGAATTATGTCAGCTGCTCCCCGTACCGCGTTCCGCTTGCAAGGCTTGCTGCCGCCCAGGCGACAATCCGGAATGTAAAAGAAGTAACCGGTAAAGTTGCTGTTACTTCAAAATAAAGACAACCGGAACACCCGCCTGCAGGATTGGCCGGCGGAGATCTTCAAAATACATGCACACGGAGATTTCTTATTAGAAAATCCCCGTGTGTTTTTTTGTGAACATTGTACCTGTTGCATTTCCGGCAGAAAACAGGCAAGATTAAAAGCATATGTGATTAAAGAAAGCAGGGATATTTTTGCCGGATTTTAAAAATCTTGGGATTTCAGATCAATTCAATTTAAAATTACTTGAAAACGGGATCGCCGTTCCAACGCCGATCCAGGAGCAGGCCATTCCCCATGTGCTCAGTGGCAGGGATGTGATTGCGGAAGCACAAACCGGAACAGGAAAAACGTTTGCGTTTATGCTGCCAATATTAGAAAATCTGGATCCGGAAGCCAGCTGCATTCAAGCCCTGGTGTTGGCACCGACAAGAGAACTGGCACTGCAAATTGCAGTGGAGACGGAAAAACTGGTTTCGGATCGTGCGGATATCAACGTACTTGCTGTGTATGGCGGACAGGACGTGCAAAAACAGCTGAAAAAACTGCAAAGGCATGTCCAAATTGTTGTTGGTACACCCGGCCGTCTGCTCGACCATATTCGCCGGGGGACGATTGATTTATCACAAATTTCTTCTCTCGTTTTGGATGAAGCAGACCAAATGCTGCATATCGGTTTTTTGGATGAAGTGGAATCCATTATCAAACAAACACCTGCAACGCGCCAGACTTTGCTTTTTTCCGCTACGATGCCGGCTGAGATCCAAAAACTTGCCCGTAAATACATGAAAAAGCCGGTCACGGTCCGTATCGAAAAGACAACAAAACCTGCCGAAACCGTGAAGCAGCTTGCGATCCACACAACAGACAGGGCGAAACAGGCGGAGCTGATGGAGCTCATCAACACGCACCGGCCGTTTTTAGCGTTGATTTTCTGCCGGACAAAGCGCAGAGTGAACAAAATATATAATGTGCTAAAAACACATCATTATGTAGTGGATGAATTGCACGGCGACCTGTCACAGGCAAAACGCGAACAAGTCATGAAACAGTTTAGAGAAGCAAAAATCCAATTGCTCGTTGCCACGGATGTAGCGGCGAGGGGGCTTGATGTGGAAGGCATAACCCATGTGATTAATTATGATATTCCGCAAGATGCTGAAAGCTACGTGCACCGGATAGGCAGAACGGGGCGCGCCGGCATGGATGGCATAGCAGTTACTTTTTATACAAATGCAGACCGGCAGCAGCTGGAAAAAATAGAAAGAACACTGCAAATCAGGATTCCAAAGAAAAATCTGAACACAGCCCCGAATCAAACAGAAAATAGGGCAGCGGCACATTCCGTTTCAAAACATGTGGAGAGCAGTCCGTCTGTGAGGAAACACAAAAACAAATCCAGAAGCAAAGGCGAAAGGGAACAAGAAAAAGCAAGGCATGAAAAAGGCGGTTTTTACGGCAGAAAAAGCAAAGGCAGCCACGCAAACAAGGGCAGAGGCAGAAACCGTTAAAAACGAGCGGGTATATGTATGGCTGCGCCCTGGTTGGTTACAGTAACAATGAGCACCAACAAGGGAGGTAATGAGATGGACAGTACACATGAATTTGTAGAAAAACTGCATGAGAAGCAAAAAAAGGCAGAGCAAAATAAAAAACGCCAGGGCAACGGAAGCCCGAGCGAGAAACTGCCGACAAAGCGGCATTAAACACATAAAAAAACAAAAGGCTGCAGATTAAGACATGCAGCCTTTTATACAACTGAACGTGCAATCTTTCGTGGTTCAATCTGCAACAGAAATGCTGAATATGACGGCAGCTCTGTAAAACGATGCTTTTTTGCTTTATCATTTTTTCAGATAAAAACGTTTTAACCGAAGCATAAAAATGGGAATTACAATCCAGAGAAACAGGACCGAAGTATTTTTAGCTGATTGAAAAATCAATTACAATAAATCTTATTGTTAGTAGTAAAGACTATGTGATGATTAAACGAGGGATGACCTTTGAAAATTAGAAAATTACAAAGCGGTGAAGAAGTACCGTTGGATTTGTTGTTGCTTGCTGATCCATCCCGCAGAATGATTGAACAGTATATCAATAGGGGAGAATGCTTTGCTGCTGAAATGGAGGGGAAAATTGCCGGTGTATATGTACTGCTTGCAACCAGGCCTGCTACGGCAGAATTGGTAAATATCGCCGTAGCAGAAGAACATCAGGGCCAAGGTATAGGTAAGCAGCTGGTATGTGACGCGATTCGAAATGCGAGATTAAGCGGCGTCAAAACACTGGAAGTTGGTACCGGAAATTCAAGCATCGGGCAACTGGCATTCTATCAAAAGTGCGGATTCAGGATTATGGGTATCGATCGGGATTTTTTTATCAGGCATTATCCTGAAGAAATAGTTGAAAATGGAATTCAATGCCGGGATATGATCCGGTTATCACTGGATTTAGACTAAGAGCGAAAAGGGGTAATATCAATATTTCATAAAGCTGGGATGGAAAAGAATCATAGAATAGACATTTTGTAACAAGATTTGCTGGAAAGGAAAAAGCCAAGATTCTTTACAGAGCTGGTGAAAAGGCTTATAATTTTAAAAAAGTGAATATTACAGACTACTAGGGGTGCCCACTGCGGGCTGAGAGAAAAACATCCGTTTTTTAACCCTTTGGACCTGATCCGGATCATACCGGCGTAGGAAAGTAGATTTTTCTTACTTTTTGCTGATAAAGCCAGGTTCATTTAATGACCTGGCTTTTTTACTTGTTAAAGGGAGATGAGAAAATCGCAGTTAAAAGATCAAGTGGTTCTTATTACCGGCGGAAGCAGAGGTTTGGGGAAAGCAATTGTTAAAGCTTTTGTGCGTGAAGGGGCAAAATCCAGTATCCATTATTTTTAAGGAGGGGGTAAGAACATGGAAAAAACAAAACCGGGAGAACTCATTGAAAAAATCAGAAAAAACAATCCACTGATTCATAACATTACCAATATTGTGGTTGCCAATTTTACAGCAAACGGGCTTTTGGCACTCGGGGCATCCCCTGTCATGGCAGATGCGGTTGAAGAAACCGCTGAAATGGCGATAGTATCCGACGCTGTTGTGCTTAATATTGGCACTTTAAACGAAAAAACGGTTGAAGCCATGATACTGGCAGGAAAATCCGCCAATCAGCACGGCGTTCCGGTCGTACTTGATCCGGTAGGCGCAGGCGCAACGCAGTACAGAACAGAAATTGCACAAAAATTGATAAATACCATTCATTTTTCGGTTATCAGAGGAAACGCTGCAGAGATTGCGAACTTGATTGGAATCGAATCCGATATAAAGGGAGTAGATGCAGCAAATGTGAACATCAACACCACAGAACTAGCGCTTGAAGCTGCCCGGAAACTAAAGGCGACTGTGGCTGTCAGCGGAAAAATAGACGCAGTATCCAACGATTCTGTTGTTTATCTTATACATAACGGACATCCGATTTTAACAAAAGTAACAGGTACCGGATGCTTGTTATCTTCGGTTTGCGGGGCATTTTTGGCAGTGGAAAAGGATCCGGTGATAGCAGCGGCGTCAGCTCTAACGACTTACGGTGTTGCAGGCGAGATCGCTCGCCGGAAAATAGAAGGGGATTTCCCCGGCAGTTTTCAAATTGAATTTTTGAATCAGCTTTCTTCTATTAACCAACACGATATTGAACATTACGGTTCATACAAACTTATTTAATGAAGGGACAGATCCTTTATGAAAAAAGCACTCACAATCGCCGGCTCTGATAGCGGAGGCGGAGCGGGGATTCAAGCGGACTTAAAAACGTTTCAAGAGCTGGAAGTTTACGGCATGTCTGTGATTACTGCAGTCACCGCCCAAAATACGCTCGGGGTCCAAGGCGTTTTTCCACTTAGCACGGAAGCTGTTATCCGGCAAATCGATTCCATTGCAGAAGATATGGGAACAGATGCACTGAAAACAGGTATGCTGTTTGACGCAGCGATAATTGAGGCGGTTGCAGAAAAAATCAAGGTGAATCACTGGGAAAAGACTGTCGTTGATCCGGTGATGATTGCAAAAGGCGGAGAAACACTGTTAAAAAAAGATGCGGTTTCCGCTTTAAAAGATAAACTCCTTCCCCTTAGCTTTATTGCCACGCCGAATATACCTGAAGCGGAAATCATATCCGGAATGGAGATTCAAAGTTTCTCAGATATGAAAGAAGCCGCCAGAAAAATAGCAGCTTGCGGAGTCCGGTATGTTGTCATAAAAGGCGGCCATCAGGAAGAATCAACATTATCCCGTGATACGCTTTATGATGGAAGATATTTTTACGATTTCCCGGCAAAAAGGTTTGCGACTAAAAATACGCATGGTACAGGTTGTACATTCTCTGCAGCGATCACAGCGGAACTTGCGAAAGGGGCTGCCGTTATAGATGCAATCGAGACAGCAAAGGAATTTATTACGGCGGCGATAGAAGACGGGATTCAAATTGGCAGCGGGCACGGGCCGACCAATCATTGGGCGTACCGTAAAAGGAGTGTTCCCAGATGAATATGACAACGAAAGAAGATTTACGAAAGGCCCTGAAGTTATATTTCATTATGGGCAGCAATAACTGCCAGGCCCGCCCGCAAGAAGTATTAGAAGAAGCCATCAAAGGCGGTATTACAATTTTTCAATTCCGGGAAAAAGGAACAGGCGCCTTAAAAGACAGAAAAAAACAGGAATTGGCAGAGGAACTCCAATTTATTTGCCAGAAACATGATGTTCCGTTTATCGTAGATGATGATGTTGATTTGGCGCTTATACTCGGTGCCGACGGTGTGCATATCGGGCAGGATGACGAACCTGTTGAAGCGGTACGCAGTAAAATTGGGGACAAAATCATCGGAGTATCCGCCTATACGTTTGAAGAAGCAGAACAAGCTGTACGCGGCGGGGCAGATTATATTGGGGCAGGCCCCATTTTTCCGACTCAATCGAAAGAAGATGCAAAGAAAGCACAAGGCACCCAAATGATTAAAAAAATGCGTAATAATGGTATTCAAATTCCAATCGTCGGAATTGGCGGCATCAATCTTGAAAATGCGGCCGGCGTTATTGCAGCAGGAGCGGACGGGATATCTGTCATTTCCGCAATTGCAAGTGCAGAAAATGTTACATTAGCGGCAGAAACATTGAGAAATCAAATTCGATATTACAGTTTTGGCATAGCAAGATTCTTTCGTTTTTCATAAAAATTTAAAATGATAATTGAAATGAAAAAAGCGATCTGTTAAAATAGTTAACAATTCAAATATGTCTAAAGTGATGAAAGGAACCCAGTAGTTCTTTGTCTCCCCGTTCAAGAGAGCTGGCGGCCGGTGCAAGCCAGTACAAAGATTAGAACGAATTACCTCCTTGAACTTTCTCTGTGAAACCCAAGTAGCAGAAAACGGCAGAACCGTTATCAAATTGAGTGGAAGAGCAATCTTCAATGGGTGGTACCGCGTTATAATCCACGTCCCTTTTTTCGGGGCGTGGAATATTTTTTATTGGAGAGTATGAGGCTGATTGTATAGGATCAATTAGCCGGAACTTGCTGCCATGGCAAAACTTCTAAACGAAGAGGCTTTGGCCGAAAACTGGAGCAAACCTTTTTAAAAAGGTTGGAGCTACAGGAATTTGATTAAAGGAAAAAGTTACCATCAGAATACTGTTGACTGAATAGCATTTTAAATGGTATGATATAAAAACCAGCTCGATACGAGTATTGGTTTTATCTTTTAAGAAAATGAAAGATAAAAGAATGTTGACATAAGCTTGATAGAGTGATATAATATAAGAGTTGTGTCAAACAGATTGTTCCTTGAAAACTGAACAAAACAAAACGTCAATGTTTATTTTATGAGCTTTTATCAAACATCTTTATGGAGAGTTTGATCCTGGCTCAGGACGAACGCTGGCGGCGTGCCTAATACATGCAAGTCG
>NZ_KB893996.1 GCF_000374345.1 Heyndrickxia acidiproducens DSM 23148
GAGCTGATGTTGACTTATCGGAGGGAGAAGACGGAGAAATACGCCAGCCGATAGGCGCTGGAGCTGGACAGTTTAGAAGTGCAATTCTTGGTTTTACCGTTTTTCTCCTATCCAGTTTTGAAGGAATACATCCTTTACAACTTAATATGGTCCGGCAATAATGGCGAGAAGGCCACACCCGTTTCCATCCCGAACACGGAAGTTAAGCTTCTCAGCGCCGATGGTAGTTGGGGGTTTCCCCCTGCGAGAGTAGGACGTTGCCGGGCAAACAAAGGCCAGCTAAATCAGCTGGCTTTTTTGATGCGCAGATGTTGGGGCAGAGTTATTTACGCTTGTCCCGTTTTCCAAAAACGGGACATTCACCAGTATCGCAATTTTGCATACGATAAGTTACGTAAACAAAAGCGAATGAGGCTGTTGGATGAAAATATAATATAATTTAAAAATTAGTAATTGTCCATTCTAAAAGTATAACCAATCATAAATTTGGAAAGCATAGTATTCAGGGGGGTGGGGTATACATGAAACTTGAAGCGGAACAGGAAAACCAGGAAGTCTGTATTATTTGCGAACAGGCCAAACAAAATGGCATCCATCTTTATCACGCCTTTATTTGTAACGAATGCGAAGATGAAATGGTGCATACAGAGACAGGGGATCCCCGGTACTTATATTTTATCCGCCAGTTAAAAGCGATAAAAGCACCGCGGATGTATTCTTAACCAAGCCGGCATGGATGCTTGGTTTTATTTTTTCATCCCCTTTCATTCGTTTCCTCATTCCTCTATGTTGTCTCCTATTACATTTTACAAAAAATACGCCTGGCGTGATTTATAAATTCAACTTATATAATTATTTCTCACAGCGGTTTGCTTTTGGTATGATTATAGGAAAAGGAGAGTTTCAAACTTGAGGGATTTATGCTATGGACCAAACCACGATGCCTTTATATAGAGTGCTTGACCGTTTTAAAAATAAGAAGCCCGTTTCATTCCATGTCCCCGGGCATAAAAACGGATTGCTGATGCAGCCATTGCCGGGGGAAGGTTTGTCTTTTCTGCAGTATGATTTAACAGAACTGGACGGGCTCGATGATCTCCACCATCCGGAGGGGGCCATTAAAGAAGCGCAGGAGCTGCTGTCGGCGTATTATGGCAGTACGAAAAGCTATTTTTTAGTGAACGGGAGCACGGTTGGAAATCTGGCTGCGATATTAGCTGTATGCCGCCCCGGTGATCGGGTGCTGGTGGACAGGAACTGCCATAAATCGGTGTTACATGGCCTACAATTGGCAAAAGCCAGGCCTGTATTTTTGTTTCCTGAAATTGACGGGGAACTTGGGTTGGCGGGCGGCTTTAAAGAAACGGAAATTGAACAGGCGTTCCATGCCTACCCGGACATAAAAGCGTGTATATTGACATACCCAACTTACTACGGAATGGTTTATGATCTGCAGCCGATTATTGAAATGGCACACCGGCACCACTGCCTTGTTGTGATTGATGAAGCACACGGCCCGCATTTCCATATTGGCGCCCCTTTTCCTGCTTCAGCAATGGACTTGGGCGCGGATGCGGTTGTCCATTCCGCCCATAAAATGTTGCCGGCATTGACAATGGGGTCCTTTTTACATATCAAAAACGCACAGTTTCCAATCGACAGGCTGGAATATTATTTATCCGTTCTCCAAACAAGCAGCCCTTCCTATTTGATTATGATGTCGCTTGATTATGCAAGATGGTATGCGGCAAATTTTAATGCGGAGGATATCCGTTATACCATGTCGCAAAGGAAGTTCCTGATCAGCCGGTTAAAAGAAATAAAGGGGCTTGAGGTATTGGAGCGGGGAGACCAGGATCCGTTGAAATTGCTGGTTTCTTGCCCCGGTGTTTCCGGTTTCGATCTTCAGTCTGCTTTTGAACATGCCGGTGTGTACCCGGAAATGGCGGACCTCAATTTTGCCGTCCTGGTGCTTCCTTTACTGAAAGAAGGTATGGCCTTTCCTTATTCTGAAGCGTCTGACCGGATTAATAGGGCTTTGAAGCAGGATTTTCCGAAGCGCAAAGTAAGAAAGGCGCCGGTCTATTTTTCCGGAGGAGTTGCTGGACTTAGCCTTTCTTACGAGGAAATGGAAGAAAGGCCGGTTGAATGGGTTTCTTTTGGGGCAGCAGCCGATCGGATTGCAGCAAAAACAGTAACGCCGTATCCTCCCGGTGTCCCGCTATTGATGCCGGGTGAAAGGATTACAGCCTCCCATATTGAGAGAATCAAAAGTTTGCGTGCATATGGTGCAAAATTCCAGGCAGATGCACACTTTAAACATGAACAATTGGCAGTATATTTATAAACAAATGAGGTCGATTGAATGAAAGGAATTTTTATCACATCAGAAGGCCCGGATGGCGCGGGTAAAACGACGATCACCCAAATGGTCGGGGAATATTTGATGAAAGCGGGCTTTGATATTGTCCTGACGCGGGAACCCGGCGGCATCAAAATAGCCGAGCAAATCAGGCAGGTGATATTGGACAAGCAAAATACAGAAATGGACGCACGGACAGAAGCGCTTCTCTATGCAGCCAGCCGCCGCCAGCATATGGTGGAAAAAGTAATTCCTGCATTGGAACGGGGGGCAATTGTGCTGTGTGACCGGTTCATTGATAGTTCCCTTGCATACCAGGGTTATGGAAGAGGGATCGGGATAGAAGAGGTCTACAAAATGAATCAATTTGCGACAAATGGCATGATGCCGGATTTAACATTATATTTTGATGTCAAAGTAGAAACGGGATTGGACCGGATTGCTCAAAGTAAAAGCCGGGAAGTTAACCGCCTTGATCTCGAAACGATTGAATTCCACAAAAAGGTACAAGAGGGATTCCAAATATTACTAAAACGTTTTCCTGAAAGAATGTATGTGATTGATGCAAATAAAGATGTAGAATATATTTATAGAAAAGCATTGGAAACGGTTCTGAACGCTATTAAAAATCACAACAGGCATCCGTAAAAATTCGTGCGCCTTGAGGAAAAAATTTCCCGGAGTGGTTTTTTTAAAAGGATTATCACACTATCAAACAGAATTACATATATAACAGTAAACATAAGGTATTATAATTGCCATAATAATGAACGGTTCAGATATTGATGTTTGCAGGAGGGAGAAAGTATGAAACTGATTGTAGCAGTTGTACAGGACCAGGACAGCAACAGGCTGATGAAAGCAATGGTGGAACATAATTTCCGTGTAACCAAGCTGGCATCAACGGGCGGATTCTTAAAATCAGGGAATACGACATTTCTCATTGGGACTGAAGAAATCAGGGTTAATAAAGCCTTGCAGGTCATCAAAGAAAATTGCAAATCCAGGGAACAATTTATTACACCGGTGTCGCCGATGGGTGGAAATGCCGACTCCTATATTCCGTATCCTGTTGAAATTGAAGTAGGCGGCGCAACCGTGTTTGTATTGCCGGTAGATGAATTTCACCAGTTTTAACGGAGGAATAGTGCATTGAAAATCAGCCAGGACATCCGCTTAGGAATCGAAAAGACGGCGCGTGAACAAAAAAGCGCAGCTACAGGATCAGCAAATTTTTCGGCAATGGTAAAGAAAAACAGGGAAAAACTGCAGATTGACGAATTTCATCACCTTTTGTCACAGATAGATGATGCAGGTAACAAACTGGCCCGTTCCCGCAATTTTAAGGACCTGTCCAAATATAAAACACTGGTGAAGCAATTTATCCGGCAGGCTGTCGATTATAATATGAATATGAAACAATCCCAAAGCTGGAACCAGTACGGGGACAGCCACCGATTAAATATTGTGGAAACAGTGGACAAAAAATTGGCGGATTTAACAGATGAATATATGAAAAAAGAGCGGCCCGTCCTCGATATTCTTGGAAAAATCGGCGAGATCAAGGGATTATTGATTAATTTATATACGTAAGTGAGTGATGGAATGCCATGACATGGGAAGAATTTGAAAAGCTCCAGCCAATTGCGGCCACATTGCTGAAAAACAGCATCAAACGGAACAGACTGGCGCATGCCTACTTATTTGAAGGCCTGCGCGGCGCGGGAAAAAAGGAAGCCGCCATGCTGCTGGCAAAGACTTTGTTTTGTTTACACCCAAAGGATGGGTTTTTTCCGTGTGAAGCTTGTTCAAACTGTTTAAGGATTAGCCATGGCTCGCATCCTGATGTGCATATCGTTGAACCGGATGGCCTTTCCATCAAAAAAGAACAGGTGAAACAGCTGCAGCAGGAGTTTTCAAAACATGCAGTGGAGTCAAACCGCAAGCTTTATATGGTTGTACAAGCAGATAAGATGTCAACAGGCGCAGCCAACAGCTTATTAAAATTTCTCGAGGAACCAAATGCAGATACAACCGCAATCTTAATAACGGAACAAATGCAGCAGATCCTGCCCACTATTTTATCAAGATGTCAAATCGTTTCATTCCAGCCGTTTTCACCCGCCGTGCTGAAAAATAAACTGATCGAAAATGGCGTCAGCAGCACGATGGCCCCGCTTTTATCCCAGCTTACCAATAATATCAGCGAAGCACTTTCATTAAATGAAGATGAGTGGTTTGCACAAGCCAGAAAATTAGTGTTAAAATTATATACAACCCTTAGTAAACAATCATCTTCTTATGCAATGGTTACACTGCAGGGAGAATGGTCTCAGCATTTTAAAGAAAAAAAACAACTGGATCTTGGGTTGGATCTGTTGATATTTATTTATAAAGATCTTCTTTCCATCCATTTAGGAAAACAGGAAGACTTGATTTATCCCGATCAGCAAACCCGCTTTACTTCTGATCTTCTTTCCTACTCTCCGCGTTCTCTGGCTGAAAAAATGGCCGCATGTTTAGAGGCAAAAAGGAAGCTGAATGCTAATGTCAACCAGCAGCTGCTAATGGAACAGCTGGTGTTAAATTTGCAGGGGGGAACTGCCTTTGTTTAATGTAGTAGGAATCAGATTTAAAAAGGCCGGCAAAGTGTATTACTTTGACCCGGGTGATCTCGCCGTTGAAAAAGGCCATGCGGTGATTGTCGAGACGACCCGCGGCATTGAATATGGCCAAGTTGTGACGAACCGCAAAGTTGTCGGGGAACATGATGTCGTGCTGCCACTTAAAAAGGTGATTCGTATCGCCGATCAAAAAGACCATATGACCGTTAGCGAAAATAAAATTGCGGCCAAAGAGGCACATGAGATCTGTACGAAAAAGATTTTCGAGCATCAGCTGGATATGAAGCTTGTGGATGTTGAATATACATTTGACCGCAATAAAATTATTTTTTATTTTACTGCAGATGGGCGTGTTGACTTTAGGGAGCTTGTGAAGGATTTGGCCTCCATTTTTCGGACAAGGATTGAGCTGCGCCAAATCGGTGTGCGCGATGAGGCAAAAATGCTCGGCGGTATCGGCCCGTGCGGAAGGATGCTGTGCTGCTCGACCTTTTTGGGCGATTTCGAGCCGGTTTCAATCAAAATGGCAAAAGACCAGAATCTTTCTTTGAATCCGACCAAAATATCCGGTTTGTGCGGCCGTTTAATGTGCTGTCTGAAATATGAGAATGATGAATATGAACAAGCAAAAGAAGCATTGCCTGATATCGAAGAAACGGTAAAAACGCCTTATGGAATCGGAAAAGTAACCGGTTTAAATATTTTGGAAAGAATATTGCAAATCGAGTTGAAGGGCCAGGGGCGTGTGATCGAGTATACAATGGAAGAATTTTTAAATGCGGACGTCGTTTCAATTCAATCCACAGATTAATGGGGTGGAGAACTGATGGATAGGAAAGAGTTATTTGATTCGATTAATCAGATGGAAGCGCAGATCGGGACACTTCAGGAAAGATTGGGAGAACTGAAGCACTATTTGATCGAAGTGATTGAAGAAAATAATACCTTGAAGATCCAAAATAATTATATGCAAAGAAGGCTGGAGCAGCATTCCGGCGAAGCAGATCCGGAACATCAGGATGAACCGGTTCCTTTTACAGGGCAGATGCATGAAAAAGGCGTTCCCCAGTCGCTGGCAAAAGTGCTGGATATCGGGGAAGGCTATGATAATCTTGCCCGCTTGTATCAGGAAGGGTTCCATATCTGTAATGTCCACTTTGGCAGTCCGCGCAATGATGAGGATTGTTTATTCTGCCTTTCATTTTTAAACAAGAAGTAACTTATGAAAGTCTGACTAATCCGGTCTTTTATGGATAGATTGATTTGCTTAGCCTTCCTTGATAGGGGAAGGCTATTTTTAAATGAGCAGTAATCAGCATAATTGTATGGAGGGAGGGGATAAGCATGGTGGAATTATTACAGGATGAACGATTGGATTATCTGCTGGCTGAAAACCTGCAGATTGTACAGAGCCCTTCTGTTTTTGCCTTTTCTTTAGATGCGGTGCTATTGGCAAGGTTTGCTTATTTGCCGATTCAAAAGGGAAATGTGCTTGATTTGTGCACGGGAAACGGGGTAATCCCTTTATTGCTGAGCACGAGGACAAAAGCGCATATTACCGGTGTGGAGATACAGGAGCGCCTGTACGATATGGCAGTTAGAAGTGTCGGTTGTAACGGTTTGGAGCAGCAAATCAAGCTGATTCACGGGGACCTCAAGGATATGCCTGAAGTGCTGGGGCACGGAAAATTCGATGTTGTCACCTGCAATCCGCCTTATTTTGCGACGGCAAACAATAAGATTCACAATGAAAATGAACACCTGGCCATCGCGCGGCATGAGATTTACTGTACCCTCGATGATGTCGTCAGAGTGAGCAGCCAAATGCTCCGCCATGGCGGAAAGGCGGCCTTTGTCCACCGTCCGGGCAGGCTGATGGATATCCTATCGGCAATGAAAAAATACCATCTGGAACCAAAGCGGCTTCGATTTGTCTATCCAAGGGCGGAAAAAGAAGCCAACACAATTTTAATCGAAGGCATCAAGTATGGAAAGCCGGACTTGAAGATCCTGCCCCCGCTTTTTGTTTACGGAACGGATAACCAGTATACGGGAGAAGTGGAAGAAATACTGTATGGAAAACAAGACTAAATCCTATTTCTATGTGCTTTTATGCCGCGATGGAAGCTTTTATGGCGGATACACCGTTGATGTAGAAAGAAGGCTCCGTGAACATAATGAAGGGAGAGGGGCGAAATACACAAGAACCAGGACGCCTGTTTACATGCTGTACTACCGCGCATATGAAACAAAAAGCGAGGCCATGAAAGCCGAGTATGCTTTTAAACATTTAACAAGGCGGAAAAAAGAGCAATTTTTAAAAGAGGCGGGTGTTGATATTGCAGCAGCAGGCAAGTTATCGTGATGAAGAAACGAAAGGTATGCTTTATTTGGTCCCGACGCCGATCGGGAATCTGGAAGATATGACGTTCAGGTCTGTCCGCATTTTAAAAAGCGTTGATTTAATCGCTGCGGAAGATACGAGGAATAGCAAGAAGTTATGCACCCATTTTGATATCCATACACCGCTTGTCAGCCACCATGAGCATAATCAGGCATCAAGTACGCGTGAGTTGATCCGGAGGCTGAAAGGCGGGGAAAAAATTGCGCTGGTCAGTGATGCGGGCATGCCATGCATTTCAGATCCCGGAGCAGAGCTGGTAGCCGAAGCCATCCGGGAAGAAATTACAGTCGTTCCGCTCCCGGGTGCTAATGCTGCATTAACGGCGCTGATTGCATCCGGAATTACGCCGCAGCCGTTTTATTTTTACGGATTTCTCCCGAGGGGAAAACAGGAAAAAAAGGCGGAACTGGAGAGGCTGAAGGCCATACCTTCAACATTTATTTTGTATGAAGCTCCCCATCGTTTAAAAGAAACCTTGAAGGCTATGGCTGTGGTTTTAGGGAACAGGAAAATCACGATTAGCCGTGAACTGACCAAAAAATTTGAGGAATTTTTGCGGGGAACGCTTGAGGAAGCGCTGGAATGGGCAGCAGAAAATGAAGCAAGGGGAGAATTCTGCCTGATTGTAGAAGGAAATCCAAACGCGCCGATGGATAAACCAACAGCATGGTGGGAGCCCCTGACCATAAAGGAACATGTCGAAGCCTATATGGCAAAAGACCGGCTCTCTTCAAAAGAAGCCATCAAACGAACAGCAAAAGACCGCACACTGCAAAAAAGAGAAGTATACCAAATCTATCATGAACTGAAATAAAGTGAAACTTCCATCAGTGGAAAGCCCTTACTGATGGAAGTTTCACCTTATCTTGCGAGATGGAAGTTTTCTTCAATTTCCTTTAATAATTGTTCAGCGCCATCACGGCTGAGAACAATTTTTCCACCGGCCAGCCGCAGGTTATCATCGGATACTTCCCCTGTCACCAGGCAGGCCATGTCCGGCTTGTACTTTTTCAAAATAATCTTGTCATCGTCCACATAAATTTCCAATGCATCTTTTTCGGCGATTCCCAGGTTCCGGCGCAGTTCAATCGGGATAACGACGCGGCCTAATTCATCGACTTTACGAACAATGCCTGTAGATTTCATAACTACTCCTCCCTCAATGAATTGTCATTTTTGATACGATTACATAACCAACAACCAATGATTGACTGAATGTTTTCCACGTCTATTTATCTATAAAAGATTGTAAATGGCCTTTTCAACTACAATTGCCAATATTGCTTAAACACTATCTAATTTTATTATAGGAGATAAATTGGAATAAAAAAACAAATTTGTTTGAAATTTTTTTCGGCCGATTGCCGGGGTTTTTGATTATTTATCGGAAAAGTTTTATACTTATGATTTAGGAAGTTCATGAATACGTGATAAGATGTGATGGGTGACGAGTATAAAGTGTCAGAAAGGTGGAAGCTGCAATGGAAGAAAAATTAAAAACTTTTTATATTACAACGCCGATTTACTATCCAAGTGGAAAACTACATATTGGCCATGCGTATACGACAGTTGCCGGTGATGCAATGGCCCGTTATAAAAGAATGCGCGGTTATGACGTCATGTTTCTAACCGGTACGGATGAGCACGGCCAAAAAATTCAGCGGAAAGCAAAGGAAAAAGGAGTGTCGCCGCAGCAATACGTGGATGAAATCGTCGCAGGCATCCAAAAGTTGTGGAAAAAATTGGATATTTCTAACGATGACTTTATCCGTACAACCCAGGAACGCCATAAAAAATCAGTTGAAAAAATCTTTAAAAAATTACTTGATAAAGGCGATATTTATTTAGATGAATATGAAGGCTGGTATTGCACGCCCTGCGAATCATTTTTCACGGAACGCCAGCTTGTAGACGGAAAATGTCCGGACTGCGGCCGCCCTGTTGAGAAGGTGAAAGAGGAATCGTATTTCTTCAGAATGGGGAAATATGTTGACAGGCTGCTTCAGTTTTATGAAGAAAATCCGGATTTTATTCAGCCGGAAAGCCGCAAAAATGAAATGATTAACAATTTTATTAAACCGGGACTTGAAGACTTGGCTGTGTCACGGACAACCTTTGATTGGGGGATTAGAGTGCCGGGTGATCCCAAACATGTCATTTATGTATGGATTGACGCCCTGACGAACTATATTACAGCGCTTGGTTACGGGAGCGATGATGATTCGAAATACTTGAAATACTGGCCTGCCGATGTGCATTTGGTCGGAAAAGAAATTGTCCGGTTCCATACCATTTATTGGCCGATTATGCTCATGGCGCTGGATCTGCCGCTGCCGAAAAAAGTGTTTGCACACGGCTGGCTGCTGATGAAGGACGGGAAAATGTCAAAATCAAAAGGCAATGTCATTGACCCGGTTACACTCATTGACCGTTACGGCTTGGATGCACTTCGTTATTACTTATTACGGGAAGTCCCATTTGGCGCTGACGGCATTTTTACACCGGAAGGCTTTGTCGAAAGAATTAACTTTGATTTGGCCAATGACCTTGGAAACTTATTGAACCGGACCGTTGCGATGATGAACCAATACTTTGGCGGTGTCATTCCGGCATTTTCAGGATCGCATAATCCGTTCTCCATCCAGTTGGCAGACGTTTATAAAGATACGCTGAAAAAATATGAAGAAGCGATGGAGAACATGCAATTCTCTGTTGCCCTGTCATCACTTTGGGAGATGGTGAGCCGGACCAATAAGTATATCGATGAAACAACCCCATGGGCATTGGCAAAAGATGAAACGAAACGCGCAGAATTGGCCGAAGTGATGGTCCATTTAGCAGAATCGCTGCGCCACATCGCAATCTTGCTGCAGCCGTTCTTAACCAGCACGCCGAAGAAAATTTTTGACCAGTTAAATTTAAAAGACGAAAGCCTGCAATCATGGGAAAGCCTCTCATCGTTTGCCAGGATCCCGGAAGGCACTAAAGTTGTTGAAAAAGGCAAACCCATTTTCCCGCGCCTTGATTTAGATAAAGAAATCGCGTTTATTAAACAACAGATGCAGGGTTCTCTTCCGAAAAAAGAAGAAGCCAAGAAAGAGGAACCAAAAACAGAAGATACGAAACCGGAAATCACGATTGATGATTTTATGAAGGTGGAACTTCGCGTTGCCAGGGTAACAGCTTGTGAACCTGTGAAAAAAGCGGATAAACTGCTCAAACTGCAATTGGACCTCGGGTATGAAAAACGCCAGGTAGTTTCCGGAATCGCACAGTACTATAAACCGGAAGAACTGGTTGGCCGGAAAGTGATAGTCGTCGCAAACTTAAAAGCGGTTAAGTTGCGCGGTGAATTGTCACAAGGCATGATTTTAGCCGGTGAAAAAGATGGTGTATTATCATTGGCGACAGTAGATGAAAGCCTGCCTGTCGGAGCAGTTGTCAGATAAACAGCTATTTTTCGGTAAAAAACAGGCAGCCTTCCTACTTTGTATCCATCAGGTATACGAGTACCATTTATGAAAAAGATGCCGCAAGCAGGCTGAAAAGGTTGAAAGATAACATAGAGATGTTTCACGTGGAACAATATTCGACGTAGATCTCTATGTTTTCTTCATGTTTGGCAGGAAATATTAGACTGATTAAAAAATGTAAAAAGAATTTGTACGGGATATAATAGGTAAAGAAAGAGGTGCAGTAAATGTTATTTGATACACATGTGCATTTGAACGATGAAGCATTTCAGGATGATCTTGAAGCTGTCATTGAACGGGCACAGCAAGCCAGCGTCGAAAAAATGACGGTCGTGGGATTTGACAGGCCGACGATAACAAAAGCCATGGAATTAATTGATGCATATGATTTTCTTTATGCTGCGATCGGCTGGCACCCTGTTGATGCCATCGATATGAAAGATGAGGATTTGGATTGGATTAAATCTTTGGCAGGGCATCCGAAAGTGGTGGCGATTGGTGAAATTGGACTGGACTACCACTGGGATAAGTCACCAAGGGAGATCCAACAGGACGTGTTCAGAAGGCAGATCCGGCTGGCGAATCAATTATCGCTGCCCATTATTATTCATAACCGGGAAGCAACAGAGGACTGCGTTTCAATTTTAAAAGAAGAAAATGCACAGGAAACAGGCGGGATTATGCACTGTTTCAGCGGCAGCCCGGAAACAGCAATGGAATGTATCGGCATGAATTTTTATATTTCACTGGGCGGTCCGGTCACATTTAAAAACGCGAAAAAGCCAAAAGAAGTTGCTGCTGCTGTTCCGCTTGATAAACTTTTGATTGAGACGGACTGCCCATATTTAGCGCCTCATCCTTTCCGAGGAAAAAGAAATGAACCGGCGTACGTCAAACTGGTTGCGGAACAAATCGCGGAGATTAAAGGAATTTCATATGCTGAAGTAGCCGAACAGACCATGCGTAATGCTGAAACTTTGTTTAACATAAAGGAATCCTGAACATGGGAAAAATCAAAGAGATCATTGTTGTGGAAGGGAAAGACGATACCGCGGCTGTGAAGAGGGCTGTGGATGCAGATACGATTGAAACAAACGGTTCGGCAGTTTCAGAAAGCACGATTGAAAAGATCCGGCTGGCCCAGGAAAAAAGAGGGGTCATCATCCTGACTGATCCTGATTATCCGGGCGAGAGAATCAGAAAAATCATTGCCGAAGAAGTCCCTGAATGCAAACATGCTTTCCTCACTAAAAGAGAGGCCCGCCCATTATCAGGAAAAGGGATCGGTGTTGAACATGCCTGCCCGGAATCAATCCGAAAAGCATTGCGGGAAGCCCATCAGATGGACCAGGACGTGCCCGAGTTGATTACACAGGAGGATTTGCTGGCCGCTGGTTTAATTGCAGGTCCGCTGGCGAGAAAGCGGAGGGAAAGGCTGGGGGATATCCTGAAAATCGGATATACAAATGGAAAACAGCTCCATAAAAGGCTGATGATCTTTCAAATAGACAAAGAAACGTTCAAGCAAGCACTCGTACAGGTATTACAGGAGGAATAAATTTTGCAAAAGGATATTGCTACCCCCATCCGCACGAAAGAAATATTGTCGAAATACGGATTTTCCTTAAAAAAAAGCCTGGGGCAGAATTTTCTAATTGACCCGAATGTACTGCGGAATATTACGGAACAAGCAGATTTAACGGAAGATTCCGGTACAATAGAAATCGGCCCCGGAATCGGCGCATTAACCGAACATTTGGCGCGCAGCAGCAAAAAAGTAGTGGCATTTGAAATTGATAAAAGGCTGGCTCCTATTCTTGAAGATACACTTTCGCCCTATCGAAATGTAAAAATTGTTTACGAAGATGTGTTAAAAGCAGATGTAAACAAAATCATCCAGGATGAATTTCCCGATATAAAAGATATTATGGTCGTAGCAAACCTGCCGTATTACGTGACGACGCCGATCATTTTAAAACTGGTCACCGAAAATTTGCCTGTCAGGGGTCTTGTTGTAATGCTTCAAAAAGAGGTAGCAGAAAGAATTTCCGCCGGCCCCGGCACGAAAAATTATGGGTCGCTGTCAATTGCCATTCAGTATTATATGACGGCAGAAGTCGCCATGATCGTTCCGAAAACCGTTTTTATCCCGCAGCCAAATGTAGATTCTGCTGTAATTAAGCTGATTAAAAGGGAAAAACCGAAAGTGGAAGTGACAGATGAACCCTTTTTCTTTCAGATTACACGGGCTTCATTTGCACAGCGGAGAAAAACTTTGATCAATAATTTAACAAGCCAGCTGCCGGACGGAAAAGAGAAGAAGGAAAAACTGCTGGCCGTGCTTGAAGCATTGAAGATTGATCCCTCAAGGAGAGGAGAAACCTTAAGTCTTGAGGAGTTTGCAGATTTAAGCAATGCGCTGTACCCGCTTTTTCATCATGAATAAAGCCGGGAACCGCTAAGATATTTAACAAGGCTGGCAATCATTATCCCGTTCATTTCGCCGGGGCTGGAAGAAAAGGAGAGAGGATTCTTTTTTTCTTCCAGCCCTTTCTTTTACTTGTCTGGTTTCACCATTTGTTCCGGAAAGCATAGGCTATAATGTCATACAGCAAGAACGAGAAGGAATTAATGGAGTTGACGATCATGGATGTGGAAATCAATTCAATCGTGGGCCGGAAGTCTTACCACTGCGATATCCTGTTCAGAGTAATCGATATCCGTGAACACGGAAATCAAAAAATTGCTATTCTTTACGGGGAAGAATACCGGCTGATTGCAGATGCACCGTTTCAAGACCTTGTCAAAGTCGGCCGGGAAGAAAGATCAAAAATTTTACAAGGCTTTCGTTCATTGGAAGAGCAATCATTTGAATTATTTAAACAGGACATCCAATTGTTAAAAGAAAAACGGGAATATGAGGCCACAAATGGTTATAATGAGTCGCTGAGTTACTTTCAACTGCCGGGCAAAGTGCTGCATATAGACGGAGACCCCAATTATTTAAAAAAATGTTTAAGCCTCTATGAAAAGATCGGGGTAACGGTGTACGGCGCCCATTGTTATGAAAAAGAAATGCCCTATAAAATCGGGCCGCTTTTAGAAAAATACCAGCCGAATATACTGGTGGTTACAGGCCATGATGCATACTTAAAATCAGTCGGCAAAAAAACGGACCTGAGTGCGTACCGCCATTCCAAATCATTTGTAAAAACGGTGATGGAGGCGAGAAAAAAGGTTCCGAGCCTCGATCAGCTTGTGATTTTTGCCGGGGCCTGCCAGTCGCATTTTGAATCTTTAATTCAGGCCGGGGCGAATTTTGCCAGTTCCCCGTTGCGCGTCAATATTCATGCCCTGGATCCTGTTTATATTGTCGCAAAAATCTGTTACACCTCATTTATGGAACAGGTAAATGTATGGGATGTGATCCGCAATACACTGACAGGTCAGAAAGGGCTGGGCGGCATCGAAACAAAAGGCGTATTGAGGACAGGTATGCCGTATAAACCGGTTGAAGAGGAATAGAAAGGGATCTGAGCGCTCAGATCCTCTGCCTGCTCTGTTTTACATAATTCGGCCCAATTTGGTCAAGACTACGGATATGGAAAAATTGGTCGCTGGCATGTAAAAAATATTGACAGATGTACTGTTTCATTGTTAAAATATATGTTTTGTTTGACCTTTTCCACATCCTATGTTACAATGAAAATTAGTGAGGTGGAGCGAAATGCCAAAAACATTAACTGACATTAAAAAATCCTTGGATTCAAACTTAGGAAAACGATTAATGTTAAAAGCTAATGGTGGACGAAGAAAAACGATTGAACGTTCTGGTGTTTTGGCAGAAACTTATCCATCAGTTTTTGTCATCGAATTAGATCAGGAGGAAAATGCATTTGAACGTGTTTCCTACAGCTATGCAGATGTCCTGACTGAAACCGTACAACTTGTCTTTATGGATAAACAACAAGAATTGTAATATAAGTAGCAGCAGACAATTGTTTGCTGTTTTTGCTTGTTTTCGAAAATTGAAAGGTGCCGGGACGGATTTTCCCTGCAAGATTCCACCGCTCCAACACAGGCGGGAGCCCGCTCATAATTCCGTATGGATCGACACATACTACCCCTATGGCATGCATGGCGATGATTGATTTTCAAACCGATTGAAAGGAATGGGCAGTTAGCTGCTGAAGGGCACGCTCATTCTGAAAAGGGGGAACTGGGATCATATGAGCCGAAGAAGAGGGATCATGTCTGAACGGTTTAAAGAAGAGCTGGCAAAGGATCTGGGGTTTTATGATGTTGTCCAAAAAGAAGGTTGGGGCGGCATCAAGGCCCGTGATGCCGGGAATATGGTGAAGCGTGCCATTGAACTTGCAGAACAGCAATTAGCTGGCGGAAAATAACCGGGCATTTGAACCATCGGAAACATTTGATAACAATCGCATGCCTAAAGGCCGGGGGTTTCCCCGGCCTTTTTTCGCGCTTGTAGAGCTGTTTTAAGGGGGCTTGGTAAAGAGGGGAGGGTCTTTACTTGTACCTGGCTTAAAAAACATGTATGGAGGCTCTGTGCGCGCCAAACGGGTGCCTGGCTGCTGTAAGGCTGTCCAACGGGTTCATTTCCTGCCGCATTGTTCAAGAATAATATCATATTTATGTAAATATTTGGCGAGCATTATGTTAGAATAAGAAAAATAAAGCATAGGAATTTTTTTGCGGTTAGTTGGATTAGAAGTAGGTGGACGTATTGAAACTGTTAGTCAAAGCCCCGGCAAAAATCAATTTATCGCTGGATGTACTCCGCAGGCGCGAGGATGGCTATCATGAGGTGGAAATGGTGATGACAACCATTGACCTCGCAGACCATATCGAACTTTCCGAGAGGAGCAGCCGGGAGATCGAAATTGTTTCCCAAAACCGCTTTGTTCCCGATGACAAGCGGAATCTGGCATACCAGGCTGCACAATTATTGAGGGAACGCTTTCAAATTAAGCGGGGTGTCTCGATCGCAATCAATAAGATGATCCCTGTTGCTGCCGGCCTGGCCGGAGGAAGTAGTGATGCGGCTGCTACACTGAGAGGGCTGAATGAATTATGGAAACTTGGTTTGTCCCTGGACCAATTGGCGCAACTCGGAGCAGAAATCGGTTCTGATGTGTCTTTTTGTGTTTACGGCGGAACAGCACTTGCAAAAGGCAGAGGCGAGAAAATCACACGGCTGCCGCCGCCCCCGAATTGCTGGGTGATTTTGGCGAAACCTTCCATCGGTGTATCAACAGCTGAAATTTACCGGCAGCTGAATTTGAATCAGGTTGTTCATCCGGATATTCCCAGCATGATTGAAGCCATTCGCCGCCAGGATTTCCAGCAAATATGCCGGGTAGCAGGAAATGTCCTGGAAAGTGTGACATTAAGTGGATATCCGCAAGTCAAGCAAATTAAAGACCAGATGAAGCGTTTTGGGGCGGATCTTGTTTTAATGAGCGGAAGCGGGCCGACTGTTTTCGGGCTTGTTCGGTATGATTCCCGTCTGCAAAGGATTTATAACGGATTAAGGGGATTTTGTGACCAGGTTTATGCTGTCCGTTTAATTGGAGAACGCGAACAATATCTAAATTAATGATAAAAACGTACGGTTTTTATTTGCAAGCAGACAAAATTATTGTATATTTATTGTATCAATGAAACTGACAAAGAATACCGGTACCCGGCTGTTTTGGAATTGCCTTATGAACGAAAAGTTTTTAAAAAAAGGCGGTAATTCCTCTCGATGATTCCTGCAAGGTGCCTGTGCTTTTGATCAGTTTGAATGTAACGGGGGTTTTCGAAGTGAAATTTCGGCGAAGTGAACGGCTTGTTGATATGACGCATTATTTATTGCAAAGGCCCAGGATTTTGGTTCCCCTCAGTTTTTTTGCTGATCGTTATAATTCTGCCAAATCTTCCATCAGTGAAGATTTGGCGATTATTAAAGAAACATTTGAAAAGCGCGGGGTCGGCACATTGCAAACGATTCCCGGGGCAGCCGGCGGTGTGAAGTTTATCTCCGGGGTAAGCAAGGAAGAGGCAGTGGACGTAATCGAAAATTTGTGCAAACGGATGGAAGACCCCGGGCGGCTGTTGCCGGGCGAGTATTTGTATATGACCGATCTTATTGGAAACCCGCAGGTCGTGAATGAGGTCGGTAAATTATTGGCATCCGCTTTTGCAGACAAGGAAATCGACACAATCATGACGGTTGCTACAAAAGGCATTCCGATCGCACTGGCAACGGCAACCTTTTTAAATGTCCCGGTGGTCATTGTCCGTAACGACAGCAAGGTAACAGAAGGACCGACAGTCAGTATCAATTATGTTTCCGGATCTCAAAAAAGGATACAAACCATGGTGTTGTCGAAAAGAAGCCTGAAGGAAGGGGCAAAAGTACTGATTGTCGATGATTTTATGAAAGCAGGCGGCACGATTAACGGAATGATGAACCTGTTAAAAGAATTCAATGCGTTTGTTGCCGGCATTGGCGTTCTGGTAGAGTCGGAAGATATACAGGAACGCCTCGTAGATGATTATGTGTCCTTGGTTAAATTAATGGATGTAGACGTCCGGAGGCAGCAAATCAAAGTGGTTGAAGGTAATTACTTTTCTAAAGTACACGGATTTCTGAAGGAGGAGGAAGTAAATTGAAAACAGTAGCAACAGAACACGCACCACAAGCAATCGGGCCTTATTCACAAGGTGTGATTGCAGGCAGTTACTTATTTACTTCAGGACAAATTCCACTCAAAGCAGATGGAACTTTGGTAAAAGGCGGGATAAAGGAGCAGACGCATCAAGTGCTGCAGAATCTGCAGGCGGTTCTTGAAGAAGCGGGTGCCTCATTCGATACCGTTGTAAAAACAACCGTGTTTATTAAAGATATGAATGATTTTGCGGATGTCAACGAAGTATACGGATCTTACTTCACGGCACATAAACCGGCCCGTTCCTGCGTGGAAGTCGCACGGCTGCCGAAAGATGCCGGAGTTGAAATAGAAGTGACCGCACTGATCCCGTAACAGGCGCCATCCATCAGCATGTCATAACTGATTCTGCAGCAGTTGGCACGGGAGGCGCTGCACCTGTTCCAATTCTATTTAACCTTTTTAAAAATCATAGAATTTTTTTCTAAAAAAGAAGGAAAAATTTCAAAGTATGTTGAATTCTTAAAAAGAACCCGTACTATAAGACCAAGGTGGTGATAGAATGGAAGTAACAGATGTCAGGCTGCGCCGTGTCCATACAGAAGGCAGGATGAGAGCGATTGCATCTATTACAATGGATAATGAATTTGTTGTCCACGATATTCGCGTCATTGACGGCAACAACGGCTTATTTGTTGCAATGCCCAGTAAAAGGACTCCCGATGGCGAATTTAGAGATATCGCCCACCCAATTAATTCGGGGACGCGCAGTAAAATCCATGATGCCGTTTTGTCGGAATATCATCGTTTAGGGGAAATGGATGAAGTGGAATTTGAAGAAGCTGGCGCGTCATAATAGAATATTTGCAACAAGAGCCTACTTCAAAAGTAAGGCTCTTCTTTTTTCGGACTGTTCCATTTCAGTCCGGGCTGCCGCCGCTCATTCCCTGGAAGCCGGGAGGAGAGATGGAATATAAACGGCAAAGTTTTTCTCACATCCGCCCGGTTAAACAGCCTCCCGCTACTACCGATTCAGCCACGATCCCGCCATATTATCCAATTGTAAATAATTGTATTTCCCCGTGTTTCCTTGAAATAATGGGCTATTTAAGATATATTTTGTATGGATAAAAAGGTTTATTGGGGGATCATACATGACAAATAGATTCGCTGTACTCTTAGCTGCAGGCCGGGGAACCCGAATGAAATCTAAATTGTATAAAGTATTGCATCCTGTATGCGGGAAGCCAATGGTGATGCATGTTGTTGATGCAATTTCGCAGCTGAATATGAAAAAAACAGTGACAGTTGTCGGGCATGGTGCAGAAGATGTCCGGGCACAACTGGAAGGCAGGACTGATTTTGTTTTACAGCAGGAACAATTGGGAACCGGCCACGCCGTGCTGCAGACGGAACCGGTATTGGGGAAGGAAAACGGCGTCACTTTGGTCGTTTGCGGTGACACCCCCTTATTGCAGGCACAAACGCTGGAGGCGCTTTTGCAGGAGCATGAATCCCGCCAGGCGAAAGTGACAATTTTAACCGCACAGGCATCCGACCCAACCGGTTACGGGCGGATTATCCGCAACGAATCGGGGCTTGTCGACAAAATCGTCGAACATAAAGATGCCACAGCGGAAGAACGAAACATTAAGGAAATCAATACAGGCGTTTATTGTTTTGATAATCAGGCGTTATTTAAAGCGTTAAAGCAAGTAACGAATGATAATGCCCAGGGTGAATATTATCTTCCTGATGTTGTCGGGATTCTAACTGCCCGCGGTGAAACAGTGGTTGCTTATCAAACGGAAAGCCTGGAAGAAACTTTAGGCGTCAATGACCGTGTCCAGCTTGCTGAAGCTGAGAAGATGATGAGAAAACGCATTAATGAACGGCATATGACAAATGGTGTGACGATGATGGATCCTGAGCAAACGTATATTGAAGCCGATGTCGTGATTGGCCGTGATACCATTATTTATCCGGGAACAAAAATTTCCGGCAAGTCAGTAATCGGAGAAGATTGTAAAATAGGCCCGCAATCGGATATTACCGATTGCAAAATTGGGGACGGTACTGTAGTCCGCCAATCTGTGGCAGAACAAAGTGAAATCGGTGCCCATGTCCAGATCGGCCCGTATGCCCATATCCGCCCTGAATCTGCTATATTTGACGAAGTGAAGATCGGAAACTTCGTGGAAGTTAAAAAATCGATGGTGGGAAAGGGCAGCAAAGCATCCCATTTGACATATATCGGCGATGCAGAAGTCGGATCCGGCGTGAACATCGGCTGCGGTACGATTACTGTAAATTATGATGGCAAAAATAAATACCTTACAAAAATTGCAGATGGTGTTTTTGTCGGCTGCAACTCCAATTTGGTTGCTCCTGTAACAATCGGAAAAAATGCTTATATTGCAGCCGGCTCCACGATAACGGAAGATGTACCGGGTGAAGCGCTGTCCATTGCGCGTGCCCGCCAGGTTAACAAGGAAAACTATGTCCACAAATTAAAACACAAACAATAATTGGAGGTCCATCATGTCTAACCAGTATCTTGATCCAAACTTGAAAATTTTCACTTTAAATTCTAACCCTAAGCTTGCGGAAGAAATTGCAAGAGTCGTTGGAGTAGAGCTTGGAAAATGTTCTGTTACACAGTTCAGCGATGGTGAAATTCAAATTAATATTGAAGAGAGTATTCGTGGTTGTGATGTATATGTCATTCAATCAACAAGTGACCCTGTCAACGAACACTTGATGGAAGTTCTGATTATGGTGGATGCACTGAAACGGGCCTCTGCACGTACGATTAATCTGGTTATCCCTTACTATGGTTATGCCAGACAGGACCGTAAAGCGCGCGCACGTGAACCCATAACCGCAAAACTTGTTGCGAACCTCTTTGAAACAGCAGGCGCAACAAGAGTCATTACGCTGGACTTGCACGCACCGCAGATTCAAGGATTTTTCGATATTCCGATTGATCATTTAATGGGTGTACCGATTTTGGCTAAATACTTCAAAGATAAGCAATTCAGTGATGAAATTGTCATCGTATCTCCTGACCACGGCGGTGTAACAAGAGCACGCAAACTTGCTGAACGGTTAAAAGCCCCGATAGCGATTATTGATAAACGCCGGCCGCGCCCGAATGTCGCTGAGGTCATGAATATTGTCGGGAATGTAGATGGTAAAATTGCAATTTTGATTGACGATATTATTGACACAGCCGGCACGATTACACTTGCAGCCAATGCACTTGTAGAAAACGGCGCGAAAGAAGTATATGCGAGCTGTACGCACCCGGTTCTTTCCGGCCCGGCAATTGAACGGATCAGCCATTCGCCGATTAAAGAGCTGGTTGTTACGAATTCCATTAATCTTACGGAAGAGCGCAAAATTGATAAGCTTGTGGAATTATCGGTTGCGCCACTGTTAGGAGAAGCAATTATCCGTGTGCACGAAGACCAGTCTGTCAGTCCGTTATTTGATATGTAATCTGCAATTCTTAAAACAAAAAATATTATAAATTCCGGCATAAAACATCGTTCGCATAAAATTTTTTTAAAAAATGGGTTTACTTTTAAATTCTTGAGGGTAAAGTTATAGTTGATGCTTTCTTAATTTACTGGAGGTCAAGATAATGACAAATGTACTAGAAGCGAAAAAAAGAGATAGCAAACATCATTCCAGCACTCACCAGCTCAGGGAAAAAGGCTACATACCAGGTGTTGTTTACGGTTATAACGTAGAAAACACTCCCGTCTATGTTGATGATGCTTCTTTATTAAAATGCATTCGTGAAGAAGGCAGGAATTCTGTATTTTCATTGGATGTTGAAGGTTCGAAACAAAATGTCATGCTCCATGAAATCCAGACAGACCCTATTAAAAATAAAATCATTCATATTGATTTTCTGGCAGTCAATATGTCAGAGGATATTGAAGCGGAAGTACGGGTTGCACTTTCTGAAGCGTGTGCAGGCGTAAGAGACGGCGGCGTGCTGCAGCAGTCTTTGCATGAATTGAAGATTACGGCAAAACCAAATGAGATCCCTGAATCTATCGAAGTTGATATTTCCAATTTACAGGTAGGAGAAAATATTTCAGTTGGGGATATCCGCAGCCAATACAGCTTCAAAATTGACCATGATGATTCAGAAACGATTTGTTCGGTATTACCGCCTCGCCAGGAAGAAGAAATCAGCACCGGGGAACAACAGGAATCCGGCACGCCTGAAAACCTTGAAGGCAGAGAAACAACCGAACCAGCAGAATAAAAATGGCACACAAAAAAAGGCGTATAAAAAATGCGCCTTTTTTTGTGAGATAAATGACAATCAGCCCCATAGTTTCAAAGCCTGTTCGGATCGGCAGACTTGCTCTTTTTCCTTTATTTATGGATAATGGATAGAGGAAATCAGGCATTTGCTGGTTTCCCTAACGATAGTGAATAAAGGAAAAAACCACTTTTTTAGAAAATTCCAATCATAGCCGTTGTGCTCCCGCATATTTTCATAAAGAGAAAGAAACGAAAAAGTATGTTATAGTAAAATTGAGGTGTTACGATGAAATGTATTGTCGGGCTGGGAAATCCCGGCGCCCAATATCAAAAGACACGGCATAATATCGGATTTGAAGTCGTTGAACGTTTATCCGAAAGATTCCAGGCCCCTTTTAAGGAATCAAAATTTAAGGGAATGTATGCGGTTTTTAACCTGGGCGGTGAAAAAGTGCTGCTCTTAAAACCATTGACATATATGAATTTATCCGGGGAGTCCATCCGTGCCTGTATGGACTATTACCACATTCCTGTGGAAGATCTGCTTGTCATTTATGATGATCTGGATCTGCCGGCAGGGAAAATACGCCTGCGCCAAAAAGGCAGCGCCGGCGGCCATAATGGCATAAAATCGACGATCGCCCATATCGGAACCCAACAATTTAACCGGATTCGGATTGGAATCGGACGGCCTGAAAAAGATGTCTATATGCCTGATTATGTATTGGGAAAATTTTCAAAAGCGGAATGGGAAATCATGCAAAATGCCGTGGAAAAAAGTGCGGATGCCTGTGAAGCATGGATTTCAAAGCCATTCATAGAAGTGATGAACGATTTTAATTAGCGGCATGAATAGCTTTATCCTGCTGTGTCCATAATAATACGGACGAATGAGGATAAAGGAGGCCGCAATATGGCGATTCATTACTATTGCCGGCATTGTGGAACGAAAATCGGCACGCTTGACGGAAATGTCCAAGTAGAAAGAATGGGGTTTTCCTTGTTATCAAATGAAGAAAGGAAGGAAATGATCCTTCCCCAGGCTGATGGGAATCTCCGTATTCAGGCCATTTGTGAAGTTTGCCAGGCTTCATTTGAACAGGACCCGAAATTCCATGAATATGGTTATTTAATACAGTAATGCGCTTTGGAACTTATCCAAAGCATTTTTCTGTTTGGTATAGAAGAAAATAGGAAACAGGAAAGAAAAACATGATTTTTCCTGCCGGCGCAGGGAGGATTTTTCCTCCATCTTTCGCTTTGTCTGTCATATTGTCTAAATATTTTTAATCATAAATGCGGGTAAGATCCTAAAGAAGAATGAAAAATCCATGTAATGATAAAGAGAGGAGTCGGCATATTTGGACGGGATGCAAAATATCATGCTCGAACATGATGAGATTGATTCAGTAGTAAAAGGTTTATCCGAAGGGTTGCGGGAACAGCTTGTGTCAGGCCTGTCCGGCTCAGCAAGAAGCTTGTTCATTTCCTCGATCTATCGGAAATTGAACGAACCAGCGATTGTATTAACTTATAATCTATTACAAGCCCAGAAATTATACGATGATCTTTCCCAATTTGTAAGTGAAAAGGACTTATTTTTATATCCGGCCAATGAATTAATTGCCGCTGAACTGGGGGTAGCAAGCCCGGAACTGCGTGCCCAGCGTATTGAGGTCTTAAATGCGCTGCTGTCGCGAAAGAACTGCATGGTAATTGTGCCGATGGCCGGCTTAAGAAAAATCCTGCCGCCAATAGAGGTCTGGAAAAACTACCAGCTGCAGTTTGAGGTTGGAAAGGAAATCCAGTTGGATCAGGTTTTGGAAAAATTGATTGATATGGGCTATAACCGGTCGGATATGGTCGATGCACCCGGGGAATTCAGTTTGCGGGGCGGTATATTAGATATTTATCCGCTGACGGAAGAAGACCCGCTCCGAATTGAGTTATTTGATGCCGAAGTTGATTCGATTCGGACATTCTCAGCAGATGACCAGCGTTCAAAACATAAACTTAAAACGATTACAATCGGGCCGGCCATGGAATATTTGACCGGCAGGCAGACTTTGCGAAAGGCAGCTGCGGCAGTTCAGGATGGTTTAACGAAAACGCTCGCTAAGATTAAAGACCAGAAGATAAAACAGGATCTGGCACAAAATATTGGATACGATATTGAAAAATTGAAGAGTGGTGAGAAACCGGAGCAGATTTTCAAATACATGGCGGCCCTCTATGACAAGCCTGGTAGCTTGCTAGATTATGCCGGTGATAACGGTATTCTGTTTCTGGATGAGTTCAGCCGGGTGATTGAAATCCAGGAACACCTGGAAAAGGAAGAAGCCGAGTGGTTGACATCCATGGTGGAAGAAGGCCGGATGGTTTATGATTTGATCGTTTCCCATTCATTATCAGGACTGCTTGCGCATAAAAGCTTAAAGCGTATTTATTTGTCGCTCTTTTTGCGCCATATTCCAAATACGAGCCCGCAGAATATTATTAATCTTGCCTGCAAACCGATGCAAACCTTTCACGGGCAAATGCACGTTTTGAAAACGGAGGTTGAACGCTGGAAAAAAGGGCAATTTACGGTTGTATTTGCGGGAGCGGACCACAAACGTGCACAAAAATTGCAAAGCGTTTTGGAAGACTATGAGATTGAGTCGGCAATTTTGAAAGAAGGCCAGCCGGTGATTCCGCATTACATTCAGGTAATGACTGGAAACCTGAATACAGGGTTTGAATTGCCGATGTTTAAGCTTGCGGTTATTACAGAAGAAGAACTCTTTAATAAAAAGACGAAGAAACAGGCGCGCCGCCAGAAGCTGTCAAACGCTGAAAGAATCAAAAGTTATTCCGAATTAAATGTCGGTGATTATGTTGTCCATGTCAACCACGGAATCGGCAAATACTTAGGCATTGAGACGCTTGTCATTAACGGCGTCCATAAAGACTATCTGCATATCAAATACCAGGGCTCAGATAAGCTATATGTGCCGGTTGACCAGATTGATCTTGTCCAAAAGTATGTCGGATCAGAGGGAAAAGAGCCTAAAATTTATAAACTGGGCGGAAGTGAGTGGAAACGCGTCAAGCGGAAAGTCCAATCCTCCATCCAGGATATTGCCGATGATTTGATTAAACTGTACGCAGAAAGGGAATCAGCCAAAGGTTTTGCGTTTTCGCCGGATGGGGATATGCAGCGGGAATTTGAAGCAGCATTTCCATATAGAGAAACGGAGGACCAGCTGCGATCGATTCAGGAAATCAAACACGATATGGAAAAAGCCAAGCCAATGGACCGCCTGCTGTGCGGAGATGTCGGCTACGGTAAGACAGAAGTGGCCATCCGCGCTGCATTTAAAGCAATTATGGACGGCAAGCAAGTTGCCATGTTAGTGCCAACAACAATCCTTGCGCAGCAGCATTATGAAACAATTACGGAAAGGTTCCAGGATTATCCGATTACAGTCGGGCTTTTGAGCCGTTTCAGGACAAGAAAAGAGCAGAATGAAACGATCAAAGGACTGAAAAACGGAACGATTGATATGGTAATCGGTACACACCGTCTGCTCTCAAAGGATATTCAATATCATGATTTAGGCCTTTTGATTGTTGACGAAGAGCAGCGCTTTGGCGTCAGCCATAAAGAAAAAATCAAGAAGATCAAAACCAATGTTGATGTGCTGACACTAACGGCAACACCGATTCCAAGGACATTGCACATGTCGATGCTCGGTGTCAGGGATTTATCAATTATTGAAACCCCGCCTGAGAACCGCTTTCCTGTCCAAACATATGTAATGGAATATAATAACCAAGCGGTGCGTGAAGCCATTGAGCGCGAACTGGCAAGGAACGGCCAGGTATACTTTTTGTATAACCGGATTGAGGATATAGAAAGAAAGGCTGAACAGCTCTCGATGCTGGTGCCGGATGCGCGGGTCACTTATGCACACGGGCAAATGACTGAAGCCCAGCTGGAAACGGTGATTCTTGGATTTCTGGAAGGGGAATACGACGTCCTTGTCACCACTACCATTATTGAAACCGGTGTAGATATTCCGAATGTCAATACCCTGATTGTGAATGATGCGGACCGGATGGGGCTTTCGCAGTTATACCAGTTACGGGGGCGCGTCGGCCGTTCAAACCGGGTCGCCTATGCCTATTTTACTTACAGGAAAGACAAAGTATTAGCCGAGGCATCGGAGAAAAGGCTGCAGGCCATTAAAGAATTTACCGAGCTTGGGTCCGGTTTTAAAATTGCAATGCGCGACTTGGCGATCCGCGGTGCGGGGAACTTGTTGGGGGCACAGCAGCACGGCTTTATCGATTCTGTCGGATTTGACCTGTACTCGCAAATGCTTAAGGAAGCCATCGAAGAGCGCAAAGGCGGGGATCAGGAAGCCGGAAAACTGCCGCCGTTTGAAGTGGAGCTGGATATCGACGCCTATATCCCGGATGCTTATATCAAAGACGGCTATCAGAAAATTGAAATGTATAAACGTTTCAGGGGCATTGACACCATTGAGGATATTGATGAATTAAAAGAAGAGATGGTTGACCGTTTTGGCGAATATCCGCAGCAGGTTAACGATTTATTCACGATTGCAACAATGAAAGTGTATGCGAAAGAAGCGATGCTTGCGTCTATTAAACAAAGCAAACAACTGATCACGATTCTGATGTCAGAAGCCGGGACAAAAGTGGTAAACGGTCCGATGGTCGTCGATATCGTGAAAAAGTACGGCCGTTCCGCAGGCTTCGGCATGGACGGGAATCAGCTTAAAATTACGCTCAATATCAAAAATTTTAAAGACAACGAATGGCTTTCCACATGTTCCGATATGATCAAAGAATTGAGAAAGGCATTCAAATCTGTTGAAAAAGTCAGCGTTACAAAAGGATAGGCTTTTCCATATGCAGGTATGCAATCCTTACAACAAAAGATAGGGTTGCATACCTTTTTTTATACTTTCAGTGTTTGCATTGGGTAAAATATGGGAAAATAAAGTTAAGAAATGGAAGCAGATGCATGTAATGGTTGTTGTAGAAAAAAGGATCATGATGTATATAACTTGCCAAGTGAAAGATACTAATGTCAACGCAGGTAAAGAATGCAAGAACCATCTCTCATTCACATGAAGGATGGATGATAATCATCTGATGAAAGTGAGGCAACATGATGAAAGCAACTGGAATAGTTCGTCGAATCGATGATTTGGGAAGGGTCGTCATTCCAAAAGAAATTCGAAGAACGCTTCGTATTCGCGAAGGAGACCCTCTGGAAATCTTTGTGGACCGTGACGGGGAAGTCATCTTGAAAAAGTACTCCCCGATCAGTGAACTGAGCGATTTTGCCAAAGAGTATGCTGAAGCACTATATGACAGTTTAACCAGTCCGGTTTTAATCTGCGATCGTGATGCAGTGATTGCCATCAGCGGGGGATCAAAAAAAGAATATTTGAATAAAAGCAACGGCGAAGTCATTGAAAAAGTAATGGAAGACCGCAGTCCGGTATTGTCGGCCGAAAAAGGAAAAGTAGCACTGGTCGACGGCTTTGAAGATGAGATATCCTCCTATACGATTGCACCTATCGTGGCAAGCGGAGATCCAATCGGCGCAGTCGTGATTTTCTCAAAAGACCGTGAGTTCGGGGAAGTAGAACAGAAGTCAGCTGAAACGGCAGCCGGTTTTCTGGCAAGGCAAATGGAACAATAAGATTCCCGGAAAAAGAAGAAAACGCGCTTATTATTATCTTTTGTATGGCAATAATCTTGCCCGCTAAGCCTTCGAAATGCTGTATATAAGAAAAGCACAGGCAATCCGCCTGTGCTTCTTCCATTGGGTATATATTTTATGAACTTGTAAAAAATATGCAGGAGGTGTATGGGTGTAACGAATATGCTATAATACATAAGATTTCAAAAACAAGAACGGCATCGCTTTTTTGGCGGCGCCTTGTGAAAGGCAGAAAAAGAGTTTGCAGCAGGAAAATGATTCTATTAAGCTTTTTAAAGGCATTATGGTCTTAACCATTTCTTCTGTGATCACAAAAATACTCAGCGCTGTTTACCGGGTCCCTTTTCAAAATATAGTGGGGGATATCGGTTTTTATATTTATCAGCAAATTTATCCGATATATGGGATTGTCATTGCACTTTCAACATCCGGCTTTCCCGTTGTGATCTCCAAAATGGCGGCGGAAAGGCAGGCTTCCGGCAAAGATGAATACGGCTCGTTTTTACGGCTTGTCTTTATTGTTTTGGGGGCAGTGAGTTTCTGCTTGTTTCTGGCTGTGTTTTTCGGCGCCCGCCGAATTTCTGTGTGGATGGGTGATACAGCGCTCACACCGCTGATTAAAACGGTCTCCTGTTCTTTTCTGTTAATGCCGTTTATCTCAACCATCCGCGGAAATTTCCAGGGCCGGGGCAATATGATTCCGACTGCTGTTTCACAAGTTCTGGAGCAAAGTATCCGCGTTTTTTTGATCCTCATTTTATCTTTCTGGATGGTGCACCAGGGCTTTTCCCTGTATACGACAGGACAGGCGGCCGTTTTTGCATCCGTGTTGGGCGGCGCTGTATCCGCTATTGTACTGATTTTCTTTTTCCATAAAAGCCGGGGGAATAGGGAACATAAGCTGCCGGTGCAATGGGAGGAAGTCAAAACCATTTGCCGTGTCCTCTTATGGGAAGGCACAGCCATTTGCATCAGTGCTCTGCTGCTCGTCATGTTCCAATTCGTCGATGCGCTGGATATTTATGCGCTATTGTGTGATTCCGGGCTGGATGTTGAAACAGCGAAAAAGCTCAAAGGCATTTATGACCGGGGACAGCCGTTTTTGCAGCTGGGCACGGTTGTTGCGACTTCCTTCGCCCTCACCCTTGTGCCGATCATTACGCTGGAATTTAAAAGAGGGAATCGTCTGCAGCTGGAACAAAAAGTTTACTCGGCTGTGAAAATCAGTACCATGATTGGCGCCGGTGCAGCAGTCGGCTTAATGAACCTGATGAAGTTTGCGAATATCATGCTGTTTGAAAACAGCGAGGGAACGGCTGTCCTGACCGTATTTTCGATTTCAATTTTATTCAGCACCTGGATTTTAACCTTGTCCGGGATTTTTCAGGGAATGGGCCAGGTATATGCACCGGCTGCCTATATTGCAGCAGGGGTGGCGCTGAAGTTTGTATTAAATGAATGGTGGGTTGCCCGCTTAGGGACGATGGGGGCAGCCGCCGCAACGGTTGTCTCCCTGTTGTTCATCTCCCTGTTATTGATGTTAAAATTAGAAAAAGCACATTTCAAACCGCTGCCGTTCCGCTTTTACGGAAAAATCAGCCTGGCGCTGCTTATGATGACCGGCTGTCTGCAAGTATGGATGCGTTTCTTCACATACAGCGGGATGCCGGGCAGAATGGCAAGTATTCCGGGTGCATTGGGGGGCGTTGCAGTCGGCGGTGCGGTTTATATTCTCTGCGTTGCCGCCATGGGGCTGCTTTCGGATGAAGAATGGTCCTTTATCCCTTTTGGCAATAAACTAACCGGTTTAAGGAGAAAGAATTGGAGTGGAAAAGATGAACCATAAAATAACGGTAGTGGGCTTAGGGGCAGGCGATATCAACCAGCTGCCGCTTGGTGTGTACAAACAGCTGATTGGGGGAAGCCGTGTTTTTTTACGGACAAAAGAACATCCGGCTGTTGATGCGCTCCGGCGGGAAGGAATGGATTTTACAGCACTGGATGATGTCTATGAACGGTGCAGCAGCTTTGAAAAAGTATATGATGAAATTGTCCGGATCCTGTTCAAAGAGGCGGGAAAAGGGGAATTGATCTATGCGGTACCCGGCCACCCGCTGGTCGCAGAAAAAACCGTGCAGCTGTTGCTTGAGCAGGGCCCGGCAAATGAAATCGGGATTGAAATCGGCGGCGGCCAGAGTTTTATTGATGCTTTATTTGCGGCAGTCAAGGTCGATCCGATTGAAGGTTTCCAATTGCTGGACGGGACTGCTTTGCAGCTAAAGGATATCAGGACCAGCCAGCATTTAATCATTGGCCAGGTATATGATGCTTTTATAGCTTCTGAAGTGAAACTTACATTAATGGAGAAATATCCGGTTGAGCATCGTGTGGCCATCATCTCAGCAGCGGGGAGCATGGAAGAAAAAATCACTTTTCTCCCGCTATACGAGCTCGACAGGCAGTTTGCGCTTGACAACCTTGCCAGCATCTATGTTCCGCCGCTTAAGGGACGGGATGTAAGGGATTTTTCAGCGCTGCGGCAAATTATTGCAGATTTAAGGGGCCCTGGCGGCTGTCCATGGGATAAAGAGCAGACCCATCTCTCCCTGAAAAAATACTTAATTGAAGAATGCTATGAGGTCCTCGAGGCCATCGATGAAAAAGATGACGGCCATCTTGTGGAGGAATTGGGGGATGTTCTTCTTCAGGTCATGCTGCATGCACAAATCGGCGAGGATGAAGGCCTGTTCCAAATAGAAGACGTAATAGAGGCGCTGGCTTCTAAAATGATCCGCCGCCACCCGCATGTATTCGGCGATGTGAAGGTATCCGGCTCAGAAGATGTGATGAAAAACTGGCAGTGCGTTAAAGCAATGGAACGATCCGGAAATGCTCAAGAAGAAATCCATTCCATGCTCGATGGCATTGCAAAAGGCCTGCCTGCGCTTTTGAGGGCGTATGAGCTTCAGAAAAAAGCAGCCAAAGCTGGTTTTGATTGGCCAAATGCCCGCCAAGCCTGGGATAAAGTCCGGGAAGAGTGTGCTGAATTTACTGAAGAGATGGAGCGTGGAAGGCAGGAGGAACAGGCGGCAGAGTTTGGCGATTTATTATTTGCCATGATTAATGTGGGGCGCTTGATGGCGATTCACCCGGAAGATGCTCTTGAGAAAACGAACCGGAAATTTATCCGGCGCTTCCGGGTGATCGAAGACGAGGTAAAGAAAAGCGGAAGGCCGATTGAGGATTTTTCTTTGGAGGAACTGGATAATTTTTGGAATTTGGCAAAAAAACAGGAAGATCGATGAGGTGAGAAAATGGAAACGGCAGTCATGCGATTGGATAAATTTTTAAAAGTATCGCGTTTAATTAAACGGAGAACACTGGCAAAGGAAGTGGCTGACCAGGACAGAATTCAAATTAACGGCGTCCAGGCAAAAGCCAGTTCGAATGTAAAAGCAGGCGATGAACTCACGATCCGGTTCGGGCAAAAAGTGGTCGTTGCGAAAGTGGAACGTTTAAAAGAAACCACGAAGAAAGAAGAAGCCGCCGATATGTATAAAATCATCAGTGAAAAGCGGATCAACGAATAGGGACAACATAAAACCGATATGCCGGAAAAAGCCGGTATACCGGTTTTTTTTTATGCAAAAAAGAGGATTGATGCGAAATACGGGACGGATTGTTTTCGGTCTTTTTTCTGCAGGCGGTGCATAGTATAGTACAAAGTTTGGACAAGGAAAGTGGGGATCAGGATGAATGATTTTTATAGCACTCCGTCCAATAGTAAACCGGTTCTTCAGGAACATGATGTGATAATGCGCGGCAGAAAACTATTAGACATTACAGGGGTGAAACAGGTAGAAAGTTTTGATAATGAGGAATTTCTGCTCGAAACGGTGATGGGATTTTTAGCAATCCGCGGCCAGAATCTGCAGATGAAAAACCTGGATGTCGATAAAGGCGTTGTTTCGATTAAAGGGAAGGTATTTGACCTGGTTTACCTGGATGACAGCCATGGGGAGAAAGCTAAAGGGCTCTTTAGCAAATTGTTCCGATGAGCCTGACTGTT
Source organism: Heyndrickxia acidiproducens DSM 23148 (assembly GCF_000374345.1). GTDB lineage: Bacteria > Bacillota > Bacilli > Bacillales > Bacillaceae_C > Weizmannia > Weizmannia acidiproducens. The sequence goes on from NZ_KB893996.1 coordinate 31,637, forward strand.
CAATTTTATACGATGCTTGCCATGATCGCCATGGGAAGCTTTTTTGGATGCGCCCTTGATACGTATAACCGGTTTTTAAAACGGAGCGAAAGAAAAAGATGGATCGTTTTTATCCATGACATTTTATTTTGGCTGTGCATCAGCCTGTTGCTTTTTTATGTATTATTCATGGTGAATTCCGGCGAAGTCCGTTTTTATATTTTCGTCGCGCTCTTTTGCGGATTTGCGGCTTACCAGGCCTTGTTGAAACGGATCTATTTAAGTATATTGGAATGGTGGATTCAAGCCGCCGTCAGCATTGCACGTATGATCACCCGTTTGTTCCGCCTGGTCATCTTCAACCCGGCCAGATGGTTGATACTGGGTTTGGCGGCACTTGTCTTAGGTACAGGAAGGGCCTTTTACGCTATTGTAAAAGGCCTGGCAAAAGTGATATTATGGATATTAAAGATCATCTTCAAACCGGCTATTTGGATTGGAACAGCCATTTGGCATTTCGTTCCGGAACCGGCAAAAAAATTTTTTGCGGACCTTTTTGCAAACGTTGCAGGAGTATGGGGATTTCTAAAGAATATAGTTATGAAAGCAAAAAAACGATTAAGCCGCTTTTTTAAAAAATAGCCTGCTGCATAAGGGTACAGGAATAAGGAGGTATAGGATTGGAACATAAAATTGCTTCAATGGATAACGCTTATACAAAGCAGAAAATCGTCAAAGAAAAGATTATAGCAAGAAGGCGCAAATTGCTTGTGCGGCGGCTGACGCTGTTTACCGCTGTTGCCGTTGTCATTTCCTATATTCTGGTTGCAACCCTGATTTCCCGGAATGAGCAGCTGGCTGCCAAACAGCAGCAAAAGGCGGGCCTGGAACAAAAGGTAAAAGAAATCGACAAGCAGCAGGCCTTATTAAAAGGCGAAATTGTAAAACTAAAGGATAATGATTATATTGCGAAGCTTGCCAGGAGCGAATACTTTCTTTCCGAAAAGGGTGAAATCATTTTCAATATCCCAAATTCCAAAAAGAATGCCGAAGAAGGAGACGTGTCGTATTGACACTCTTTTTTCATGTTCGTTATAATATATAAAAGGTTGATTTTTTATCTTTTAAGGAGGAAAAATTTTTTTATGTCAATCGAAGTAGGCAGCAAGTTACAAGGGAAAGTAACAGGCATCACTCATTTTGGGGCTTTCGTTGAATTGCCGGATGGAAAAACAGGGCTTGTCCATATCAGCGAAGTTGCTGATAATTATGTGAAAGACATCAATGATCATTTGAAAATCGGTGATGTAGTAGAGGTCAAAGTCATTCATGTCGAAAAGGACGGGAAAATCGGGTTATCCATCCGCAAGGCGAAAGAGCAGGCGCAGCATTCCACGCAGTCACACCGCCCGCAAAGGCATAACCGGACAAATAACCATCGTCCAAAAGAAGATTTTGAGTCAAAGATGGCGCGTTTTCTGAAAGATAGTGAAGACCGCTTATCCTCGTTAAAAAGAAACACAGAATCCAAGCGGGGCGGCCGTGGTGCCAGAAGAGGCTAACTTGCTGTCTAATATATAAATAGATCTGCCGCTAGAAAAACTGATCAGTAAAGCGGCGTATGCTGCTTAAAAAAGCTTAAAGGGCAGATCCGACAAACAAGTTCCCTTTTGTCGGATCTGCCCTTTTTCTATCGCCGTTTTGGACAAATTTCGTTTAAAAATACAAAAAAAAGCCGGGCAATCTGCCCGGCCTTTTTCGTTATCATTAGTAGCGGCGGAGGGGATCGAACCCACGACCTCACGGGTATGAACCGTACGCTCTAGCCAGCTGAGCTACGCCGCCGTGATTTCTAAAAAGCACATCTTCTATAATAAAGGCATGCTGTCTGTTTGTCAACTTATCTTTTGAAGAAAATTGTAAAAAACATATCCTTTCACCGTATAAAAAGTCGAACTTTTCTTTTAAGTCTCCCTGGAATTTTGACAAACTTTTGAACTTGTCCCATTTATAATAACATTTAACAATATGGATAGGGGGAGTAGAAGTGAATATAGGGAAAATTGAACGCGGGACGTATGAGCAGGGAAGCAATGTAGATTTTCGGGAGACGAAGCTGGAAATGAAAAAGGGTTTTAAAAAACTGCAGGAAAAATTCGAATTCATCTTGATACAAAAAGGCATCAGCCTGCTGGTGATCGGGTTTTTACTGGGGAGGGCGCTGATCTTATCGCATTTTATGCCCTTTGCGCTGCCGTTCTTTGCTGCTGTATATGTAATGAAAAGGGAAAAGGCACCGATTGTATTGCTCGGCTTGGCAGCAGGGAGTTTAACCGTATCCATTACGAGCGGCATATATACACTTGCGTCAACCATCCTCTTCGTACTGGTTTTCAGGCAGTTTGGCAAATACCATAAAGAAGAGGTCAGGGTGCTGCCCTATTATATTCTTGCGATTTCGTTTCTATCAAGATGCACTTATACGTATTTGCAGCACTTTGACCTGTCGCTTTATGACAGCCTGATGGCCGGCGTGGAAGCCTGTTTAACTTTCATCCTTACCATGATATTTATGCAGAGCATTCCCATTTTATCACAAACGAAACGGAAAAAATCATTAAAAACAGAGGAAGTTGTCAGCCTGATTATTGTGCTCGCTTCAGTGCTGACAGGAACAATTGGCTGGTCTCTTCACGGCCTTTCCATTGAGCATATATTATCAAGATACCTGGTCCTCTTGTTTGCCTTTGCCGCCGGGGCAACTGTGGGTTCGACAGTCGGTGTTGTGACAGGCCTGATCTTCAGCCTTGCCAATGTCACCAGCTTTTATCAAATGAGTCTGCTTGCCTTCTCAGGGCTGTTATGCGGCTTACTAAAAGAGGGAAAACGCGCCGGTGCGGCAGTCGGTTTATTAATTGCGACACTCTTGATCGGCATGTATGGGGAAACGAACACGCCGCTGAGCGAAACGATGTATGAATCCTGTATCAGTATTCTGCTTTTGTTTCTGACCCCGCGGCGCCTGACTCAAAAAATGGCCAAGTATATCCCGGGCACGGCTGAATATGCAAAGGAACAGCAGCAGTATTTGCGGAAAGTCCGCGATGTGACCGTCCACCGCGTTGAGCAGTTTTCATCTGTTTTCCAGGCGCTCTCCACGAGTTTCGCGCAGTATGACCATTCGAAAGAAGAGGAAGACAACGAGCGGGAACTGGATTACTTTTTCAGCAACGTCACAGAAAAAACATGCCAAACCTGCTACCGGAAGGACAAGTGCTGGGCCAAAAATTTTGAACAGACATATGATTTAATGAAAATGACGATGAAAGACATGGATGAGGGGGGCGGGAACGTTTCCCGCAGTGCCCACCGCGAACTGGATAAACATTGTGTGAAAGCGAAAAAAGTAGAAGATGCAATCTTGCAGGAACTGTCATTCTACCAGGCGAATCAGAAATTAAAGCAAATGATTAAAGAAAGCCGCAAACTGGTGGCTGAGCAGCTGCAGGGCGTCTCTGAAGTGATGGGGGATTTTGCAAAAGAAATCCAGCGCGAGCGGGAAAACCACCAAAAACAGGAGGAAATGATTTTGGAGGCGCTGCAGGACTTTGGCCTTGATATTGACCAGGTTGAGATTTACAGCCTTGAGGAAGGCAATATTGATATTGATATTACGCTGCCGCAGTACAGCGGATACGGGGAGTGCGAAAAAATCATTGCCCCGATGCTGTCTGATATCTTAGAAGAAACCATTGTGGTCCAAAAAGAAGACTTCAGTACGTATTCCGGCGGGCTTGGATATGTGACGTTCCGGTCAGCAAAGGCGTATGTGGTGGAAACGGGTGTAGCCACCGCTGCAAAAGGGGGAGGTTTTATTTCCGGGGACAGTTATTCAATGATTGAGCTCGGAACGCGAAAATATGCGATTGCCATCAGCGACGGCATGGGGAATGGGGAGCGGGCCCATTATGAGAGTAATGAAACGCTCCGTCTGCTGCAGCAAATACTGCACTCCGGGATTGAAGAAAAGATCGCAATTAAATCAGTCAATTCAATTCTTTCATTGCGGACGCAGGAAGAAGTCTTTTCAACATTGGATCTCGCCATGATTGACCTGCAGGATGCAAGCAGCAAGTTTTTGAAAATCGGATCGACACCAAGTTTTATTAAACGGGGAAATAAAATCATTAAAGTGGAATCGGGAAATCTGCCGATGGGGATGATCAAGGAATTTGATGTCGATGTCGTCTCCCAGCAATTAAAAGCGGGCGACCTGCTGATTATGATGAGTGACGGCATTTTTGAAGGACCGAAATATGTGGAAAATCATGAAGTGTGGATGAAACGGAAAATTAAGGAGATCGAGACGGAAAACCCGCAGGAAATCGCGGATCTGCTGATTGAGGAAGTGATCCGGACAAGATCAGGCCTAATAGAAGATGACATGACAGTCGTCGTCGCAAAAATCAAACACAACACCCCAAAATGGGCCGCCATCCCAGTAAACAAAGGAAAAAAACTCATATCGTAATAAGAAAAGCGGAGGGCGCTAGCCCATCGGCGACAGGCAAATGGGCCGTCCCCAATGAAGTCCGCCCTTTGACTTCAATGGGGAAGGAACAGTTGACCCGAGCCGATAGCGCCCGCAGCCGGACAAAGAAAAGCGGAGGCGCCCTGCTGCCGTATAGATTTCTTCCCATTTGTCGATGATGGTAAAAACAAACCTGCCATCATGGGCGAAGGAGGAAATGGAATGAAACCAGGAACGTTAAAACAAATTTTATTGATTACGGACGGATGTTCAAACCAAGGGGGGGATCCGGCGGCGATTGCTGCATTAGCAAAGGAACAAGGCATTACCGTTAACGTGATTGGTGTCATGGAACATGATGTGATCGATGAAAAAGGCATGCAGGAAATCAATGAAATTGCACTATCGGGCGGCGGCGTCAGCCAGATCGTGTACACAAAAATTTTATCGCAAACTGTCCAAATGGTCACAAGAAAAGCAATGACACAAACACTTCAAGGCGTCGTTAACCGGGAATTAAAACAAATACTGGGAGATTCGGCATCAATAGAAGCTTTGCCGCCGGAAAAGCGCGGCGATGTACTGGAGGTGGTCGATGAGCTGGGGGAAACAGTGGATCTGGAAATCCTGATATTAGTCGATACAAGTGCGAGCATGAAACATAAACTTCCAACTGTAAAGGAGGCATTGCTTGATTTATCGCTGAGTTTGAATGCAAGAATGGGAAATAATCAATTTTCTGTTTTTGTATTTCCCGGGAAAAAGAAAGAGGTGGAGCGGCTGCTTGAGTGGACGCCAAAATTGGAATCCTTGACGAGTATTTTTCCAAAGCTGCAAGTGGGCGGAATCACACCGACAGGGCCGGCCTTGAATGAGGCAATCCATTATTTCCGCAAAAAAAATTCACGAAGAGGATTGTTATCGCGTGATGACGAACAGTACTTTGAAGAATCTATCTAATATTTCCCCTGGCACTTGGATCATAGGAAAGTGGCACAAGCAGCATTACAAGGTCATAAAAAAACTGGGAAGCGGCGCAAATGGCGTTGTCTACCTCGCTGAAACATCCGGGGGTCCGGCTGCGTTAAAATTAAGCAGCAGCACGGAATCGGTGACTTCAGAGGTAAATGTGCTCAAAACATTCGCCAAGGTCCAGGGTTCTTCCCTCGGGCCTTCTTTATTGGATGTGGATGACTGGGAAACAGGAAACGGAATGGTTCCATTTTATGCGATGGAGTATATCAAAGGCACCGGCCTGCTTTCCTTTATTGCCCAAAAAGATTTCTCATGGGCGGGGATATTGATCCTTCAGCTTTTAAGGGATTTGCAACGGATACACGAAGAAGGCTGGGTGTTCGGCGATTTAAAACCTGAGAATATTATCGTAACCGGTTCCCCGGTTCGCATCCGCTGTATTGATGTTGGCGGAATGACGAGATTAGGAAGATCCATTAAAGAATTCACGGAGTTTTTCGACAGGGGTTATTGGGGAATGGGATCAAGAAAGGCGGAACCAAGCTATGATTTGTTTGCCGCTGCGATGATTATGGTGAACCTGGCTTATCCGCAGCGGTTTTCAAAAAAAGCTGACAGCGAACTGCAGTTGAAGACGGCCATCCATCAAAGTGCAGAACTAAAAAAATATGAACCTGTTTTAATCAATGCCTTAAAGGGAAAGTACCAATCTGCACAGGAAATGAGGCGGGCGCTGCTTGATTTGCTGGCGGGCCGACCGCAATCACGGGCAGAAACCGTACAAGCAGATAGAAAGGGAGGAAAACCTCAGTCAAGATTAAAAATAAGGCGGTTTAAAAAAACTAAAAGATTAATCACAACAATAACATTCATTGTGATCGTGTCTATGTTATACTTTTTATATATATATGAACAATTGCTTTAATAAGACAGGCGCTGCCCGGAACATCCGAAAAACAGCAGCTTGCGGATATCTTTAGAATTTTATTGGAACACATGGTAAAATAAGTTTTGTAAATTGAACAAAGGAAAGGTATAAAATGCTGCCATTTGAGGCAAATGTGTCTGATTTTATTAAAAAACACCAATTAATATCGGAAGGCGACCACTTGATTGCAGCCGTTTCCGGAGGGCCGGATTCGCTCGCTTTACTCCATTTTTTGAAAGCACAAAGCAAGTCCTTCAAGATCAAAATTACAGCAGCCCATCTCGACCACATGATTAGAGGGAAAGAATCTTACGAAGACATGATGTATGTTGAAAGGATTTGTAATCATTTACATATTGAATACCGGGCAAAACGGATTCCGATTCCGGAAAAAGCCGCTTCTTCAGGCCTGGGACTTGAAGAAACAGCGCGGAAATACCGATATGGCTTTTTGAAAGACGTCTTGGCTGAGACTGGTGCCAATAAAGTTGTCTTCGGCCATCATGGTGATGACCAAATTGAAACCATCCTCATGCGCCTGACGAGGGGAACAAGCGAAAAAGGCAGGGCAGGCATCCCTTTTCGGCGTCCATTTTATACTGGTGAAATTATCCGCCCGCTTCTAGGTACAACCAAAAAGGAAATTGAAGAATACTGCCTCCATTACCAGCTTCATCCGAGGATTGATGCAAGCAATTATTCTTTGGATTACACAAGAAACCGGTTCCGGTCTGTTATATTGCCATTTTTAAAAAAAGAAAACCCGCATGCCCACAAGCATTTTCAAAGATTTAGCGAAGAACTGCTGGAAGATGAGGCTTTTCTGGAGAGCCTGTCGCAAAAACACCTGGAGGAATCGCTTGATACTACCGGCCGTGATTATCTTGTGGATCTCCCTGCCTTTAAACGGGCACCTTTACCTTTACAAAGAAGGGGGATTCATCTAATATTAAAATATCTTTACAATCAAAATGTAACAGAACTAACTGCAATACATACCGAGGCCATTTTCAATTTATTCTACAGCAGGCATCCGTCAGGCCGACTTGATTTGCCGGGGGGATTAAAAGTGCTAAGAAATTATGAACGCTGCGTGTTCACGTTTCAATTACCTCCCCGCTCTACTTCATATCAATATCTTTTATATGAGGGAATGGAGATCCGCCTGCCGAATCAGGATAGGATCAAACTTAAAAAAAAGGAAATATCATATTCATACAGGCCTGAGAATATGCTATTATTACACATAAACGACATTTCTCTCCCTCTGATTGTCCGCAATCGAAAACCGGGGGACAGAATTGAAGCAAAAGGATTAAATGGTTCAAAAAAGGTAAAAGATATATTTATTGATGAAAAAATTCCAAAGCCGGAAAGAGATTCATGGCCAGTTGTGACAGATTCCAGCGGGAAAATTTTATGGCTTCCGAATCTAAAAAAATCAAGATATGAACCAATTGATGTTTTACCTGATGAGACCTACTATATTTTGCAATATTGCAAGCAAACATCTTCTAGGGGGCAGTCGCACGATGAAGCATGATATCGAGAAAATATTAATTTCGGAAGAGGAAGTCCAGCAAAAAGTAAAGGATTTAGGAGAGCAGCTGACGAAAGATTATGATAGCAGGTTTCCGCTGGCAATCGGCGTACTGAAGGGAGCCATGATGTTCATGGCGGATCTTGTCAAACATATAGATACATATTTGGAAATGGATTTTATGGATGTATCTAGTTATGGCAATTCAACCGTATCTTCCGGGGAAGTAAAGATTTTAAAAGACCTGGATACATCCGTTGAGGGCCGTGATGTGTTAATCATTGAAGATATTATCGACAGCGGAATGACCCTGAGTTATTTGGTCGATCTTTTCCGTTACCGTAAAGCAAAATCAATCAAAATTGTAACGCTGCTCGACAAACCAACCGGCCGCAAAGCGGATATCCAGGCAGATTATGTCGGCTTTAATGTCCCGGATGCGTTTGTGGTGGGATACGGTTTGGATTATGCAGAGAAGTACCGCAACCTTCCCTATATCGGCGTCTTAAAACCTGAGGTGTACAGCCATCCGGAAGAAAGCGCCGATATTTAAGCGTAATGGTGTGAACATGGCATTGGACGATTTATGGAAATGCAAAATGAAGACGGTCGCTGTAAAAAATGGTGAAAGCCAATGCAAATTATTGTTAAATTAAAATTTACTATAGTACTATTGAATATAGCTTTTTAAGACCGTGGGAGGAGGTAAGGAATGAATCGTATTTTCAGAAATACAATCTTTTATGTATTATTATTTATAGTACTGATTGGAATCGTCAGCTATTTTAATAATAGCAGTGAAACGACGGAGAGTATATCATATGACAAATTTGTTTCTTATTTGGACGAAGGCAAGGTTAAAAGCTTTTCAACCCAGCCTACGCGGGGCGTTTATGAGGTCCGCGGACAGTTAAAAGATAATAATAAGCAATTTGTCACTTATGTCATGGATGACCAGGCCATGCTTAACCGGATTGATAAAGCAGCCCAAAATACTAAAGTGGATGTATTGCCGGCAAAAGAAACGAGTGGCTGGGTATCATTTCTGACATCCATTATTCCGTTTGTGATTATCTTTATTTTGTTCTTCTTCCTGATGAATCAGGCGCAGGGCGGCGGCGGCCGGGTAATGAACTTCGGCAAAAGCAAAGCGAAACTGTATAATGACGACAAGAAAAAAGTCCGTTTTCGCGACGTAGCCGGCGCTGACGAAGAAAAGCAGGAACTCGTTGAAGTAGTTGAATTTTTGAAAGATCCGCGGAAATTCTCGGAATTGGGTGCACGCATTCCGAAAGGTGTTTTGCTGGTAGGGCCTCCGGGAACTGGTAAAACTTTGCTGGCAAGAGCTGTTGCCGGTGAAGCAGGCGTTCCTTTCTTCTCCATCAGCGGTTCTGATTTCGTTGAAATGTTTGTCGGGGTTGGTGCAAGCCGTGTCCGCGACTTGTTTGAAAATGCGAAAAAGAACGCGCCTTGTATCATTTTCATTGATGAAATTGATGCGGTCGGACGCCAGCGCGGCGCGGGATTAGGCGGCGGACATGATGAACGTGAACAAACTTTAAACCAATTGCTGGTTGAAATGGACGGATTCGGTGCAAATGAAGGCATTATCATTATTGCAGCCACAAACCGTCCGGATATTCTTGACCCGGCACTTCTGCGTCCCGGCCGGTTTGACAGGCAGATTACGGTAGACCGTCCGGATGTGAACGGACGTGAAGCCGTGCTCCGTGTTCATGCACGGAATAAACCGCTCGACAGTACGGTTGATTTAAAGGCAATCGCCCATCGTACCCCCGGGTTCTCCGGTGCGGATTTGGAAAATCTGCTGAACGAAGCTGCACTGATTGCGGCAAGGGCTTCCAAGAAAAAAATCGATATGAGTGATATTGATGAAGCAACGGACCGCGTGATTGCAGGACCGGCTAAGAAAAGCCGCGTGATTTCCGAAAAAGAACGCAATATTGTGGCTTACCATGAGAGCGGGCATACGATTATCGGGCTTGTGCTTGATGAAGCTGAGATTGTCCAGAAAGTAACCATTGTACCGCGCGGCCAGGCCGGCGGTTATGCGATGATGGTTCCGAAAGAAGACCGTTATTTTATGACGAAACCGGAATTGCTCGATAAAATTACCGGCCTCCTTGGCGGGCGCGTTTCAGAGGAAATTATTTTTGGGGAAGTGTCCACAGGGGCTTCCAATGACTTTGAACGTGCGACCGGCATTGCAAGAAGAATGGTAACTGAATTCGGGATGAGCGACAAGCTTGGCCCATTGCAGTTTGGCCAGTCGCAGGGCGGCCAGGTATTCCTCGGCAGGGACATTAATAATGACCAGAATTACTCTGATAAAATTGCGTTTGAAATTGATACAGAAATGCAGAGCATTATGAAAGCCTGCTACGAACGTGCAAGACAAATTTTATTGGAAAACCGGGATAAGCTTGAATTAATTGCGAAAACATTATTGCAAGTGGAAACACTGGATGCCAAGCAAATCAGGCACCTCTTTGATCATGGGACATTGCCGGAAAAACCTGTTCCGGACCAGGGTTCTGCATACCCGACAGGAACAGAGCCGCGTGTAAACCTCCAGCCAAAGCAGGAAGGGATAAAAGAGGTGAATCCGGCAGACGGGAATGATTCGGATCCTGCGAAGCCGATTGAAACACGGCCGGGTAAATTAGGCCCGACAAAAACACCGGATGATGATGAAAAACTATAAATGAAAAATGAAACGGGTTTGAAAGAGGCCCTGGATAAAAAAAGGCACCGTCTGAATGTAAAAGGCGGTGCTTTTTTACCGGATGAGGAACGGGAGCAGGCGGTATTTCCCGGTTGATAGGGCATGTTCTGCATGCCAGCTGCTCCGAAAGCAGCCGATTGCAAGGGATTCTATAAACGCCGGATATTATGGTATGATGGTTGCATAATCAAATCTATAGATAAAATAGAGTGGTGAGCATATGTTACTTGTGATTGATGTGGGGAATACAAATATTGTTTTAGGTGTTTATGATAAAAATGATTTGAAATACCATTGGCGCATCCAAACGGTACGCGATAAAACGGATGATGAATACGGCATGTCATTTAAAGCGTTATTCGGCCATGTAGGGATTGATTTCAAGGATATTAGCGGGATTATCATTTCTTCCGTTGTCCCGCCGATTATGTATGCACTGGAGAGAATGTGCAGCAAATACTTCCATGTAACCCCGCTAATTGTCGGGCCCGGGATCAAAACAGGCCTTGATATAAAATACGATAACCCGCGGGAGGTTGGTGCGGACAGAATCGTGAATGCTGTTGCAGGCATACATGAATACGGCAGCCCGTTAATTATTGTCGACTTTGGCACCGCCACCACATACTGCTATATTAACGAAGATAAGCAATATATGGGAGGAGCGATTGCACCTGGTATCGGCATTTCAGCGGAAGCACTGTACTCAAAGGCTGCGAAACTGCCGAGAATTGAAATTGCCAGTACGGATGATGTTATCGGACGCAATACCGTTAGCGCCATGCAGGCGGGGATTGTTTTCGGCAATGTCGGACAAGTTGAAGGTATTGTCTCGCGCATGAAAGCAAAAAGTAAAAAAGATCCGGTTGTCATTGCGACGGGAGGCCATGCTCCATTGATTGCAAAGGAATCAAAAAGCATTGATATTGTAGATCAGTTTTTAACTTTAAAAGGCTTGTATTTGATTTATAAACGGAACATACAGGAGTAAAAGGAGGATTTTCTTTGACAGATTATTTAATCAAAGCTTTGGCATATGACGGCCAAATAAGGGCATATGCCGCTGAAACAACCGAAACAGTGGGCGAAGCACAGCGCAGGCATTATACATGGCCGACAGCATCAGCTGCACTTGGGAGAACGCTGACAGCAGGTGCTATGATGGGCGCGATGTTAAAAGGTGATGAGAAAATTACAATTAAAGTAGAAGGCGGGGGTCCGATCGGCGCTATTATTGTCGATGCCGACGCACACGGTGATGTACGGGGATACGTGACAAATCCGCAGACCCATTTTGATTTAAATGAGCAGGGGAAACTGGATGTCCGCCGCGCAGTCGGAACAAATGGGACGCTAACCGTTGTGAAGGATCTCGGCCTCCGTGAAAACTTTTCCGGGCAGGTGCCCATTGTTTCCGGAGAATTAGGAGAGGACTTCACGTATTATTTTGCTACTTCTGAGCAGGTTCCGTCTGCTGTCGGGGTCGGGGTGCTCGTGAATCCGGATAATACGATTTTAGCGTCAGGCGGGTTTATCATTCAGCTGATGCCAGGCACAGATGAAGAAATCGTCACTGCCCTTGAAAAACGAATTTCGGACACACCGCCAATTTCGTCTTTAATACGGCAAGGATTAAAACCGGAAGAAATCCTGGAAAGCCTGCTTGGCAAAGACAACGTTAACGTGCTGGAAACTATCCCGGTCCGTTTTGAATGTACCTGCTCAAAAGAAAGGTTCGCCTCTGCCATGATCAGCCTGGGCAAAGAAGAACTCCGTGACATGATCGAAGAAGATGGCCAAGCCGAAGCGGTCTGCCACTTCTGCAGAGAAAAATACCACTATACCCGCCAAGACCTCGAAACCCTGCTCCAACAAGCAAAAGGGTAAAAAGAAATCCGCTGGCCGATAGGAGCCGCAGCTGGACAAAGAAAAGCGGAGGCGGTTGCCCGCTTTTTATAGGAAAAAGATCCCATTTTTCAGAGTTTTCTACTTGACATATTAGGAAAATGGTGTTAATTTTTAAATATTAAACCAATAAAAATACTCGGAAATATGAGGTGAACATTTTGGCACGTTTAGTTAACTCAATCGCTGAATTAGTAGGCAATACACCGGTAGTAAAAGTGAATCGTTTAACAGATGAAAATTCTGCAGATGTTTATTTGAAACTGGAATATTTCAATCCGGGGAGCAGCGTAAAAGATCGTATCGCACTTTCGATGATTGAAGATGCCGAAAAAAAAGGCCGCTTGAAACCGGGAGATACAATCGTTGAACCAACAAGCGGGAACACAGGTATCGGCCTGGCTATGATCGCAGCTGTAAAAGGCTATAAAGCGATTATTGTCATGCCTGAAACCATGAGCATGGAACGCCGCAGCCTGCTGCGTGCATACGGTGCAAAACTTGTCTTAACACCGGGATCAGAAGGGATTAAAGGCGCGGTAAACAAAGCGGAAGAACTTGTGAAGGAAAATGGATACTATATGCCACAGCAATTCCAAAACCCTTCCAACCCTGAAATCCATCGTTTAACAACCGGTAAGGAAATCGTGGAACAAATGGGAGACCAGCTGGATGCGTTTGTAGCCGGCGTCGGCACTGGCGGTACGATTACAGGTGCAGGACAGGCACTAAAAGAAGCTTATCCGGATATTAAAATATATGCAGTCGAACCGGATGACTCACCGCTATTGTCGGAAGGAAGACCGGGCCCGCATAAAATTCAGGGGATCGGAACAAATTTTGTCCCGGAAACACTGGACAAAAATATTTACGATGAAATTATTCGCGTAAAAACAGAGGAAGCATTCGAAGCAGTGAGAAGAGCCGGGAAAGAAGAAGGAATCCTCGGCGGAATTTCATCAGGTGCTGCTATTTTTGCGGCGCTGGAAGTTGCAAAAAAACTGGGTAAGGGCAAAAAAGTGCTTGCCATTGTTCCGGACAACGGTGAACGTTACTTGAGTACAACTTTATTCCAATTTGAAGATTAATCCGGAATGACATTTTCATAGATAAATGGAAGAAGGCAATCATGTTTAAAGTGATTGTCTTTTTTCGTTGGATATCGCGGTTTTTTATTTTGCAGCGTAAATTATGGTAGACTATACATATTGACAAGCGTTGACAAAGGGGAGAGTCATTTTGAAGTGCGGACGGTTTGTGTTGGATTTTGATAAAAAGACATATGTAATGGGAATTCTGAATGTCACGCCGGATTCCTTTTCAGATGGTGGGAATTTTTTTAAGCAGGATGCAGCAGTTACGCACGCCTTTCAAATGGTGGAAGACGGTGCAGATATCATTGATATCGGCGGGGAGTCGACAAGGCCCGGACATCAACCGATCTCTGCAGAAAAAGAACTGGAGAGAATCCTGCCTGTCATTAGAGCGATTGCAGGCAAGGTTGACGCCCCGCTATCGATTGATACTTATAAAGCCAGAACGGCAGACGAAGCGATTACGGCAGGGGCGCACATTATCAATGATGTATGGGGGGCCAAGCGCGATCCTGAAATTGCAGCGGTTGCCGCTAAGCGCCATGTCCCGATTATTTTAATGCATAACCGCGAGCAACAGGACTATCAGAATTTTATGCGTGACGCTTTGTATGACCTGTATGAAAGCATCAATATTGCCAAAAAAGCCGGCGTTGGTGATGACCAGATCATTCTGGATCCGGGGATCGGCTTTGCAAAGGGGTTAAAGGAAGATGTTGAAATGATGCGGAATCTGGATCGTTTGGTTGCACTCGGGTATCCGGTGCTGCTCGCTCCTTCAAGAAAAAGGATGATTGGGCACACGCTCGGACTGCCGGTCGATGAGCGCATGGAAGGAACAGGGGCTGCAATTTGCTACGGGATCACGAAAGGCTGCCAATTGGTTCGCGTACATGATGTAAAGGAAATCAGCAGAATGGTTAAAATGATGGATGTATTCATTGGTAAAGGGGAAACAAATGGACAAGATTATCATTAAAGATATGGAATTTTACGGCTATCACGGTGTACTGGCGGAGGAAACAAAACTGGGCCAGCGTTTCCGGGTATCGATGGAGCTTCAGCTGGATTTGAAAAAAGCCGGCACGACGGATGATTTGCATGAAACAGTGAATTATGCGGAAGTTTATCAAATGGCAAAAAGGATTGTGGAAGGGGAACCCTGCTGCTTAATTGAAACCGTCGCCGAAAAACTGGCAGCCGCCGTTCTCGATACGTTTCTAAAAGTAATGGAGATTACAGTAAATATTACCAAGCCGGATCCTCCTATTCCGGGCCACTACCGTTCTGTTGCAGTCGAAATGACGAGGAGAAGAGTGCAATGAACCATATCGCCTATTTATCACTGGGTTCCAATATTGAACCGCGCTTAACTTATTTACAAAATGCGGTCAAAGCCCTGCAAAGCACCCCCGGCATTGAACTTGATAAGGTTTCATCGATTTATGAAACGGATCCGGTCGGCTATACGGAGCAAGGTAATTTTTTGAATATGGCGGTAAGAATCAAAACGGTTTTTACTGCTCTTGAACTGCTTGAAACCTGCCTTTCGATCGAGCAGCAGCTTGGGAGAGAAAGAAAAATTCATTGGGGACCGCGAACAATCGATCTTGACATTTTATTGTATAATCATGAAAATATGAAAACAGAGAAACTCGTTTTGCCACACCCCAGAATGCATGAAAGGGCATTTGTATTGGTCCCGCTTCTGGAACTGGAGCCCGGGCTGGTTCATCCGGTGAAGAAGATCCCTTTGATGCAAATGTGGAACGATCTTTCGGATAAAGAAGGAGTTCGGTTATGGAGACAGATAAATGGGGAAGACGTATCCGTGCTTTTCGAAAATTAAAAGGGTATACGCAGGAAAGCTTTGCACGCGAACTTGGCATATCTGTATCCATTTTAGGAGAAGTGGAGAGAGGAACACGAATGCCAACGGAAACACTTCTAAAAGAGATTTCATCACTGCTCGATATCCCGTTAGAAGAAATTGGCTGTTTGGATCAGCCATAGGAATCGTACATATGGGAAAAAACGGATTTAAATGATGTCTGAATCGTAAAGATTGTGTACAATAATAGAGGTAAACGGCTATAATGGCTAATGTTGGGCGACAAATGGTATGTTTCATAGTGAGTTTGATATCAATACGGGGAAGTGCAGTCTTCCTTTTTATATAGTTGCAACATAACTTGGCCAATGCTTTTAAAAGACTGGAGGAACGATTTATATGAGTGGCGAGAATGTAAATGAACAGTTTTTAGTCCGGAAAGAAAAAATGGAGGCGCTCCGTGAAAAAGGCATCGACCCGTTTGGCAAGCGCTTTGAAAGAACCGCAAATTCAGCGGAACTCCACCACAAGTACGGCGAATGTACGGAAGAAGAGCTGGAGGAAAAAGAAATCCCGGTAGCCATTGCCGGCCGGATTATGACCAAGCGGAGAAAAGGAAGAGCCGGTTTTGCGCATATTCAGGATTTAAAAGGCCAAATCCAGTTCTATATTCGCCAGGACGCCGTCGGTGAAGAACAGTACGAATTGTTTAAAAGTGCCGACCTTGGTGATATTGTCGGTTTAAGAGGGACGGTATTCCGCACAAAAGTTGGGGAACTTTCCGTTAAAGTAAAAGAATTTACGATCTTAACGAAAGCCCTGCGCCCTCTTCCTGACAAATATCATGGCTTAAGGGATGTTGAACAGCGCTACCGCCAGCGTTACCTTGACCTGATCATGAACGAAGAAAGCAAGAATACGTTTATTACGAGAAGCCGCATTGTCCAGTCCATCCGCAATTATTTGGACAAGACCGGCTATCTTGAGGTGGAAACGCCAATGATGCACGCGATTGCCGGCGGCGCAGCAGCACGCCCGTTTATCACGCACCATAATGCGCTCGATATAGAACTGTATATGCGGATAGCGATTGAACTCCATCTAAAACGTTTGATCGTCGGCGGGTTGGAAAAAGTATATGAAATCGGACGTGTATTCCGCAATGAAGGGATTGATACCCGCCATAATCCCGAGTTTACGATGCTTGAGTTATATGAAGCTTACGCTGATTTTAACGATATTATGCGCCTTACAGAGAACCTGATTGCCCATACTGCAAAAGAAGTTTTAGGCACCACGGTAATCCAATACGGGGAATACGAAGTAAATCTTGAGCCGGATTGGCGCCGCCTGCATATGGTAGACGCGATAAAAGAATTTACTGGTGTGGATTTCTGGAATGTAACAAGTACAGAAGAAGCAAGAAAGCTTGCTAAAGAACATCATGTTGAGATTACAGAACATATGGAATACGGCCATATTGTAAATGAATTCTTTGAACAAAGGGTTGAAGAAAAACTGATCCAGCCGACATTCATATACGGCCATCCGGTGGAAATTTCCCCGCTTGCCAGAAAAAATGAAAAAGACCCGCGTTTCACAGACCGATTTGAGCTCTTTATTGTCGGACGCGAACATGCGAATGCATTCACGGAATTAAATGACCCGATTGACCAGCGCGAGCGTTTTCTTAACCAGTTGAAAGAACGCGAGCAGGGAAATGATGAAGCCCATCAAATGGATGAAGACTTTCTGGAAGCCTTGGAATATGGCATGCCTCCTACAGGCGGGCTCGGCATCGGTGTTGACCGTCTGATCATGCTGTTGACCAACTCTCCATCCATCCGTGACGTTCTTCTCTTCCCGCTGATGAAAAACAGGGACTAATTGTAACGCCTTTTTTAATAAGCGGATGAATGAAAGCAGCGGTGAGCACTTGCCGATACGGGCAGTACTTCACCGCTGTTGTAATTTTTATATAAAATCTACTTGCCTTCTATCAATTTATCTTGAAAAAAAGCAAAAAAACTATTGCATAATGAAACTAGAGATGGTATATTATTATTCGTTGACCAATTAAATAGACGACAACGAAAATAAAAAGTTGTTGACATTGGCATTGGTTAGTGGTAAAATATAAAAGTCGCTAAAAAACAAAGTGGTTGTTCCTTGAAAACTGAACAAAACAAAACGTCAATGTTTATTTTA
>NZ_KB893997.1 GCF_000374345.1 Heyndrickxia acidiproducens DSM 23148
CCGGCCCTCCGTCACTGTTAGTAATGATACGGGCTTTTTCAAGTGAATAGGTGCTGGCGGCGACAGCTTGGACTTCATCCCAGAATGTCTGGGTGGGTTCGGTTGTCATGATAACTTTTGGCTGGCGTAGAAAAACCCTTTTTCCATTGGTTCCCCACCCCTCATAAAGAATGGCATGGTGGACTTCCATATTCTGTTTCTTTTTTAACCCCCGGACGAATACGCCGTCAGCTTCGGCAAACAGGTAGTCTACCTTCTTCCCATTAGGCAGTGAGGTAGCCAATTCAAGCTCTTCTACAAGGGCCTGGTCAGATTCCACTTGGGTTTTCCCTACGCGTTTCACCATTTCCCCTACAGTTGTGTGACTGAGACTCACTGCCGTCCACTCTTTTAAAATATCAGCCGCCTCCCGATAGGTGTTCTCGCTTGCCAACTCCGCCACCTTCAATTCCACTAACGGGCTATATCTCTGGTGTGGTTCCAGCCCCAACCATTCATCCAGAGGATAATGCGAATTACCTCTCTTGTCACGCATTAATGAGCGTTTAAAGGTCACACTTCCAAACAGAAACTGAACACTTCTTCCATCACTCCGGCAGTATTCCCAGCCTTCCGCTTGTTTCTTCAGTTTAATCGTTTTATCTAACTTCTCAAATACTCCCCCAACCCATTGAGTAAAGACCCTCTGTATCAGAATTTTAACCTGTTCTTCAAATTCAATAAGATTCTTTGTATCCTTTAATAATCCAACAATTATTGATATAATATCCATGGGAAGACCTCTTT
Organism: Heyndrickxia acidiproducens DSM 23148; assembly: GCF_000374345.1. Classification (GTDB taxonomy): domain Bacteria; phylum Bacillota; class Bacilli; order Bacillales; family Bacillaceae_C; genus Weizmannia; species Weizmannia acidiproducens. The sequence continues at coordinate 787 of NZ_KB893997.1, forward strand.
CTAAATGTATTCGCGTGCTAGCGTACATTTAAATGATAGAGTGTCTTCCCATTTTTTTCCACTTATCTGACCCTCGAGTAAAATTTTACACATACCGGATTTGCTTCTTTGAAAAAAGATCATATCACCTCGCCGAAAGATTTTGAAGGAAAACGTTACGGCGGCTGGGGAGCGCCATCAGAAGCAGCCGTGATTAAAACAGTCATGGAAAAATACGGCGCCGATTACAGCAAAGTGAAAAATATTGTACTCGGGCAGACGGATTTTTTCAAATCGATCGGCCGCGAAGCAGACTTTGAATGGATTTATTACGGCTGGGACGGCGTCCAGGCAGAGCGTAACGGGAAAAAGCTGAACATCATTATGGTAAAAGATTTGGACCCGGCACTTGATTATTACAGCCCGGTGCTGATCACAAGCGAAAAACTGGCAAAAGGCAACAAAAAGTTAATAAAGAACTTTATGACAGCGACATCGCAGGGATACGGATTTTCGATTAAACATCCGGATGAGGCAGCAAATATTTTTATCAAAAATGTACCGGACACGAATAAAGGCTTAGTACGGGCAAGCCAGAAGTGGTTAAGCACCAAATACCAGGATGATGCAAAAGAGTGGGGGGTACAGAAGGAAGAAGTGTGGAGCAGATATATGAATTTCCTTTACAAACATAAAGTCATTAAGAAAAAAATTGACATCAAAGCTGCTTATACAAATGAATTTCTTCCCGGCCAAAAATGACATACTTGCAGATTGAAGCAATTTCGAAAAATTTTAGCTCGAAAACGATCCTGTCCAATATTGATGTTGCCATTGAAGAAGGGGAATTTGCCGCATTTGTCGGCCCGAGCGGCTGCGGAAAAAGCACGCTGCTCAACATCATTGCCGGCATCGAAAAAGCAGACGGCGGAAGTGTGAAAGTTGCCGGAAAACCGATCACAGGCCAAGACGTTATCAGCTTTATGCCACAGCAGGATTTGCTGTTGCCGTGGCGGACCGCCCTGAAGAATATTGTCCTTCCGCTTGAAATCAAAGGGATGAGGAAACGGGAGCGCGAGGCGGCCGGCATGGATGTGCTGCGCCAGTTTGGGTTGGATGAATATGCAAATTATTATCCATCATCACTATCCGGCGGCATGCGGCAGCGGATCAGTTTCTTAAGGACCTATTTATGCCAGAAGCCGCTGATGCTCCTGGATGAACCGTTTGGCAAACTGGATGCCTTTACGAAGATGGATGTCCATCGCTGGCTCCTCGAATCGTGGGAAAAAGGCGAGCAAACGATTTTGATGGTAACCCATGATCTTGATGAGGCAATCTTATTATCCGATCGTGTATTTGTCATGTCCCGGCAGCCCTCCACGATCATTCATGAACTAAAGGTGAATCTGCCGCGGCCGCGCAAGTTGGACATGCTGACCTCAGAGGAACTGAAACAGGATAAAGATGAACTGCTAAGAGAACTTGCTTCATTTTTGGGGCAGGTTAGATAAGAATCGGTGTACTTGCCGGTTCTTTTTTGGTTGAAGGAGGCAGGATAAAAATACGGGCTTCCTGAACAGGCAGATAAAATGAAAGATTGATTCAGTATGGCCAGCGCCATTCATTTGCAAAAAAGGTTTGGTACCCGTAAAAAGGAGCACCAAAACCTTTTCATCATGAATTAAGCTTGTTATAGGCAGCGGGATTTACTGTGACCGTTCCCGTTCGGTCAATTTGCGCCGGCTCCACTGATAGAAAAGGAAACTGTTCCTGCAATGTGGCTGCCATTGCTTCCGCTTGCCCGGATGGCACGAGTGAAATGATCGTCGGGCCGGCGCCGCTGATTACGGTGCCGTATGCGCCAAGGGATTTTGCCAGCCGCCGGATCTCCAAAAATTGCGGAATCAATTGGATGCGGTATGGTTCGTGGAAACGGTCCTGTTCCATTATGTTGCCGGCCAGTTCATACTGGCCGCTGAGCAGGGCGGCGACCAACAGATTGCTTGTCGCGCTGCCGCTCACCGCTTCTTGCCGCGAATAGGAATCCGGGAGCACTTTGCGCGCGTCTTCCGTTTTTAACTCATCATCCGGGATAAACAACAACAGGTCTGCCATCAATCCGGAAAAAGGAACGACTTCAAAATGCCCGTTTCCATTTTCGGCAGATACGATCAGCCCGCCGAACAGTGAAGCCGCCACATTATCGGGATGTCCCTCGATGCGTGAAGCGATATCAAGCTTTTCCTGTGCGGAAAGGACGAGATTCCCGGCATAACTGGCGAGCTCGATGCCGGCAACGACTGCCGAGGCACTGCTCCCAAGCCCGCGGGCGAGCGGGATCCCGCTGTCGACCACTACTCTGCACGGAGATAATTCCGCATGATATTGATCCGCAACCTGGCGCGCAATTTTTAAAATAAACGGATCTTCCTCCGTTGGCAGCGGCGGCAAAAGCGGGGAAATTTGTTCAAAAACCCAATTTTCATGATCATACACTTCGAGCGTTAAATATCGGTTGAGTGCCATTCCGACAGAATCAAACCCGGGTCCGAGATTTGCTGTGCTTGCGGGTACACGAATGCTGATCCTGCTCATACGTGGATCACATTGGAAATATAGTCTGCGACCACATCCTCATTGTTCGGCAGCACTACAGGGTCGGCATTGACCTGGGATATGGCGGTTTGCGGATCTTTTAACCCGTTTCCTGTTAATACGGCCACCACTTTGCTGCCTTTTTGAATCTGGCCGGATTGGACTTGCTTGATCACACCTGCGATTGAAGCACAGGATCCGGGTTCGGCAAAAATCCCTTCATTACGGGCAAGCAGCTGGAAAGCCTCCAAAATTTGCGGGTCAGAAACAGAATCGATGGCACCATGTGATTCGTCACGGGCTGCAACTGCCAATTTCCAGCTCGCAGGATTTCCGATCCGGATTGCGGTCGCCACCGTTTCCGGGTTTTCAAATACACGGTTTTGGACAATTGCCGCTGCACCTTCCGCTTCAAAGCCGTGCATTTCCGGCAGGCCGCTCCCAAATTTCTCGTTGAATTCTTTAAATCCCTTCCAGTAGGCGCTGATGTTGCCGGCGTTGCCCACAGGGATGGCAAGCACATCCGGCGCGGCGCCGAGCTGTTCACAAATTTCGAATGCCGCCGTTTTTTGCCCTTCCAATCGGTAGGGGTTAACGGAATTGACAAGCGTTACGGCTTCTTTTTTGCTTACATTGCGGACAATCTTTAAAGCCTGGTCAAAATTGCCTTCAATCTCCACGATTTCCGCGCCGTACATCATCGCCTGCGCAAGTTTTCCAAGCGCGATTTTTCCGCTTGGGATGACAATAACTGCGCGGATGCCGGCTTTTGCTGCATAAGCAGCTGCAGAAGCGGAAGTGTTTCCGGTTGATGCGCAAATAACTGAGCGGCTGCCGTTTTCAATGGCTTTCGCGACGGCCATCACCATGCCGCGGTCTTTAAAGGAACCGGTTGGATTGGCGCCCTCCAATTTACCGTAGAGCTCGATCCCCAGTTTTCCGGATAAGCGCTGGAAATGGACAAGCGGTGTATTTCCTTCTTGTAACGTAAGAGCGGGTGTTTTATCTGTTACGGGTAATAATGCTTCATATTTTTTTAATAGTCCTGGCCAGTTCATGTTTTATGCCTCTCCTTCAACGCGATAGTAGCTGTTCACTTCTTTGACAACGGGCATTTCATTTAATTGCAGCAGCGCTTTTTGAAAACGGTCCAGTGAAACCTGATGGGTGACGATGATAATTTCTGCGAGTTCGTCCCTTTTATCCGGTGTTTGCAAAATCCGTTTAAAACTGATATTTAAAGCGCTGAATGCGGCAGTGATTTTTGAAAAAGCGCCGACCTGGTCCTTTAAGTGGAGGCGGATATAGTATTGGCCGAACCGCTGATCCAGTGGTTTCAGCTTTCCTTCAAACCGCGGCCCCTTTAAACTGCAGCCGTTCACGCCAAGCTGCATGTTTTTAATAGCAGCGACAACATCGCTTACGACAGCTGTTGCAGTTGGCATGCTGCCGGCTCCGGGGCCGTAAAACATCGCTTCGCCAATCGCTTCCCCGTTGACATAAACGGCATTGAATTCATTTTTAACAGAAGCAAGCGGGTGGCTTTTTGCTACAAAAGCCGGCTGTACGCTGACTTCAATTTGTTCATTCTGGCACTGTGCCATGCCGATCAGTTTCATCGTGTAGCCGAGTGTTTTGCCGTAATGCAGATCTTCCGGTAATAGATTCGTAATCCCTTCAACCTCGACATCTTCGAGTTTCACATTCGTATAGAAAGCGAGCCTTGCCAAAATGGCCATTTTCCTGGCTGCGTCAAGGCCGGCAACGTCTGCGGTCGGGTCAGCTTCGGCGAAACCAAGTTCCTGTGCGTCTTTCAGGGCTTCCTCGTACGAAACGCCGTTTTCCATCATCTTTGTCAAAATATAATTCGTCGTACCGTTGACAATCCCCATTACTTTTTGGATGCGGTCAGACACAAAACCATCCGTCAGTCCCCTCAGAATCGGGATGCCGCCGCCGACACTCGCTTCATAAAGCAGGTCGCAATGGTTTTTCCAGGCAATCTCCTGGATTTCCGGCCCGTATAGAGCAATTAAGTCTTTGTTTGCGGTCACGACATTTTTTTTGTTTTCTAAAGCTTTTATAATATATTGGCGGGTTTTATCTACGCCGCCCATCACTTCCACAACCACATCAATTTCCGGGTCATTCAGTATGTCATCCGGATTTACGGTGACAGAGGCGGGATCCATTTGCACATCGCGTTCTTTTTCAATATCACGAACCAATACGCGTTTTACCTTTACTTTACATCCCAGTTGATGGACAAGTTCTTCCTGATGTTGCCGGATCAGTTTGACAACCCCGGAGCCAACTGTTCCTAAGCCAAGCAGCCCGATTGAAATGTCCATTTTCATATGATCACACCTCTTTGTGTATTTTTAGAGAAAACAAATGTCTTTGTATAGTAGACATTAAAACATGTTTAAAGAGGAAGATCAAGACTTTCTTTTTAAAAAAGACCGAAAATTTTCTGATCGGGAAGCTTAAGCCCCGACCATATGATGCCGGGCAGCATTCAAACAGGTTGATAATATTTCTGTGTTCATGGCATCATTTTTACGGATGGCTTCCCTGATACGGGGCATAAATTGTTCTGCCGGGGACATCCGGGTTTCCCCGCAGATATCGACGCCAAAAACACGTTTTGCGCTGATCAGTGAAGCAAGATAAGACAGCAAAACAGACTTGTCCATGATCCCCTGGTCCCAATTGGTTGCAGCGAACCGGGGAGCAAGCACGTCTTTATCAATACTGATGTAAATGGTTTCGGTATGGATGGCGGATAAAACCAGTTTGAGATCAACACCATGCTGTGCGCTAAACGGAAAGATACTGGCAGATGGCGTCCGGGGGAGCGGTTCTTTGATGGCCGTTGGTCCGACGATGATCACTTTTTCAAGCAGGGGATTCTGCTGAAGGGCAAATGATACCCATGAACCGCAGGAGAGCATTTGATTTTCACAATCTTTTCCCATGTCGGGATGGTTGTCAAACAGCACAAGGCTGAATGGTTCTGCGGCTTCCTGAAGCAAAAGCAATGTGACATAGTGGTAATTGCCGCTGCCAAGAAATGTGATGCCCCGTTTTCTGCGTTTTTGCAGGCCGGTTTGGATTTGGCGGAGGGCTGCATCTTCGCAAAATAGATTACTGTGGGGCAGATGCCTCAGATTGATCGGTTCATGTGGAATGGATTGAAGCTTTTCCTGTTCGTCATACGTTTCATCAAATTCTAAAATCGCTACACCTTTATGCAATAACCCCATCTTTTGTCATCTCCTTAATAGAAATATAGAGCGGCTATCAGCATGTCATTGTGTTGACGAAATATTTAATTTTTAGTAAGTCTATCATAACATACAGATAGGCAGGCGAGATTTGTTTTTTTTAAAAAAGCAAATCTTTCATTTTTTATTTCTTTCTTTTCTCCCACGTAAAAAGTTGGAGGGATACGAAAAATCAAACGTCCCTTAAGCATGAATCCGGAAATTCATGCCAAGATGAGGAATGCATGTTAAAATAAGGATATCAGGGTGGAGGTGTGTATGGAATGTACATCTATACAAGCGAGCAAATCAAAGAGGCAGACCAATTGGCTGAAACGCTTGGAATGGAGACCTTTGCATTGATGGAAAATGCGGGGAGCGGACTGTACCGGCAACTTGCGCCGCTGCTTGGCAAACAGGATAAGGTTGCCATACTGTCAGGAAAAGGAAACAACGGGGGTGACGGGATTGTCCTCGCCCGCTATTTAAAGCAGAACGGATACGATGCAGAGCTGATCTTTCCTTTAGGGCTTCCAAAAACAAAAGTGGCTGCCCGCCATTTTTCCTACTATAAAGCCTGCGGATTTAAAGAAAGCCCTTTCCTGAGGGAACGCTCATACGACTGGGTGGTGGACGGCTTGCTCGGCGTTGGGGCCAAGCTTCCGTTAAGAGAGGATTTGCAGGCCGTTGTAAAGTGGATCAACAGCCGGAAAGCAAAAGTGGTGGCGATTGATGTGCCAACCGGTGTGGCCAGTGACACAGGAGAAGCTGATCCAAACGCAGTAAAAGCCGGGTACACCTTTTCACTTCACGGGTTTAAACCATCAGGCTTTTTATATCCATCTTCCTTCTATTTTGGGAAAAAGCGGGCTATTGACATCGGGCTGCCACAAACAGGAAAATGGAAAGTGTGGACAAAACAGGATGTGGCCCGCACCTTGCCGAAACGCGCGGGGAATGTCCATAAAGGCACGTTTGGGACAGGACTGCTGGCTGCCGGCAGCGATAACATGCCGGGAAGCGCGGCACTGGCAGCAATCGGCGCGATTCGCATGGGGATCGGGAAATTGTCTGCTTATACAACAAACGGGGCCAAAAATGTGATTGCCGGAATGGTTCCGGAAGCCACTTATATGGAAAGAGACTTTTCAAATCCGGCCCAGTGCTTTCAGCAAAAATATGCCGGGATCGCAATTGGCCCGGGCCTTGAACCGGATGAAGAATTGGAGGCTTTTATCTCGCAGGCATTGGAATTGGACGTTCCGGTCGTACTGGATGCCGGGGCGCTTGGAAACAGGACGTACCCAATCCGGAAGGCGCCGGTCATTTTAACGCCGCATCCCGGAGAATTTTCGAGAATGACCGGGATACCTGCGGAAAAAATTGCCGAAAACCGGATCCAGCTGGCTTCACGGTTTGCAAAAGAGCAGCAGGTGGTAATTGTATTAAAGGGACAATACACGGTCATCGCATTTCCTGACGGCAGCGGTGTTATCAATCCGACCGGGAATGGCAGCCTCGCAAAGGGCGGCAGCGGGGACACGCTCACCGGCATGCTGCTCGCAGCTGTATGCACCCATGAAGATATGAAAGCGGCCGTTGCCAATACCGTCTATATCCACGGTGCCTGTGCGGATGCGTGGGTCAGGGAAAACGGATCCGGCACACTGGCGGCACATGAGTTTTCACAGCTGCTGCCGAAAGTCATGCACGAATTTGAAGGCCAGGAAACAATTTGACTTGCTGTTTTCGAAGATTCCCTATACATTGGTGAAAAGAGATTGCGCATTTTTGGTTGAAGTTTTAGAGATAAAAAATGGAAGGTGAAGATGATGCAAAAAATTAAAAAAGCAATTATCCCGGCAGCCGGGCTGGGAACAAGATTTTTGCCGGCAACGAAGGCCATGCCAAAAGAAATGCTCCCGATTGTGGATAAACCGACAATCCAATACATTGTGGAGGAAGCCATTGATTCCGGCATTGAGGATATTATTATCGTAACCGGTAAAGGAAAGCGTTCCATAGAGGATCACTTTGACCACGCGTTTGAATTAGAGGCCAATTTGATTGCAAAAGAAAAATTTGATCTTTTGGAAAAGGTGCGCCAGCCTGCTGAAGTGGATATTCACTATATCCGCCAAAAAGAGCCAAAAGGTTTGGGGCATGCCATTTGGTGCGCCCGCAAATTTATCGGCGATGAGCCATTTGCTGTTTTGCTCGGCGATGATATTATCCAGGCAGAACCGCCGTGTTTAAAACAAATGATTAACGTGTTTGATGATGTCCAATCCAGTGTCATTGCGGTTATGGAAGTGCCGAAAGATGAAACAAACCGTTACGGCATTATCGACCCGCTCGAACAGAACGGCCGCATATATGATGTAAGGGGTTTTGTCGAAAAGCCGAAAGTCGAAGAAGCGCCGTCAAATGTCGCCATTATCGGCCGCTATATTTTAACGCCGGAAATCTTTAATTTTCTTGAACTCCAACAGACGGGTTCCGGCGGGGAAATACAATTAACCGATGCGATTGAAAAATTAAACGGCATCCAAAAAGTGTTTGCATATGCTTATGAAGGCAAACGCTATGATGTTGGCGAAAAATTCGGTTTCATCAAATCAACAATCGAAATGGCATTGACAAGGGACGACTTGCGTGATGAAATGATCCAATATCTTGAATCATTACATAAAAGATATCATAATAATCTGATTTAAAATAGATAAAACGGCAAAAAAACCGATTGTATGGCAAGCATGCACCTTCTAATTAGCAGCAGGAAAATCAAGGCACTGCGCTAAATGAAGGTGCCTTTTTTCACTGGCGGCAGCCATTTTTCAAAAGCAGTGAAAAAGTGGATATTTCATTACAATTGAAAAAATCCCCCACAAGTTTTAAGATAAAGGCAGCCAATTTAGCTAAAAGAATCATCCGGAAAGTTGCAGAATGAAAACGCTGTACAAAGCCAAAAATATATAAGAAAGGAAAACGTACTTTGAAAAAACAAGTAGAAACAGAGGATAAAAGATTTAAAGTGGCACACAGGGAAGCACTGATCGGTATCGGGCTTGTCATTTTTAACTTTTTATGGTGGTATGGGTTTGCTTACGGTTTCGGATCAAAGCCTGTTAAATCCTATCACTATGTTTTTGGAATGCCGGCATGGTTCTTCTACAGTTGTATTGCCGGGTACATTGTTGTCGTTATCCTTGTCATTATTCTTGTAAAATTCTTTTTTCATGATATCCCTTTTGAAGAGGAAGAAGACGAAAAGGGGGATCAACCATGAATTGGCCAGTCATTACGCCGCTGCTGATTTTTTTGGCGGTTATTTTCGCAGTCGGATTTTGGGCAAATCAATATGTTGTAAAATCGCAATCATTTGTAGAGGAATATTTTTTAGGTGAGCGCCAATTAGGCGGCTTTATTTTGGCGATGACAATGGTTGCCACATATGGGAGTGCCAGCAGCTTTATCGGCGGCCCGGGTGTTGCCTATACAAAGGGGCTGGGCTGGGTGCTGCTCGCGATGGCACAGCTTTCAACAGGTTATTTTGTCCTGATGGTACTTGGAAAAAAATTTGCGATTATGGCGCGCAAATACAAGGCGGTTACGCTGATTGACTTTTTGAAAGAACGATACCAAAGCAAAGCCGTTGTCCTTGTGTCTGCTGCCAGCATCATTATTTTTCTGTTTTCTTCGATGACGGCGCAATGGATCGGCGGCGCAAGGCTGATTGAATCTTTAACAGGTTTGAACTATACGGCGTCGCTTTTCATTTTTGCAGCATCGGTCACATTATTCGTCATTGTCGGGGGATTCCGGGCCGTAGCGGTCACGGACGCGGTACAGGGAGTTGTGATGTTTGCCGGCACACTCATCCTTCTGATTGCAACCATAAAAGCCGGCGGGGGCATGGGCCATATAATGTCAAACCTTTCCGCACAAAATCCGAATCTGATTACCCCGTTTGGTGCAGCCCATGAATTGACACCGGCTTATGTCTCGTCTTTCTGGATTTTAGTCGGCATCGGCGTTGTCGGCCTGCCTCAGATTACGGTGCGCGCGATGTCATATAAAGATTCAAAAGCGATGCACCGGGCAATCATTATTGGTACCATTGTCGTCGGCTTCATCATGTTCGGCATGCACTTCATCGGCGTAATGGCGCGGGCAGTGATGCCGGGAGTGGAAATACCGGATACCGTGATGCCGCTGCTGTCGATGAAAGTACTGCCGCCATTTATGGCCGGAATTGTGCTGGCCGCACCAATGGCGGCAATCATGTCAACCGTGGACGCGCTCCTGATTTTGGTCAGTTCCGCGCTTGTGAAAGATGTTTATTTGAATTATTTTAAAAAGGATGCCTCAATCCGCCATATCAAAGCAGTGAGTTTCAGCGTGACCGCGGTAATGGGGATTCTCGTAGTCCTGCTGTCGCTGAGCCCGCCGGATTTAATTATCTGGCTGAACTTATTTTCATTCGGTGGCCTGGAGTCCGTTTTTATTTGGCCGATCGTTTTCGGGCTTTATTGGAAAACCGGCAACAAATACGGCGCTGTCACGTCCATGTTTCTCGGAATGGGTTCATATATTCTGTTTGACCGGTTCGATCCGAATCCTTTCGGCATGCATACGGTCGTATTGCCGATTGTGATTTCATTTGCCGGTTTTATTGCCGCCAGTTTGCTATTCCGTAAAAAGTCTGCAACATCGATTGAAGTTTAGGATGCGAATTGCAGATAAATGAAACAAGATTTCGTCCCGTTGATGATTAAAGAAAAAAGTTCTTGCCTGCTTCAAGAGATTGTGGTAATATAGTTAATGTCATCAACGGGACATTAGCTCAGTTGGGAGAGCAGCTGACTCTTAATCAGCGGGTCGTGGGTTCGAACCCCTCATGTCCCATATTTTGAAAAAGCAATATCATGCGTGATTTGCAGCATGTATTGCTTTTTTGTTTTTAACAAAGAAATGAACAATCCGGCATATTCACGCATATTATATTATGGTATAATATAATGGTTGCCAAAAAGCCTGAAAAATCATGATACAAAACAAAGAAGGAGATGATAACTAATGGATTCTGACGCGCATCCGAGGTCGACCATGAAACATATGCAAGAGGAAGTCTTCATACTGACCTCACGATATTCTATAGGTTATCAATCTCTGGAAGAGTAAAGTATGCATGAGCTTCCTCTCAAATTGAGGAGGAGGTGGCTGCATGTTAAATATATATTTAACGGATGAAAGCGGCAAACTGCAAGAAACCGGTACCTTGACAAAAGGCTGCTGGGTGAATTTAGTAAACCCGACCGAAGAAGAAATGAACCGGGTTGTGAATGAAACCAATATACCACTTGATTTTATAAAAGACCCTTTGGATGATGACGAACGTTCCCGGATTGAAAAAGAAGACGACGATGTCCTGATCATTGTCGGTGTTCCGGTGAAGATGAAAGAAGACGTCGATTCCGCATTATATGACACGATTCCTCTGGGGATCATTGTCACACCTTTCTATTTTATTACCGTCTGCCTTCAGGATAATCCAATTATTGGAAAGTTTATCCATAAGAAAGTGCGCGGCTTTTACTCCTACATGAAAACAAGGTTTACCCTGCAACTTCTTTATGAAATCGCAAGCTATTATTTAAATTATTTAAAGTATATTGATCGCAGAACGAGTTTAATTGAACGCGAACTGCATGAATCGATGAGAAACGAAGAACTTTTTGAACTGCTGAGCCTGGAAAAAACGCTTGTTTATTTCACGACTTCGCTGAAAGCCAACAAAATTGTCATGGAAAAAATGACAAGGCAGCATTTCCTGAAAGTGTATGAAGATGATATTGATCTGCTGGAAGATGTCATGATTGAAGTCAAACAGGCGATCGAAATGTGTGAAGTCCACAGCAATATTTTAAGCGGGATGATGGATGCATACGCTTCTGTTATTTCCAATAATGTGAACCGGGTCATGAAATTTTTGACAACCTGTACGATCATTCTTTCCCTGCCGACCATGGTTTCGAGCTTCTTTGGCATGAATCTGCACGGCCTGCCATGGGAAGCGAGCGCGCACGGATTCTGGATGGCGATCCTCGTCTCGGCCGTTTTATCCACGGTTACGGCAATTATCTTTTGGAAGAAAAAGTATTTCTGAAACAACCTGGTGTAACAGAGATGATTTCATTAACCAGTGGAATCATCTCTTTTTCGAATCATATATCGGGAAAAGACGAAAAATGGCGAAACCACCTGAATCTGAACAGCATCCGGATTTGTATTGGAATAACTGTAAAATGCCAGGAAGCTTGTTCCCGTTTGTGAAGATGCATCGATCACAAGCCGGATTTTGCACATCAAAACATCCAATAAAATCAATAATTATGCAGAAATTAATGTAAGCACTTACATTATGGAAATGATAAAAATATCTATTTTATACGAGATCAGAAAAGAAGGCAATATCAATTAAAAAATAATTATAAATTTTTTATTCATTCGTCAATAATTTGACACAGCTATCGTTTGTGAAATCGCTTATAATAAATGCATGGGAAAGGAAAATAGAAAACCCCATTACAGATTTAAATATACTTGTGAATTATTTCACAAATATTATTTTTTATCCCTTTATGTGAAATCATTCACAAACTATAAGATTGGAGGCCTTTACGATGGCGGTTGATGAAAAAGTTATAGACAAATCAGCACGCATTACGGAAATGGTGGATTCACTTGTCGCAAAAGGAAAAAAAGCACTACAGGAGTTTATGAGCGCAGATCAGGAACAAGTTGACAATATCGTCAAGCAAATGGCACTGGCAGGTTTGGAACAGCATATGGTGCTCGCAAAAATGGCTTTTGAAGAAACAAAGCGCGGTGTTTATGAAGATAAAATTACGAAGAACCTGTTTGCATCTGAGTATATTTACCACAACATTAAATACAACAAAACAGTGGGCGTGATTGAGGAGAACCAAAATGAAGGAATTGTAAAAATTGCTGAACCTGTCGGCGTCATTGCCGGAGTTACACCGGTGACCAACCCGACTTCGACGACAATGTTTAAATCCTTGATTTCGATCAAAACCCGTAATCCAATTATTTTCGCCTTCCACCCGTCCGCGCAAAAGTCAAGCAGCTATGCGGCAAAAGTTTTACGTGACGCAGCTGTAAAAGCCGGTGCGCCGGAGAACTGCATTCAATGGATTGAAACACCGTCGATTGAAGCGACACAACAATTGATGAACCATCCGGGCATTTCACTGATTCTTGCAACAGGCGGTTCAGGCATGGTCAAATCCGCCTATTCCAGCGGGAAACCAGCTCTCGGCGTTGGTCCTGGCAATGTGCCTTGTTATATTGAAAAAAGTGCAAATATGAAGCGTGCTGTGAATGACCTGATTTTATCAAAAACCTTTGATAACGGCATGATTTGTGCATCAGAACAAGCGGTGATCATCGATAAAGAAATCTATCAAGAAGTAAAAAGCGAACTGACTGCGAATAGCTGTTACTTTTTAACTGAAAGCGAAAGAAAGAAAGTCGAAAAAACCGTAATTGATGAACAGAAACGATCGGTTAATGGCGCCATTGTCGGAAAGCCGGCATATGAAATCGCGAAGATGGCCGGTGTCAAGGTTCCGGAAGATACAAAAATTTTAATTGCCGAACTGGCCGGTGTTGGCCCTGACTACCCGCTTTCCAGAGAAAAGCTGAGCCCTGTACTTGCCTGTTATAAAGCAAACAGCACAAAGCAAGGTTTTGAACTTGCCGAAGCGATGCTCGAATTCGGAGGCCTCGGCCACTCAGCCGTGATCCATTCGCAAAACGATGAAGTGATTGAAGAATACGGCTTAAGAATGAAAGCCGGCCGTGTTATCGTCAACTCACCATCATCGCAAGGGGCAATCGGCGATATTTATAATGCCTATATGCCTTCCCTGACACTGGGCTGCGGCACTTTCGGCGGCAACTCGGTTTCTACGAATGTCGGGGTCATTAACCTGTATAACGTCAAAACGATGGCAAAACGGAGAGTCAATATGCAATGGTTTAAAATTCCACCACGTGTTTATTTTGAAAAGGATTCTGTACGTTACCTGGAGAAAATGCCGAATATCAGCAAAGCCATTATCATCACCGATCCGGGCATGGTACAACTGGGCTTCGTTGATAAGGTATTGTATTATTTGAGAAAACGCCAGGACTATGTCCACTGCGAAATTTTCTCTGAAGTCGAACCGGATCCTTCTATTGAAACCGTCCGGAAAGGCGTTGCAATTATGGAAAGCTTTCAGCCGGATGTCATCATTGCGCTTGGCGGCGGTTCCGCAATGGATGCTGCAAAAGGGATGTGGCTCTTCTATGAGCATCCGGAAGTTGATTTCAATGAATTGCGCCTGAAATTTATGGATATCCGCAAGCGGGTGGCGAAGTTTCCTAAACTTGGCGAAAAGGCACAACTTGTGGCCATTCCAACTACATCGGGTACCGGCTCTGAAGTCACATCATTTGCGGTCATTTCAGATAAAAAGAATCATATGAAATACCCATTGGCTGACTATGAATTAACACCGGATGTGGCGATCATTGACCCTCAATTCGTCATGACGGTGCCAAAATCCGTAACCGCCGATACCGGGATGGACGTACTGACCCATGCCATTGAAGCGTATGTTTCAAATATGGCCAATGATTACACGGACGGTCTTGCGATCAAAGCGATTCAGCTTGTCCATGAATACCTGCCGAAAGCGTTTGCGGACGGCAGCGATGCGCTGGCCCGCGAAAAAATGCACAATGCTTCGACTTTGGCAGGGATGGCATTTTCAAACGCATTCCTGGGCATCAACCATTCACTGGCCCATAAACTCGGCGCAGAATACCATATTCCGCATGGCCGCGCCAATGCAATTTTGCTGCCGCACGTCATCCGTTACAATGCTGCGAAACCGAAGAAATTTGCGGCGTTCCCGAAATATGAACATTTTGTCGCTGATCAGCGTTATGCAGAGATTGCCAGGATTTTAGGCCTGCCTGCAAGCACAACGGAAGAAGGCGTTGAAAGCCTGATCCGGGAAATTATCAAGATGAACAAATTGTTTAACATTCCGATGAGCCTTGAAGCTGCCGGCATCAAAAAGGCAGATTTTGAGAAAAAAGCTGCCCTGTTGGCTGATCGTGCATTTGAAGACCAATGTACTACGGCCAATCCAAAACTGCCGCTTGTCAGTGAATTGGAAGAAATTTTACGCCAGGCATTTAAGGGTGTCAAATGAGATAACGCTGTAAATGAAATACAAAGGCCCGAAAGCCGGATGCCGCTTGATTGTTGAAGCGCAGCAGCCGGTTTCGGGCCTTTTCAATTTTCTCCAAAGTAGTGTAGAATAAAAAGAACTGAATTGAAATATATGGTTCAACTTGTGACTGCAACATCGTTTGCAATGTGGAATAAAAAGAACCTGAATTGAATGTAAGGAGAAAAATATGGCCAATACTGAAACACTGATAGAGACACTGCAGCCTTTTCTGCAACAGGCTTGGAAAAAAGCCGCATTTGAGCACTTAACATCTGTACAAAAAGAAGCCATCCCGGAAATTATGTGCCACCGGGACGTGATCGCCGGTTCGCCTACAGGATCAGGTAAAACCCTTGCCTACCTGCTGCCTGTACTCAATCAGATCCAGCCCGGCAATAAGAACGCCCAGGCCGTCATTCTGGCGCCGTCAAAAGAACTGGTCATGCAAATACTGGCGGAAATTGGAAAATGGGCTGAAGGCAGCGGCATTCAAAGCGCATCATTTATTGGCGGTGCCAATTTAAAACGCCAGCTCGAGAAACTGAAAAAACACCCGCAAATCATCGTTGGAACTCCGGGCCGCATGCTTGAACTAATCAGGCAGAAAAAGCTGAAAATGCATGAAGTTAAAACGATTATCCTGGATGAAGGGGACCAGCTTTTGCAACCGGAACACAGCGGTGCGATTGCACAAATCATCAAATCAACATTACAAGACCGCCAGCTGTTGCTTTTTTCGGCAACGCTGCACGAATCGGCTGTCCAAAAAGCCAAAACCATGATGAAGGATCCAGCCTTGATTCAGATAAAGGAAGAAAAAGCGATCAAACCGGTTGAGCATCTTTATGTTGTCTGTGAGGCCCGCGATAAAGTCGAACTGGTCCGTAAAATTGCCCGCATGGAAAAAGTCCGGGCACTCGTATTTATGAAAGACCGCTGGGATGTATCCGTTGTGGCAGAAAAACTGAAATTTAAAGGTATTGCGGCCGGCGAACTGCACAGCGATTTACGAAAAGAGGAACGTGAAAAAGCGGTCCGCTTATTTCAAAATGGGAAACTGCAGCTGCTGCTGGCAACGGATGTGGCCGCCCGCGGTTTGGATATACCTACGATTACACATGTGATCCACTTTAATCTGGCAGAAAATGTTTCCCAGTACGTCCACCGTTCAGGGCGGACGGGCAGGCTTGGCTCCACAACTGCAGGTACAGTCCTTTCGCTTGTCACGCCCAGGGAAGAAAGCATGTTGAAAAAATACGCAAAAGAACGAAATCTGAATGTAAAGAAAAGCTCCATTATCCGTGGAGAAATTGTCGAATACACAACAAACAACCGGGACTAGTTCCCGATTGTTTTTTGTGTTTGCAAAAGAAAAATTCCGGGTTAAACCATCACCCGGAGTTTTGCCACTACGATGAGCGGGTAAAAAATATAAATAGTTTTTACGCAACAGAATGCAAAAAAAAAACAACGGCAAGGCTACCGAAGTTTTTGGGGACTATATTCTTTTTGCACCAATATATCTTGGTTTCCAGTAAGGGTTGCTGAGGCTGTCGTTTTTTACCCCTTTGGAAACAGAATGGATCACTTTATTATGTCCAATATAAATCGCAACATGTGACGGAGATCTCTTATAAGTATGGAAGAAAACCAAATCTCCCGGTTTTAATTTTGACTTGCTGACTTTTTTGCCTTTTTTATACATACTTGCTGCAGTTCGCGGGAGATTTTTTCCGTTCTTTTTATATGTATATTTCACGAAACCTGAGCAATCAAAGCCGGATGGTGTCGTGCCTCCCCATTTATATGGTGTTCCAATATAATGTTTCGCTGTCTTTATCACTTTAGATGGAGAATAGCTGGCGGCTTCAGCTGCCTTTGATGGTAATAAAAACCCAAAACTTATCATGATCGCCAGTAGTATTGGAGCAACTTTTTTCATTTTTCCACCTCTGTCTATTATTCTTGTATATAAATATACCAAATGATTGTCGGAATTTTGGTTACGTGAACATTAAATAGTATTACAAAAAGATTACATAATCGACATAAATTTCAAACTTATTCTATTTGGATTGGCTTATGAAGAAAAGCGGGTGCTGCCAATCTTTATTTTGTTCCTAAATGGAAAGGCCGGTGCACGTAAAAAAATAAACGCCGTTTTTTGCTTCCTGTTATTGTTTCTGGATATAATGGAAAGGTCCGAATGGTGTATTTTGAAATTGAAGGGAACGATTGGCATGATCGTTAAAACAGAAGAAGATTTGGAAGGATTAAAAAAAATCGGCCGGCTGGTGGCTTTCATAAGGGATGAATTAAAAGAAAAAGCAAAACCAGGCGTGACAACGAAGGAATTGGACGAACTGGCCGGGCGGATTTTTGCGGAAAACGGGGCAATTTCCGGGCCAAAAGGAGAATATGATTTTCCCGGCTACACCTGCATTAGTGTTAATGATGAAGTTGCCCACGGCATTCCGGGTAACAAAGTGTTGCAGGAAGGCGATCTGGTTAATGTCGATGTGTCAGGTTCGTTAAACGGTTATTATGCCGATACAGGGATTTCTTTTGTGGCAGGAAAAGGCAATCCGGAGTTAACGGCGCTTTGCGAATGTGCAGAAAGGGCATTTGAACGGGGCTTAACCAAAATAAGAGCAGGCAAAAAACAGAATCAGATCGGGCGTGCGGTTGAAAAAGAGACGTATGGAAGCGGATTTAATGTACTGCTGAATTTAACGGGACACGGAGTAGGAAGAGCGCTGCATGAGGATCCGGAATACATTTTAAATTATTATGATCCTGAGGACACGGATCTATTAAAAGACGGTATGGTCATTGCATTTGAACCATTTGTCTCAACCGGCGCAGAAGAAGTCGTCGAAACTGGCGACGGCTGGACATATAAAACGCCGGACGGGAGCCTGGTTGCGCAAGTGGAACATACCGTCATTGTTACAAAAGGCAAGCCTATCGTTTTAACGCGATAAGCGGGGAAACTGAGCGGATACGGTGTGCCATCCAGCCGGCAAACAGTGATAAAACAATATCTTTTGGAAGCGGCACGGCCATCCAGATCCAGGCGATTTTATAACTAAAAGCCTGCGGTGCCTGCGCCCAAATTTTATAAGCGGCATACATCCAGTTGGTGCCAATAAGATAATTGATGATTAGTCCAATAATGGCGGCCGTGAAGTAGGCTGAAAGATGGTTATGCTTCTCGATGACTTTTCCAACTGCATAGGCCGCAATGATAAAGCTGACAATGAATCCGAAAGTAGGGCTGAGAACATTTTGAAAGCCCCCGCTGAATCGGGCATAGACCGGCGCTCCCAATAAGCCGATGATCATATAGGCTGCCATTGAAAGAGCGCCGAGCCTGCTTCCAAGTATGGCGCCTGCAAGGATAGCAAAAAATGTTTGCAATGTAATTGGAACCCCTCCAACGACCAGAAATGGCACGATGGACGTAATATTTGACCCAATTGCCATCAGTGCGACAAAAATGGCCGCATAACAAAGGTCAAGGGCGCGAAACTTTTTTCCTGCCATAGTAATGAATCCTCCTTATTCCTGTTAAAATATCATCCTTTAAAGCTTAAAAAATTTTTGGACATATGTCAACATAAAATTAAAATAGGTTGACATATATTTTAGGGAGAGCCGTTGCAGGATGCCAGGTCCGGAATAGCAGAAGACCTGCATCCAATTGGCCTGCTTTTAGTGCCGGACAAGAAAGAAAGCCGGTTTGGGTAAGGAAAATGGCATAGTAAACAAGCAAAATAGCACAGTTGACCTACCGCAGTATCGGACAGAAAGCAGTTGGCCGGGCATGAAAAATCGCATAAAATAAAGCAGATAACCGTCTAGTTATCTGCTTTATTTTGGTTTTCCACAGCGTATTCATCCAAAAAACGTGCGGTGAAGTCTACTAAAGGTCGCTGCCTGATGAGTCTGGCGGGTGCCGCACCAATGAGGCCGGTCTCGACCATGTGTTTTTTTTCAAAGGCTCTGCCGATTTTATTAAAAAGATCGGAGTTTTTCTCATAGTCCCGGTAAGTTCCCCACACTCTTTTGCCATCTTCCATCATGGCGCAGTTCATTGTGTACACTTTTGTGTACCGGTTGGAGCGGAATTCACCGAGGTGCATAGATGTATTGGAATGGTAATCCACGCCCAGAAGCAGAATATAGCCGTTTTTTTCATAAATGCGGGCAAGCGGGGATTGTTCGCCAAAAGGAAAATCAAGGAAATGCTCTGCAACCATATATTCGGCATACTTGCCCCATGCCGTAAAAGAACAGTTTGGATGGCTGCTTCGTAACACACCCGGATACGTCCGGAAAAGTTCTGCAATTCTGCCCATCCCGTAAGTCGGCGTGATGCGCGGATCAAAAGCAGGCATTGTTTCACGGATCGTATCCCACCAGTCTTCCGGAACAAGGGGGTTTTCCCAAAAAGAAGGATCTGAATTATTCGTCGTTTGTGCCGGCATGATAATGGTCCCTTTATCTGTAATGGTTTCCATTAAGGCTTGGATCACGGTAACCTCGCCGCCGCAAACCCAGCCCATTGAACTTAAAGAAGAATGAACGATCACGGTCATCCCCTTTTTTAATCCCAGCTTGTGGAAGTCTTCGGTACATCTTTCTTTTGTCACAATGATTTTTTTCTTCTGGATAACCTGTTCTTCAGACATATTTTTTCCTCCCGTCAGAACGGTAGCAAAGTGCTTTTAGCAATATTGTAACACGAAAAGAGAGCTTTCTGAGCGGCTGTACC
Source organism: Heyndrickxia acidiproducens DSM 23148 (assembly GCF_000374345.1). Taxonomy (GTDB): domain Bacteria; phylum Bacillota; class Bacilli; order Bacillales; family Bacillaceae_C; genus Weizmannia; species Weizmannia acidiproducens. The sequence continues at coordinate 20,721 of NZ_KB893997.1, forward strand.
ATTTCATTTGAAATATTCTCCGGACTTGTCTCATATCCTTTAATATTGAAAAAGTTTTTCGAGATAAGGAGCAGTGGCAGAACATGGCTGTGTTTTTCAAGGGAGCATTCTTGCTGATGGGGGTTGCATTAATCGGGGAATGTATTGAATTTTTAACCAATATGGTACTGGCCAATGAACTCGGCGAACATGGAATGGGGCTGTACATGTCGATATTGCCGGTGATCTTTCTTATCGTCACCATATCGAGCATGGAGCTGCCTATTTCAATTTCAAAATTTGTCGCTGAAAAAGAAAAAAAATATCACTATCATATGCTCCAGCATACGATTCGTTTTACGATCCTATTTACGCTTGTATTAATCGGCGCCGCACTCGTTTTGCTTCCCGTCATTCCGATTTTCAAGCATTATCACCCCTATATCCGCGGGTTGATCATAGCGTTGATTCCAATCGTTGCTTTTTCCTCCATTGCACGAGGCTATTTTATGGGCGTCCAGCAAATGGGTAAAATCGCGACCGCTAATTTTCTGCGTAAAGTGATGCAGCTAATTTTACTTGTACTCCTTTATCACTGGATACATTTTGACTTGGAGTTGTCCATTTTTGTTGCCTTGTGCACGTTAGTCGGCAGCGACCTTGTTGTCATGCTTTATTTTATCCACATGTTTGTGCTGCAGTTGAAAATGCTAAAGAAAAAGGAACAGACCTATCTGAGCGGCCGGGTAATACGGAAAAATCTGCTGGCTGTTTCCCTGCCGACAACCGGCATGCGTATCATCCATTCCATTACGAGTGCAATTGAACCGTTTTTGATCAAATGGGTGCTCATAAAAGCAGGCATGACGGAAACAATGGCAAACGAACATTTCGGCCTCATGGCAGGTATCGCATTCACGATCGGATTTTTTCCCGCTTTTATCGCCCATTCCTTCTCCACCGTATTGATCCCTACAGTTGCGGAAGCCTATGCCAAACGGGATGGGGTTACATTACAGAAGCTGCTGCAACAGGTGATGATGATGACATTTCTTTACGGTTTGCCGGCTGTGATCTTGATCTACACTTTTGCGGATCCGCTGGCGCAATTGTTTTCCCATTCATCAGCTGCATCTGTTTATGTGCGACTGTTGTGGCCGTATTTTTTATTCCATTATTTTGTGATTCCGATGCAGGCATTTTTGATCGGGCTCGGGCTGATCCGCGATGCTTTGGCCCATTTCGTCTGGTCCACCATTGTTTCGTACGGGATGATTTATTTTCTCGGCGCCAATCCCCAGTACCAAATGGCCGGGGTTATTATCGCCATGAATACCGGAGCACTCCTGCTTATGATGATGCACTATTTAACGATTTGCAAAAAAATTGAAATTTCGCTGATTCTGCGGAAACCGGCGAAGCATACTTTTTAAAGTGCCAATGGAGATGAAACATGGGGAGTTAATAAATATGGAAAAAAGCGGGCGCGTTTGCTTGCCGGTACCGGACAAGTGTTACACGGCTACGGTTGGATCAAGGAAAGCGGATTTGACCAGGCAGAAGCTGAGGGCTGGGATTTTGTACAGTACGGGCAATTTCCAGCTTGGAACAAAAGTTTAGCAAGGAATATAGAAAATTGGAACATGGCATGAGTCAATCGCAGCGAAAAACCAATATCTCTTGGTGTTTTCATCCTTTTTTTGTGAAAAAGAGGATACGTGGAGGTTACCGTTTTCAATTTTTTAAAAGCTGTCCACTCTCCAGCTCTTTAATGATTATTTTTCCCGTCTTTAAGGGCATAATTTTTTTCGAATAGATATTGAATTCCATACAGTAGAAATGCTTTATAAAAGTAATAAAGGAAGAATTGAAAATGATTTAACTTCTTTAAAGAAATGTATTTTACTTTTCCAAATAACTTTATTAGTGGAAAAGTAAACAAAAAGTCAATTGCCGCGTTGGTTAGAATGAATTTTTTAAAGTTTCCATATGTACATTTTAGTATCCACAATGAATTTGTTAAGAATGGCCCAATATAAAAAGGAAACTCACCAAATAAATGTGAATGGGGTTTATTATAAAAAAACCACCATTTACGTTTTTTTCCAATCATTCCATTTATTATTTCAAATAGAACCAGTACCAAAGTTGCAGGAAAAAATCTTTTCATATTGTTTTTTCCAAAAAATATGAGTGTTGACCATGAAAACACAACTAAAGCAATACGAGCGATTCCTTGCATTTTTACTGTCATCACACGATTCTCCCCTCTTATGATCAAGATTATTTCTTTATTTAGATTGCCCAATTATTTGGTTGTATATTTGTGGTGGGCAAATATATTTAAAAAGAAGTTATATATACAGAATTGTGCGAAATTAACGATTGAAGATGGTATTGTAACCAAAACAAGCGATTATCATGGCACCCCGGTACAAAATATTGCTTTTCTAAGTAATATTAAAATCGGCAAGTGGTGCAGTGTATTGTAAGGTAGTTCCGTAGAGATGTGATAAATAAGCTGGCTAAAAAGTATGGCGCCACGATTGGTCAAGTCTTGGAACCATTTTGATAGTAGTTATACTATTTGATTGGAAAAATGATTTGGATGAAATAAACACAAAGACGACGATTCCTATTATTGGAATGGTCTAATAAAAATTGTTATCTAATATTGTTTTCTACCCATACTTTATATTTAAGAATGCCATCTTCTCGAAACTCTTCTGTATGAACAAGGTATGTTACATCCGGTAATCCACATAAAGCATAAGAAAGTACACTCGCAACTTTCAAATCAGGAGTAATAAATCCCCTTCCTTCTCCCATATCACTAACGCTGGAGAACCCCGCTTCCTCAGCCTCCCAAAATGTATCATAAATTCTATCATCTATTGTCCATTCCATATGAATGCTCCTTTAGATATTTTAAAAAAATAATACTATTTTTAAAGGGAAAATTTTGTTTATTTGTGTCGGCTATAATTAAAAATCAAAAAATCCTTCGCTTTTACGAGGGCCTATTTTGTTTATCGCCTGGACGTGTTCTGGCAAGCGCATTCGGCTGCTTTCCCAGCGATGATTGTTGCCATCGAAAGTAATACTTTGTTTTTGCCCACATTTTTATTTACCTCATTCACATTATACGCGAATAAACGTTCGAAATATACCCTTGAAAGGAATACATGTTCGTGTTAAAATAAGAACAAATATTCGGATTGGAGGATTACCGATGAAAAGTTTATTGCTTAATGCTGTTGAATCTGGCGAGCGATTGGAAATGATCTATATAAGCGAAAAAGGCGAGATATCGCAGCGTATTATCAAAGTCCTAAATGTAGAGGACGGATCCATTAAGGCATACTGCTGCACCCGCAGGCAGTTTCGCACATTTAAGCTGGTAAACATCTTATCGGTTGGCCATCTCCGTAAATACAATAGGGGGGCTTGAAAAGTGGAATGGCGTATGAAAGCAAACGACTTTCGACCGCAACAGCAGCGGATAGAGAAAACAGAAGAACAAATTTTCAACTACATAAAAGAGTATATCGAAAAAAATAATTACTCTCCGTCCGTCCGGGATATCCAGCGGAACTGCGATTTGCATTCACTCAGCACCATACATAAATACCTCGAAAAATTGAAGGGCAGGGGCCTGATTGATTGGGCCCCTGCGACTCCCAGGACAATCAAAATTGTAAACAGGGGTTACGTAAAAAAGCCCACATGTTAGGGCTTTTTGTTTGTATACATGATTGATTGCAGACAATGTATTCAATATTTATCGGAGAATTATGGAACCTACTGGGTAAAAAGGAAATGGTTAACGGATGGGGATAAAGACATTTTGATTGTGGCTGGAATTTTGTTTTTAATGTGGCTAATTAAATGGAAAAACGAGAACAAATATTCCTGTTTTAAAAATTCGTGCCAAATTCGTGCCAAATGGGGCAAAAAGAAAAAACCACAAGGATTCCAGAATTGATGAAACCCTTGTGGCTGTAGTGTTTTTTATAGCGGCCCCGAGAGGACTCGAACCTCCGACGCACGGTTTAGGAAACCGACGCTCTATCCGCTGAGCTACGGAGCCATATATGTGATGTAAAATGCACAGATATTATTATATACGAAAAGTAGTATTTTGAAAAGCCCCTTTGTCTGCCACTGTGTTTTTTTCGGCCGTACGATTCATGCCGGCTTTTTCATTTATCAGGTCTATCCCGCTGTATTACATATCTAAACAGCTTTGTTCTTGTCCAGCCACATTATTCATTTCGTGTCTAAACCGCCTTTTTATCTGCACGATTTAAAACGTTTATTCTCACACACAGGCCTGATGATTTAGATATAAAATGAAAATTTTTTCATCGGGAGGAGCGCCGTTTCGCTTTTTTACACACGGAATAGCATATTTAAAAAGGGGTTGCGGCACAGCCGTTATCCTGTTCATCATTGGAATTGGCTGGGATATTTAAAGGGAACGGGCATTCATTCGCCGTATGAACGACCATGGGAGCGGCTTTTTCTTGGGAACGGGCATTCATTTGCCGTATGAACGACCATGGGAGCGGATTATCTTCTGAGGCGGGCATTCATGCGCCTTATGAACGACCGTGGACGCGGCTTTTTCTTGGGAACGGGCATTCATTTGCCGTATGAACGACCATGGGCAAGGCTTTTTCTTGGGAATGGGCCATCATTCTCCTTATGAACGACCGTGGGCGCGGATTTTCCCCGGGAACGGGCATTCATTCGCCGTATGAACGACCATGGGTACGGGTTTTTCTTGGGAGCGGGCTTTCATTCCCCCAATGAACGACCATGGGCACGGATTTTCCCCGGGAATGGGCCATCATTCTCCTTGCATTAGAGGCGCAATCGCTTTGTAAGAAGCTGCATGCACGGAAGTATCCAAAAGAAAAGAAAATCGATATATATTTAGTGAACCTGGACCGGGCAAAAACATTGACAAGGAGTGAAGAATTAGTGTTTAAACTTTTTTTGGATCCCGGGCACGGTGGAAGAGACCCAGGTGCAACGGGAAACGGGCTCAAAGAAAAAGACATTACCTTAAGAATTGCAAGACAAATCAGGACGCTATTGGTGAATAACTACCAGAATGTTTCTGTGAAAATGTCACGGACAGGAGACAGCTATCCTACACTGGTAAGCCGGACGAATGCAGCCAATGCATGGAATGCCGACTTCTTTCTGTCCATTCACATCAATTCCGGGAATGGAGAGGGTTTCGAAAGCTATATTTACCCTGACTCCGGTTCACCGACGACGAAATATCAGCGTACGATCCATCAAGAAGTGATAAAAAGAAGCGACTTAAAAAACAGGGGCATAAAAGAAGCAGACCTGCATGTGCTGCGGGAATCACGGATGCCCGCACTGCTTACGGAAAACGGGTTTATTGACCGGGCAAGTGATGCGGCAAAAATGAAGAAAAACAGCTGGATTGAAGACGTAGCGCAGGGGCATGTAAACGGGCTTGCCAAAGCATTCGGCCTTGTGAGAAAAAATTCTGTTACTTACCATAAAGTCGCCAAAGGGGATACAGTGTATTCTTTAAGCAAAGAATATCATACAAGTGTACAAAAAATAAAAGAATGGAATAACCTGGATAACGATTATACGATCTACGTTGGGGAAAGATTAAGGGTAAAATAAGGCAGCTTCATTCACCTGTGACAAAACATCAGCGGAACTGACGCCTTCGTTTGTCACGTTTGAGCATATGGTAAATTTCGGTTAATGGGAAAAAGCCAAGCAAGAAATCACTTGGCTTTTTCTTTTTTAATTTTCATAACCATTGATCACTAAATCGAGCTTACCCGTCTCCGGATCAATGACCAGCCCGTGCACCGGCACCTTTTGATCCATGAGCGGATGGTTTTTGATGATGCCGACGCTGCGGCTGACGCTGTCCTCAACACGGTCAAAGCCTGTCAGCCATTCCTCGAGATCCAAACCTGCATGGGTAAGAGCCTCAATCGTTTGTTCTTCAACCCCGCGTTCTTTCATATGTCCGAGCACGGTTTCGCCTTTTAACCCTGTCATTCCGCAATCATGGTGGCCGATCACATAGACTTCATCCGCCTGCAACTGGTAAATGGCAACCAGCAGGCTCCTCATTGTGCTGTCAAAGGGGCTTGTCAGAATCGCCCCGGCGTTTTTCACAATTTTTGCATCGCCGTTTTTAATGTTCATTGCCTTATGTAACAACTCAATGATGCGCGTATCCATGCATGTGAAAATGACCAAGTGTTTATCCGGAAATTTTGAAGTCATATAAGGCTCGTACCCTTTTTTCTCCACGAAATCCTGGTTGAAAGATAGAATTTCATCTAACAATGTCATCACATCTCACCCCTCCCAGAATATTTTAAAATACAATCCGCTTTATGGAAAGTAAATAAGTTTAAATTGGTAATAAGTGTACGCCCCGTTTGATTGCGAAAAATCGGAAGAAGTGGTACATTTAATTCATAGTTATTCTATAGGAATGGAGAGATTGGATTGGGCACGGAATTTAACGAGCTCTTCGATGAATGGTCCTACTCGTATGATGAGACCGTTTCAGGACATGATGCCGAATACGAAGAAGTATTCTTTCAATATGATAAGATTTTAAAAACGGTTGCGGCGCATGCCCGTGGAACTGTCGTTGAATTTGGCGTCGGCACCGGGAATTTAACATCAAAACTGCTGCGTAGAGGGCTGGATGTAATCGGAATAGAACCTTCTGCCAATATGAGAAAAATTGCACAAAGTAAACATCCTGATGTTAAAATAATAGATGGGGATTTTTTAAATTTTCATGTTCCAAAGAAAGTAGATTCATTTGTCAGCACTTATGCTTTCCACCACTTAACAGATGAAGAAAAAACAGCTGCAATTTCTAACTACAGCAGGCAATTGAATCCGGGCGGTAAAATTGTGTTTGCCGACACCATTTTTATTACACAGGAAGCAAAAGAAGAAATGATTCAGGAAGCGATGCGCCGCGGATTCAAGCGGCTCGCAGAAGATTTGCAGCGCGAGTATTATACGATCGTACCGGTTTTGGCATCCATCTTTGAAGACCATCATTTTAGTGTATCTTTCCGCCAGTTAAACCGGTTCGTATGGCTAATCGATGCAGAATTGAAAGGAGAAAATGATCATGACTGACACAAAGAAAATGAATGTAGAAAGTTTTAACCTGGACCATACAAAGGTAAAAGCGCCTTTTGTGCGTTTGGCAGGCGTTAAAGAAGGAATTCATGGCGATGTGATCCGCAAATACGATATCCGTTTCTGCCAGCCGAATAAAGAACATATGGATATGCCTGGCCTTCATTCACTGGAACATATGATGGCGGAATTTGCCCGTAATTACACTGACAAAATCGTGGATATTAGTCCCATGGGCTGCCAAACCGGGTTTTATTTTTCCGTGATCAATCTGGATGATTATGACCAGGTGCTGGATATCATTGAAAAAACGTTAAAAGATGTGTTAAAAGCGACAGAAGTGCCGGCTTGCAATGAAACACAATGCGGCTGGGCAGCTAGCCACTCGCTGGAAGGTGCGCAGGCCATTGCCAGAAATATGCTGGCCAAACGCGATGAATGGGCACAAGTTTTTGCAGAATAATGGAGACGATTTAAATGAAATACGCAAAAAATGTACATGAACTGGTTGGCCATACCCCTTTGGTTGAAGTTACGGCTTTTCCTTTGCCAAAGGGTGTCCGCCTGTTCGCAAAGCTTGAATATTTTAACCCGGGCGGCAGCGTTAAAGACCGGCTTGGTGCTTACCTTTTAGAACGCGCGTTTGCGGAAGGAAAGCTGGAGCGCGGTTGGACGATCATTGAACCGACCGCCGGAAATACAGGGATCGGCCTTGCATTGGCTGCGATCCGCTTTGGCGTTCGGGCAGTATTTGTTGTGCCGGAGAAATTCAGTACCGAAAAGCAGACGCTGATGCGGGCGCTTGGAGCGGAGGTCATCAACACGCCGACAGCTCTTGGCATGGAAGGGGCAATTGCAAAAGCGAAGGAGCTGCTTGCAGAAACGCCGAATGCCTATTTTCCAGGCCAGTTTGAGAACCCTGCAAACCCGGAAACGTATTATGAGACGCTTGGTCCTGAAATTTGGGATGCACTTGACGGGCGTGTGGATGTTTTTGTCGCGGGTGCCGGTTCAGGCGGAACTTTCATGGGTACGGCCCGCTATTTAAAAGCGAAAAATCCTGAATTAAAGGCTGTCATCGTTGAACCCGAGGGCTCGATTTTAAACGGCGGCGAGGTGCACGGCCACCGAACGGAAGGAATCGGCATGGAATTCCTTCCGCCTTTTATGGACCGTGCTTATTTTGACGCCGTCCAGACGATACCGGATGATACGGCTTTTACACGCTTAGCGGAAGCGGCCCGTTTGGAAGGCCTGTTGATCGGCAGTTCATCGGGCGCCGCATTGGAAGCAAGCCTGCGGGAAGCCGCACAGGCAAAACCAGGCACCCATATTGTGACAATTTTCCCTGACAGCAGCGAACGCTATTTAAGCGGCGGTATTTATGCTGTATAAAAAATACACTTTCATTCTTTAAATCCGGCAAAATATGGGGGCATTTACGTTTCCATGCGGATGAACTTGAAATGATAAACTGTTTGAGAAGGAGATTCAGTGATGCGTAAAAAAACGAAATTCATTCACGGCGGAATCAGCCGCGATCCGTATACGGGTGCCGTTTCTGTGCCAGTCTATCATGCAAGCACATTCAAACAAGACGGTGTCGGCCATTTTAAATATGAATATGCAAGAACCGGCAATCCGACGCGTGAAGCATTGGAAAAGCTGATTGCCGATATCGAAGAAGGCACGCATGGCTTTGCATTCGGCTCCGGGATGGCGGCCATCACCGCTGTGGTTCAGTTGTTCTCTGCCGGCGACCATATTTTAGCGACTGATGATGTGTACGGCGGTACATTCCGTGTCATGACAAAAGTGCTGAACCGTTTCAATATTGATGTCACATTTGTCGATACGAGCAATCTGGACGCCGTGCGCGATGCAATCCGCCCGAATACAAAAGCGATTTATGTGGAAACGCCGACCAACCCGCTTTTGAAAATTACAGATCTGCGTGCAATTGCCGGTGTGGCGCATGAAAACGGGTTAAAATTTATTGTTGACAATACCTTCAGTACACCGTATTGGCAAAACCCGCTTGTGCTGGGTGCGGATATCGTGGTGCACAGCGCAACGAAATATCTCGGCGGGCACAGCGATGTTGTGGCCGGTCTCGTAGTGGTAAAAGATGAAAAGCTTGCCGAAGATTTGCATTTTATCCAGAACTCAACGGGGGGTATTCTCGGCCCGCAGGACAGCTGGCTTCTAATCCGCGGCATCAAAACCCTGGGCGTGCGGATGGAAGAAATCGAATCGAACACGAAGAAAGTTGTGGAATTTTTGGCAGACCATCCTGCCGTTGAAAAGGTATATTACCCGGGGCTTGCGGGCCATCTAGGCCATGAGCTGCACCGTTCCCAGGCAGACGGGTTCGGCGGCATGGTTTCGTTTACTGTTTCGAATCAGGAAAAAGCTTTGGATGTGTTGAAAAAAACCGAGTATTTTACATTAGCAGAAAGCCTGGGTGCGGTGGAAAGCCTGATTTCCATTCCATCTCTGATGACCCATGCCTCAATCCCGCGCGAACGCCGGCTTGAACTTGGCATTGAAGACGGCCTGATCCGAATTTCCGTCGGGATTGAAGATATTGAAGACTTGCTTGAGGATTTGGAACATGCTTTAGGATAAATATTTTTTTGTGAGGACCTGCTCTTTGGGGAGCGGGTTTTTTTATTTAAGAGAGCTAATATTTTGGAATGAAAAACCCGGAAATTGGAACGGAAAAGACCCATTTTGGAATGGAAAACCCCGATTTTGGAATGAACCAAAATGTGCGGAATGCAAAATCCCAGTTTTGGGATGAAAAACCCGGAAATTGGAATGGAAAAGACCCATTTTGGAATGGAAAACCCCAATTTTGGAATGAACCAAAATGTGCGGAATGCAAAATCTCAGTTTTGGGATGAAAAACCCGGAAATTGGAACGGAAAAGACCCATTTTGGAATGGAAAACCCCAATTTTGGAATGAACCAAAATGTGCGGAATGCAAAATCTCAGTTTTGGGATGAAACATACAAAAATTGGAATGGGAAAGGCTAAAAAATAAAAAAACTTCTCTAATCAGGTAGGAGAATAGACTTGACTCGAAGAATCTAATATAAAAAAGGAGGGAGTCTATGGTTATTAAAGAAAGACAGATTTCAAGAAAGATGAAACAATTGGAAGTGCTTCTTAGAAGGCTATCCGCCAATCATCCAAAACGCCTTACCATTGAGAGTGATTATAAAAAAATTAAAGCAGGCTATAAAGGAGAATTAGAAGTTGATTACCATGTAGGAATATTGCCTCAGAAAGAAAGCCTCATACTTTATGATTTGCGCCTCCCCATTGACCAGCAATATTTTTTTCAAATGGACACACTCATACTTACTCAAAATTTTTTCCTTATATTAGAGATAAAAAATATATCCGGGATCTTAAATTTTGAATCAGAGCAGCTGATTCGAATGATGAATGGTAAGGAGGAAGCATTTCGGAATCCAGTAACGCAGGTGTTAAAGCAAGAGATGCATTTAAAAGAGTGGATAAAAAAACATAAATTCCCCGGTGTACCCATCTGTTCTTTAGTTGTGATTAGCAACCCATCATCTATTATGAAAATTAATCCCACTTACACTGAAGCAATTGATAAAGTAATAAAAGCTGACAGCCTTTTTTTAAAACTAGAAAAAATAATGAAACAGTATCCAGTCCACAGGCTTAATCAAAGACAAATGAAAAATATTTCAAACCAGCTAATGAGAGAGCAAAATGAAATGATTTCAGATATTTTGACGGTGTATCAATTGTCGGAAAATGATTTGATAAAGGGAGTTCAATGCCCTTCTTGCTTTTCAGCTCCAATGGATAGGAATCAGGGAATTTGGATTTGCCATCAGTGCGGTAAACGAGATAAGCATGCTCATTTCCAAGCTCTTCATGATTTTTCTTTAATTTATCGACCAGTTATTACAAACCGTGATTTAAGATCTTTTTTGCAAATTTCATCACCTCATATTGCCCACAGTCTCCTCACATCTCTTAACCTCCCATACTCCGGAACAGGAAAAAACCGCCGATACGACCTTTCCAAACTATAACGCTTTAGAAAAGCAACTAGTCATCTTTACGTAATCATGATCCAAACTGAGTTCTGTATGATAATTTTGACATGACATAACTTCTGAAAAAATACTGTTGTTGCCTAAGCTTGTCACTGTTTGATAACTGGATTTTTTGACATGGCATCGACTTCTGAAGGAATACTGTTTTTCACTGAGCAGTACTCTTTTTCGATCATAATTACACAGCGAAATATTTCCGCCGTCCTGTGAAACCAAACCCGCACATAAAGCGTAGTAAAAGTACATGGGAGTAGAAAATGGTCATGATCGGCCCGCATAACCCGTGCTTGAAAAAGTTTTGTACGGCTTGCATTTTTTAAAAAAAATTTTGAAGAATTTCCGGCTCCGTCAGTGTATACTTTGTATAGGACGAAACAAAATCCCATTCTGGAAGGGATGTGCTGCAGATGGAAGTTTTTGGCGTGTCGATTGAAACGGCATATTTGTTTGTTTTGATTGCCGCCGGGTGTTTAACTGTCCTGTATTTGCTGTTTAATGATTTGCTTGGAGGAGTTACAGATGCTGTTCATTTTATCCACCCGGCACTGATTCTTGCTTTTATTACATTTTTTTCTGCGAGCGGATACATTTTTGAAGCGGCCACCAACCTGTCCCATATCTTGATTATCGCCATTTCAATGATGATTGCGCTTGCTTTGGATACGCTCCTGAATGTATTTGTGCTCGTGCCGCTCTCCACGGCAGAAGAGTCGCTAGCCTATACGGAAGAGTCTTTAAAGGGCAGGGTAGGGAAAACGATTCTGTCGATTCCAAAAGACGGGTTTGGGGAAGTGGTCATTGACAGCATGACCGGCACGATTTCAAAACCGGCAGCAAGTATGCAGGACCTGCCGATTGAAGAAGGAAAGCAGGTGCTTGTGATCGAAGTAAAAAACGGGGTGCTGTATGTGGTGCCTTATGAGCATTACCGGCTGAACCACGAAACCTTTCAAAATTAATTAGGGGGAAAAAACATGTTCGCAAGTGGAATGATTGGAATTTGGATTGTCATAGCAATTGTCGCCTTTTTAGTGATCGCGCTGGTCGGTGTCTTCATTACAAAATACCGGACAGCGGGGCCTGACGAAGCCTTGATTGTCACAGGAAGTTTTTTAGGCGGAAAAAATGTCCATGTTGATGAAGCCGGGAATAAGATCAAAATTATTCGCGGCGGTGGTACGTTTGTCTTCCCGGTTTTCCAGCAAGCAAAGCCGCTAAGTTTATTGTCGAGCAAACTGGAAGTGACAACACCTGAAGTTTATACCGAACAGGGCGTACCGGTGATGGCAGATGGGATCGCGATTATCAAAATCGGCGGCTCGATCGGAGAAATTGCCACAGCAGCAGAACAATTTCTCGGGAAATCAAAAGAAGACCGTGAAAATCAAGCAAAAGAAGTGCTTGAAGGCCATTTGCGTTCGATTTTAGGATCCATGACCGTCGAAGAAATTTATAAAAACCGCGATAAATTCTCCCAGGAAGTGCAGCGCGTTGCTTCCCAGGACTTGGCGAAAATGGGCCTCACGATTGTATCCTTCACGATTAAAGAAGTGAAAGATAAAAATGGCTACCTTGATGCACTTGGAAAGCCGCGGATTGCCCAGGTGAAACGGGATGCTGATATTGCAACGGCAGAAGCCGATAAAGAAACAAGAATCCGCCGTGCTGAAGCCGCAAAAGAAGCGAAACGGGCAGAATTGGAAAGAGCAACGGAAATTGCCGAAGCCGAAAAGCTGAACCAGTTAAAAATTGCAGAATACCGCCGCGAGCAGGATATCGCAAAAGCAAAAGCTGACCAGGCATATGATCTCGAAACGGCGCGTTCGAAGCAGGATGTCACCGCGCAGGAAATGGAAATCAAAATTATTGAACGCCAAAAACAAATCGAACTTGAAGAAAAAGAAATTCTGCGCCGTGAAAAACAATACGATTCCGAGGTCAAGAAAAAAGCAGATGCCGACCGCTATGCTGTTGAACAGGCCGCAGCTGCTGAAAAATTAAAACAAATAGCGGAAGCAGATGCCCATCAATACCGGGTGGAGGCAATGGCAAAAGCGGAAGGGGAACGCGTCCGCATCGACGGAACGGCAAAGGCGGATGCCCAGCGTGCCCAAGGGGAATCGGAAGCTGAAATTATCCGGCTCAAAGGTTTGGCGGAAGCAGAAGCAAAACGAAAGATTGCAGAAGCATACGAACAATTCGGCGAGGCTGCTGTGCTCGATATGATTTTAAAAGTGCTGCCTGAATATGCGAAACAAGTAGCGGGTCCGCTTTCCAACATCGACTCGATCACCGTTGTCGACACGGGCAGCGGCGCGAACGGAGGGGCCAACAAGGTAACCGGCTATACAACGGATTTGATGTCCACTTTACAGGAAACATTAAAAGCATCAAGCGGCATCGATGTTCGCGGGATGCTGGAAAACCTGTCCGGCAAAAAACAAGACGAAACGCCGCAGCGTAAACAAACGCCGGCGCCGGTTTTTGTTGAGCAGGAAACAAGATAAAGCTATTAAAAAAGCGTGCATCCTTATAAACAGATGTACGCCTTTTTAGTGTTCCGCCTTATTTTGCTGCAGCAGCAGTCATTTTGCTGATAAACTGCAAGGAGCGACCGGTGCCGATCACAACGGATTGCAGCGGGTTAGGTGCGAGGTGTACAGGGACAACAATTTCTTTGCTCAGCCAATCCTGCATGCCTTGCAACAGCGAGCCGCCCCCTGTCAGGACAATGCCGCGGTCGACAATATCACCGCTCAATTCAGCCGGGCTGTTTTCCAGGGTGGCACGGATTGTTTCTAAAATTGCAAGGAGTGAATCGCGCAACGATTCCTGAATTTCATAGGAGCTTAAAGTGATTGTTTTTGGCAGGCCGGTAACGAGATCACGGCCGCGGACATCCATCGTTTCTTCAGGATGTTCAATTAAGGAATGGCCGATTTCAATTTTAATTTTTTCAGCTGTCCGTTCACCAATAAGCAGGTTATACGTTTTTCTGACGTGTTGAATGATGTCTTCATCCATTTTGTCGCCGCCGATCCGGATCGTGTTGTAAGTGACGACACCGCCATAAGAGATAATCGCAACTTCTGTTGTGCCGCCGCCGATATCCACGATGACATTTGCGATCGGTTCATCAACAGGAAGATCCGAACCGATTGCAGCGGCAACGGGTTCTTCAATAAGGTGGACCGTTTTTGCCCCGCTGTTTTTTACCACATCTTCAATGGCGCGGCGCTCGACCGAGGTTGCGCCGGACGGGGCACAGACAATCACATTCGGTTTACGCAGCGAGATGCCGTTTTGCTTGCTAATTTTTTTCATAATTTGTCTCAGCATTTCTGTCGTCATGTCAAAGTCAGCAATCACGCCGCCTTTTAATGGGCGGACAACCGTAATTTTTTCAGGTGTCTTGCCGATCATGGCCTTTGCTTCGTGGCCGAATGCCATGACTTGTTTCGTTTGGTTATCAAGCGCTACAACAGATGGTTCATCCAAAATTACGCCCTCTTTTTTGGAGTATACAAGAATGTTAGCAGTTCCTAAATCAATTCCAATTTCATTACCGGAGAACATTTATGTCACCTAACCTTTATCATCTTTATACGCGAAGTATCGTGAAGCGAATACTACATCTTTCAGTCTATTATAGCCGTTTTTTGTCCGTTCTTGCGATTACACATTCTTCCAATCTTCTACATTACATTTTCATTAAATCGGCAAACCTTTGAAATTTGGGCATATTCAAAGGATCTTTACAAATATTAATCTTTTTTGTAAAGATTTTCACAATGAAGCAGAAAAGTAAAATTCCTTTCGTGAAAGGAATTTTACTCAATGGAGTGGATTGCGTTAGATAAATACCGGGCCATTTCTTCACTTTGCTTTTTTCTGATCTTTCTCTGTTTTGCTCTGACTTCGGCGGTTTCATTTAACCACCGTTCTTCTTCTGTTTCCGGGATCACCTCAGGAATCAGTGTTGGTTTGCCATTTTCATCTAGGGCCACAAAGGTTAGAAAAGAAATGGCAGCTATTGATGTTTCTTCCGTTTTTAAGTTTTCTGCGCTGATTTTCACAAAAACCTCCATCGAAGAATGACCCGTCCAGCTTACCATCGCTTCAAGCGTAACGACATCCCCGACACGGATTGGCTTAATAAAGTCAACAGAATCAGTAGACGCCGTGACGACGGTGCATCTTGCCATTTTTGTTGCGGCAATGGATGCAGTATCATCAATGTAAGCCATCAATTTACCCCCAAATAAAGTCCCCAGATGGTTGGTATCCGGCGGGAACACATAACTTGTTTTGACGGTGCGTGTTTCGCGCATATATTTTTTTGATCTTTCGCCCAAATGTATCACTCCATTTTTAATTCTGTACCCCCGGTATGAGCGGCAGTGTAAAGTTTTTATGATTCAGTTCCCTAAAAGGAGCTGTTTTCCTTTTATCATATAGTAAAAATTATAACAAAATAACCGTTAATATACTAATGAAAGAATAAATAAAAGTGCTTTCATAGTAAAAAATTTTCCCGAAAAAAATCAGGTTCGAAATGCAAACCTGATTTTTTCCCAGACTTATTTATTTTTGATGTTTACGCTGATCATCGTCTTCCACATATGGATCCTTTTCATTTCCCGGCAGGTCTCCGAACGTCGTCATCGTATCGGCGTCATCAAGGGATTCTTCATATTCCTTGTACTCTTCGTTCGGATAGATCGCAACATTTTTGCCTGCTATATCCGTCCCGGAGAAATTTTCAAAGTCTTCCACGTACCCGTCATGGTCATCCGACTCTGTGTACATTTCATTGTAACTGTCGGGCGGGGTTTCAAAATCGGACGGTGACTCGGAAGTTCCCCACTTCGCAACCGACTGCCATGAATCCTCCGCATCAAATACGACCGATTCATCTTTTGAACCATCAAAAACAAATTTACCCCACGGCGGCGAGAGTACGTCCTCTTCAACCGGGCGGTGCCTCGGAATTGTCTGGTCCGGGCTGTGTTCTTTGCAATAAAGCGCAGAAGGCAGGGCCTCCAGCCGTTCTAAAGGAATATCCTTGCCGCATTCCTTGCATTTGCCGTAAGTCCCATCGTCAATGGCCTTTAGGGCTACCTTAATTTTATTCAGCTCGTATTCCTCATGGTCATTAAGGGCGATATCTTTTTCCTGTTCAAACAATTCCGTTCCCGTATCGCCCGGGTGGTTGTCATAACTGGAAAGTTCGCCTACTGAATTATAAGGATGTTCGGTTTCTAATTGAAAATGGTCATTTTGATCTAAATCTTTTTTAAAATCGTCCAGCTGAGCCTGCAAAATGGAACGAAAATGGTCTTTTTGTTGGTCTGTCAGCATGTTCACCACTTCTTTCTTTAAAAAGTGTGTTGCGAAAGATGTTCTTCTTCTTTATTTTTACCACCGCATCAAAGGGCAAAACTTTTCTAAAGATAGTATGGATCAAAAACACATGAATCATGAAAAAAAGTCTCCTGGCTCTGCTTATTGCGTGGACAGACTTCTTCAACAGAAATAGCGGGATGCAAATCTGCGCTCACAAGAGAAAGAAGCGCAGGCACGAAAAGTATCTGATCCAGCCGTAAAACGGAATTAAGACTTGGGCAATTGTCCTGCTGGTGTGTTTTACAAGCGAAGCAACAAAAAATATGGGGTGTAATTTCTGGATGGAACAGATAAATGGAAAAGTGGTAAGCTATTCTCATAAAGGAATGGGATAAAAAAATGAAGGAGACTTTTTTCTATGTTCAAGCTGAAACGTATTTATGATGAGGCAGGGCAGGGAGACGGCAGGCGGGTGCTTGTTGACCGCGTGTGGCCGCGCGGTATTTCAAAAGAAAAAGCAAATCTCGATGATTGGATGAAAACGGTGGCGCCCAGCACTGAACTGCGGAAATGGTTTAACCATGACGCAGAAAAGTTTGCGGCATTTGAAAACAGGTACAGGCAGGAGCTGGACAACCTGGCAGATAGAACCGAACTGAACAGGCTGATGAATTGGGGGCGGGAAGGAACGGTGACATTATTATACGGGGCAAAAGATGAAAGCCATAACCAGGCAGTGATTTTAAAAGCCTATCTTGAATCACATATTGTTTAGCTTGCGAACAGGCGCCGGCTTCAAACAGACAGGCGCCTGTCCAGCTTTATTCTTCTACAATACGGTTTTTAAAAGCTTCATGCGGGATGATTTGGACGTTATCGTAAGCATTTTCTTCAATAGGTTTTGCTTCCACAATCTGGCCTTTCGGGAATTCACCCGGGTGGCCTTTTCTTTTATGGTTAAACTGTTTTCCTCTTGCCAACATCAACGCCTCCCTTCCCAACTATCGTTTCATATGCAGCGGGCAAATATGTATGAAGAGGGGATGGAAAATAAGCTATAATAAAGAAAAATGATTGGAAAGGAGCGGGAGTGAAGATGGATTTCATGCGCATTGCCGAGGAAAGGATCCGTAAAGCTTATAAAGACGGAGAATTTGACCATTTGCCAGGATATGGGAAACCACTGCCGAAAGACATCACAAGCGGTGTTCCGGATGAATTAAAGATGGCGTATCATATCATGAAAAATGCCGGCTTCTCTCCTGAAGAAGCAAACTTGAAAAAAGAACTGATGACCATTGATGATTTAATCAAGCAATCTGAAAATGAACTGGAAAAAGAAGAACTGAAAAAGAAATTGAACGAAAAAATGTTAACGTATAACCAGCTTCTATCCAAAAAAAGGATTAAAACCAACGCAGCTGTATTTAAGAATTACCAGCAAAAAATTGAAAAAAAGCTTTTTGACTGAAAAAGCGCTGTGGATACTGAAAAAATACGGAGTTCTCCCGAAACTTTCCTAACTTCTTACTACACAGAACGAAATTTTATCCGATACAATAGATAAAGACATCATATATTAAGGTGAAAATTATGGATAAAACATCAATTATTGGCGTTATTTTGGGAGTCGCTGCAATCGGCACCGGCATGGTTTTAAAGGGAGTCAGCCCCAGTGTACTGGTTAATCCCGCAGCCATTTTAATTATTTTAGCGGGAACGGCCGCCACAGTCGTGATCGCTTTCCCCTTAAGTGAAATTAAAAAAATTCCTAAACTGTTTAAGATTCTCTTTACCGAACAGCACCTCATGAGTACGGAAGAGATTATCCGGCTTTTTTCAGACTGGGCCCAGGTGGCACGTAAAGAAGGTCTGCTTGCGCTGGAGACAAGAGTAGATGAAATTGATGACCCGTTTTTGCGCAACGGCCTGAGTTTAGCGGTGGACGGGCAAAGTGCCGAGTATATCCGCGATGTATTAAGTGAAGAAATCGATGCCATGGAAGAAAGGCACATGATGGGGGCAGCCATTTTTGCACAGGCAGGAACCTATGCCCCGTCACTGGGGGTATTGGGTGCCGTGCTCGGCCTGATTGCGGCACTTGGCAATATGTCTGACACTAAAGTGCTCGGCCATGCCATTTCTGCCGCATTCGTCGCGACATTACTCGGGATTTTTACCGGTTATGTTTTATGGCACCCTTTCTCGAATAAGTTGAAAAGAAAATCAAAAAATGAAGTGAAGGTCAAAGAAATTATGCTGGAAGGCATTCTCTCCATTTTGGCAGGGGAATCACCGCATGTGATCGAGCAGAAACTCTCTTCCTATCTGCCGAATGAGGAACGGAAAAATTTAGTGGAAGAAAGCAGTGTGGCCGGCAATGAGTAGAAGGAAAAAAAGCAAAGAGGAACCGGAAGCAAATGAATCCTGGCTCCTGCCGTATTCCGATCTGTTAACTTTGCTTTTGGCACTGTTTATCGTGTTGTTTGCAATGAGCTCAGTTGATGCCGAAAAGTTTCAAAAGTTTTCCAAGGTGTTGAACGGTGTTTTTGTCGGCGGGACAAGCTTTTTCGATTATACGAAGCAAACATCGGGCGATGACAACGGAACTTCGGATACGGCTAAATTGATTCAACAAAAGAAAAACGACCAGACTCAGGAGCAAACTGCTGCTTCGAATGCAGCTGATGCTCAAACGGATACCCAGCTAAAACAGACAAAGGAAAAAATCGATACGTATATTAAGAACAGCAAACTGGAAGGAAAATTTCAAACTTCATTGACCAGCGAAGGGCTGATGGTTACGATCCGGGATAATGTTCTGTTTGATTCCGGCGAGGCAACTGTCCGCCAAGAAGACATAAAAACGGCAAAACAGCTTTCAAATCTGCTGGTAATGGATCCGCCGCGCAGCATCATTATCAGCGGCCATACGGACAATCAGCCCATACATAATTCAATTTATGCATCGAACTGGGATTTGAGCGTGATGCGGGCGACCAATTTTTTAAAGGTTATTTTGGAAAACCATCATCTGAATCCGAAATATTTTTCTGCGAAAGGATATGGGGAGTATAAACCGATTGCTTCTAATGGGACTTCTGCCGGCCGTGCTAAAAACAGGCGGGTGGAAGTTTTAATCCTGCCAAAACAACAACAAAATACAGGAAAATAGCCCGAAAAAAGCAGCCATTCCGGGCAAAACATCGAGGACAGCAAATACGTAAACCCGACAGCCTTCAACATGGTTTGCCTTTATTTCTTGGGAAATGATCAAGAAAGCGACATTTTTTCAAAATATGTAAACCAAAATTTTTTGCATTAGGTGGTTTCGTTCCAAATAAAGCGGGGAAAATAATAGGGTGCCATCTTTTAGAAAAGGAGTTGTTCAGATTGGCTAAAAAGATTGCAGTACTTGTCACAGATTTGGTGGAAGATCCTGAGTACACAGAACCTGTCAAAGCTTATCAGGAAGCCGGGCACCAGATTGTAAATATTGAAAGGGAAGCCGGCAAAACGGTGAAAGGTAAGCATGGGACGGAAATTAAAATTGACAAAGGCATCGATGAAGTGAGTGTGGATGATTTTGACGCCTTATTGATTCCAGGCGGCTTTTCACCGGATCAGCTGCGTGTCGATGACCGTTTTGTTCACTTTGTTAAACAATTTATGGATGCGAAAAAACCGGTATTTGCGATTTGCCACGGGCCGCAGCTGCTCATTACAGCCAAGGCGCTGGAAGGCAGGAGTGCCACCGGTTATAAATCAATCCAGGTCGATATGGAATACGCCGGTGCAAACTTCCGTGATGAAGAAGTCGTTGTCTGCCAAAACCAATTGGTAACAAGCCGTACACCGGATGATATTCCTGCTTTTAACCGGGAATCGTTGAAACTCTTAAACGCATAATGTTTTAAAAGTACAAGGGCCGGCTGCCGTGCTTGCGGCAGCGGCTCTTTTTGGTTTTTATATACTGCCGTTATCTTTGCGAACTTCGGGAAATAGGGCTATGATAGAAAGAAGCAGGGGAACAGAAATGATTTTTTACATAGAATAAAGAAAGGCAACAACGAAAGGAAGAACGAATATGATTACTTTAAAATCGCAACGTGAAATCGATATGATGAAAAAAGCGGGGGAACTGCTTGCTGATACCCATAAACAGATTGCCAAAATGATTAAACCCGGAATTACTACATGGGAAATTGAAGAATTCGTCGATAAATTTTTGCGGGATCACGGTGCTACTCCCGAACAGAAGGGGTATCAAGGCTATCAATACGCGACTTGCGCCAGCATTAATGATGAAATCTGCCATGGATTCCCACGCAAAACACCGCTTAAAGAAGGCGATATCGTAACGATCGATATGGTGGTGAACTTAAACGGTGCATTAGCCGATTCAGCGTGGAGTTACCCGGTCGGCAAAGTGAGTGCCGAGACACAAAAACTCCTTGATGTTACAAAAAAATCATTGTACAAGGGAATTGAGCAAGTGAAACCCGGCAACCGCATCGGTGACATTGGGCATGCCATCCAGGAGTACGTTGAAGCACAAGATTTTTCGGTTGTCCGCAACTTTATCGGCCATGGCATCGGGCCGACCATCCATGAAAAGCCGGAAGTCCCGCATTACGGACTGCCGCATAAGGGAGCACGCCTCAAAGAAGGTATGGTGATCACAATTGAACCAATGGTGAATATCGGCGGTTTTGAAACAAAAATGGACAATAACGGCTGGACAGCGCGCACCATGGACGGATCGCTCTCTGCACAGTATGAACATACCGTGGCTGTGACAAAAGACGGGGTTGTCATTATTACAGACCAAGGAGAAGATAAAGCTTAACTCTTCTTATGAATAAAAAGCCTGCGTTCTTTCCCATTTTAAAATGGAAAAAGAACGCAGGCTTTTTATCTTGAACGATGTATTAATCTTTTTTTAAATGGCCGAGTTCTTCCACAATCGCCTGCATTTCATTCGGGCTGAAGGCATTTTTCTTTATGACCATTTCGTAAAGATCGTGCAAATCATCATAGCTTTCCGTGTTGAAGCGGGAGGCATGCAAGGCTTGAGCATTGACCATTTTTAATTTTGAAGTAATTTCCTGCACCATATATGCCATATTGGCAGCTGACTTTTCAGAAAGATCCACTGTATTCACCCTTTTTAAGATGTTTTCACCATTAACCCCATTATACAGAAACCAAACGGACTTTGCCATTACACTTTCCAACCCCCCAAAAAACGTTTTAGCCGGACATAACAGGGAAATATAGAATAAAGTAAAACTTCCATCAGCGGGGTTTCTCACTATAGTCCCATTGATGAAAAGTTGAACAAAGACTAAGATCCCAGGCGTCCTGCCGCAACGCCTTTGTAACCTGCATCGTGCAGGCCGGACAAATCGGATGGTTAGAGGTGAAAAAATTGGACAAAATTACGCTGCAAGCAGAACAAAATCGCCCAACCCCTAAAGCGCTGCTGGAAAACTCCAGAAGAAACGATATCACAGGGATGGCTGCACAGTTGGCCTACTTTTTCTTATTGTCATTATTTCCGCTGCTTTTGTTTTTGTTTACGCTGCTTCCTTATTTGCCGATTCAAACAGATGATGTGCTGAATATGGTACAGCATTTTGCACCGAAAGAGACGTTTGACATTATTGAGTCCACGATAAAAGAAATGCTGACCAACCGCAGCGGCGGCTTATTATCGATCGGCATGATTGTCACACTCTGGTCTGCTTCTAACGGTATGAACGCCATCATCAAGGCCTTAAACCGGGCTTACAAAGTGGAAGAATCGCGCCCGTTTTTAATTCAGCGCGGCATGTCTGTGATGCTGACACTGGGCATGATCGTTGTTCTGATTGTTGTCCTTTTACTGCCGGTTTTCGGGGAACAAATCAGCCATTATATTTTCTCCTATTTCGGCATTCCGGACTATTTGAAGAATGTATGGCCCGTTTTAAGATGGGGGCTGACACCGGTTCTTTTGTTTTTGGTGTTCGGCGCGCTTTATTTTTTCGCGCCAAATGAAAAATTCGGCTGTTTAACCGTTATACCAGGCGCTATTTTTGCAACAATCGGCTGGATCGCTGCCTCTTTGGTACTGTCTTTTTACGTTTCGTACTTTGGCAATTATAATGCAACATACGGCAGTCTTGGCGGGATTATCATTATGATGCTGTGGTTTTATATCAGCGGGATTATCCTGATTTTCGGCGGCGAATTAAATGCCATTTTGAACAATAAACACAAAAATTGCTAAAATGATCGCATTGTTCGCTGTGCATAATAAAAATGTTCCGCCGACAAATTTTTGAGGAGTGAACAGCATGGGAAAAACAAAACAGAACAGTAAACAAAAACCTAAAGGCAAAAAATCCGGATCATCAAACGGCCAAAATGGTTATCACTAATGCCAGATAAGAAAGAGCATGCCTGGACTTAAAAGCAGAGGGCTGCCGAAGCCGGAAAAGACAGACGCGGCAGGCAGCCCGGTTATTTCAGTGCGTCCGGGAAGGTGCTTCTCGTTTACAAAACACAATAGCACCTGCCAGGCCCAAAAGCAGTAAACTGATCAACATGAAGAAACTGGGCCCTTTAAACCATTCAATGACCAACCCGCACAAATACGGGCCGGCCATGCTGCCCATGCTGAAAAGGATTCCGCACATGATATTGCCGGCAGGGAAAAGATTGCGCGGCAAAAGGTCTGACATATAGCTGATGCCAAGCGAGAAAGTGGAGCCGACAGCCATACCCGCGATAAAAAAGCAGATAAATAAAGCAACAGATGAGGATTTGCTGAAAGCGGCTGCCGTAAAACAGGCGCACCCGATCAGCAAAACCGTAATGAGGGTGTTGCGCCGCCCGAACCGGTCGCTTAATATACCGAGCGGGAGTTGAAAGACGATGCTGCCAATTGAAAAAGCCGGAATGATCAGGGACACAGCATTTACATCAATCCCGTTTCTAAGCGCAAAGATTGGAAAACTGCTGTTCAGTGAAGATTCCATAAAACCATAGCCAAGCGGCGGAAGCAAAGCCACCCAGGCATATTTCCATACTTTGCCGAACCGCCGGAAAGTGCTGAGAAACGATACACTTTCCAAATCACTCTCAGGATGCTCGTTTTTCAGTAAAAACACCATCAGCCAAATCATGAGGCTGATGAGTGAAGTGGCAAGGAAAGGAAGCTTTTCGTTTACTTCCACAAGCCTTGTCATGGCAGGGCCGGCAGCAAAACCGAGGCTGAAGAAAAGCCCGTAAATCGCAATATTGCGGCCAAGCCGCCCTTTCTGTGAAAACGATGTAATCCAGGTTTGTGTGGAAAAGTTTAACATATGGTCGCCAATCCCGAT
Source organism: Heyndrickxia acidiproducens DSM 23148 (assembly GCF_000374345.1). Taxonomy (GTDB): domain Bacteria; phylum Bacillota; class Bacilli; order Bacillales; family Bacillaceae_C; genus Weizmannia; species Weizmannia acidiproducens. The sequence goes on from NZ_KB893997.1 coordinate 44,702, forward strand.
CAAAAGCCGCAAAACAAACCAAAACCAAAAAGATTTCCAGGCAGAAAAAAGAAACAACGATAAAATAACGGTGAATCCGCCTGTTAAAATCAAGGGCTTATACCCAAACTTTCGCAATGGCGCTTCCATTAGCGGCGAAGCGAATAAAACGCCGATATAAAGCCCGGTTGCATTCAAACCGTTTAAAGATGAACCGATGCCGTCTTTTTCAAAAATAATAGAAATAAGCGGCAGCAGCATGCCTTGTGAAAATCCGGATACCGATATCATCATCACTAAAATCCAAAAACGCATACGTTCTCGTGTCATCATTTTTTATTCCCTCAACTAATCCGATACATAGATGGGAAAAATTCTATAAAATTTCCTTTCTTTAGCATAATAGGAGAAGAAATGTTTGGCAAGCCTGTTTTTCTTTTGTAAAATTTTTAGGAAAGCTGTCGATAGCTGTACTGTTTTGAAACGAGGAGGATGAACATGAATAAAGTTTTTGCAATCATGGTTTACGCCGGTGTACCGATATCTGTTATCGGTTCGCTGCTGCATTGGCCAAGTGTTTTAATGTTTGTTATTTACTGCTTAACAATCATCGCACTCGCGAGTTATATGGGGCGGGCAACAGAGAGTCTTGCGATTGTCGCAGGACCGAGAATTGGCGGACTGCTGAATGCCACCTTCGGAAATGCCGTCGAGCTGATTATTTCTGTCTTTTCACTTCAGGCAGGTTTACATCAAGTAGTGTTGGCGTCTTTAACGGGCTCTGTAATCGGCAACCTGCTGCTCGTTGCCGGGATGTCATTTTTAGTCGGGGGGGTCAAATTCAAAAGGCAGCAGTTTAATGTATATGATGCCCGCCACAATTCAGGACTGCTCATTTTTGCGATACTGGTCGCATTTGTTATCCCGGAAATCTTTTCAGCGAGATTAACGGCGACAAAAACGCTTGATTTAAGTGTTGGCATTTCAATCATTCTTATTATCCTTTATTTACTGGCGCTGTTCTTTAAGCTTGTGACCCACCGTGGGACTTACCAGGACCCGGCTGTAAAAAAAGCAGAAGCACACGAAGAGCCGGAATGGAAGAAAGGCAAAGCGATTTTTGTCCTGGCAGTTTCCACTTTGGCAGTTGCGTATGTATCTGAAAATCTTGTCCATACCTTTGAAGATGTGGCGGAAAGTTTCGGATGGAGCGAAATGTTCATCGGGATTATCATTGTCGCCATTGTCGGCAACGCCGCAGAGCACGCCTCTGCGATTCTTATGGCCTATAAAAATAAAATGGACGTGGCTGTCGAAATTGCATTTGGTTCCACGCTGCAGGTTGCGATGTTCGTCGTGCCGGTGCTTGTCCTGATTTCCCTGTTTTTCGAAAAAGCAATGCCGCTTGTCTTCTCAGTACCTGAATTGGTTGCCATGGTCGCTTCGGTGATGCTGACGATTATTCTCGCCAATGATGGTGAAACGAACTGGTTTGAAGGCGCCACGATGCTGGCCGCCTATATCATCATGGGGATTGGTTTCTTCCTGCTTTAAACTGCCGGCTAGAGCGCCCGTTTCCGTCCAGAAATTTAGGCAGGAAGAAGGCGGATAATTTGGCCGTTCCGGGAAAAAAATAAGGATAACGTTCGTGAATAGACATCTTGTGAAAGGAGCAAACACCATGCAGTATATACGGACGATCCTGATTTGCCTGCTGATGATTTTGGCAGCGGCCCCGGCCGGCGAAGCAAAACCATTAAAGCAGCAGGCGCAGATTCCCTCATCTGTTCTTAATATTACGAAGGAAAATACGTACCCGAACCCAACGCAGGACTTGCCCTATCTGCAGCCAAGCGATTTTACCAGCAAATTGCTTAAGACTTCCAATGTCAGAATTGAAAATCCCAACCTCATCCGGATGCTGAATGAGACAACTGTAAACCGCTCATTTTTGTCGATCGGTTTGCGTGCCAAAGTTTACCTGGGGGAGTGGCCGCTCAATTATGAGTCTGTCGAAACTTCACCGAATTGGCAGTACCAAAAAATCAATACCAACTATTTCGATAACCGCGGCGGCGAATCCAATTACAAAATGCACTATGTCCAGGAATCACAAAAAGTGGTGCGCGGCGGCTTAACGGCGAAAGTGGCGAAATCAGATGATGTGAAAAAAATGATGCTGTTAAAAGCAATGGAAAACTCAAAACTTCCGCTCGCGTTTGATACGATCATCGGGGCAGGCACGAAAAAAGACCATGAATACAATATTGCCCCGAAACGGCTCGGCTACTTGTATGCCTATGCCCCTGCCATTAATGAAAAAGGGAAAGTCACTTATGGTGAAGTATACCTTGTTCTGAAAGGCACAAAAAGGGAAATGATCGTGAAAAATGTCACCTCCCAGGGCATTGGCGCATGGATCCCGGTTCAGGACTATATTTCCTTTAGCTTCGCTGTAACCGAACAACCGAAATAATTTAAACAAGCTGTCCGGCAATGACGGGCAGCTTTTTGCTTTCCAATGAGTATTCATGATCCGGAAGATAGGGTATAATAAAGAAAGAACACAATGAGGAGGATTTTTTTTGGGAAAAGCTGTATACGATAAGGAACAACAAGTGGTTTATTTAAGAGAACGCCTGAACATGTTCCTGGAAGTACTCGACTCCATGGACCCCGAAATGACCGGGCTTGAAGACATCGACCGGCTGATCGAAATGATGGATGAGCTGGAGACAAAAATAGAACAATTCAACCAACGCAAACCGGCTCAATCCCTGTGAGCCGGTTTTTGGCATTTACTACCTGCATGGTTGGGCGGAGATAAGAAAAAAATAAGGAAAATACACAAAGGAGCTGCACGCTTGATATGAAAAAATGGTTCATGACATGCTTTGCGATTTTCTTATTGTTTTCCGTTTTTCCGCCGAAACAATCCTTTGCCATTGCAAACACCCCGATAAACTGGGGATTTAGTAAGGGAAAAGATGGCCAGCAGGCGGATGCAGGCCAGGCTTATGATGCGATCCTGAAAAAAAACGGCGGCGTCTATAAAGGCAACCCGAAAGATAAGTATCTGTATCTGACTTTCGATAATGGTTATGAAAATGGCTACACGCCGCAAATTTTAGATGTTTTGAAAAAAGAAAAAGTCCCGGCGATTTTCTTTGTCACCGGCCACTACTTAAAATCACAGCCTGATCTTATCAAGCGTATGGTTCAAGAAGGACACCTCATTGGTAACCATTCCTGGGGACACCCGGATATGACGCAGATTTCAGATGCACAGATCCGTGAAGAACTGGCAAAGGTCGAAAAAGAAACCGCCCGCATTAGCGGCCAAAAACAAATGAAATACATGCGCCCCCCGCGCGGCATCCTGAGCGAACGCACAATGCAGGTTGCCAATCGTGAAGGCTATATCCATGTCCTCTGGTCGCTGGCCTATCTCGACTGGGACGTCAACCAGCAGCGCGGCACCCAGTACGCGTATGACAGCATCATGTCGCAAATCCACCCGGGTGCGATCATCCTGCTCCACACGGTATCAAAGGACAATGCCAATGTGCTCGAGCGCGTGATCAAGGACTTGAAAAAACAAGGTTACAAATTCAAAAGTATGGATGATTTTATGAAGATTGAGAAGGTAAAAAAATAAGGACCGGGACCTCAGCCATAAAAGCGGTAAGCTGATACTTCGACAAGTAGCTTACCGCTTTTTTACTCACAAGACTGGTGTGCCTATGATTTCTTTGCTGGTAATTTGAAGGCATTCAAAAAGACAAAAGTTAGTGTTTCCGGGATCCAAATGTCTAGTAAAGGCATCCAAAAGGACAAAAGTCAGTGCTAGGAGCAATTCCAAAATCTGGGCTTTTCATTCCAAAAAAGGTTTTTTTCATTCCAAATTTCGAATGTTTCATTCCAAAACACGGATTTTGCATTCCGCCTATTTTGGTTCATTCCAAAATCTGGGCTTTTCATTCCAAAAAGGGTTTTTTCCATTCCAATTACGGGGTTTTTCATTCCAAAACCGGGAGATGCATTCCACCTATTTTGGTTCATTCCAAAATCTGGGTTTTTCATTCCAAAATGGGACTTTTCCATTCCAATTACGGGGTTTTTTATTCCAAAACTGGGATGATGCATTCCGCCTATTTTGGTTCATACCGAAATCTCAGTTTTTCATTCCAAAATGGGACTTTTCCATTCCAATTACGGGGTTTTTCATTCCAAAACCGGGA
>NZ_KB893998.1 GCF_000374345.1 Heyndrickxia acidiproducens DSM 23148
GGAAGAGAGTACGCACAAGATTTTATTGGCTCAAGAAATTAGGGATCAATAAAAGTAAAGCTTGGGAATGGGCAAACACAAGAAAAGGCTACTGGAGAATTGCCGGCAGCCATATCTTAACCAGAACCTTAACAAACGAACTCTTCCGAAGAGCAAGGTATATAAGTTTTCTGGATTATTATCTGTCTGTAAGGTCGTAAACTTTAGAACCGCCGTGTACGGAACCGTACGCACGGTGGTGTGAGAGGTCGGCTAATCAAATAATGATTAGCCTCCTACTCGATCGTTCTAAAATAAAATAAAAAAATCGTGGAGTAAGAAGAGTATGTAATCGGATGCGGCACAGAGAGCCGGCATGGGTGGGAATCCGGCACGCTTACGATTACAGAATGGGCTTACGAGAGATTTCCTGAATCTATAGTAGGGAAAGACGGCTTCCCCCGTTAACGGGATAGGGTATAAAAACGGGAGAGCCGTTTCGTACCCGAATGAGCGGAAAGGTTGAAGGCCTTTCAAAAGGGGTGGCACCGCGTGAAAAGCGTCCTCTATCCAAACAGCAAAATGCTGCTGTTTGGGTAGGGGGCGTTTTTTTATTGATCGAAAAAGGAGAGAAATTCATGGAACAGAAAAATTACCAGTTTAAAATTGTCAAATTGAATGGTGATATTTTAACGCCGATTATGATATTTACGAGATTAAAAGGAGCCGGAAAGTTCTTGTTTGAAAGCTCGCTGCCGAATGACAGCAACGGCCGCTTCTCATTTATCGGGTCAAAACCGGCGAAAGAATTCATCGGTACGGCAGATACAGTAACTGTTATCGATCATATGTCGGGCAGGACGGAAAAGAAAACAGGAAAGCCGCTGGAGATTATAAAGGAGGCATTGCCCCGCATTGATATTCCGCTGCCGTTTCCATTTTACGGCGGCGCGGTCGGCTATATCGGCTATGATACCATCCGCCAGTATGAAGAGATCGGAGCAGTGCCGGAAGACGAAATCGGCATTCCTGATTTGCATGTCATGGTGTACCAAAATGTCGCAGTCTATGATCATAAAAGCCAAACCGTCTACCTCGTCTCCATCCATGAAGACGGGCAGGTGATTGAAAAAAATCTGGAGGCGATGGAAAAAGCAATTTTTAAGCAGACAAAGGCAGAACCGTTTGTCGATTTGGGGCCGGTTGAATTTGTACCGTCCATTGAAAAAGCAGCCTTTATGCAAATGGTGGAAAAAGCAAAGCAGCACATTGAAGCAGGGGATATTTTCCAGGTTGTCCTGTCGCAGCGGATGAAAGGAAAGCTTGACCACAACCCGTTTTATTTCTACCGGAAACTCCGGAAAGCCAATCCATCGCCATATATGTTTTACCTCGATTTTGGCAGCTATGTCGTGCTCGGCGCTTCCCCGGAAAGCCTGATAAAGACAAAAGGAACGACCGTTTATACGAACCCGATTGCGGGAACAAGGCCGCGCGGGCAGTCGGAAGCAGAAGACGTATCCCTTGAAAAAGACCTGCTGCAGGATGAAAAAGAGCTGGCGGAACATAAGATGCTCGTTGATCTGAGCCGCAATGACTTAGGCCGTGTATGTGTGCCCGGCACCGTCCATGTCCATAAATATATGGCGGTCGAACGCTTCCAAACAGTCATGCACATTGTGTCGGAAGTCCAAGGCGAATTGAAGCAGGGGTACAGCGGCGTTGATGCTCTGGTGTCCTGCATTCCGGCCGGCACGGTGTCAGGCGCGCCAAAAATCAGGGCGATGCAGATCATCAATGAATTGGAAAAGCAAAAGCGCGGCATGTATGCAGGCGCGGTCGGTTATATCAATTTCAACGGGGATATCGATTTTGCACTGGCGATCCGCTCGCTCCTGATTAAGGGCCATACCGCTTACCTGCAGTCGGGTGCAGGTATTGTGTACGATTCGGATCCGGCGCAAGAATACCAGGAAACGCTCAATAAAGCAAAATCCATTCTGGAGGTGCAGGCAAATGATTTTATTACTCGATAACTATGATTCTTTCACTTATAACTTGTATCAATATATATGCGAACTTGGCCGGGAAGTAAAAGTCGTCCGCAATGACCGGATCACGGTTGAGGAGATTGAAACACTCGCACCCGAGGCGATTATTTTATCGCCCGGGCCGGGAATTCCGGAAGATGCCGGCATTTCGGTGGAAGTGGTCCGGAGATTATACCGGAAAATTCCGATCCTGGGCGTTTGCCTTGGCCATCAGGCGATTGGCTGCGCGTTCGGGGCAAAGATTGTGAAGGCAAAAGAAATCAAACATGGCAAGACATCGATGGTTGAACATAATGGGAGCGGCGTTTTTGCCGGCCAGCCCGCACCTGTCAAAGTCATGCGCTACCACTCATTAGTCCTGGATAAAAACAGTATTCCCCAAGAACTGGAAGTAATGGCGAGATCTTTGGATGACGGGGAAATTATGGCGGTTAAGCATAAAAGCGCACCTTGTTACGGGATCCAGTTCCATCCTGAATCGATCGGAACAGAAACCGGGAAACAAATGCTGGAAAACTTTTTACACGAAATGAGAAAGGATGAGCAATATGAAACCATATCTTGAAAAAATTTTAGCGCAAAAAAGCCTGACTTTTGCAGAAATGCAGGAAGCGTCAAGGGAATTATTTTCAGATGAAATAACGGAGGGGGAAATGGGCGCATTTCTGGCGACCTTGAAGTTTAAAGGGGAGACGGCCGAAGAAATTGCCGGGCTTGTCGAAGTGATCCGCGAAAAAGCCGTGCCGATCCCGTGTAAAGTCCGGGGGCTGATGGATAATTGCGGGACAGGGGGAGACGGCAGCCACAGTTTTAACATCAGCTCGACATCGGCATTTGTGCTCGCCGGCGCCGGCATTAAAGTCGCAAAACACGGGAACCGCAGCGTTTCAAGCCGGACTGGAAGTGCAGATGTATTGGAAAACCTGGGAATCTCGTTATCTTTGCCAAAAGAGGAGGTTGAAAGCCTGCTTTCAAACATCGGGATTGTGTTCCTGTTTGCTCCGAATGTCCACCCGGCATTGAAAAAAATGATGAAGATCCGCAAAGATTTGCGGATCCCGACGATTTTTAACCTGATCGGGCCGCTCACCAATCCAATGAATTTGGAAACACAACTGCTTGGGCTGTACCGGCGCGATTTGCTTGCAACGATGGCGGAAGTGCTTGGCCGCCTCGGCAGAAAACGGGCGCTTGTCGTTAATGGCGCAGGCTTCCTTGATGAAGCATCCTTGTCCGGCGAGAACCACTTTGCACTTTTGGACGGCGGCAAGATCACAAGATTCACACTCTCGCCTGAAGATGTCGATCTTCCGGTTTATCCGAATGAAGCGATTCGCGGCGGGGATACACAAACAAACAGCAAGATTTTACTTTCAGTGTTAAATGGCGAAAAGAGCCCTTACCGGGACACGGTGCTGTTTAACGCCGGGCTTGCAATATTTGCGGCCGGTAAAGCGGAGACGGTGAAAGAAGGCATCCGGCTGGCAGAAAAATGCATTGATTCAAAAGCGGCGCTGGAGAAACTGCACGCACTTGCCGAAGCCAGCCGCAACTTAACACAAGAGGTGATCTGAATTGACATTTTTGGAAAAAATCCTGGCCGAAAAGCAAAAAGAAGTGGAGCGTCTGAAAGCGGACGGAGCCGTGTTTGAACCATCGGGAAGGAAAGCCGCTTCCTTGTATGAAACGTTTATGCATGCGGAAAAAACGAGTATTATTGCGGAAATCAAAAGGGCTTCCCCGTCAAAAGGCGATATTAAAACAAGTATCGATCCGGTCCGGCAGTCCATCCACTATGAAAAGGCGGGGGCCGGCGCCATTTCCGTCTTAACGGATGAAACGTTTTTCAAAGGCAGCGTCCAGGATTTAAAAGCCGTGAGTGATGCGGTTAAACTGCCGGTTCTTTGCAAAGATTTTATCATCGATGAAATCCAGATTGAGCGGGCAAAAGCAAACGGTGCAAGCGTCATCCTTTTAATCGCGGCCGCACTTGCACCAAAGCGATTGAAACAGCTTTATGCATATGCACACAAACAGGGGCTTGAAGTGCTGCTTGAAGTGCATCATGAAGCCGAACTGGAAATTGCGCTTGCTATGGGTGCCAACATCATCGGCATCAATAACCGCAACTTAAAAACGTTTGAAGTGGACCTTGGCGTTGTAGAACGGTTGGCCGGAATGATCCGGGACCCGAACATTCTGGTTATCAGCGAAAGCGGGATCCGTACCCGAAAAGATGTCCTGCGCGCAGAAAAAGCAGGGGCAAAAGCGATTTTAGTCGGTGAAACATTCATGCGGGCGGGCGACCCGGAAAAAACAATCAAGCAGCTGATCGGTGTGCCTGAAAAACGGAAAGTGAAAATCTGCGGCATCCGGACATTGGAAGCAGCAAAGGCTGCTGTCGAAGCAGGTGCGGATATGATTGGTTTTGTTTTTGCCGATAGCAGGCGGAAAATTACACCGGAAAAAGCCACACAGATTGCTGCACAATTACCCCGGGATATTGAAAAAGTCGGCGTGTTCGTGAATGAAAAGCCTGAAATAATTACAAAAATTGCCGATATCGCAGGCCTTGATTACGTCCAGCTCCACGGGGATGAAACGCCGGAACAGGTAGCCGCGATTCCTTACCCTGTCATTAAAGCCTGCGCCGTGCAATCACGGAAGGATATTGAGGGGCTGCAGGCTTATCGCTGTGATATGGTGCTATTGGACAGTCCTAAAGGGAAATACCGCGGCGGCAACGGAACCGCTTTTGACTGGGAACTCGCAAAAGATCTTTCCAAACACCGGACCGTCATACTTGCCGGGGGGCTCTCGGCGGAAAATGTTGCCGAAGCCATATTCACCGCCCGGCCGCAAATCGTTGATGTTTCAAGCGGTGTTGAGACAGACGGGGAGAAAGATACGGAAAAAATCTTTGCTTTTACGGCGGCAGCCAAAAACGCATTCAATAAAATAGAGGAGCGTGACAGCTATGTTAACCTATAAACAACCTGACAAAACCGGACATTTCGGTGCATTCGGCGGAAAATTTGTACCGGAAACGCTGATGCCGGCCATAAACGAACTGGAGAAAGCGTATAAAGAAGCGATCCTTGATCCGGCTTTCCATGAAGAACTGGATGGCCTGCTTAAACAATATGTCGGCCGTGAAACGCCGCTTTATTACGCGAAAAACTTAACGAAGCTTGGCGGCGGCGCGAAGATTTTCTTGAAACGCGAAGATTTGAATCATACCGGCGCCCATAAAATTAACAACACGGTCGGCCAGGCGCTGTTGACGCTCAGGATGGATAAAAAGAAAGTGGTCGCTGAAACGGGCGCGGGCCAGCACGGTGTCGCAACGGCAACTGTGTGTGCTTTGCTTGGCCTCGACTGCATGATCTTTATGGGCGAAGAAGATATCCGCAGGCAAAAGCTGAATGTTTTCCGGATGGAACTGCTCGGTGCTGAGGTGAGAAGTGTTACGCAGGGGAGCGGCACATTGAAAGATGCGGTCAATGAGGCGCTGCGCTACTGGGTCAGCCATGTCGAGGACACCCATTATATTATGGGATCCGTTGTCGGCCCGCACCCTTTCCCGCAAATTGTCCGGGATTTTCAAAGCGTGATCGGAAATGAAACGAAAAAGCAAATTATTGAGCAAACCGGCAAACTTCCCGATGCCGTTGTTGCCTGTATCGGCGGCGGCAGCAATTCGATGGGCATGTTTTATCCATTTATAAAAGACGAAACGGTGAAACTGTATGGTGTGGAAGCAGGCGGCGCCGGTGTGGAAACCGGAAAACACGCGGCATCTTTAAGTAACGGCAAACTCGGCGTCCTGCACGGGATGAAGACGTATTTGCTGCAGGATGCGGATGGCCAGATCCAGGAAGCCTATTCTGTCTCGGCCGGACTTGACTACCCTGGTGTCGGCCCCGAGCACAGCTATTTGAAAAAGACCGGCCGCGTTACTTACACATCCATTAATGATGAAGAAGCATTGCAAGCCTTCCAGTTACTTGCGAAAAAAGAGGGCATTATTCCGGCATTAGAGAGCGCCCATGCCGTCAGTTTTGCGATGAAACTGGCAAAGGAAATGGGAAAAGATGAATCGCTTGTGATTTGCTTATCAGGCCGCGGCGATAAAGATGTAGAAGCGGTCAGTGACTTGTTTGGAGGGAGAAAGTAATGGGAAAACAAAAATTAACGGCAAGCTTTGAAGCAGTATCAGCACGAAATGAAAAAGCGTTTGTCCCTTATATCATGGCGGGGGATGGCGGGCTTAAAAAGACGCAGAAAAGGCTTGAATTTTTGGAGGCTTCAGGTGTTACGGCAGTTGAGCTGGGCATTCCATTTTCAGATCCGGTTGCTGATGGGCCAACGATCCAGGCGGCAGGCATCCGGGCGTTAAAGGAAGGCACGACGCTGAAAAAAGTGCTCGACCATTTAAAAGCCCATCCGCGCCAGGTGCCAATTATCTTAATGACGTATTTTAATCCGATTTTTTCATACGGCATCGAAAAGTTTACAGAAGATTGTGCTCAGGCCGGTGTTGACGGGCTGATCATTCCGGACTTGCCGCTTGAAGAAGAAAACGTTATGGCAGCGGAACTTGAGAAGAAGGATTTGGCCTTTATCCGCCTTGCTGCGATTACAAGCCCGGAAGAAAGGCTCAAGGAAATCGCCGCCCGCTCGGAAGGCTTCCTGTATGCTGTTACGGTCACAGGCACAACCGGAAGCCGAACCCGTTTCCATGACAACATCGAAGCTTATTTAGCCCATTTATCCGAAATCAGCAGCGTGCCGGTTCTGGCGGGATTCGGTGTTTCCACCCCCGAACATGTCCGCCATTTAACCGCTTATTGCGACGGGGTCGTAGCCGGAAGCCGAATCATTGAGCTTTTTGAAAAAGATGATCAGGTAACAATGAAAGAACTGATTGGAAGTGCAAAACGAAAAAACAGTTTGGCACAAAAATGAAATATTGTCAAGGTCAACTGATAAGCAAGAATGTGAAATGAGAGATTTGCCCACAGATTTATTCACAGAGCAGTCCTCTAATTTTCAAGGCTCGCCAAGGTTATCAACAATATACACAGTTTATGCACAGGATTTAACCACAATTTAATACACAGATTGGTGATGCTGTTTTTCCTTATATCATAACGAAAGCAATAAGTTATACACATTATCCACAGTTTAAAAAACGGGAGCCTGTTATTAAAACGCGGCTCCCGTATGGTTTATTGTTTGGCTCTTTTCTCTGCTGCTTGAGAACGGGCTTGTGCTTCACGGTCATCCTGGTCTGCAAGCACCTCGGAAAATTCGACATCCCTGCCGTCTATTTTCATATTCTTTGGTACCTGAGGAAGTGTAGCTTTGTTTTTATCACGTGTTTTATGTTTATGCGCTCTGCCCATGCTAAAACCCCTTTCAAGCACATTGTATGCGGAAAAACCCGCATCTTTAATGTTTGTTGAAAAGGCATTTGCTAAACAGGTAATTATTTACGACCGTTTTTCTGTGTATCCGCCGGCACGGTCTGCTTTTTTAAACTCGCGCTGATAGGTCACTTCCTGCATGCTCCGCAAATTGCTTTTGGTTTGTACCTTCTTATCTTTTGGCATGGCAAATCCTCCTTTTGATCCCATTTCCATCAGCGGACAACCCCCACTGATGGAGGTTTCATTTTAGGATTAGTATTCCCCGTTTTAGCGTGAACTACACGATCGATGGTAAAATAAGAAATGAGAGGGGGGTTTTATGTGCCGGTAATTACGAAAATCTCTGTACAGAAACACAATGCGGAGCGTTATAATATTTTTCTTGATGGGCAGTACCGGTTCAGTGTCGATGAAGAAGTGCTGGCACGGTTCCAGCTGTTGAAGGGGAAGGAACTGGATGAACTGGACATTGAATCGATTCTTGCCCAGGATGATGTCCGCAAAGGCGTTAATACTGCAATCCAATTTCTTTCTTACCGGATGCGCTCTGAAAAAGAAGTACGCGATGATTTGCGAAAAAAAGAATTTGGCCCTGAAGTAATCCGGGAAGTCATCTTAAAACTATACGAAATGCAATATTTAGATGACGCGGAATTTGCTGCAAGCTTCGTCAGGACCCAAATGAATACAACTCATAAAGGCCTGGGCGTGATTGAAAGGGAGCTCCGCCAAAAAGGAATTGCTCCTGTACATATAGAAAAAGCACTGCAAGCGTTTAATACGGAAAAACAAGTAGATCATGCACTTGTCCTGGCACAAAAGCTGGCAAAGAAACATGCAAAGCTGTCCGAAAAAATTTTAAAGCAGAAAGTGGAACAGGGCCTTCTCCGCAAAGGCTATCCATCCGGCATCATCAGGATGGCAATGGATGAACTCCATATTGTAAAGGATGAGGAGGAAGAATGGGCGGCGCTGCAGCTGCAGGCAGAAAAGGCACAGCGCAAGTACGGGAAGCTGCCCGGTGCCGCTTATGAGCAAAAGATGAAACAGGCTTTGTATCGAAAAGGGTTTCCACTTGATTTAATTGACCGCTATTTGCGCGAACAACAAGAATAAAGGGGACAAGGGGAAAATGGAAAAAAGGTACAGTGACATGAGCACGTATGAGTTAAAACAAGAAATTGCACAATTGACAGAAAAAGCCCGTAAAGCGGAACAGCTGGGGATTGTGAATGAATTTGCCGTTCTGGAACGGAAAATCATGATGGCAAAGTCGTATTTGCTGGATCCAAACACCTTTAAAAAAGGTGAAATATATGAAGTGGAGGGGGACCCGGGCGTTTATTTTAAAATTGATTACATCGATGGCGTATTTGCCTGGGGCTACAGGATCAGCGGCGGAAAACCAATTGAAGCACTGCCGGTCGCAATGCTAAAGGCAGTGAAGTAAGGCTGTGCTGGGATCTTTAAGGCATCTCACAGTTCTATAAGCTGAATTGGGATTCATAAGCGGTACGAAGGGATTTCGAGGGTTTTTTTACGTGAAATGTTTTTCATTAGCGTTAGCATGTTATTTGAAAAAGGAGCGCCCAAAATGAATTAGGGCACTCCTTATTTTTACTCTCCTCTATGGCTGGATGCCCGCATGCGTTCCTGCGGGTGGGTATTGGTGGTGCCGTCTGCGCGCTTTGAAGCGTATTCGGCTTTGGCGCGCGGCTCGCCTTCAAATACATTGTCATGTTGGTATGGGAATCCCTTTTCTTTATTGCGCATGCGTGGCCCCTCCTTTTAAAAATAACCGTTGTGGAATGTGCTCCACAGCGGTTATTTTTTGCACCTGCCGTTATTTTTATCCCGGCTAACGGGCAGTAAGGATACTTAAATACTGGGGCCCTGCTTTATCTTGGTACAACATCAAGTTTTTTCTTCAATTTTTCTTTATTGAAGATCCAACCTGTATAGGATCCGATAATTTCCAAGTCGCGGTTCAGCTTTACGACCGCGACAAAAGGATAGTGGCCGTGGCTGCGGTACCTGAGATCGGTAAAGCGGATCTGGTACCCATTTTCTTTCTCCACAACCTGCCAGCGGTACACTGGGGAGAAGCTTAAGAAAGCGGACAAATTTTTATCTTGTTTCGCAGCCTGCAGGATTTCATTGTCCGGAACAGGCAGGCGCTTGAATTTATCAAGAATGGTAATATACGATTTATACGCTTTGGCAACATAATAATGATCTTTTGTTTTCACTGCAATTTTCCATTGGTGAAAGTGGATTGTAGGCGAAATGATGACTTTTTCCACATCCGGAATTGCAGCCAGCACCGCTTTTTTGACATCGTGCCGGGCTGTAAACCGCGCAATATAATATAAAAAAACAATGAAATACATTAGCGTAAAAGTGATGCCTGGCTGCGCCCCTAAAGCCCATGCAAGCAATCCGAAAATATGGATTGAAAAAATGATCGGGTCAAATGTATTAATGACACCAAGCGCTACCCATTTATACGAAAATGGCCTGAGAGCCTGGGTGCCGTATGCGTTGAAAATATCAACAAACACATGCAGGAAAACAGCCAGAGATGCCCATAGCCAAAGATGCAGCATATCTGTTCCCGGGAAAAAGATACCCAGCACAGCCGTAATGGCAAGCGGCCACAGCAGGACTGCCGGGACAGAATGGGTAATGCCGCGGTGGTTTCGGATATAAACGGCATTGTTTTTAAATTTTAACACTGTATCAATATCTGGTGCTTGTGAACCTAAAACCGTGGCGATGAGAACACTGTGAAAATGAACCGCATCTTGCGCAACTGCAGGGTCCAAAGTTGCTAAACCCCCCAGTGCAAATCCCATAACAATATGGGTTCCTGTATCCAATCCTATTCCTCCTAAAAGTGGTTCTGGTTCTTCCGGTAAAGCGCTTATTCTTCATTATGACTTCATCATATGGTAAATTAAAGAGAAATGCAATAGTTATGTGCTGAACAAAACCTGATCTTTTTTACAATATTATGCCCGATCAAAAGTGGAGTTAACATGTTAGTTGGAGGATTTACCGTGAAGAAAAATATACCGGATGATTATACAAAAGATCTTGATATACAAGCGTTTCAACACGATTTAATTTCCTGGTTTGAAAGAGAACAGCGGGAATTGCCATGGCGACGCGACCACGATCCTTATAAAGTCTGGGTTTCAGAAATTATGCTGCAGCAAACACGGGTTGACACTGTGATCCCTTATTTCCAGCGGTTTATGGAGCAGTTCCCGACCCTTGAAGCCCTTGCGGAAGCAGATGAAGACCAGGTGTTAAAAGCATGGGAGGGGCTGGGTTATTATTCGCGCGTCAGAAATCTCCACAGTGCCGTAAAAGAAGTGCAGGCGCATTATGGCGGCACTGTGCCGGATACGCCGGAAAAAATTACAAAGCTGAAAGGGGTCGGGCCTTATACTGCAGGAGCAATTTTAAGCATTGCTTACGGGCTTCCCGAGCCGGCCGTGGATGGGAATGTGATGCGCGTGCTGTCGAGAATTTTATTGATAGAGGAAGACATTGCCAGGCCGTCTGCACGCAAAATATTTGAAGCGGCCGTCCGCCGTATGATTCCTGATGATAATCCGTCTTTTTTTAACCAGGCATTAATGGAACTGGGTGCCCTCGTCTGTACGCCGAAGTCGCCGGCATGCCTGCTTTGCCCGGTACGTGAGCATTGCGGCGCTTTTGCGGAAGGGGTAACAGCCGAACTTCCGATTAAATCGAAAAACAAAAAACAAAAGCAGCATCAGCTGGCTGCGGCGGTATTAAAGGATGAGGATGGAAAAATTTTGATCCATAAACGCCCGAATGAAGGCTTGCTTGCTAATATGTGGGAATTTATTCAGGTGGAAGCAGGGGCGATTATTCCCGCAGAAAAAGTGCTGGCGGATTTTCTTGCTGAAGATTACGGCATCACGGCTGAAATTGAACCGTCTTATTTTACCGAAATCCATCATGTATTTACGCATTTAATATGGGATATCCATGTCTATGCCGGTATGATAAAAGGCAGCGTAGAGGAAACGGACAGTCTGAAATGTGTGCGGGCGGATGAAATGGACCAATTCGCATTTCCCGTTTCGCATCAAAAAATATGGAAAGCCTATCAAGGTAAATCATAAAAAAGAAGGAGGCAGCTCCTTCTTTTTTATGATTTTCGTTAAGCAGATGGCTGCTCGATTGCCTCGTTTTTGCCAATGAGAAACTGGTCGATTTCCTTTGCCGCTTTTTTTCCTTCCTGAAGGGCCCAAACGATCAGGCTTGCACCGCGTTTTGCATCACCGGCGGTAAAGATGCCTTCCGTAGTCGTTTGAAAGCTGCCCGGACGGGTTTGAATCCGGCCGTTAGCCACGGCCACGCCGGCTGTTTCAGACGGGTTAACGCCTTGGAAGCCAATGGCAATCAGCACCAAATCAGCTTCCCAAAACTGTTCTTCAGTTACAGGTACATCGGAAAACGGCACAGTCATTAATCCTTTAACACGACCGTTGTGATCACCGAGAAATTCAGTTGTCTGAATATAATATTCTCGCGGATCCTCACCAAATACTTTTAAGGTTTCTTCATAGGCGTAATCCAATGTAAACAGTGATGGATTAATCGGCCATGGTTCGTGTGCCGGGCGTTCTTTTGGCAGTTCGCCGTGCTTGCCGAATTGGACAACGCTTTTGCAGCCCTGGCGGATGGCGGTGGCCACGCAGTCTGCGCCGGTGTCCCCGCCGCCAATGACAATGACTTTCTTGCCTTTTGCCGAAATGGCCGGCTCGCCGGCTTCACCATGTTCCAGCAAATGTTTTGTGCTCGTTTTTAAGTACTGCATCGCGGGATAAATCCCGTTCAGGCTGCGGCCCGGAATGTCTATATCCCGCTGTTTTTCCGCTCCGATACAGAGAAGTACGGCGTCAAATTGCTGCCGGAGCTGATCAAGCGTGATATCCTTGCCAATTTCAGTATTGGCTTTGAATGTAATGCCTTCCGCCTGCAGTAAGTCAATGCGGCGCTGCACATATTTCTTTTCAATTTTCATATTCGGGATGCCGTACATCAGGAGACCGCCAAACCGGTCTTCTTTTTCAAAAACGGTAACATCGTGCCCGGCCTGGTTCAGGTCATCGGCAGCTGCCATCCCGGCCGGCCCGCTTCCGACAACGGCGACTTTCAATCCGGTCCGTTTTAACGGAATTCTTGGTTTCACCCAGCCTTCTTCAAAAGCCCTGTCAATAATTGCTTTTTCAATGCTCTTAATGGTCACCGGCTCGCTTACCAGTCCGGCTGTGCACGAACCTTCACAGGGGGCGGGACAGGCACGCGATGTAAATTCAGGGAAATTATTGGTTAAAAGCAGGCGATGGTAGGCTTCTTCCCATTTTCCCTGGCTGGCAAGGGTGTTCCATTCCGGAATTAAATTGTATAAAGGGCAGCCGCTTGTTTGCCGGCCGATTAACTCGCCCATTTGGCAGAAAGGGGTGCCGCATTCCATGCAGCGGGCTGCCTGTGTTTTCAGCTTTTCTTCCGGAAACGGTTTTTTGTATTCGTTCCAGTTTTGAACCCGTTTAAGGGCATCGACTTCCTTCGGTTTTTCTCGTTTTTTATCGATAAAATCAGTTGTTCCGCGCATGGTTCACTCTCACTCTCCTGAACAGCTTCACCCGGCTGTATTCATGAATCTGCAGCCGGATTAGTGAAGGTTATTTTGCTTCAGTTGGAAATGGTTCTTTTTCAACAATACTTAAGCTTTTTCCTGCCTTTTTATATTCAAATGCAGCCAATTTTGCTTCTTCAAGCGGCATTTGCTGATCTTTAAAGTATTGGATCAATGCCATCATCGCTTTATACTCGCGAGGGACAATTCTGATAAATTGATGCAGGGATTTTTCCCAGTTTTTAAGAATTCGTTTGGCAATGAGGCTGCCTGTATTTTGGTAATGTTTCTGGATCATATGGTAAAGCTCACGCAGCTCGCCATCTGAATCGGCCCCTTCCACGCTGACCAATTCCTGGTTGATTTGCGATAAAATTTCATTTTCTTCGCCAGCGCCCGTATAAATATAGGCGGTTCCTCCGGACATCCCGGCGGCAAAGTTCTTGCCAATCGGGCCGAGTACAACGACGCGGCCGCCGGTCATGTATTCACAACCATGGTCGCCGATGCCTTCCACGACAGCATGGACGCCGCTGTTGCGGACGCAGAAACGCTGGCCGGCTGTTCCGCGGATGTATGCTTCACCGGATGTGGCGCCAAAGAAAGCCGTATTGCCAATGATCGCCTGCGGTTCGTTTTGTTGCCAGCCTTCACCCGGTTTTACGATAATTTTCCCGCCGGATAAACCTTTGCCGACATAGTCATTGGCGTCGCCTTCCAAATTCAGGGTCAGGCCTTTTGGAATAAAGGCGCCAAGGCTTTGGCCGGCAGAGCCGTTCAAATTGATTTTGATGAAATCTTCCGGCAGCCCCTTGTCGCCGTATTCCTTTGTGATGATATGGCCAAGTGTGGTGCCGACAGCGCGGTCAGTATTTCGGACCGGCAGTGTAATGGCTGTTTTTTGTTTATTCCGTACTGAAACGGCCAGATGCTGTAAGGCGCGGCTGTCAAACCGTTCTTCCATTTTGTGGTTCTGTTTGACCTTGCCTTGTTCCGAAAGCAGGGTTTCAGAAGTTTTAAACAATAATTTATTTAAGTTTAGCTGTTTTGCTTTCCAATGGTTTTGTACTTCATCTTTCACTTTAAGCAGGCTTGTTTCGCCGATAATTTCGTTCAGGCTGCGGTAGCCGCATGCTGCCAGAACTTCACGGACCTCTTCAGCAATAAACCGCATATAGTTGACGACATGGTCAGGATTGCCCATAAAGTTGGCACGCAATTTTGGATTCTGGGTTGCGACACCAACTGGGCATGTATCGAGATGGCAGGCGCGCATCATGATACAGCCAAGCACGACAAGCGGTGCGGTGGAGAAGCCGTATTCTTCGGCACCGAGGCAGGCGGCAATGACAACATCTCTTCCGGTCATCAGCTTACCATCGGTTTCCAGTACAACTCTGTTGCGCAGCCCGTTCAAGGTTAGCGTCTGGTGCGCTTCTGCTAAACCAAGCTCCCAAGGCATGCCTGCATGTTTGATGCTTGTTTGCGGGCTTGCACCGGTGCCACCGTCGTGGCCGCTGATTAAAATGGTATCGGCAAGGCCCTTCGCCACTCCGCTTGCAATGGTGCCGACTCCGGCTTTTGCAACCAATTTGACTGATATGCGCGCACGCGGGTTTGCGCTCTTCAGGTCGTAAATCAGCTGGGCCAGGTCCTCAATTGAATAAATATCATGATGCGGGGGAGGGGAGATCAGCCCAACGCCGGTTGTGGAGCCGCGGACTTCGGCGATCCACGGATACACTTTTGTTCCCGGCAGCTGTCCGCCTTCGCCCGGTTTTGCGCCCTGCGCCATTTTAATCTGGATTTCATCGGCATCTGTCAAGTACAGGCTGGTTACACCGAAACGTCCGGAAGCCACCTGCTTGATGGCGCTTCGCCGTGAGTCGCCATTTGCGTCCGGCACATACCGTTCTTTTTCCTCGCCGCCCTCGCCGCTGTTGCTTTTTCCGCCGATGCGGTTCATGGCGATCGCAAGCGTCTCATGTGCTTCTCTGCTGATAGCGCCATAAGACATGGCCCCGGTTTTAAATCTTTTCCAAATTTGTTCAACCGGCTCAACCTCGTCAAGCGGAATCGGTTTGCGGCTGCTATTGATGGTTAACAGGCTGCGGATCGTTGCATAAGGGCCGCTGTGGTACATGCCTGAAAACTTACGGTAAGCTTCTTTATCATTTCTCCTTGCTGCCTGCTGCAGCGTGTACATCATTTGCGGGTTAAATAAATGGTATTCGCCGTCTTTGCGCCATTGCAGCTCGCTGCCCGGATCCAGTGCCTTATTATATTGGTAGAGCATTTCCTGCGCTTTTTCATAGCGTTTATAGGATTCTGCCCCGATTTCAGATACTCCGATTCCGCCGATTTGTGAAACGGTTCCGGTGAAAAAGCGTGCAGTTGTCTCTTCTGAAATGCCGAGCGCTTCAAAGGTCTGTGCCCCGCGATAGCTTTGCAGGGTAGTAATACCAACTTTTGTCATGATCTTTACAACGCTTTTGCGGATAATCTTGAGATAATTCCCAATCGCTTTTTTAAAAGGCAGGTCAATATGGCCGTCATCAATTAAGTTTTTAATGGTCTCAAAGGCCAGATATGGATGAATGGCATCAGCGCCGAAGCCGAGCAGCGCCGCCATGTGATGCGAATCCCTTGGTTCACCGGAATCGATAATCAGGCTGGCTTTCGGACGTGTCCCCAGCTTAATTAAATGCTGGTGGACAGCGGAAGTAACGAGCAGGGATGGCATCGGCACCGCGCTTTGGCCGACTTCCCGGTCCGATAAAATAATGAGTTCCGCACCGTCCGCAATGCTTTTGTCTACAGTTGCCAGCAGTTCTTCCAACGCCTGTTCAAGATTGCGTTCCGGAGTATAATAAGCCGGTATTTTTACCGTCTTTAAACCCATGTTTTGGACCGCATAGAACTTTGCCGTGCTTAAAAACGGGTGTTCCAGCTGGATTTTTTTATAATCAGTATCGTCATGGCCGTCTAGAGAAACCTGCGGGCCCAGCCATGTTACGGTTGAGATGACACAGGCCTCACGAATCGGGTCGATCGGCGGATTTGTAACTTGCGAGAAGCTTTGTTTGAAATAATGGAACAGCAACTGCGGCCGTTCTGATAAGACCGCGATCGGCGTATCGACCCCCATTGCGCCAAGCGGTTCTTTCATGTCCTGTGCCATTGGAACCACTGATTTTGTCAATTCCTCATATGAATAACCAAACAGGGTTTGCAGATAAGTCAGTTCATTTTTATCAAGCTGTGAAGCCGCAGAAATTAAACGCTTGGAATCCGGGATACGGACGACAGACTGTTCCAGATGTTCAGCATAAGGTTTTTCCAGGCTGACCAGCGCTTTTAACTCATCGCTTGGAATCAGCTCGCCTTTTTCCAGATCAACAAACAGGAAATGGCCCGGTTTTAAATGGTGGCGTTCTTTAATATTTTCAGCGTCAATGTCAACAACACCGACTTCTGAAGCAAAAATAATTTTATCATCGTTGGTGAGATAATACCGTGCCGGGCGCAGGCCATTCCGGTCCAAAACCGCACCGATTTGTTTTCCGTTTGTAAATTCGAGCGCCATCGGTCCGTCCCATGGCTCCATGATCTGGCTGTGGTATTCGTAAAAAGATTTTAAGTATGGCGGCAGATCTTCGTTGTTCTCCCATGGTTCCGGCACCATCATCATAATGGCGCGGGGGAGAGAAATGCCGTTTGTGGTCAAAAATTCAAGCACGTTATCAAAGACCGCGGAGTCGCTGCCGCTTGCATCGATGACGGGCTGGATTTGATTTAACGTCTCAAGGCCCAATTGATTGGCGAACAGAGAAATTTTTGCGTTAAACCAGTTGATATTTCCTTTGATCGTATTGATTTCCCCGTTGTGTGCGATGATTCTGTTCGGATGGGCCCTTTCCCAGCTTGGAAATGTATTCGTGCTGAAACGCGAATGAATGAGCGCCAGCGCGGATGTGAATTGGTCATCCTGCAGGTCCAGGTAAAATAAAGGGAGCTGTTCGGCTGAAAGCATGCCTTTATAAACAATGGTCCGGTTGGATAGGCTGGCCGCGTACAGGCCGGACTTGAATTTGTTTTCGACCAGTTTCCGCAGGATATAGATCTTTCTTTGAAAAACGGATTCTTCCATGCTATCGTTTAAAGAAGAAATGAAAATCTGGGCAATAAACGGCTGCGAATCTTTCGCCTGCTGTCCGAGCACGCCCGGATCCACCGGTACATTGCGCACACCGAGCACTTGAAGCCCGAGGCGGGATGCCTGCAGTTTAAATTCATTCAGTATTTGGTTTTGGGTGGCTGGATCGTGGGGCAAAAAGAGCATTCCGACTGCATACTCCCCTTTTTGTGGAAGGCTGAAGGAACATACGGCCTGGAAAAACTCATGCGGAATTTGCATAGAAATACCTGCACCATCACTTGTTGTTCCATCGGCATTTTTTCCGGCACGGTGATCCAGTCTTTTAAGCATCTCCAATGCAGTAGTAATGATCCCGTGGGAAGCGCGGCCTTTCATATCCGCGTAAAACCCGATGCCGCAAGCATCATGCTCGTATTCTGATTGGTAAAGTCCATATTGTTGATTATTCATTGCTTCACATTCCTTCCATAGTCAGCTCGAGTCCGAAAAGTATGATTATTTTAAATTTTACTCTTTTGTTATTCTTTCTTACAATATATAATTAAGATGGATTTAATCTCAAATTGAGAATGGTGTGATATTGAGTGGAATTAAGGCAGCTGTTTTACTTTATAGAAGTGGCCAAACGCGAGCATGTGACAAAGGCGGCAGACGAACTTCATGTCGCCCAGTCCGCAATCAGCAGGCAGATTTCGCTATTGGAAGCCGAGCTTGGGGTGGAGCTTTTTTTACGTGAAGGGAGGAATGTCAAACTGACGCCGATCGGGAAAGTTTTTCTCGAACACGCTGAAAAAGTTGTCCAGGAAATTGAAAAAGCAAAAAAAAGGATGAATGAATTCCTGAATCCTGAGGCCGGCCTGATCCGGCTCGGTTTTTCAACCGGTCTGTCGGTACAGTCTTTTTCCGCTTTTTTGGCGCAGTTCCGGGAGGGGCATCCGAATTTGCAGTATCAGTTCATCCAGGGTACCCCAAACGATTTGATCCGTTTAATTGAAAGCGGCGAACTTGATATTGCGCTGACTGCACCTGTCCCAACGGATCACCCGGCTGTTGCAGGCGATGTTTTATATATGGAAAAACTGATGCTGCTATTCCACCGCGGCCATTGGCTGGCAGACGAACCAATCATCCGGCTGGGGCAACTTAAGGCGGAACGGTTTATTACCTTCCGCCCCGGATTTTCAATCAGGGAAATGCTGGTGAACGCGTGCCAGCAGGCGGGATTTGAGCCTTCAATTGCGTTTGAAGGCGAAGATATGGAGACCATTAAAGGGCTGGTTGCGAGCGGAACAGGAGTTGCAATTCTTCCGGAGCCTGCGCTATTATTTAATTTGTCAAAAGAAATTATCACGGCTGAAATCAGCGATTATCATTTCACAAGGCCGGTTGGCGTTATCGTTCCGAAAAAGCGGGAGATGGCACCGTCAGAAAAAGCCCTTTATGAATTTCTGAGCGCTTTTTATGACCGCCTGAACCGTTTTCAAAGATGACGGGATAAAGGATTAAGGACATCCATCCGCTTGTTGAGGAATAAGGAAGGTGTTATGAATGGAAAATAAGGTGGCATTGGTGACGGGTTCAAGCCGCGGGCTGGGCCGGGCAATTGCGCTTGATCTTGCCAAAATGGGCTATGATCTCGTTATAAACTATGCAAGAAGCAAGTCAAAGGCAATGGAAGTTGCCGGGGAAATCGAAAAATTAGGGCAAAAAGCGTTGCTGGTGAAAGCAAATGTTGGCGACGTGGAAAAAATTAAAGACATGTTTGCACAAATCCGCGCTGCATATGGCAGGCTGGATGTACTGGTAAATAATGCCGCTTCCGGTGTGCTCAGGCCGGCTATGGAGCTGGAAGAATCCCATTGGAACTGGACGATGAATATCAACAGCAAAGGCTTGTTATTCTGCGCCCAGGAAGCCGCGAAAATGATGGAGGAAAATGGCGGCGGGAAAATTGTAAGTTTGAGTTCGCTGGGTTCAATCCGATATATTAAAAATTATACAAGTGTCGGCGTATCAAAGGCTGCGGTTGAAGCTTTAACCAGATATTTGGCAGTTGAACTGGCGCCGAAAAATATTATCGTCAATGCAGTTTCAGGCGGGGTACTGGATACCGATGCCCTGAACCATTTTCCAAATCAGCAGGAAATGCTGGAAGATGCGCGCAAAAATACGCCGGCGGGGCGCATGATGGAAATAGATGATATGGTGAAAACCGTGCGTTTTCTGCTGTCGGATGATGCCTTTATGATCAGGGGGCAGACCATTATCGTGGATGGCGGCCGTTCGCTGCTGTTAAATTAATTTTCCGGTACAATCGTATTCATGCGGCGGAAGCCAGTTTGTTACTGCCTTTTTTTGTCAGCTGGATTTTTAAAGGATAAATCCGCTCATCTCTGGACAGATTAAATGTCGTGGAGGTGAAAAAAGATGGCAAACAACTTTAACAAAGCTGCAAAAGGGCAATTCGGTTCTGAATTTGCAAGCGAAACAAACGCACAAAAAGTAAGAAAACAAAACGCACAATCCGCTTCTGAGTCAGGATCTTTCGGTTCTGAATTCGCAAGCGAAACGGATGCGCAGGAAGTAAGAAAACAAAACCAGCAATCAGAAGCTAAAAAATCACAAAACGCTGGTCAATTCGGCCAACAATAATTGCAGGATACAAAAAGAGGCACTCTTTCTCGAGAGAGTGCCTCTTTTCTTGCCTCTTTTTACTTAACAGCAGCGCCCTCCGCTTTTCTATGATCCAGCTGCGGGCGCTATCGGCTAGCGGATTTCTACGTCTTTTCCCTGCGATAAGTCAACATCGATTCGCCTTTTCAGCTCATCGTGTTTCCTATATCTCAGTCAAAGACTACGAAATCCGTACGCCGATAAGCAAGCGCCCTCCGCTTTTCTTGTTTTCGACAAAAGAAGTCAAAGGAATTTTAAGTGCCGTAAAGAATATGTGTTGATAGAGAATGGAATCCATCCCAAAAGGAGGCTGTTCAAATATGGAAAATTTTAATGAGATCGTCTTAAAACAAATGGATACGATGGGGAAGTTGTTATATTTGCAGTCGGAAATTGAGAGATGCCAAAAAGTCAAACGCGAGCTGCAAAAATTACAGGAAGAAACGAAGGTGGATAGCATTAAAGAAGAAATTGCGCAAATGAACAGCCAATTGTTTGAAATTCAAGATGTTTTTGAAACCCAGACAATTGAATTGATTCAGGTTTACCACAAAACAAAGATCTGTTAAAACAATCCTATTTGAAAATAGGGTTGTTTTGTTTTAAAAATATCCATTAACCGTTATAATAATAGAAAATATACTATGTTGCCAGGAATATACATATCAACAATACGAAAGTAGGCTAAAAATGATGGGGATTCCCGCGGAGGGTGAAAAAATACAAATACAAAGCTATAAACACAATGGCCATATTCACCGCATATGGGAAGAAACAACAGTGCTAAAAAGTACGAAATCACTGGTGATCGGCGCCAACGACCGCACGCTTGTAACGGAATCGGACGGGAGAACCTGGATTACAAGGGAGCCGGCCATTTGTTATTTTCATGCTGACCATTGGTTCAATATCATCGGAATGATCCGCGAAGACGGGATTTACTACTACTGCAATTTAGGATCGCCGTTTGCGTATGATGAGGAAGCGCTCAAATACATTGATTATGACTTGGATATTAAGGTATTTCCTGATATGACGTTTACGCTGCTGGATAAAGATGAGTACGAATACCATCGCAAAAAAATGGGCTATCCGGATGTAATTGATCATATTTTAAAACGGAATGTCGACAATTTGATCGATTGGATCCGGCAGCGGAAGGGCCCGTTCAGCCCGGATTTTATTGATATTTGGTATGAGCGGTATTTAACTTATTTACGTTAGGGGAATCACCTGTTGAATGGCCAACAGGTTTTTTATATGCTTTTTTGTGTATGTTCATTAAACGGGGAGTACATATGGACGAAAAAAATAGACTTGGAATTAAACGGGCCGGAGGGTATAGTGAGTGAATAGTGTAAAAAGATATATGAAATTTGTCAAACCGTACCGGGCGCAAATCTTTGCCACAATTGTGATTGGCATCTTGAAATTTGCCATCCCGCTGTTAATCCCGCTGCTGATTAAATATGTGATTGATGATATCATCGGGAATCACGGTTTGTCTGTGGATGAAAAAATGCATAAGCTCGTCTGGGTTATGTCGATTATGCTTGCTATATTTGCGATTGTACGGCCGCCAGTCGAATATTACCGCCAGTATTTTGCCCAGGGGACGGCCAGCCGGATTTTATATGATATCCGCGGCCGCCTTTTTACCCACCTGCAAAAATTGAGCTTTAAGTTTTATGCAAATACACGCGGGGGAGAAGTCATTTCGCGGGTTATCAACGATGTCGAGCAAACAAAGGATTTTGTGATCACCGGGCTGATGAATGTTTGGCTTGATATGGTGACCGTGCTGATTGCGATTGTGATAATGTTTATGATGGACGCCAGGCTTACGCTGATTTCGCTTGCTGTGTTTCCTTTTTATATTTTCTCTGTCCGCTATTTTTTCGGGAATATGCGGTTTTTAACGAGAAAACGGTCGCAGGCGCTGGCCGAGGTCCAGGGATATTTGCATGAGCGTGTGCAGGGAATGGCAATTATCAAGAGTTTTGCCATTGAAGATCATGAACAGAAACAGTTTGATAAACATAACGCTAATTTTTTAGAAAAAGCGCTGACCCACACAAGCTGGACGGCCAAATCTTTTGCAGTCGTAAATACGATTACCGATATCGCGCCGCTTTTAATTATTTTTGTTGCGGGTTATTTGGTGATCGGAGGCAGCCTGACAGTGGGGACGCTTGCTGCATTTATCGCTTATATCGATCATTTATACAGCCCGCTCAGACGGCTCGTAAATTCCGGCACGACATTGACGCAGGCGTTTGCTTCGATGGACCGGGTGTTCGAATTGCTCGATGAAACATATGATATTGACGATCTTCCTGATGCGGTTGAATGTAAAAATGTCCGCGGCGACATCCGCTTTGAAGGTGTTGAATTCCAGTACGCAAAAGGCGGAGAACCGGTTTTGAAAAACATCAATCTGCAGATAAAAGCAGGGGAAACAGTAGCACTTGTCGGCATGAGCGGCGGCGGAAAGTCTTCCCTGGTCAGTCTGATCCCGCGCTTCTATGATGTGACAAAGGGGGCGATCCTCCTGGACGGTACGGACATCCGTTCATTTCAGGTCCGGAGCTTGCGTGATAAGATCGGAATGGTACTGCAGGATCATATTTTGTTCAGCGACTCGGTCAAATCAAATATTCTGCTGGGGAACCCAAACGCCTCGGATGAAGAAGTGGTACAGGCTGCGATTGCTGCCAATGCCCATGATTTTATTATGAATTTACCCGAGGGTTATGACACAACCGTCGGCGAAAGGGGCGTCAAGCTCTCGGGCGGGCAAAAACAGCGGATTGCCATCGCCCGTGTCTTTTTGAAAAACCCGCCGCTTTTGATTTTGGATGAGGCGACTTCAGCACTTGATCTTGAGAGTGAGCATCTGATCCAGGAGGCGATCGATAAATTGGCGCGCAACCGCACCACTTTTATCGTCGCCCACCGCCTCTCCACCATCACCCACGCCGGCCGCATCATTTTAATCGAAAACGGTGAAATTAAAGAAATGGGAACCCATGAACAACTGATGGAAAAACAAGGGCTTTATTACAACCTGTTTCAAATCCAGCAATTGGAGTCATGACACAATCGGAGGCTGCTGTCTCCGATTTTTTTGTCAAGGTATGAAACATAATTTCCTTTTTAAATATAATAATCAAAAAATATTGAAATTTCATTTCAGAAAATATATAATGGCTTCAAAGGAGGGATGCACAGATTGCTTGGTTTTTCGATTTACTTGAATGAAGATTGGTCTGTTGAAAAAGAAGACTTTATAAATGACATGGCAAGTATTGGCTTTAAAGGCATTTTCACATCTCTGCACCTGCCGGAAGATGATGCTTCCAAATACGGAGAAAGATTGGCGCCATTGCTGAGCGCCGCAAAACATAACGGCCTGAAACTGATGATTGATATTTCAGGAGATGCCCTTCACCAGATTGGGCTGTCAATCCGGGAACCTGAACAAATCGTTGAAAGCGGGATCAGCGGGCTGCGTTTGGATGACGGGTTTGAATTAAAAGATACTGCCCGGCTTTCCAACTATCTCACGGTCGCTTTAAATGCCAGTACATTAACGAAAAAAGAATTTGAACAGCTTGAACGCTATCATGCCAATTTCGGCAGGATGGAGGCCTGGCATAATTATTATCCCCGGCCTGAAACCGGGCTGGAAGAAAAGTGGTTTGGCGAAAAAAACGAATGGCTGAAAAGCAATGGATTTGCAGTTGCTGCTTTTGCGCCCGGAGATGGCAAATTGCGGCATCCTTTATTCGAAACACTTCCGACATTGGAAATCCACCGTTGCCAAAATCCCCTTGCTTCATCCTTATCGCTTTTACAGGATTATGGAGTGAATCATGTGTATCTTGGGGATCCGGGTTTGTCGCCGCATTCCCGGCGCCAATTTATTGAATATTTGAATAACCGGACCATCCTGCTGCATGCAGCGACTGCAGATGCAAAATGGCATGATTATATGTTTAAAGACCACGTCAATCGCGTGGATGTTGCAAAGGATGTCATCCGCAGCGAACGATCAAGGCGGCATAATAGGGATGCAAATATTCTGCCGGAAAATAACCGGCTGCGGAGAAAAGGAAGCATTACTTTGGATAATTATCTTTATGGCAGATATAAAGGAGAACTGCAGATCACGAAGCTCGAACTGCCTGCAGATGAAAAAGTAAATGTGATTGGGCAGATTGTTGAACATGATCTGCCGCTGCTTGAATTTATCCGGGCAGGAACGAAGTTTAAAATTACAGATCGTGCAGGTGGAAAGTGATGGAACTCGATAAGCTCGCCACAGAACAGCGCAATGAAAATACCATGAATTTGGATACATTGTCTACGATGGAAATTTTACAGAGAATGAATCAGGAAGACCAGACAGTGCCATTAAGTGTCCGGAAAGAACTCGGGCAAATTGAAAAAGTTGTCAAAGCTGTAATCCATTCATTTAACCAGGGCGGCCGCCTGATCTATTGCGGAGCCGGCACGAGCGGGCGCTTAGGCGTGCTTGATGCTGCCGAATGTGTCCCAACATTCAGTGCAGACCCGTCCATGGTGCAAGGCTTAGTTGCAGGCGGCGCTGCAGCGATGACGGTTGCAGTTGAAGGGGCGGAAGATTCTTTAAGCCTTGGGGAAGAGGATTTGAAAAAGATTCATTTAACAGACAAGGATACGGTGCTTGGCATTGCGGCAAGCGGCAGAACCCCGTACGTAGTCGGCGCGCTCGATTATGCCGGAAAAACAGGGGCCGTTACAGCCAGCCTTGCCTGCAATAAAAATGCGGTCATCAGCAGGCATGCAAAGATTCCGGTAGAAGTGGAAGTCGGCCCGGAAGTGTTGACAGGCTCAACAAGATTAAAATCCGGCACCGCCCAAAAGCTCGTTTTAAACATGATTTCGACTGCTGCCATGATCGGGATCGGAAAGGTTTATAAAAACTTGATGGTGGATGTCCGGCCGACAAATGATAAGCTTGTGGAAAGGTCGAAGTCGATTATTATGCAGGCAGCAGGGTGCAGTTATGAAACAGCAGCGCAGGCTTTACGGGCAGCAGATGAAAATGTCAAACTGGCAATTGTCATGGTCTTAACCAATCTCTCAAAAGAAGAGGCACAGAGTAAATTAGCGCAGGCGAAGGGCTTTATCAGGAAAATTATTTAATTTTCAGGGGGAAGGATAAAATGGCTGAAACGAAAGAGCAACGGCTGGCGGGTGAGATTTATGAAAATGTCGGCGGCATCGGAAATGTTGAAAAAATCATTCACTGCATGACGAGAGTACGCATGACCATTAAAGATTACAGTAAAGTGAACCTGGATGGGCTGAAAGCAATTGACGGCGTGCTGGGCGTGGTGGAAGATGAAACACTGCAAATTGTTTTAGGGCCCGGGATTGTCAATAAAGTTGCGAACATCATGGTGGCACAGGCCGGTGTAAAACTGGGTGAAAAGTTCCCAAATCATACGGCAAAAAAGGACTCTGGATTAACAAACCGCGAAATCGCGGAAGCAAGGGCAGCCGAAGTAAAGGCAAGGGAAAAAGCGAAACATAAGAATTCAGCTTTTAAAAATGCACTGAAATCGATTTCAAATATCTTTGTCCCGCTTATTCCGGCATTTGTCGGCGCCGGGATTATCGCCGGGATCGCCGCAATTTTTGCGAACATGATGACCGCCGATCGTCTCAGCCAGGATTGGGTGCCTATTATTACCACCTTAAATGTCATTAAAAACGGGCTTTATTCTTATTTGGTGATTTATGTCGGCATCAACAGTGCAAACGAATTTGGGGCTACGCCGGGCCTCGGCGGCATTATCGGGGGCACAACACTGCTGACAGGCATGAGTCCCGATGCGCCGCTGCCAAATATTTTTAACGGCGATGCATTATCGGCAGGACAGGGCGGTATTATTGGTGTGATATTTGCTGTATGGATTTTGTCGCTGGTTGAAAAATGGCTTCATAAAGTTGTACACAATTCTGTCGACATCATTGTTACGCCTACAATTGCGCTTCTTGTTGTCGGACTTTTTACAATATTTATCGTCATGCCTGTCGCTGGTGCGGTCTCGGGGGCACTGGTCGGATCGATTACCTGGCTGCTCCATGTCGGCGGCGCTTTTTCAGGATTTGTACTGGGGCTCTTCTTCCTGCCGATGGTCATGTTTGGCCTCCATCAGATTCTGACGCCGATCCATATTGAAATGATCAATAAAACCGGGGTGACGCCGCTGCTGCCGATTTTGGCAATGGCAGGCGCCGGGCAGGTTGGTGCCGCCCTTGCTTTATGGGTGAGGTGCAGAAAAAATAAAAAATTGGTGCAGCTGATTAAAGGGGCGTTGCCGGTCGGGATCATGGGCATCGGCGAACCCTTGATTTACGGGGTGACCCTGCCATTAGGGCGCCCGTTTATTACAGCATGTATCGGCGGGGGCATCGGCGGCGCTGTCATCGCCGGAATCGGCAATATTGGCGCCTTTGCGATTGGCACAAGCGGAGTGGATTTAATTCCTTTAATTGCCCACGGGCATTGGCTCGGATATGTGTTCGGGCTGCTTTCAGGCTATGCCGGAGGATTCATTGCCACCTATTTCTTCGGTATTCCGAAAGAGGCGCGCGCCGCAACAGAAGAAACTAAAGCGAGTGATCTGGTTGGAAGAAAACATTATTTTACAGATTAAATCCAAACTAGGCGATCTTTCAAAAACGGAAAAAAAACTCGGGGAATACATTCTCAGCCACTCGGTGGAAACGGTCAACGATAATACGAGCGAGCTGGCAAAGAAAGCCGGGGTCAGCCCGGCCACGATTGTCCGGTTTTGCCGATCCATCGGGCTGTCCGGATTTTCGCAATTAAAAATCAGGCTGTACGCGGATGCTTCCGGTGTTGACCGGGATATTTATACAGATATTACGTCAAATGAAGAGGTGCCGAAGATTGTAGATAAACTGGCGCTGCGATTTAATCAGTCAATCACGCAAACTGCAAATCAACTGGATACGGACTGTATCGAAAAGATTGCGGAAGTCCTGGATATATCCCCGGTCATCTATATCTATGGCCTTGGCGCGTCACATATTGCGGCCGAGGATTTTACACAGAAATTTTCGAGGATCGGGAAACCGGTTGTGAATATGCAGGATCACCATTTATTGGGGTCCTCACTAATCAATGCGGCGGAGGATTGCGTGTTTATCGCCATCTCTGACTCCGGGGAAACCATTGAAGCCATTAAATTAACCCGGATGGCGAAACAAAAGGGGCTGCTAACGGCTGGAATTACGCAGAAACGGGACAGCACGCTTGCCGGGATCGTGGATTATCCTGTTATTCACCATGGCGGGGAAGCAGTCATGTTAAGAAGCGCAGCCACAACCTCTCTTGCGGCACAATTATTTACAATTGATGTATTATATTATGCTTATGTGAATCAGCACTACCATGAAATCATGCGCCGGTTAAAGAACTCAAAAATGAATATCCAGGACTTTTTCCGCAAAGAAAACAGCTGAATCACAGGAAATCTTAAGTTGAAAAACGGAGGCCGGCTATACTGTGAATAGCCGGCCTTCCCATGTTTACTGGTCTTCTAACTCGTTAATATTCAATTCCGTTTTTTCTTTATGGTGCAGTTGGTATACTTCAATTAATTTCTCCAAGTGTTCCAGTTGTTCCTGATAGTCAACGAGCAGCGCAAGCAGGTTCATAATATGGTAGGATTGAAGATTAGCGCGGAATGACTCGTCTTTTAATTTATGGAGAAAAAGTTCCATCAGTTCATTCCGTTGTTCATCGCCTGTATCATTTTTTCTTGAGTGCCCTTTAACCTTTCCAAGGAACATCAGCAGCAGTTTTTCGTGCTCATTTACGAGGAATTCAAGCTGCTCCTGGATCATATTTTGAAAAGCATCCGGTAAATAGGCGATATCCGATTTGTACTGGTGCAGCCGTTTCAAAATAATATAGGTTAAATTTAGAATCGAAACCATTTCTTTATACAGAACGACCTTCCGCTGCGCATCAAACTTTCTTTTTTTTCCGTAGCTTTTTTCCTCTTTGAATAAAGTATAGAGCTGTTCCACTTTGTAAACGCGCTCTTTAATGGTCGGCAGCTCCTCTTTTAAAAGATGATAGTCCGCTTCCTGGCGCGACGTGATCCGGATAAACTTTAGCAGCTCCTCGGTCGCATGGGTGAGGCGGACAAAGAGTTTTGCCTCGTACTTCGGCGGCAGGAAGATCAAATTCACAAGAAATGAGCTGAATATCCCGATGAACAACGTGGCGAAGCGGACCCCGGCTGCCTGCAGGAAATTGGTGCCCGGCGTTTCCATAATGACAATCATCGTGACCAGCGCGAGGCCGACCGTATCATCCAGTTTCAGTCTCAGCATCAAAACGATGATGATGATCGATCCCAGCCCGACGATTAAAAAGTGGTTGCCAAAAGCCATTACTAAAATGGCGGCAAGCACGGCGCCGATAATATTTCCCTGCATCTGCTCAATGACTGATAAATAGGAGCGGTAAATGGTAGGTTTAATGGCAAAAGTGGCTGCAATCCCGGCAAAAACCGGAGACGGCATCTTTAATAATTGTGACAGGAACAAGGCAATGGTGATTGCAATTCCGGTTTTAAAAATACGGGCTCCAACTCTCATCATATACAATCCTTTCTCCATCATTCTATACAGGAATAAATGGTTATGCAAGAATACGAGCATTTATGAAGAATGCCGGACTTTCCCTTTATCCAAATCATCATTTTTTAAACCGGTTGCGAAACGGCATGATCCCGTTGCTTTAAAACGGATGGTTCGGACCGAATTTTGTTCGTCCTTTTAAAGGCAATTTAAAATATGCCCGCTGTTTATTATCAGTGTCCTGCATGTACGAAAGGTAATGTATATCGTAATATCACGGGCTGTTTAAGGGGGGTTTTACAGCAGCGTTTGGCGGTGACAGGCGGGGGCGGTTAGAGATCAGGGGAGAAATCGTTTTTATTCCGGCAACTGGATTTTTTCTCATTTGTCCCATTGCTTATCCTAAATCAGCATGTCCCTGAATATGTATAAGAATAAATACATGGGTCATTAACTGTTAAAAAGGAGTAGCGCGATGTTTTTTCTTATTGAAAAATATGTTCTGGGTATGGCGATGCTAAGATTGATTTCAGGCATGATTGAGATTACTGCGGCAATGTTGATGTTAAAATATAACCAGGTGGAAAAGGCGCTTGTAATAAACAGCTCTCTTGCCATTGTAGGCCCGATTGTTTTAATTACAACAACCTCACTTGGCATTATCGGTATAGCCGACAAAATATCCTTTGCAAAAATTTTGTGGGTTTTGACAGGTGTGGGCTGTATTATTTATGGAGTGAAAAGCAATTGAACACAATTTTATCCGGACCGAACTTTTTCCTCCCCCACATTCCCGGGTCATGGAAATACGGGCGAGAAACGTATGGTTTTTTCTATTTCAGTTAGTAAATGCCGCACCTCCCCGCCCTCCATAATATTGACATTGATTTCCTTGATTGCCGTTTCTTTTACAACATCCATCATTTTTTCCTCGGATCCGTCTTTTTCTACTACGGTTCTGTTTCCTGCCTGGTCTAAAATCCAGAACGTATACTGCAGTTTAGGATGTTCCTCGGGGAAACTGAAAAAGATAACAAAATGAATATTAAAATCCCGGTCAAAAAACTGCAGGATGCCGCGAAGATAGTTATGCTCATTTTTGGTAGACGATAATGAAACCCGAAACTGATGGTTTAATCCGATCTGCTCGATTTCATCTAAAATATACTCAATAAATAACTTCATTTCCACTTTTCCTCCTCATGCATGTGAAAAATAGCTTCCCACAATTAAAAAATAATATTCCGGCCCGGCTTACGGAAAAAATGCTTTCTTGAATCATGCATAGATTCGCATATTTCGGAAACGCTAACATAGCAAAATTTAAAATGGGGAGGGTATTATGGCAAGTAAACAAAATTCAGCCATGACTGTAGTTGCAATCGGATCGATTCCGTTGATCATGACACTGGGAAATTCAATGCTGATTCCCGTTTTGCCCAAAATGCAATCCGAACTCCACCTGTCATCTTTCCAGGCGAGTTTAACCATTTCGGTTTTTTCCATTGTGGCTGCTGTATTTATCCCGATCCTCGGTTATCTTTCTGACCGGTTTTCACGGAAAATCGTCATATTCCCGGCACTTTTTCTTTACGGTGCAGGCGGTATATTAGCCGGTTTGGCAGCGGCGTTCTTTTCCCATGCATTTGGCTGGATTATTGCAGGCCGGATTTTACAGGGGATTGGTGCTGCGGGAACTGCACCGATCGCAATGGCCTTAACCGGTGATCTTTTTAAAGGGTCGGAAGAGAGCCGGGTACTTGGACTGGTTGAGGCTTCAAACGGGTTTGGAAAAGTGTTGTCCCCGATTTTGGGTGCATTGATTGCAATTGTGGTATGGTATGGTACCTTTTTTGCCTTCCCGGTTGTCGTAGCTGTTTCCATTTTATTGACATGGATCTTTATTAAAGAGAAAGAAAAAAAGAAGGAACCGCCCAAATTCAGAAAATATGTAAAGGGCCTGGCAGGCGTTTTTAAAGAAGACGGAAAATGGTTATTAACGGCGTATCTGGCTGGAGCGACCTGTTTGTTTACGCTGTTTGGCATCCTTTTTTACCTGTCTAATACGTTGGAAACCAGGTATAAAATTGACGGGGTGATAAAAGGGCTGGTGTTAGCCATTCCATTGCTGGTGATGTGTACGACTTCCTATATTACGGGAAGTAAAATCGGGAAGAAACAGGGGCGGATGAAAAAGCTTATTGTGCTCGGCTTCATCTTGATGACGGTTTCGTATGCTTTGCTTACGTTTTTTGACAACCTGATCCCGTTTATCTCTGTCCTTGTGATCAGCAGTCTCGGTACAGGCCTTATCCTGCCTTGTGTGAACAGTTTTATTACAGGGGCGGTAGGGAAAGAAAAGCGGGGATTTGTGACTTCTCTTTACGGCTCTGTCCGCTTTCTCGGCGTGGCAATCGGCCCGCCTGTTTTCGGCAGATTGATGGAGTGGTCCAGGACAGGCATGTTTATGTCGATCGCAGGTTTTACTTTTGTCGTAGGGGTTTTGGCATTGCTGCTGATTCATACCAATCAAAATGGCGAAGAACAAGCTGGCGGGAAGAATAAAGGAAATAAACAAAAAAATAAACGAACCCTCTTAGAACCGGCAGGCGGCAGATAAGTCAGCAAAAAAGTGAATCATCAGATGGTTCACTTTTTTCGCCATCCCAGGGGAAGAAACGGAATTTTCAGCTGAATGGAAGCAAAGGAAAAATGATAGATCCAGGCAACCATTTTCGTCGAAATGTATTGGCATATGATGGCTTGTATCACAATTCTCCAATCAATGACGTACGCTGTAATCAGAAAAATAAGTCCATTGATGATAAAAAGAGGCTTCGCCGGATTCACTGTCCGGTATTTTGCAATGATTAAGGCGATGATTCCGATGCCGCCATTGGAAAAGCCATTCCGGATCAGAATTCCTACACCCAGACCTAAAATTATCGATCCGACTGCCAAATCCATCCATTCATTTGTAAATGGCGTGTCCCATAATACGTGAAAAATATTGACGGAAATCGATGTAATGGTAATTCCGATGAGTGTCCCCAATGCACTTGCGCCGCCTAAATAATAAATCGCGAACAACAGCATTGAAGAGTTAAGGAACCAGAGGGCGATGCTGAAGGGAATTTGAAACCAGTAATTGAATAGAACCGTTAAACCTCCGGCCCCGCCTGAAGGGATCGCATTTGGAAATAGAAAAACGCCCATGGCATAACCTTGAATCGCTGCCCCTGCAACAAGGTAAAAAAGTTTTCTATAAAGAAAAGGGTGATATTGGCGGTATTTTTTCAAAGAAACCATCCTTATTTTGAATTGAAATAGCTTTACGCTTATTACTATATGCTTGTGCAGCCAATAGAATGACGGCTTGGACGCATCATAAAGATGGCAGGATAGAATGCTCAAAAAAAATAAGCCCCGATTTGGAAAGGACCGTCCAAATCAGGGCTTATGATGCAGGCCGTTTTTCTAGTTTGTACCGGGAATCGAGTGGATGGAATAGCTCTTGTGCAAAATATTTCGATTGCTTGGAGGCATATTTTCCGTTATGCCCATGATCCGATTTCTGATTTGATTCACGATCGCCGCAAATGCTTCACGATCTCTTTGCCGCGGCCTGGGTAACTGAATCGGGACGTCTTGGGCGATACAGCCATCCTGCAGTAAAACAACCCTGTCAGCCAGTGCGACGGCTTCTTCAACATCATGGGTAACGAGCAGAGCGGTAAAATTGTTTAATTTCCTGATTTCCTCGATCAAGTTTTGCATTTCAAGCCTGGTAAGGGCATCCAGCGCGCCAAGCGGTTCATCGAGCAATAATAATTTTGGCTGGTGCATCAGCGCGCGAGCCAGCGCCACCCTTTGTTTTTGGCCTCCTGAGAGCTTTGCGGGCCATTCGTACAGGTAGTTTTCCAAGCCGACATGTTTTAAAACTTCTATCGCTTTCTGTTTGTGATTTCCTTTTAACCCCAGCTCAATATTGTCTATGACCCGCTTCCATGGCAGCAGGTGCCCATCCTGAAAAACCATGCATGCCTTTCGGTTCAAGCTTTCCAGCCGTTTTCCATCAATCAAAATCTGCCCGCCGCTTGGCTTCTCCAAGCCCGATAGGAGGCGCAGCAGCGTACTTTTGCCGCACCCGCTTTTGCCGACAATTGCAATAAACTCTCCTTTTTCTATATTTAAATTGACACTTTTTAGTACGTGCCTGTCTCCGTAATGCTTTTGTATATCCAGAATTTGCAAGAAATCATTTTTGACCACAGCCAATCCTCCAGTTCTGTTTATACCACCTTATCGGGCAAAACCGCCCACAGATGGAAGTTCAGTTTAAGAATGTTCCTGATAACTTGTATGCCATTTTAACCATCTTTTTTCAAAAAAACGGGCAATCGCATCAGACAGCTTACCGAAGAGGGCGTATAATAGTATGCTTAATAGAATAACGTCCATTTGCATAAACTCCCTCGCCGTCATGGCCATATAACCAATACCGGAAGTGGAAGAGATGGTTTCTGCAACAATTAAGGTAATCCACATGACCCCCAATGAAAATCTGATACCAACAAGAATAGAAGACAGGGCCCCGGGGAAAATAATGTGCGAAAACATAGAAAAACCTTTTAAACCATATATTTTTCCCATTTCGATTAACCCTTTATCAACCGATTTGATCCCGTGATATGTGTTCAGGTACACAGGAAACAAAACACCTAAAGAAACAAGGAATATCTTTGCTTCTTCTCCAATGCCAAACCACAATATGACAAGCGGGATTAACGCCAGGTGCGGAATATTCCGCAGCATCTGCACAGACGTATCGAGCAGCAATTCACTCGACCGGAAAAGCCCGTTTAATAAACCGAGCACAAACCCAATGCTGCCGCCTATCAGAAAACCCGTTAACGCTCTCCATAAGCTTACCCAAACATGATGCCCCAGCTCTCCAGTCTCTGCAAGCTTTACAGCGGCAACAAATACATCGCTGGGAGCCGGCAGTATTTTAGATGAAACAATCCCTTCTTTTGAAAAGACCTGCCAAACGATGATGAGTAAAATCGGGATGCCCCAGGGGATAAGCTTGCCGATGAGATTGTAAAGGAATTTATTCACTTTGCTTCATCCTTTTTGCTGAAGTGATGAACGCTCCCTTTAATCTTTACTTTTTGGGGAATCATCTTTAAATCATATAATGTGTCGGCAATTTTTTGCTGTTCATTTATAATTTCCGGTGTAAATTTATCCAAGCCGTATACGCGTCTTTCTACTGCTAATTTCATAGCTGATTTGTCAATGCCTAATGCTTTTGAAAGCATCTCTGATAACTCATCCCGGTTCTCGTTTGCCCAGGTGCTTGAGTGTTGGACTTCTTCTAACACGATTTGGACGATATCTTCATGTTTTTGTAAAAAGTCAGAAGTGGCGAGGAAAAAGTCGCGGTCGGTGGTGTACCCCTTTCCGTTCGTTAACATACGCGCATCATCGGATATTTCCGCATCAGCGGTGAACGGGTCCCATACTACCCAGGCATCAATTTTGCCTTGTTCAAATGCAACCCTTCCATCTCCCGGCTGTAAGTAAGCAGGCTTTATGTCCTTAAAAGCGATCCCGTATTTATCCAATGCTTTTACGATGAAATAATGGGAGCTGCTGCCTTTTGCAAAACCAATTGTTTTTCCATTCAAATCTTTAATAGA
The DNA here is from genome assembly GCF_000374345.1 of Heyndrickxia acidiproducens DSM 23148. GTDB lineage: Bacteria > Bacillota > Bacilli > Bacillales > Bacillaceae_C > Weizmannia > Weizmannia acidiproducens. The sequence continues at coordinate 34,350 of NZ_KB893998.1, forward strand.
TTGAATTGGAGAGTTCTTTTTTACAAGAATCGCCGAGCCTTTGTATTTTGTTTTCCCTGCGGCTACATACTTTAAAGTCGAACCGGATGCTTGCGCAAAAATCGGCGGTGAATCCCCGGTTCTTCCAAAATCGATATTCCCTGCATTTAAAGATTCAAGGAGAGCCGGTCCGGATTGAAATTCATGCCATTTCACTGTAATGCCAAGCGGTTTCAGCCTTTTCTCCAAATTGCCCCTTTCCTTTAATATAAGGAGAGGCCCGTTTTTTTGATAACCAATCCGAATCACCTGGCCGGACTTTTTCTTTGCACTGTTTTCTCCTGTACCGGAACAAGCTGCAACGATGATGGCAGACAGCGCCAACATGAAACTCAACCATACGGTCAATGCGCGTTTGCACTTTTGTTTTCCCAATTTGATGCACATCCCCTCATATCTAATCTCCATTGCCATATTGAACTTTCTTGCGGCATTCTATATAAATTATGCACAGCCACCTATTAGTTACCTGTACCGGGTAAAAAATTTTTAGGATTTCTTCTTTTTCTAAAGTATATTTTCAAGAGACTAAAATAGCAGCCTGGAATTTTCCAATCAGAGGAGGGGATGGAATGGGTCACAAACAAGGGCCGGGAAAAAGCACCAAACCGAAGACGACGCCTGGCCGCTGTCATGATCAGCCCGCCGTTTAAGCCGGAAAAAATAAAAGCACTGGCCCGGGGTGGGACAGTGCTTCGCTGCTTATAATTGCTTCAGGCGTTTTCCGGATGGACGGTATGCCCGAAGCATTATCATTTTAATCTTTCAGCCGGAAAAAAGCATGATCGGCTGCTTTAATCGTTTCCTGAATATCTTCTTCTGTATGTTCGGTCGTTAAGAACCAGGCTTCATACTTCGATGGTGCCAGGTTAATGCCCTGATTGAGCATCAACTTGAAGAATTTCCCGAACAACTCGCCATCTGAGGCTTCGGCTTGTTTATAGTTTTCAACTTTTTCATCTGTGAAGTATACGGTGAATGCACCGATCAGGCGATTGATTGTAATCGTGATCCCGTGTTTTTCAGCCGCTTCTAAAAGGCCTTTTTCAAGCATTTCACCAAGGCGGTCCAGTTTTTCGTACACACCGTCCTGCTGCAGCACTTCCAGGCAGGCGATTCCGGCAAGCATCGATGCCGGGTTGCCGGCCATCGTTCCGGCCTGGTACGCCGGGCCGAGCGGTGCGACTTCTTCCATAATCTCTTTGCGGCCGCCATAAGCGCCGATCGGAAGCCCGCCGCCGATAATTTTGCCCATCGCCGTTAAATCAGGTATGACGCCAAGCAGATTTTGCGCGCCGCCGTACATAAAACGGAAAGCGGTGATGACTTCATCGTAAATAACGAGCGTGCCGGCCTTGTGGGCCAGTTCATTGATGGCTTCCAAAAATCCCGGTTTCGGCGGCACAATTCCGAAGTTGCCGACAATCGGTTCGACAAGTACGGCGGCCACTTCATCGCCCCATTTTTCAAGCGCCTGCTTGAATGGTTCGACATCATTATACGGAACGGTGATGACTTCATTCGCGATTGCTTTCGTAACGCCGGCTGAATCCGGCATGCCAAGCTGCGATGGGCCGGAACCGGCGGCAACGAGTACCAGGTCGGAGTGCCCGTGGTAGCAGCCTTCAAATTTAATAATTTTGTCGCGGCCTGTATAAGCGCGTGCGACACGGATCGTTGTCATGACCGCTTCTGTGCCCGAATTGACAAAGCGGACTTTATCCATGGAAGGGATGGCTTCTTTAAGCATCTTTGCAAGCTGCACCTCAAACGGGGTCGGCGTGCCGTACAAGACACCGATATCGGCTGCCCGCTTAATGGCTTCGCTGATATGCGGGTGGGCAAAGCCGGTAATGATTGGCCCGTATGCGGCTAAATAATCGATATAGCGGTTATCGTCAACATCCCAGAAATAAGCGCCTTTCCCGCGTTTCATGGCAACCGGTGAGCCGCCGCCGACTGCTTTATAGGAGCGGGACGGGCTGTTTACACCGCCGACGATATGCTCCAGTGCTTCCTTATGTAATGCTTCAGAGTTTGTAAAATTCATTTTCTAACCTCCTGCGATTGCTTTATTCGATCAATTTAAAATCCACAGCTATTTGCACAAATTCCATTTTAGCCTTCGAATTCACCCACGTCCAGTGGAAATAGCCAGCCGTCTGTCATAACCGGAAGCGGACGAGCGTAAAATGGAAGAGAAAATGCGCTGAACGAACGATACAAAAGCAAAACGGTTTTCTCCGGGCATTCTGGAAAAAGGGGTATACAAAATGTTTTTTATTCTCGGCATTCTTGTGCTGTTCTGTATTGTAATGAGCCTGCGTACCCTGTTTTATCCAACTTTACGGCGCTCCAAACAGCTTTCATTTGCTGATTTCCTCTTTCTTGCATTTACCTACTGCAACATCATGATCGGTTTTGGCCTTCTCTATTTGATTCTTGATATGATGGGAATTCCAATTGCACTCGACCACGGCAGGCTGATGGAAGGCCATGATTTTAAAACGCTGCTGGATTATATGTATTTAAGTGCGGTAACCTTGTTTTCTGTCGGCTTTGGCGATGTGGTGCCAATCGGGGCGGCCCGTATTTTGGCCGTGGCCGAAGCTTTGATCGGCTATACGATCCCTGCTGCCTTTGTTGTAAAATCTGTCCTGGATACCGGGAAAAAGTAACGCCCCGCTGATAGAAGTTTCACTTTACATTTGCAATTGGCTGCTAAAATCAGGTACGCTAGAAGAAAAGCAGAAAAAAGGGTGATGACAGATGGCTCCGGACTTTACGCTCCCGGAAACAAACGGGAAAACCGTAACCTTATCGAATTTTCGCGACAAAAAACATGTCGTGCTTTATTTTTATCCAAAAGATATGACACCGGGCTGTACTACGGAAGCCTGCGATTTCCGTGACTATAACGAACAATTCTCAGCACTGGATGCGGTTATTATTGGCATCAGCCCCGACCCGGTTGAAAAGCATCAAAAATTTATGGAAAAACACGGGCTGCCGTTTTTGCTGCTTTCAGATGCGAACCATCAAGTGGCGGAACTTTACGGCGTATGGAAATTGAAAAAGAATTTCGGGAAAGAATATATGGGGATCGAACGGTCTACCTTTGTAATTGATAAAAACGGGGAGATCGTGAAGGAATGGCGGAAAGTGAAAGTAAAAGGCCATGTGGAAGAAGCACTGGCCTATATCAAAGAAAATTTAGCCTGACTATGCCTATTTTTAAGAAGCAATGGCTTTTGTCCATTCCAAATATGCCCGCGTACATACCTTATAGTAGGGCATACCTCCTCAAGAATAGTCTCATTAGGACCGATTCATTCGGTCTTTTTTTATGGCATATCAGCGCGATTTATGGTACAAAAGCTTTATATGGTTCCAAAAATACACCGAAAAGGACCGGGTGTTTTGAAGATTGCAACCAGGCGGGTAAATCCAGCCTGTTTTAACCGCTCCTTCCAAACCTTAATTGTCAGACGGAATGGATATTTTTGAACACCATCTACATACTTATTTAAAGAACGGTACGGATTATCAGAACAGGATTGATTTGAAAGAGGGGATGAACATGCGGATTTATACGAGATCAGGAGATAAAGGGACCACTTCGCTCGTTTACGGGACGAGGGTTCCCAAAAACGATGCAAAGGTAGAAGCTTATGGCACATGTGATGAAACCAATTCTATGATCGGGCTTGCCCTGAGCCACTTGCATGCTGAGGAATTTCCGGAAAAAAAGGAAATTGAAGCCGTTTTCCACCGTATCCAGACCATTCTATTCCATGTGGGGGCAGAACTGTCGACGCCTGCCGGTAAGAAGGTGCAGTGGAAGCTGAAAAAAGAATATATTGAAGAACTCGAAGCCGTGATTGACAAGTGGGATGCAGAATTGGCGCCTTTAAAAATGTTTATTCTGCCGGGCGGCCATCCTGCCAGCGCTGCCATGCATGCAGCCCGGACGGTTGCGAGACGGGCGGAACGGAAAAGCGTAGCGGTTGAGGATGTTCATCCGTTCGTGCTGGCATTTTTAAACCGGTTATCCGATTTTCTTTTTGTTGCCGCCAGATATATCAATCATTGCCTCGGGGTTGAAGAGCAGCCGCTCCATCCATTGCAGGAGTAATTGAGAAATGAATAAATTTTTACATGAAAATCATAGTAATAAGGAAGCTTAAAGATAACGTTTTGCTTCATTTTATTTGACAAACCCCCCGATTTTTTTGTAAACTTTTTATAAAGATTATAAATTAATAATGATAATTGTTAGAAAAGAGGTGCATGGCGGTGTCAGAGCATCATTTGAAAAAAGCACTGGAAACGTTAAAAGAGTCAGGTGTCCGAATCACCCCTCAGCGTCATGCGATACTGGAATATTTAATTCAATCCATGTCACACCCTACAGCCGATGAAATTTACAAGGCACTGGAGGGAAAATTCCCAAATATGAGTGTCGCTACTGTTTATAATAATTTGCGCGTTTTCCGGGAAATTGGTTTAGTAAAAGAACTGACTTACGGCGATGCTTCAAGCCGTTTCGATTTTGTGACATCCAACCATTACCATATTATTTGTGAAGACTGCGGGAAAATTGTGGATTTCCATTATCCGGGTCTGGATGAGGTAGAACAGCTTGCCTCGCAGGTGACTGGTTTTAAAGTAAGCCACCACCGTATGGAAGTTTACGGTACTTGCCCCGAATGTTTGAAAAAACACAGCTACGTCAAAAGTTGAATTCCATGGTTTTCACCCGGTGAACTGGCCTGTACCAGTTCTTTTTTTTGCCTAAAATTTGAAAGCAAACCTTTAACAAGACATTCCATTTTAAAAATAATCCCGGACAGCTGCTGCCTTTTGCCCCCTGCTTCATCCATCAATCTGTTATGATAAAGATAGATGAAAAAAGTTTCTGTAAAAACAAAAAAATCCGGATTACGCTCCGAGCCGTAAATGAGGAGGTACAGAAGATGGAAAACCCGTCCAATATCCCGCTGGAAAAAACGACTGGAAACAGGAAACATCCCCTGCATATCACATCCGAAATCGGTACGTTAAAAACAGTTCTGCTCCACCGCCCGGGAAGAGAAGTTGAAAATTTGATCCCGGATCATTTGGAAAGGCTTCTTTTTGAAGATATTCCTTTTCTGCCCGCCGTACAAAAAGAACATGACTTTTTTGCTGCCACGCTGGAAAAACGCGGCGTTGAAGTCTTGTATCTTGACCGGCTGGCGGCGGAATCGTTGAAGGACGAAGGTGTGCGCGAGCAGTTTATCGACCAGTTCCTGGCTGAAAGCAATGCCAATATATATGGGACTTTTCATATTTTAAAAGAATACTTGCTTTCCATGCAAGTCGTGGAAATGGTGCGTAAGGTCATGGCCGGTATCCTTAAAACTGAAATTGCGAGAGAAAAAAAGAAACATCTTTATGAATTTGTCACCGATTACGATCCGTTTTATACGGATCCGATGCCGAATCTTTATTTTACCCGTGATCCGGCTGCTGTGATAGGAAACGGCATCACGATTAACCGGATGCGCGAAGAAGCCAGGCGGCGCGAATCCATTTTTATGGAGTATATTCTCAAATACCATCCGCACTTCTCCGGCTGTGAAATTCCGGTTTGGCTCAACAGGAACGAGCGGTTTTCGATTGAAGGCGGGGATGAGCTGGTTTTAAGCCGCGATACGGTGGCCATCGGGGTCAGCTCAAGGACTTCAGCCAAGGCAATTGAAAATTTGGCTGTCCAATTATTCCGGCGCCAGGAAAATATCCGGACCGTCGTAGCGGTTGAAATTCCGAAATCAAGAGCGTTCATGCATTTGGATACGGTGTTTACCATGGTTGATCATGATAAGTTTACCATTCACCCGGCCATTCAGGGACCGGATGAAAAAATGAGGATTTATCTATTGGAAAAATCCGCTGGCGATGGCCACATCGTCATCCGTGAAAGAAACCATTTAGCCGCTGCATTAAAAGAAGTGCTGCATTTGCAGGAAATTGACTTCATTCCATGCGGCGGGGGTGACTTTATCGCGTCTGCACGGGAACAGTGGAATGACGGGTCCAATACGCTGACAATTGCGCCCGGTGTAGTGGTTACATACGACCGCAACTATGTTTCCAATGAAATGCTCAGGCAGCATGGCATTGAAGTAATTGAGGTATTAAGCTCTGAATTATCGAGAGGGCGCGGGGGCCCGCGCTGTATGAGCATGCCGCTTGCAAGGGCGGACTTGGAATCCGGCAGTTCTTAAATTTGCAGGAAGAATCCCGCCGAAAAGCGGGAAAACGCTATAAAAATATATTTCAGTATAAATCATGAGGTACGTCCATTTTGCCAGACAAAAAAGTCCAATTTCCAAAAAGCAAATAAGGAAATTGGACTTTTCTTTTGTCATGTTATTGGATTCTTGCATGCAAAGTAAGGTTGATTTTATTTGTGATCGTGTTTCTCAAATGTGAAACAGCCACACAACGACCGGTCCTAAAAAGGAGCCGAGGATTGCACATAGAGCCATTGTAACAGAACTCACCGAAAAGGTCAGTTCACTATATTCGGCAGCTTTAGAAGTTCCTATGGCATTTGATGTACTGCCAAATGCGATGCCTCTGCCAATGGGGCTATGTACACGCAGTAATTTAAAGATAGCAGGGGCGGCTATTACACCAAAGATCCCCGAGATTATCACACCGACAATGACCATTGAGGCATTTCCTCCCAAACCTCTGGCCACTTCAATTGCAACTGGAATCGTAAGAGATTTAGGAAGAATGGAAAGAATCAGCTCATGATTGATTCCGAGGATTTTAGCCAGAAGGCCAACGCTCACCATGCCGGAAAGGGTACCGACCAAAACCCCTCCTAATATGGGGAATAAGTAACGGGTTAAAAAATGCCGCTGTTTATACAGAGGATAAGCAAGTGCGATAACGGACGGACCTAAAAGAGAACTAATCCATTGCCCGCCAATCATATAGCTTTTATAAGGAATATGAAACATTAAAAGGATAATGATGATAAGCGCAGTTGCCGTTAAGGCGGGAAGTAAAAAGGAGTAAGAATACCGTTTGTAAATTTTAGTCATCACAAAGTAAACGGCAACGGTTAATAAAATCATGCCTAATGCGAATATTAGCTGCATTCTTTTTCATCCCTTCTTTTTTGTACTGCTTTTTCAAAAAATTGGCCTGCCCTTCCTGCGATTGCGATGGAAATGAAGGTACTTAATAGCACAGCTAAAACAAGCAATGCACCATGAATAGAAAGTAACGAAGAATAATTCATGATCCCAACTGTTGTGGGTACGAATAATAGCATTAATATACTTAGCAGAAAGCCTGCTCCATTTTCAATCCACTTTACCGGAACGATTTTTAAACATAAACAAATGAAAAGTAATAGAAGTGCAATGATACTTCCTGGAAGGGCGAGATGGAAAAAATCGTGAATCGCATTTCCGATGAAGAAAAAAATATATAAAAAACAAATTTGCAAAAAGACGATCAAAAATTTCATGATTGCATCACTCCTCTATTTGGGGAGTCAATTCCCCTTTTTTGTTCAAAACTTGAATAAAAAATGATGTCTTCCTTCGCCCAAAAGATACGGTCTGTGAATTTCACCGTTTCATCCTTCCATTCACTCCTTAAGATTTGCTGTTTTCGTTATAATTGTGTTGTATATGTTATGAAGATGGCTTAACATTGCCTCTTTTGTTTGGCTTAGATTCCTTGCTTTTAACCCCTCAATAATGAAGTGATGTTCGTTATAAGCCTCATCCAAGCTTTTTCCTGCCTGTAATGCAGTGAATCGGTACCAATTAAAATGGTCTGTAAGGTTTTGGATTAATTTAAATAGCCGATGATTTTGACTTGACTCTGCCAGGAACAAATGAAAGGCTGAATCACAGTACAGAAACTTTAAAGGTTCTTCCTTGGAGTCATATAGTTGTTTATCGATCTTCTCAATTTTATCGATTGTTTCGTCATCCAAAAGAGGAATGAGCAGCTCAATGGCCAGTACTTCGTTAGCTTTTCGAAGTTGGAAAACGTCATCCACATCCTGCCTGTTGATGGTTTTGACAAAAATTCCTTTTCTTGGTACAGATTGAACCCAACCTTCCAGTTCCAGCTGCTGTAAAGCCAATCTCAATGGTGTACGGCTAATTCCAAGGCTTTCACTAAGTGAACGTTCATTTAACATCGATCCAGGGTCAATTTCGTGTTGAATAATTCCTTTTTTAATTTCTTTATATGCATGATCTTTAAACAATTGGGGTTGTTCTGCCTTTAAAAAACTCATTCATTTTCATCCTTTATTAATGGTGGTCAGGCCTTAATAATTTTTCAGCCTGGTTAATACATAAAAAAGAAACCCGGCATCTGGGATCCCAGATGCCAGTGAAAACAGTATATCATTTGTTGCGTCTTTACACAACGCTTTAGAGAATAGAAGAACGCGGAGCCGAGGGTAAAAAACCATGGACAATGGAGCAGGGACAATAAAGCAGAGTGGTTGCGCTTAGAAATATAAAAAACCCAATCAGTATTTTCTCCGCATTAAAGCCCCGTAAATTCTTCTGTAACCCGGCTTGAAATATTTAAGAAATTGGCAAGGGCCGGGTTATTGTCTGCTTTCCGGTAGGCAATGGAAAGTACCGCACTGAGCGGATGGCCTTCAATTTCCCGGTACACAAGATCAAGGTTAAATAATTTTTCGGCTGTCTTGGGCAGCACGCCGATCCCGATTCCCGCTGTGACAAGCCCGACGACCATTTGATATTCGGTCGCTTCCTGGACAATCTTTGGCGTGAAATTTGCATCGTGAAAAACAGACAGGAATTCATCGTACAAGCCCGGCCAAATGTCCCGTGAAACCACAACAAACGGGATGTCAGCCAAGTCATCAATTTGAATTGTTTTCTTTAGGGCGAGCGGATGGTTCTTTGGAATTGACAAAGCGGCTGCCCCTTTTTGAATGACCTTAGTGGCAATCAATGGATCCTGAATCGGCGGGTGCAGCAGACCGACATCAATTTCTTTCCGATGCAAAGCCTTCATTTGGTCCGGCGTCGATAATTCATGAAGGGACACCGCTGTCTTTGGGTACTTCAGGCGGAACTCGCGGACGACCGCCGGCAGGATATCGTATGTCGCAGAACCAACAAAGCCCACAACTACATTTCCAAATTCCCCGCGGTCAGCGCGCTGCGTATTTTCAACTGCCCGCTCCAACTGTTCAAGCACTTGCTTGACTTCTTTTAAAAAGATTTTTCCCGGGATTGTCAATTCAACATGGCGCTTGCTGCGGATAAAAAGCTCAACTCCGATTTCTTCTTCCAGCTGCCGGATCTGCTGGCTGAGCGGGGGCTGCGTCATTTGCAGCCGTTCAGCTGCCTTCCCGAAATGGAGTTCTTCTGCTACGGTTAAAAAATAATGAAGATGGCGCAGTTCCATGGTCTGCATCCTCCCTTTCTGTTCAATTAATATTTCCTATATATTAATACTATGGCAATAATATATTTTAAACATTTGAAAATGTGGTGTAAAGTATAGATATAAACAAGATGGCTCAGCCTAATTGTGAACATTATTTCCTATTGCAAGCAGGAAAATGTTCGATAACGGTTTCCGGCCATGACTGGATTATGAATGGGGAGTGAGGGAATTGGCAAATCAAGCAAATACAATGAATCAAACAGCAGCCGACCTTGTTGTCGATTGCTTGGTAAAACAAGAAGTTCCTTATGTTTTCGGGATTCCCGGTGCAAAAATCGATGCTGTGTTTGATGTACTCAAGGACCGCGGCCCTGAACTGATTGTCTGCCGCCATGAGCAAAATGCAGCTTTCATGGCAGCTGCGGTCGGGCGCTTAACAGGAAAACCCGGCGTCTGCCTTGTCACAAGCGGGCCGGGTGCCTCAAATTTGGCAACAGGCATTGTTACCGCCAATACAGAAGGCGATCCGGTAGTGGCGATTGCAGGTGCGGTGCCAAGGGCGGACAGCTTAAAGAAAACCCATCAGTCGATGGATAATGTGGCATTGTTCCAGCCGATTACAAAATACAGCGCCGAAGTCGTCCATCCGGATACCGTACCGGAAGTGATGACCAACGCATTCCGTTCGGCAGCCTCCGCCCAGGCCGGTGCCGCTTTCATCAGTTTTCCGCAGGATGTCCTGTCAGCTCCGGCATCTGTGAAGGCTTTAGGCCCGCTGCCAAGCCCGAAATTGGGAAAGGCATCTGAAGAAGCCGTGAACGAAGCAGTGCAAGCGATTCAAAATGCAAAACTGCCGGTGATTTTAGTCGGTATGCGTGCAAGCCGCCCGAAAGTCGTGGCAGCTGTCCGTTCTTTATTGAAAAAAATCGCGTTGCCGGTTGTCGAAACATTTCAGGCTGCAGGCTTGATTTCACGGGAATTGGAAAACCATTTCTTCGGCCGGATCGGATTATTCCGTAACCAGCCGGGGGATATTCTGCTCGAACATGCGGATGTTGTGCTGGCCATTGGCTATGATGCAGTAGAATACGATCCGAAATACTGGAACGGCGAAGGGGAAAGAAAGATCATTCACCTTGATGAAATTCTTGCAGATATTGACCATGATTACCAGCCTGATATCGAGCTGGTTGGCGATATCGCTTCAAGTGTTGACAGTATCAAAGAAAAATTAGGGCACTTAAATTTGAGCGGAAAATCGCTGGAACTGCTGCAGCACCTGCGCAATAAATTGAATTTGCGCGATGAGCCGTCTGAAAACTCCAATTCAGATCTTGTCCATCCGCTGCAATTCATCAGGGATCTTCGTTCTTTAATCGATGATAATGTAACCGTCACTTGCGATGTCGGGTCACATTATATTTGGATGGCAAGGCATTTCCGTGTATACGAACCAAACCGTCTGTTGTTTTCAAACGGCATGCAGACATTGGGTGTCGCACTGCCATGGGCGATTGCAGCCACATTGATCAATCCGCATGAAAAAGTCGTCTCTATTTCAGGCGATGGCGGCTTCCTGTTCTCCGCAATGGAACTTGAAACAGCTGTCCGCCTGAAGTCTCCGCTTGTGCATATTGTATGGCGCGACGGATCATATGATATGGTGGCTTTCCAGCAGCAAATGAAATATAGCCGTACATCAGGCGCCGACTTTGGTCCGGTAGATATTGTAAAATATGCGGAAAGTTTTGGTGCAAAAGGTTTGCGGGTAAATAAACCTGATGAACTGATTTCTATTCTCCAGGAAGGCCTAAATGCTGAAGGCCCTGTGGTTATTGATGTTCCGGTTGATTACAGCGATAACCTTGAACTTGCAAAGAAATTATTGCCGGATCAATTGGTTTAAGAAGTACGTACAGATGGTTTGCCGGACGCGCCGGGTTCTGCGGCGTTCGGCTGCTTCACCGGTTTTTGCAGCCAAATCATAAGGGAAGAGGGGATATGTATGAATATTGCCGAAAAAAATGCAAGTATCGATGAACGTGCAACACGCTCGATGAACGAAGTCTATCAACTGTCGACGATGACATCGCTCCTTGACGGGGTTTACGAAAGTGACATGACTTTTGCCAAACTGAAAAAATTCGGGGATTTCGGCATTGGCACATTTAATCATTTGGACGGGGAATTAATTGCTTTTGACAACCAGTTTTACCAATTAAAATCAGGTACCGCTAAGCTTGTTGAACCGGACGACAAATCGCCGTTCTGCTCATTAACCCACTTTACAACGGACATTACCTATAAAGTGGATGGACCGGTTACACGGGTAGAGCTTGAAAATTTAATCAAAGATCTGGTGCACAGTGAAAACCTGTTTTACGCGATTCGTGTTGACGGCGTATTTAAGGACATGAAAACAAGGACGGTTTCGTACCAGGATCACCCGGTTCCGATGACGGAGGCAGTTAAATCTCAGCCTGTCTATTCATTCCAGAATATAAAAGGGACACTCGCCGGTTTTTGGACGCCGATGTTTGTACAGGGGATCGCTGTCGGCGGCTTCCATCTTCACTTTATTGATGACGCGCGCACAGGCGGCGGCCATGTGTTTGATTATGTGCTTGATTATGGCACAATCCAAATCAGCAAGAAGACGAATATGAATCTTGAGCTCCCGGAAACAGAAGCTTTCCTGAACGCCAATCTGTCCCGTTCGGATCTTGCGGATGAACTGGAAAAAACGGAAGGATCCAATTAAACATCTTAAATGAGTAAGAAAAGGGACTGCCTCTAGCGGCAGCCCCTTTTGCACTATTCCCCCTTTTTTTTGCGGTTGTACGCCTCGTTAAATTCTTTACCATCCAACTCCGGATCCAATGTCAGCGGCTCGCTGCAATGCATGCAAATATCCACACGTCCCAATAGCTTCGTTGGTTTTTGGCAATTTGGGCAAACAACCTGTACGGCTTTAACCGACAGCATCCCGATCCAAAAATAAACGGCCGTGCTAAAGAGAATAAACAGCATGCCGAGCACCATGAATACAGTCATGGCAACCGGATGCGCCCGAAAGAACAAACCGGCGTACATCACGATAAAGCCGGCAAAAATCAGACTCAAAGCAAAAGTTCGAATTTTATTGATTTTACTTGAATATTTCGCCAACTCCATCCCCCTCTCACTTTAAATATAACATAACTGGAAAAAAATAAAGGAATGCAATATACTGAAATTTGTTGCTAAAATTTGCAGGTGATTTTCCGTAAATTATAGAATTACGTATGAACGGTAAAAATGATGGAGGAATGCCCCATGAAGGATATTCTCAGGCCGATATATCAGGAAAGGGCTAGCCAGCAGAATACCCTTTCAGTACTATATATCGAGAAAAGGACAGAAGAAGATACAGCCACCAATTTGTTTGATGCCATTCTGTTCACCGTGGTCAAAGAACAGGAACAGCCTGTTTATGTGAAGCATTACCGCTACGAAGACAAAAAAGCGGCGCTGTATGTTGTCAGTGAAGCACAGTTGAAAGACTGGCTCCTGTCCGGTTCAAACAGTAAGATGATAGAGTGGATTACAGAAGGCGTCATTTTATTTGACCGTAATGAGTATATGGTGCAATTAAAAAATGATGTCCGGGATTTTCCTTTTGATGAACGCAAGATGAAAATCGGGACCGAGTTTGCTAAATTGATCCGCAGATATCTGGTTGGAAAGGACTTTTTCAACCATCAGCAATACCTGGATGCATACAGCCATATTATCCATGCTTTACACCACCTGGCGCGGCTTGCGGTTATCGAAAACGGCATCCATCCCGAAACGACCGTTTGGAATCAGGTCAAGCAAGTCGATCTGCAAATCTTCAAATTATACGAAGAGCTGGTGACCAGCCGGGAATCACTGCAAAAACGCCTTGAACTCCTGTTTCTTGCAAGTGAATTTCTCATCCACTCCAGAACACCACTGGGCGCCCGGCATCTATTGGAACTGATGGAACAAAAAGAGGAATGGACAATTGATGAGCTCCTGAACCATCCCAGCCTTCAACCGTATCACATCGACTTAACGGTTTTACTTGAATTTCTGCTGGATAAAAACTTTATAGAAGAAGTGATCGTACCGACAAAAGGCCCCGAGATTTATCATCGCCACTACCGTGCGGCAAAAAAATACTAAAAAATATTCATTTTGGTATTGACGTATAATAAATAAATTGGTATATTAATATACGTCGCTGCTGATAAAGTTAAAAAGCGATGAGAAATAAAAAAGCTGTTGACAAAGATTTATTATTAGGGTATAATAATTAAGTCGCTGTCATAAGAACAGCAATAAAGATTGTTCCTTGAAAACTGAACAAAACAAAACGTCAATGTTTATTTTATGAGCTTTTATCAAACATCTTTATGGAGAGTTTGATCCTGGCTCAGGACGAACGCTGGCGGCGTGCCTAATACATGCAAGTCGAGCGGACTCTTTAAAAGCTTGCTTTTAAAGAGTCAGCGGCGGACGGGTGAGTAACACGTGGGTAACCTGCCTGTAAGACTGGGATAACTCCGGGAAACCGGGGCTAATACCGGATAAGTTTTTCCTCCGCATGGAGGAAAAATAAAAGATGGCTTTTG
>NZ_KB893999.1:0-14558 GCF_000374345.1 Heyndrickxia acidiproducens DSM 23148
ATGCGCCGCGGGTCCATCTGTAAGTGATAGCAAAAGCCATCTTTTATTTTTCCTCCATGCGAAGGAAAAACTTATCCGGTATTAGCCCCGGTTTCCCGGAGTTATCCCAGTCTTACAGGCAGGTTACCCACGTGTTACTCACCCGTCCGCCGCTAACTCTTTAAAAGCAAGCTTTTAAAGAGTCCGCTCGACTTGCATGTATTAGGCACGCCGCCAGCGTTCGTCCTGAGCCAGGATCAAACTCTCCATAAAGATGTTTGATAAAAGCTCATAAAATAAACATTGACGTTTTGTTTTGTTCAGTTTTCAAGGAACAATCTTTATTGCTGTTGTTCTGACAGCGACTTAATTATTATATCAACCTAGCGAGTCTTTGTCAACAACTTTTTTTGTTTATCTTAGAAACTTGCGCGCTTTTTCGCTTTTAACGAATCAGCTTTATTATAATATCACCAAATACCTGTCATGTCAATAGAATACAACGGAATTTATTTTGACATCTGCCCGGAATTTAAAATTTATACCACCTTAATGGGCAGTAAGACTCCCACCTCAAAATTCAAAGTACGAAGAAGATAGGTGGGAGATCAAACTGCCCATAAAGTTCCGATTGGTTCAACTAACCATCTGTGGGGGATGAAGGAACCCCCACAGATGGAAGTTTCACTTTATCCATTAACCACCTAAAAAGCCGGCCCATCATGTATGGGCCGGCCTCTTTCGCAGTAAAGACATTATTTGCTTTCAACCGCAACTTCTTGTTTTTTATACAAATTGATCAGTGCCTCTTCTACATATATATCGCCAATGGCAATTTGTTCAACTGCATCATACATCATTGTATTCGTCACAATTACCATTGTTGTTGTATCGTAACCGGCAGCTTTAATTTTATCCGGTTCAAATGTACCGAGCACGTCGCCTTTTTTAATGCGGTCGCCTGCTTTGACGTTTGCATTGAAGTGTTCACCATTTAAATTGACTGTATCAATTCCAACGTGGATCAATACTTCTGCGCCCTGGTCGGATTGCAGGCCGAATGCATGTCCTGTTGGAAACGCTACAGAAACCTGGCCGTCAAACGGTGCAATAACTTTGCCTTCTGCAGGTACAACCCCAACGCCTTTACCCATAGCTTCCGAACTGAAAACAGGATCGTTTACAGAGGTAAGCGGAACAACCTGTCCTTTTACCGGATTGAAGATGGTTTCTTTAAGCTCCATCCCTGTTGTATCCACTTTTGGCAATTGTACGTCTGTTTCTTCAGCCTTTTCACTTTCCAATGCCGCTGTTTTCTTCTCAGTTAAGCTCTTTTTTCCTGCAGTGAATTTCGCAAACATTTTTTCATTATTTTCCTCATTAAAGCCGAAGATCAGAACAAGGAAAAATGCAAGTACCCAGGCAACAATGACCGCAATGGCTTCCATTGCAACGCTTGAGCCTTTTCCGATAAACAACGGAAGTTCAAAAAAGTTCATAACCGGTGAATATTGGAAGGCTTTTACACCGGCAAAACCTGCGATGGCCCCGCCAACTGCACTTCCAATTAAACCAAATACAAAGGCTTTTTTGTATTTCAGGTTAATCCCGTAAATAGCCGGTTCCGTAATTCCAAAAAATCCGCTAATTGCGGCTGAAACTGCAATTTCTCTGTTTTTGGCTTTTTTCGCTTTAAAGATTGCGCCTGTAACGGCACCGAACTGGCCGAATACTGCAACAAACATCATCGCAAGCAGTGTATCATAGCCATAGTTTTGAATGTTAATCAGGGAAATTGGAAGAATCCCCCAGTGCAGTCCGAATACAACAAACACTTGGAACAAACCTGCTAAAATAAGACCGGCAATGGCAGGGCTTAGGGTGTATAGAAATTTATATCCGTAGGCAAGCCCCATTCCGATTGCATTTCCTAAAGGTCCGATGACGATAAACGTCAATGCGCCGGCAACAAGCAATGTAAAGAACGGAACAAATACGAGCTGGGTAACAGCCGGAAGATGTTTCTTGAACCATCTTTCAATATAGCTCATGAGCCAGATTGCTAAGATTGTCGGAATAACCGCGCCGCCATATTGCTTAAAATTAATGGCATAGCTGCCGATATGGGCGATTTTTGGAATCGTGTCATCTGTCAATGGATAGATCATGGCAGCAGCAAGGGCAACCGCAATAAAGCGGTTCGTATTAAATTTATCCGCTGCAGTAAACGCAATAAAAATAGGAAGCAGTGTAAACACACCGGTTGCCAAAGCATTTAAGATACTGTAGCTCGCTGAAGATGTTGATAATACATGTGTGCTGGCCAAAAGGATTGCAACCCCTTTTAGAACACCGGCACCTGCCAGGATAGAGATGAACGGTGTGAAAATGCCGGAAAGCACGGCAACAAAGCGGTCAAAAACATTGCCCTTTTCTTCACTATCTTCCGCCGCTGCTTCATTGTTAGAACCAGCGTCAGAAGCAGAAAAATGATAGGCATCCATAATGGCGTTATAAACAGGTACCACCTCATCCCCAATGACCACCTGATACTGTCCGCCTGCATTTACAGCCGTCAGTACATTCGGCAAGTCTTCGAGCGCTTCTTTATTCGCTTTATTTGCGTCTTTTAAACGGAAACGCAAACGCGTTGCGCAGTGTACCAATGATTTGACGTTATCAACTCCGCCCACGTTCGTCACAATATCGCGGGCGAGCTGTGAGAAATCTTTTTTTGCCATCTATAAATCCTCCTCATACAGTAAAATTAAGTTCAATAACGGAAACCAATTTCCTTTCACCGCACAAACTGCAGCCTCCTGATCCTTAGCATGCGCGCCGGAGGAATCATCATGCATCACAACATTATTGCGTTTGCAAAAATAAAAAAGGCATGAGGAAAGAGAAGGAAAACAGCTTTATGGGTTAGCGTTCCCATAAATCCATTTCATCAACTTTTTCACTCATGCCTGATCGAATCAGTAACACGTTTACAAATAATTTTATATGGAATGAAGCCGGACTATTCTAATTTGCTTTGAATCCGCTGCAAATGCATGGTCAAGTAGACGGCTTCCGCATTGTACACCGGTTTTTTTAATGTTTGCTGCATGATTTTTATCAATTTCCACGACAAATTATAACACTGCGGGTATTCCTGTTGCAAGAAAAAACTTAGTTTTTCGGGCTCATCGACTTTTTCGCCAGTCAGGACACGGTCAATCGTGTACCGCAAATGGCGGACAAGCCGCATGTAATTGGTACTGTCCTTGTCCAGTTTCGTTTTAAATTCATTTTCTACCGTTTCAATCAGCACTTTAATCAAATGGGAATACTGGCTGAGTTCAGAGATCTGCTTGTCTGTTACCGCGCTGTGGATATGAAGGGCGATAAAGCCAACTTCTCCTTCCGGCAAATAAACATCTATTGCTTCATTAATATAATCAACCACTTCATGAGCAATCTCGTATTCACGGGGGTACATGATCTTTGTTTCTGAGACAAATGGGTTTTTTACAGCCAGGCCTTTGCGGATGCGGCTGATGGTAAAAGCAATATGGTCTGTCAGCGCAACATGAATATGTTCATTCAATTGGGAATCGGTACGGTTGCGGATCATTTCAATCGCTGAGATAATGATTTCGAGGGTATCGTTGTCAATGAATGGAATCATTTTAATATATTGTTGCTGTTCCTTTTCGTTTTTCAGCACAAACATTTTTTCAGCAGATTCCTGCGGGATGACCTCATCTTTTTTGCGGTTAAAGCCGATGCCTTTCCCAATCAGGACGGTTTCCTCGTATCGGGGATGAGTAGCGATTAAGACATTGTTGTTTAACACTTTTTTCACTTTAAAGGCTTCCATTTCGATCCCCCTTGGCTAGAACCTGTACAATAGTATTAGTTTAACGGATATGGGGATCGTTATCAAATATATTTAATTGTCAGTCCGGGTTCAAGTACCGGGAAGGCGATCCGGTTTCAGCGATTTATATAAAAAGATGCGGACCCGCTGTTTGTTGTTCAAACAGCATTTCATATAAAAAACTTGCAGGCAGCCCGGCGGTTAAACCAAGGCACCCGCAAGTCACGGTCATTCATATTATTTTAAGAAAATGAAGTAGAGCAAAAAGATGATAAAGAAGAAGTACATTACCGGATGGATTTCTTTCATTTTCCCTTTTACGATCATTGTAATCGGATAGAAGATAAACCCGATTGCAATCCCGGTTGCAATGCTGTATGTCAGCGGCATCGTGATCATGGTCAAGAATGCCGGTACTGCAATTTCGAATTTATCCCATTTAATCAGCCTGAGATTCGATACCATCAAGACACCAACAATGACCAGCGCCGGTGCGGTAACGGAAGAAGTAACAACCGAAAGCAGCGGGAAGAAAAATAACGATAAAATGAAGAATCCGGCAGTAACCAGTGATGCAAAACCAGTTCTTGCCCCTGCTGCCACACCTGATGTTGATTCGATATAAGAAGTAGTGGTTGAAGTTCCCACCACAGCACCGACGATTGTCGCAATGGAATCTGAAACGAGTGCCCTGCCGGCATTTGGCAGCTTGTCGTCTTTCATGAGCCCTGCCTGCCCGGCAACTGCAACGAGTGTCCCTGCGTTGTCAAAGAAATCAACAAAGAAGAAAGTTAAGATGACCCCGATCATTTGCGTGGACCAGAAAGATGCATCCCCGAAAGAACTGAACACCGCGCCAAAGGTAGGCTCGATGCTTGGTACTGTATCCACAACCCTGTGCGGCACGTCAATTAAGCCGAAGATCATCCCAACAATTGCTGTAAGGATCATTCCGAAAAATACAGCGCCTTTAAAGCCTCTTGTCATTAAAATCACGGTAATGAAGATTCCAAAGATCGCAAGCAGTGCCGGCCCTTTGGACAGGTCGCCAAGTGCCACCAGCGTGGAATCATTATTCACGATAATGCCTGCACCTTTTAAACCGATAAATGTGATATAAACGCCAATTCCTGCACCAACGGCATGTTTCAGGTCAACCGGAATCGCATTGATTAATTTTTCGCGGATCCCTGTTAGTGTTAATAAGAAGAAAAACACACCGGAAATTAAAACGGCACCGAGTGCGTGCTGCCATGGGATTTGATAACCCAGGACAACCGTATAAGCAAAGAAAGCATTTAATCCCATCCCCGGGGCAAGCGCGAGCGGATATTTACCGAGCAGCCCCATGATAATCGAACCAATCGCTGCTGCAAGTGCGGTGGCTACAAATACTGCGCCCTGGTCCATATGCATAGAAGCGGGCAGGCCTTTGACACCGGCAAGGGATAATGTCAGCGGGTTGACGGCTAAAATATAAGCCATTGCCAAAAAGGTGGTCATGCCTCCAATAAATTCCTGGCGGTAACTCGTTCCCAGTTTCTCAAACTCAAAATAATGCTTCATGGTTCCTCTTTCCCTCCTGTGGAATCCGATTCTTCGCAGTAAACAGAAAAACGCTCCGAACGTAATCGCCCGAAACGCAAAGACTGTAAGGAATGAGAAACGGCAAACGAGCCATTTTCCTGGCACTCTCGCCCTCTTAATCTATCTCATTACCTCGTAGTCAAGCTATTTACGGCAGCTTGGTAGAAACGTTCAGGCCATATTCCTGAAATTATACGATCGTAACTAATATTATTATATGAATTACAAAATAGATTGTATCGGGTATTCGGGTATAAGTCAATAGAAACCCGAACATTTTATTTCCTTTTTTCAACAATATTCGTTTTTCATTCCAGCAGCAGTTTTCATTTCAGGTGAAACAGATTTTCCGCCTGTTTTACGGGTTCATTTTTCGTTTTCTCACGTTATTTCAAATAAGTTTATGAACCAGACTGCGCTTTTACTGCTGGTACTGGACCCGGTGCAGTTGGGCGAAAATTCCGCCGCGGGCAAGGAGTTCATCGTGGCCGCCTTCTTCAGCGATGCCGTCCTTGGTTACCACGACAATCCGGTCAGCGCTGTGGATGGTTGCGAGCCTGTGGGCAATGACAAGCGTAGTGCGATCTTTCGCGAGTTCATCAAGCGCCATTTGGATCAGCCGCTCTGTTTCGGTATCGAGGGCGGATGTTGCCTCATCCAAAATGAGGATCGGCGGGTTTTTTAAAAACATACGTGCAATCGCAAGGCGCTGCTTCTGCCCGCCCGACAATTTCAAACCACGCTCGCCGATTTGTGTGTCATACCCGTCCGGTAAATTCCGGATGACTTCTTCCAAGTGCGCGCGCCGGGCTGCCTCTTCAATTTCTTCCCGACTGGCACCCAGCTTCCCGTATGCAATATTTTCACGAATGGTTCCGGCAAACAGAAACACATCCTGCTGGACAATCCCGATTTGTGAACGCAGCGATTTTTTCGTCATATTGCGGACATCAATGCCATCAATTGTAATGCTGCCGCCATCGACATCATAAAAACGCGGGATTAAGGAGCAAATTGTTGTTTTCCCGGCACCCGACGGCCCGACGAATGCCACGGTTTCGCCGGCGCGCACATTCAAGTTAATGCCTTTTAAAACGTTTTTCCCTCCGTTATAGCCAAAATCCACATCATGGAACACAATATTACCGCTCAAAGCTGCCACTTCGACTGCCGTTTCGCGGTCCTGGACATCGGGCATCTGGCCCAGCATTTCGGAAAACCGTTTAAATCCGGCCATGCCTTTTGGATACAATTCCATAATGGCACTGATTTTATCAATCGGTTTAAATAATACATTCACATAAAGAACAAAACCGACAAGTTCACCGTATTTTAGTTCGCCGCTGTACGTCAGCCAGGCACCATACACAAGGACTGCCAGTACCATCAGCCGGCTCATCATGTAAGTGCTGGCATTGGTGAAGGCCATCGTTTTGTAGGCAAGCAGTTTGGCTTTCCGGAATTTTTGGTTGTTATTGGAAAACCGCTCGATTTCGTGGCTTTCGTTGGTAAATGACTGGACGACGCGGACACCGGCCACACTGTCCTCCACGCGGGCGTTTACCTCTGCAATCTCGCCGTACATCTTATCCCAGGCCTGGTTCATTTTAATATTGCAGTACGTGATCACCCATACCAAAAACGGCACGATCACCAAGGTCACCAAAGCCAGTTTGACATCCACGGTAAACATAATTGCAAACGCGCCGAGAAACGTCATGACAGCAATAAACGCATCTTCCGGACCGTGGTGGGCAAGTTCGCCGATATCAAACAGGTCGTTCGTAATCCGGCTCATCACATGGCCGGTTTTGACATTATCAAAGAAAGAAAACGATTGCTTCTGCACATGTTCGAACAGCTCTTTCCGCATATCGGTTTCGATATTAATGCCGAGTTTATGCCCCCAGTAGTTGACAATGTACTGTAAATAAGTGCTGAAAAGATAGAGCACAAAAAGCGAAAGGCTGACGCTGAGAATCGTCCCCCATTTCCCGCTTGGCAGCAGACTGTCAATCAGCCACTGGACCGCAAGCGGAAAAGCAAGTTCGAATACGGCCACGATGACTGCACTGCTGAAGTCAATGATAAAGAGCTTTTTGTGCGGCAGATAATAGGAATAAAAACGGCGTAACATGCTTTTCCCCCTTCTATAAATATACTTGCATTATAAATGCGGCTGTACACAAGATACAAGTTTAAGTTTGCGCGTGCCTGGACAAGGGCCCCTTTTTTTATCCGCAACCAGCGCCAGCCGGATGGTGAACACGACAAATCCCTCTTCTTCATTATGGATTCAATAAATTCTAAAAATTCCGTAGCCATATCATACGCTTCTTTTTGTCCTGTTCCAATATTCGGCAGCGGATTGTATGCAGATGCTATACATTGCCCGTAGGAGAAAGGGAGGACTTCCGCTATAATGAAAGCATAGGGATCCGGCAACGGCTTGGAGGGGACTATGTATGGAGAAAATTAAAATTTTGATTGCAGATGATAACTCTTTTATCCGTGAGGGGTTAAAAATCATCTTAGACTCTTATGAAGAATTTGAGATACTCGCAGCAGTGGCAAATGGCCGGGAAGCAGCTTCGTATTGTATAAGCCATGTGGCTGACATTGCGCTCCTTGATGTGCGGATGCCCGGGATGAACGGCGTAGAAGCTACCAAAATTATTGCCGAAGAAACTTCAACCAAACCCATCATCCTGACGACCTTTGACGATGATGAATATATTGTGGATGCCTTAAAAAACGGGGCGAAAGGCTATTTGCTGAAAAACAATGATCCGGAAAAAATCCGCGATGCGATCAAAACAATCTATAATGGCAACAGCATTTTCCAGGATGTCGTGCTTGATAAAATTAAAAACAATTTATCGGATAGCAGCACACCGGAACCGAAAATTGACTCGAAGCAGTTTACGGAAAGAGAGCGCGAAATCATGTCCCTCATCGCAAAAGGCTATTCCAACCGGGCAATTTCAAAAAACCTGTTTATCTCGGAGGGAACAGTTGCAAACTATATTACTTCCATTCTCGGGAAAACCGGGCTGGAACACCGGACCCAGATTGCCATTTATTTTTTAACGGGGAAAATTTACTAAGATGGAATTTTGGTTGATTTTAAGCAAACTGTCTTTGATGTTTTTTATCGGTTATTCCGCTGTGCTTGAAGTGCAGCAAATGGGTTGGGTTGTGCTTCTTTTGCTTTTGTATTTCATCCTCAATATTGCGATTCTGCTTTACAAAAAGAAGGGGTGGCGCCTTTTTCTGCTCACCGTTTCTATCCTCGCCGCAACCGCGGGATACCGGCTTATCAACCCGCTGTTTCTCATTTTACTGCCCTTGTCAATCCAAGAATGGCTGTCGGAATGGGCCGTCCCGAAATGGGTCTTATTTACACTCCCGCTGCTAAAATTTGATCGTAATCCCAACCTGCATGCTCGCCGGCTGCTTCTGGCCAGTGGAAATCATGCCAAAAGTACTGCAGAAAGTTGCTAATTTTCTGCCCCAGCGCTGGACTTTGGAAACCCTGGACCAGCTGCAGACCGCCCATCCAGCCGGCAGCTTGTATTTAAATTATCTGATCCTGCTGGCGTTTGCACTCGCCTTTTTCCTGCTTGCAATTTACCGGTTTAGCAGAAACAGGAATATGCAAAATTTTGTATGACAATTAAAAACCGATACTGGTGGTGGTCATGTTTCAGGGCGTGTCTTTTTGAACCTTTAAAAGACTAAAGCAATCGGAAACAGCCTTCATCTTACTTATGAAGCCCAAAACAAAACTATAACGATCACAGAAGCGGGTTTCTCTATTCTAATGATACCCATTTCCGTGATTGTTTCATCTCTAAAACGGTTTTCAAAGTCAATTTGGCAGACGGGGCGCCTTACTATTCTAAATTTTTATCCCCCGTCTGGAAGCCTGCCGGAATATATGTACAATACGGTTCAGAAGCTTTATAATCCCCGGTTACCGCGTAAGCCCGCGCCCTTGATCCGCCGCATATATAGCGAAACTCGCAAACGCCGCATTTGCCTTTTGTCGAATCAGGATCGCGCAGTGACTTCAACACAGGATGTTTCCGGTAAATTTCAGGGAGCGGCGTTTCTTTTACATCGCCGCAGTCAATCGGCAGAAACCCGGATGGATACACATCCCCCGTATGGCTGATAAAAATAAATCCGTTACCGTCATTCGTTCCGCGCGGCGCTTTTGCCATCCGGTCATGGTGCCGCCCGATCGGTTCCAACCCCGCTTTTTTCCGGCGCTGATTTTCCTGAATCGCAATGCGGCGGTAAAACTGGGCTTCTGTTGTCGATACTATAAAAGGCACATGCTCCTGGAGCCGGAATGCCCAGCGCAGGACTTCATCATGGCGCTCGGGGCTGATCGGCTTCAAATGTTTGCCGCGCCCGGTCGGCACCAAAAAGAAAAGCGTCCAAACAGCAGCGCCGAGTTCCGCCACTAACTTTGCCATTTCCGGCAATTTGTCCACATTGTATTCCGTCACGGTCGTGTTCACCTGAAAACTCATGCCGGCTTCATTTAAATATGAAATCATTTTCATTGTCCGATCAAAAATCCCAGGCATACCGCGAAAGTAGTCATGCGTTATAACGTCAGGCCCGTCAAGCGAAATGGCCCAGCGGCTGATGCCGATCTGCTTCGTTTTCCGCACGGCTTTTCTTGTTACGCGCGGGGTAGCGGACGGCGTTAACGACACCCGCATCCCTTTTTGAACCGCATATTCGGCCAGTTCGAACAAATCCGGCCGCATCAGCGGATCGCCCCCTGAAAAAACAAATAACGGATTGTTCATCGAGTAAATCTGGTCAATCAATGTTTTCCCCTCTTCTGTTGTCAGTTCTCCGGGGTACGGATGCAGCTGCGCTTCCGCCCGGCAGTGCATACAGTGAAGCGGGCACATTCTTGTGACTTCCCAAATGACGATAAATGGATCCTGCTTGTAATCACGCATTTTCATTGTCATGGCTTTTCCTCCATTTCTCGGAAACACGAGCCTTATGTTGAAACTTAATTTGTGAATACCTGAACATAAATTTCCGTACATAAATCCTTGCTAACTTCTTCCATTATATCGCTTTTACCGCAGTGCATACACCATTTTTCCAAATTAGAGCAAAAAAGAAGGGCTCCTTTAACAAAGAAGCCCTTCCCTTTTAATGGCCGATTCCCTGTATCTCCATCCCTTTCACCGGCAAAAATGTTTCGCCTGTATCCAGGTATTTTAACTTCACTTCATCGCCTTCTTTTAAATAGATCACAAGCGGTATAGTGTCCGAGCTGACGGTGAAGTTCTGTTTATTGTTGAGCAGGAAGGAAACATTCGTATAATCGCCCGACTTTTCCTTATAGACACGGAGAACCTTGCCGGTGGCCGTCTTGGTGTCTGCCTTGGACGAGCCATCAACACTGCTGCCACCGCGTTGAAGAGCGATTTTATATGCTTTTAGTGCGGCATCCGGCGTACTGGCATTAACCGATATTTCCGGGTTCGCCGCTGACACGATAAAATAAGTCTGCAAAAAACCGTTCGAATCAAGAACCGGCGTCAGCCAGCTCGCCTCGCCGTAAAAATTATATAAAATCGGCATCGAACCCTTCCATTTCTTCTCAATGAATTTTTTCTCAACGATTTCCAGATTCCCCTGCGAATCCATATACGATTCTTTTAACTGGCCGGTGTAATAGGTAGCCTTGCCGGTGCGCGCATTGGTAAGCGAGTAACCGAGCATTGAGTCGACATCTTGTTTCGGGCTCGAAAAATCAGTAAAGTAATACATCACGCCATTGTCGTCAAAAATCGGGCTGACATTGGCTTCCGTCCCCTCATCTGTCGGCAGCTTTACATCACGCTTGCCGAAGTGGCTGTTCCAAAAACCATGAATATATTTGCCAAAATAACTGTTCTGCAGGCTGACTGCTTCCGGTGACATCGCCCCGTCAACATAGGCTGGCACATCTTTGAGCGAATAGGCCTTCATTGCACCTGTACGCGGATCCACCTGCACAATGCCTGTTGCCTTAAAACCGTTGCGCGCCGAAACAAAATGCCCGAATGTCCGGATATAATACGGTTTTCCTTCATTATCGATTTCAAGCTGCGGCGCGCCGTAGAAAATCTTTTTCGGATACGCAAGGCGAATATGGCGTTCCAGGTTTTTCTGAAAATAAGATGAAGGTGTATAAACCATTTTCTGTTTGACAAAACTCGGATTATCGGAGGCATCCGTAGCGCTCATGATAAAATATCCCGGTGTTTCGCCGCCTTTGACCCACTTGAAAAAGCCCGAAAACTCAACTGGCGCGATATACACAAATTTACCATCCACCTTTTGGATCTGCAGGTTGCCAAGCTGATAATAACTGGCATTCGGAACCTGCCCAAATGACTTTTTCATTTTGTTGCGCGCGAATTTCGGCGGTACATTTGCCGGTGTTTCGCGCTCATCAAACGGCTCGATTTCCGTTTTCTGCACCATTTTCGATGCTTCGTACTTTTCGCTGGCATTCCACATCGGGGCTGTCAGCATATAACCGGCAACAATCAGACTGGCGAGAAAAATCACCCCTTTGATTTGCTGTTCTTTTCCGTTTGCCAGAAATGTCCCGGCCAGTGCTGCCAAAACCCCTGCAGGCCAGAACAGCGAAAAATTCATATCCAATTTTGTCACGTAAAAAAAGGCAACTGCCACGATCCATAAAAGCACGACCAAACCAAAAAATGTTTTTATTCTTTCATTGCTGATTTTCTTCCCAGCTTCTTTTAGTTTTCTCTCTGAAAATGGAAAAATAAGAATTGCTGTAATCAAAGCCATGATGGTTACAAAAATGATGAATAACCCCATTTCACTCACCCTTTCTATTTATATATACGGCTGACTCGGCAGGAAGGTTTCATCATTTTATTTTCAGGAAATCGTTTTCAAATTTACACCAATCGTTAACATTTTTCCCTGCGCCACTTTGCTACAATTAAAATAGGATAAATATTTTAAGACAATGAATCAGGGAGGGTGAAAAAAATGAGTGCTTCAACACAACAAGCAAAGAAATCGAAATGGCAATGGATCTGGGTCACTGCTGCTTTTACCGTACTGATTGTAATCATGCTGCTTCCCCGGGCGGAAGGCCTGCCGGCAGCCGGCCAGCGTGCGCTTGCCATCTTAGCCTTTGCGTTGATTCTCTGGGTAACAGAAGCAGTTTCCTATGAAGTCAGCGCCGCCATGATTGTCGGGCTGATTGCTGTCCTGATCGGCCTCGCGCCAAGTATCCAGGATCCTTCACAAATGACGGGAACGGGCAATGCCCTGAGATTGGCACTCAGCGGCTTCAGCAGTTCTGCCGTTGCCCTGGTAGCCGCCGCCTTGTTTTTGGCAGCAGCCATGCAGGCGACCAATCTTCATAAACGGCTTGCCCTCTGGATTTTGTCCAGGGTTGGTACAAAAACAAGCAGCCTTGTCTTTGGCGCGATTCTTGTTTCTGTCGTACTGGCATTTTTCGTTCCGAGTGCCACTGCCCGCGCCGGTGCTGTTGTTCCGATTTTACTGGGAATGGTAGCCGCATTCGGGTTGCCGAATAACAGCAAATTGGGAGCATTATTGGTCATTACTTCTGTTCAGGCGGTTTCAATTTGGAATGTCGGCATCAAAACGGCTGCTGCCCAAAACATGGTTGCACTCGGTTTTATTGAAAAAGAATTTGGGACCACCATTACATGGAGTTCCTGGTTTCTGTATGCCGCACCGTGGACCATCATCATGTCTGTCCTGCTGTTTTTTGTGATGACCCACTTGATTAAGCCGGAAACGAAAGCGATTGAAGCCGGGAAAGATCTCATACAGAGCCAGCTTAACGAACTGGGGCATTTAAAAGCCTCGGAAATCCGCCTCATCGTCATCTCGCTGCTTTTATTATTTTTCTGGACCACAGAAGGAAAACTTCACCCATTTGACACGACCACCGTCACCATTGTGGCCATTGCCATTTTATTGACGCCAAAGATCGGCGTTTTCGACTGGAAATCGGTTGAACGGCTGATTCCGTGGGGTACGGTTATTGTATTTGCGGTCGGGATCTCGCTTGGCACCGTTTTGCTGGATACTCAAGGAGCACAGTGGCTCTCCAATAAAGTATTCGGTTCACTGGGACTGGAGAGCATGCCAATTATTGCCACAATCGCGCTCGTTTCATTATTTATTATTTTGATTCACCTTGGTTTTGCAAGCGCCACCAGCCTGTCTTCCGCTTTGATACCGATCTTTATTGCACTCACCTCTACCATTCATCTGGGGGATAATCGGATCGGGTTCGTACTCATCCAGCAATTTGTCATCAGCATCGGCTTCCTGCTCCCGGTCAACTCGCCGCAAAGCATGCTGGCATACGGGACGGGTGCTTTTACGGCAAAAGATTTTTTGAAATCGGGGCTGCCATTGACGATCATCGGCTACCTGCTGATTTTACTGTTCAGCATGACCTATTGGAAGTGGGTCGGGTTGCTGTAGATAGAATGATAGCGGACCGGGGATTTCTTTTAAATACAAGCGACTAGGCATGATCGAATGGAACGCAACCGGGATATCACTTTGGAAAGGTCAGGAACAACCGGGCATGGTTGAAAAGATCCTAAAAAGCACGGATGAATGACCATTCGCATGTGTCCAAGAGTTAGATGGGCTTTCATTGCGGTGATGAAAGCCCATCTAACTGGTTTATTGCCTCAGGTGGGCTTTCATTTGACCGATGATCGACCGCGCGGATGGTTTTTTCCTTCGTGTGGGCTTTCATTCGACCGATGATCGACCACGCGGGTGGTTTTTTCCTTCGTGTGGGCTTTCATTTGACCGATGATCGACCGCGAGGGTGATTTTTTCTCTCGCTTGGGCTTTCATTCGCCTGATGATCGACCGCGCGGATGGTTTTTTCTCTCACATGGGCTTTCATTCCCCCGATGATCGACCGCGCGGATGATTTTTTCTCTCGCGCGGGCTTTCATTCAACCGATGATCGACCGCGCGGATGGTTTTTTCTCTCGCGCGGGCTTTCATTCAACCGATGATTGACCGCGCGGATGGTTTTTTCCCTCGCTCGGGCTTT
>NZ_KB893999.1:14813-48161 GCF_000374345.1 Heyndrickxia acidiproducens DSM 23148
CATTCCCCTGATGATCGACCACGCGGATGGTTTTTTCTCTCGCTCGGGCTTTCATTTCACCGCTGAGCGACCGCGCGGATGGTTTTTTCTCTCGCTCGGGCTTTCATCTATCTCTTTTGCAAGTCTATGTTACATGCTGACAAACCAAATTGCCTATCGCACCGCCATCCGCCAGCCAAACCATAAAGTCCAAATAAAAGCCGGCCCTGCTGTCAACGGAATTGTAATATAACCCATTTCAAAATGAAAACAAGTTACGATGATTCCCGTGAATGCAAGCAGTCCGCTTAAGATGGCTGCTGTTGAAAACCATGCAGGGAAAAGCGTTTCGCTCCGTTTTATTGCCAGGCCGTAACAAAAGATCCCGATCCAAGTACAGGCAAATGCCAGATACCCAGACAACAGGCCGAACGAAAAAACGGCACCCCATACTTGGGTCAATCCCGCTGCATTCCCGAGAATCGGTAAAATGGTCAATTCTGAGCTAAGAATCAAAATCCACATTCCCAGAGATACGTACATCAATGCAGCGCCTAAACCGGAAGCATCGCTCTGCTTTGCAATATGATTGTTTCCAGCAGCCAGTCCAATCAGCCAGCAGCTAATGGCAACGAGCATTAAAATATGGTCACCCATCCAAAACTGTGCATGCTGAAATTCATGGAAAGCTTTTTCCAGGTCATACGGGTCAACGAGCGGCGGATGGAGAGCCGTGGAAACGAGCATAAGCATCCCGCCGGCCAGGATCAACATTCCTTCAGGATAGCGCTTTCTTACCTGGGGCATCTTCGCACCTCCTAATTTTTACAAAAATGCTGTTCTGTTCATTTTCCCCTTGATGCTCACCAGTCAAACCCATGGACTTCATACTTGATGGAAGCCATCTTGCATTTTTTCTATTCATCTATTTCCTGGTGGTTACATTCAGCTGTTGTAGCAGGTTCTTTATTGTCTTGTTTATTTCATCCAGTTCCTCTTTTCCCATACCAGAAGCCTCGAATAAGGACTGCGGAATGCACGATGCCTTCTCCTGCAGAGCTTGTCCTGCTTGCGTAATGTGGATGTTCACGATGCGTTCGTCCACTGTATCACGGCGACGCTCAATAAAACCGGCAGCCTCCATACGTTTGAGTAGAGGAGTCAGTGTGCCGGTATCGAGATCAAGTGCTTTACCTATTTCTTTGATTGTACTTTGTTGCTTCTCCCACAGTGTAACTAATACTAAATACTGAGGATAAGTGAGCTGAAGTTGATCCAGGTAAGGACGATAAAGCCGTAAGATGGCCCTTGAACAGGCATATAAAGAGAAACATAAGTGATCCTCTAAATTAAGATTTTGCGGGTTGTTCTTCATGGTTGCACCTCAAATCATCATATTTCTTATTCATATTTTAACATGTCTCCTAGCATATAAAAATAAAAATGTATTTTGTGAAATTTAATTGTTGACAATTTTTATTCAGGAGTGTACGATGGAATCACGAAATTAAATTTTGTACAATTTAATTTTTCAAAATAAAAAAATGGAGGGATTTATAATGAGTAAAGTTACAGTTGGAATTGAAAATGGTGCCCCTATTGAGCTACACTACGAGGATGTAGGATCTGGAAAGCCAGTGGTATTGATTCATGGTTGGCCGCTTAGCGGAAGGTCTTGGGAAAAACAAGTACCGGCACTAGTTGATGCTGGATACCGGGTTATTACCTATGATCGACGTGGGTTCGGACAATCATCTCAGCCGTGGAATGGTTATGAATACAATACGCTTGCGTCCGACCTGCACAAACTGCTAGTCCATCTTGATCTTCATGACGTGACTTTGGTAGGGTTCTCGATGGGAGGCGGCGAGGTTGCACGTTACATCGGTAACTACGGAACGGATCGAGTGTCCAATGCAGTGCTAGCAGGGGCGGTCCCTCCATACCTTTACAAATCCGCAGATAATCCTGATGGAGGATTCGACGACACAGCGATCAAGAGTCTGCAAAAAGGCGTTAAAGCAGATCGACTTTCATTTCTCGATACGTTTACGACTTCCTTCTTCGCCTCTGGTGAGAGAACTGATCTAGTGAGCGAAGCCTTTCGATTACATAATCGTGACATTGCAGCATTTGCGTCGCCGAAGGGCACACTTGACTGTATCGCAGCATTTAGTCAAACAGATTTTCGAGATGATCTAGATAAGTTCGACTTGCCGACACTTATTTTACATGGTGATGCGGATGCAATCGTTCCGGTTGAATTCAGCGGCCAAAAGGCACATGAGCGCATTCCTAACAGCAAACTTGTTGTGATTAAAGACGGTCCGCATGGATTTAATGTGACGCATGCGGAGGAGTTCAACACTGAACTCATTCAATTCTTGAAACGCTGAATCAATACTATTCTTTTAGTAAACAATGAAAGCACCTAAATAGGTGCTTTCATTGTTTACTTTCTTAACATTTTGGGTGAACCGTGTAACCGGCAATAACTTTTCACCTTGTTCAGTCGCGGTTACCGTTTCAGCCACTCTTTTTGTTACAAAACATTCATGATCGGCTCGCTCCCAGCCCAGGCATGAAAAAGTTTATCTTCTGTAACGGCTGGTTTCACGTGGTCTGCATTTTTTCATAGAAAATTGTGCTTAATTACATCTTTAACTAATTTTTAATATATTTGGTTTTATCAGAAATCAACTAAATCAAAGGAATGTGTATTGCATGAATGTAATTCAACTATCCGATAATAGCGTTGGCGTTATAAAGTAACTTCTAAATAAGCGAACATAGCCTAAATCAAAAAACCGGGCAGCAAATAGCCCGGCTCTTTCTAAGATTATTCTACTTTTTCTTTACCGTAATCGTCCACGCCGCTTCGTCCAATTGTTCAAAATTGGTGACCGTGTGGCCGGCTTCCGCTGCCCAGCGCGGGATACTTTCTGTTGCCTGCGTGCAGTCAAAGTGAATCACTAAATCGTCTCCGGACTGGATTTCTTCAATGGCTTTTTTTGCTTCAATTAATGGGAATGGGCAAACCTGACCCATCACTTCCAATGTTTTTTCCATTATGCATTCCTCCCTTATGCTGTCGTTACAGCCGGTTTCGTGTCAGCTGTCTGTTTCTTCATTTGAGGACGGACGAAGATAAAGTATGAAGCCGTCCATGCGCCCAGAATCATGAACAATAATGCGGTCCATCCTTGCCATGTCATCATTGCTGTCTTGACAAGGCCATTTCCGATCGAGCAGCCGCCGGCCACACTGGCGCCGAATCCCATTAGAATCCCACCGATAAAGCTGCGAATACCAGTTTGTACATCCGGCATTCTGAAGCGGAATTCACGGCTTGCTTTTGCAGCAATAAAGGAACCTAAAAAGATACCAAGAACAAGGAATACGCCCCAGTTCACAAATGTTTGGTCTCCTGTCACCAAGAACTGCAGCAGATTAGCGGTCGGCGTCGTAATGCCAAGGCCGTCCATTCTTCCGGTTGCTTCACTTAAAGGCCAGGCTAAGATGGCAATCAGGCCGATCAGCACCGCTGTAAAAAACGGGTGCCAGCGTTTTTCAAACAACAGATGGGCCAGCCCTTTTCGTTTTGCTTTCATTGCAGGAATAGCTACTTTTGGCTTTTTGAGCTCTTTTACCAAAATCCCAAGCACGATCAATGTAAAGATGGCAACAACAATCCAAACATTAATGCCAAGCGTGCCCGCAATCGAATTATTCGGCAGCTGCACGGACTGCAATGAAGTCGTAACCGGCAAGAGTACTCCGGACTTCATAATCGCACTCATCACCATATAGCCGAACAGCGCGATCCAGCTGCCCAAAAGCCCTTCGCCAGCGCGGTACCAGGTCCCGGTTGCACACCCTCCGGCCATCACAATCCCAATCCCAAATATATAAGAACCAAATATTGCAGCAATCCACGGGAATGTGCCTGCCGTGTATTGGATAGCCCCAAGCTGGATTAAGGTATAAACCCCGATACTTTGAACCGCAATGGCAATCAATAAAGCATAAAACATGCGGTTGTCTTTCGCGATATACATATCACGGAAACCGCCCGTTAAGCAGAATCTCCCTCTCTGCATGACAAAGCCGAGCAGCGCCCCGCAAATCAGTCCAGTAAGAAGCATCATAATCCCCCTTTAAAACAGAGTAATTTTATAGGGTTTATTATACCGATAGGAATTCTGTTTTTCAAGGAATGTTTTATCTTTATCTTGTAAAAAAACCATGTAAAAGCTGGAAATCATTCTTTACACCACTTGCCAGCCTTAAGCCGTTTTTTTGATTGATTGCATGAATCTCTACTCCCTAACTTTCTTACAGAGGATACTTTAAAAAGATGGGTGTCCTTTCAGTATCCTGGCGGGGACCGGAAAACAAGCTTCCTGGAATTTGGGAGCCGTGTTTCTCGCAATAATACACTCCAACTCTCCACCAATGGTTCAGCACAATTTGTTGCACAAAGCGGCTGCCGCCGTACACAAAAAGGCACATCTTTTGATCGATGCACCTTTTGCTTGTATTTTCACATCATGATTTCGAAATTAGTAGCTTAATTGAATACGATGCCGCCATCTATCATCACGGATTGCCCTGTCATATAGTCTGCTGCCGGAGAGGCCAGATACGATACAAAGTTTGCAACGTCTGCAGGCTCTTCTGTCCGCCCGAGCGCAATGCCTTCAGCGTATTTTTTGTATGCTTCCCCTTTTTTGAGCCCCATATATTTTGCCATTACTTCATCTATACGTGTCCACATGCTTGTTCCAACAATGCCAGGACAATAAGCGTTTACTGTAATTTTATCTTTGGCAAATTCTTTTGCTGCGGATTGGGTAAAAGCACGAACTGCAAATTTTGTTGCCGAATAAGCACTTAACATATCAAAGGCCTGATGCCCGGCAATACTGCAGGCATTAATAATTTTGCCGCCGGTTTCTTGTTTCTTCATTTGCGCTGCGGCAGCTTGAATGCCATACACAGTACCAAATACATTAATCCTGAAAATATTTTCCAGCTGCTCAGGCGTGATGTTTTCAATCGGGCAAACGAGTTCAATTCCAGCGTTATTAACAAATACATCCACACTGCCGAACTTTTCAACTGCTGATGCTACCAAGGCTTTTTGGTCTTCCGGACTGGAAACATCTCCAACAAAGGAAGCAACGGGAAAGCCTTTTTCCCTGAATTCCTTTTCTGTCGTTTCCAAAACCTCTTGATTCCTGTCACTCAGAACAATTACG
Source organism: Heyndrickxia acidiproducens DSM 23148 (assembly GCF_000374345.1). Taxonomy (GTDB): domain Bacteria; phylum Bacillota; class Bacilli; order Bacillales; family Bacillaceae_C; genus Weizmannia; species Weizmannia acidiproducens. Next base: position 20,054 of record NZ_KB893999.1, read on the forward strand.
AATCCATCACTTGCCAGCTTTTCTGCAATACCTTTGCCAATGCCTTGACCAGAACCTGTAACAACTGCAACTTTTTGATTTGCCATTGTCAACATCTCCCATTTTTGGATTCATCTTTATTATAAGAGATGCAGACCGGAAATGAAAGCAATTACATTTTAATTTTTAAGAAAACAAAAAATATCTCTGTGTTACGGTTATGGAAGATTATCATTTTGATGCGGACAGCAAATTGTCAAAGTCTGCGATAAAGAATAACTATAAAATTAATCTTCATCCGTAAATAAATTGGAATTTTATATGCTCATAAATATAAGTAAGGGAACTAAGTAGATGCCTCTGTTCCACTCCCCTTTTTTACTTATGCCTTATTTATTTTTTTAACTTCATCAATGGTTAAACCTGTTTTCTCAGCAACAACTTCCGGGGTTAGTATTTCTAATAAGGATTTAGCTATTTTTATTGCCGCTTCTTTCTCTGCCTCTTGTCTTGCTCTTTCTTCGGCTTCTCTAACTGCTTCTTGTTTTTCCTCTTCAAAGATTCGGCCTACTTTTGTCAATCTTAACCACTCCCTCACTTTTTTAGCATATCCCTGGTCAATGAATTTATCTGTTGAAGTAAGTATTCCTGCTATGACTTGAACCGAAGTGTGTTCATTCTTCATTCGCTTTGCTAATTCAACAGATTGTATTATTATTTCATTACGTTCTTTTTTATTGTACATTAATGGCAGAAAACTCAGTTTGAATAGATCCTCGCTGGTTAATTTTTTATTACTATCTATTTTACCCCTAATTTCAATCATAATTTCATCCCCGTCATACTCTGATAGTAAAACAGGTCTTGAAAGAATTCGGACATCACTTGTATAAATCACAACAATTTTGATGTTTTTCAATTTCTTTTCTTTTTTAAAATATCGCTGCAAAATTCTCTGAGCATAATGCATGTATTTTAGATGATCTTCAATAAACCTTGTGTTGCTTTCAAATTCCAGCATGAGAACTGAGCCATCCTCAAGTAAAAAAGCAATATCAGAACGCTTTTCATCTGCTGTTACTTCTGGAAAATCATTTGGTAATAACTGCTGTATTTTAGGCAAGTCTGTTAACTGTTCATGTCCATCCCTTGGCTGTCTAAACGAGAAAAGCATAAAGAGCAGAATGAAAAAAGGAATGCAAAAACCATAAAGATACGGCTATGAATGGTTCTATCCGTGGAATTTTTTTCAGGGCAGAAGAGGAAAGCCGCTTGATTAACACCAAAACCAGTATTTGCTTAGTAAGGACAATGTCATCGGCTTGCTGAATGACGGAATACAGATTGCAGCTGCGAGAAAGAATCGTTAGCCTGCCGTTTCATCTTATAAGGTATTCAACAAGTTTGCTACGCATAAAATTACAACATTTAAAGCTGCCTATAAGTTGTTTCATTTAATTTTTTATTTTTTATAAAGAACATGATCTTAACATACATAACTAAGAGTAATGAGAGCGCTCCTAAAATCACCATAAAAAATTGCAGCCCCACAAGGTCTAGACCTAATCCAATAGATAATAATGATATTTGTCCAATTCCTGTTTCATAAACTCTTTTAAAAGAAAAGAATCGACCATGAAACTCGCTTGTAATTTGCTTTTGATATAATGTTGCAGATAACGGCATAAAAAAACCACAAGAAACTCCAAAGAAGAAGAAAGCTACAAAAGGTATAAATTGTATAGTGGTAAAAAATAATAAATTTTGTGAAATAGCTATCAATACACAAGAAATAACGATTGTTCTCATAATATTTTGTTTCTTTACTAAATATTTAACTAAAAAACCAGTAATTATAATACTTAACCCTTCAACTGTATATAATAACCCTTTGATTGCAGGATTATCTTGGATATTACTTACTTCAATAACGATTAAATTAAACCCAGATATAAAAGTAAAAGGAATAAGTGATAAAATTAATGTTTGAAAAACCATTGGGCGTGACCTAATTATGGGGAATATTTCTCTGAACTTATTTTTATGAATCTTTTTACTACTTTTTACATTGCTTTTGTTCTCTTCAAAATTTAAAAAGTTTGTACTTATAAGAAGAATCAAGTAGGCAATTAAGCTATATATGTATATTTCTCTTAAAGAAATTAATAATAATAGAACCCCAGCAACAGCAGTACCTATAATTCTGGCTAAAGTCATGATGTTCATTTGAATAGCATTTGCTTCCATTAACTCTTCTTCATTATCGGTGATTAATGGAATTATAGATTGAATTCCCGGAAAGTAAAATGAAGCAGCTACACCAATTAAAACCATAGAGACCAGCATCCAAAAAATGTTATTAATTTCTACTGCCAATATCATAAACAGTTTTCCAAGAATCCTTATTATTCCCGCTAAAATAAGAACCCTTTTCTTATTTAATGAATCAATCAAATTTCCTATAATTGGTCCAGAAATAAATCCTGCTATTACCCCGATAATTAATATTAAAGATTGTAAAAAACTAGAGTTAACATTTAATTGAAGAAACTCTAAATTTCCAATTAACCCTAACCACATACCCATCTCAGCCCCAAATATCCCAATCATTAGCACCCACATGTTTCTATTTTTCCACATAAACTGAATCCACCTTACCCATATATTGTTTTTCTTTATTTAAATAGAAAAACTAATCAATCTATTTTAAAGTAATTTAATCACAGCTATTTATAACTTTTTACTCTAAACCCCTATATTTACAATAACCATAGCACATTTTTTTGAAATGTTTGTCGAACATTGTTGATATAATCTAATTAATTATTAAATTTTTAGTAATGTAAATTTACAGTACCAATCTTGACCAATTTTATTCAAAAACCCAAAATAATCCCTACCAAAATTTAATACTAAAACAAAATTCCCTGCCAATTTTTATTTTTGGCAGGGAACTATATCATTTTTAACTTATTTTCTCCATATTACATCAGGATAAATGCCGATATATAGGCGTTTTCTCTTCAAATCAAGTTGTATTTTTACTCCCACTCAATCGTAGCCGGTGGTTTGCTTGTAATGTCATATACAACGCGGTTGACGTGCGGGACTTCGTTAACGATACGGGTTGAGATTTTTTCGAGTACTTCCCACGGAATGCGCGCCCAGTCGGATGTCATGCCGTCAATGGAAGTGACGGCGCGGATGCCGATTGTGTAATCGTATGTGCGGGCATCACCCATGACGCCGACACTGCGGATGTTTGGCAGCACGGTAAAGTATTGCCAGATGTCACGCTCGAGGCCGGCATTTTTGATTTCTTCGCGCAAAATAAAGTCGGATTCGCGGACCATTTCGAGTTTTTCTTCGGTAATCTCACCGAGCACGCGGATGCCAAGGCCCGGGCCCGGGAACGGCTGGCGCCAGACGATTTCATCTGGGATGCCGAGTTCGGTGCCGACCGCGCGCACTTCATCTTTAAACAAAGTATTGAGCGGTTCGATTAACGTGAAGGCCATGTCTTCCGGAAGCCCGCCAACATTATGGTGCGACTTGATCGTCTGGGCAGTGGTTGTCCCGCTTTCGATGACATCGGTGTACAATGTTCCTTGGGCAAGATAATCAATACCTTCAAGTTTCGCTGCCTCATCATCAAATACATAGATAAATTCGTTGCCGATGATTTTGCGCTTCTTCTCGGGATCGGATACGCCTTCGAGTCTGGCCATAAACCGCTCTTTTGCGTCCACCTTGATCACATTCATATTGAAACCTTCCGAGAAAGTTTTCATGACACTTTCAGCCTCGCCTTTACGGAGCAGGCCGTGGTCTACAAAAATACAGGTCAGCTGGTCGCCAATTGCTTTATGGATCAAAACAGCAACAACGGAAGAATCAACCCCGCCGCTAAGGGCGCAAAGCACTTTTTTATCGCCAACAATCTGGCGGATTTTTTCCATTTCCATTTCAATAAAGTTTTCCATCGACCATGTGCCTGCGCAGCCGCAAATATCAAAAGCAAACCGGCGCAACATATCGTTTCCGTAGACAGAGTGCCGCACTTCGGGGTGAAACTGGACAGCGTAGAATTTTTTATCCGGATTGCTCATTGCGGAGATCGGGCACGCCACGCTGCTCGCATCGACCGTAAACCCTTCAGGAACAGCTGTAACGAGGTCGCCATGGCTCATCCATACCACCTGGTCAGCGGGAAGGTCGCCAAACAAGCGGGTCCGATTTTCAATATGGATCGCCGCTTTTCCGTATTCGCGCCGGCTTGCCGGTTCCACTTTGCCGCCGAACGCTTTTGTCATCAGCTGCATCCCGTAGCAAATGCCGAGGATCGGAACGCCTAAATTAAATATTTCTTCATCCACATGAAAGGCGTTTTCGTCATAGACGCTGTTCGGCCCGCCTGATAAAATAATGCCTTTTGGATTCATTGCTTTTATTTCTTCAGCTGTAAGGGTGTGCGGATGGAGCTCGCTGAATACCCCGAATTCGCGGATCCGGCGTGTAATCAACTGGTTATATTGGCTGCCGAAATCCAGCACAACAATTTTTTCCTGTTTTGCTGCATCGAATGCTTTTGCCATTTGTTTTCCCCCATAATTTTTTACTTCATATTATTGTCATTTGTTTATCCAAATATAAAACTGGAATTCTGTCTCCAAATAAGGTTGAAGGCAGAATTCCAGTGCCGTTTTGCTATACACCAACTGCCTTCATAGTCCGGCCATTTACGGTAGCCAGGTAGAGACTTTCGAACCTTATTTTCGAAATTATATGAAGAAAGCATCTCCATTGAATGATTGAATTTGTCCCAATTGTAACCTTGATTCGGCACCTGGTCAACCACTTGTCTTTTTGATTAAATTTTCCCATAAGTGCATCAAATGCTGCCAATCCGCGTCTTTTTCATCCTTTTTATACACCAGCGCTTCGTACCGCGCAGTGAGGGGCACCATTGCATCTAATTCAAAAAACGCATCTACTTCGCGTGCATATTCCCGTAAGGTCTGGCCTTTTGGCTTTTTAAAACCATATCGTTCCAGCTGTGCCAGCAATGCCAGAAAAGCCTCTTCAAAATGGCGGAGATCCGCTTTATTTCTGTACTTTAGCAAAAGAAAGTACGGCATCCATTTCTTCCTTCTGGCGACAACCGCCCAAACGGCTAATGCGGCCGCAACAACACCAGCAATCATAATCCATAGATTGTGGGACAGCCATTTTCCGATCTGTTTGCCTAGGGATGATTTTTCCGCCTTTTTTACTGTACTTGCCGGTTGCGTTTCCTCCTGGGCCAGCTGCTGCTTTTGCTGCTGCTGTTCGGTACGGGTTTCATTTTGTGCCGCGGCAGTTGTACTTTCTTCTGAAGTTTGCTGGCTGGTGTCATTTTGGATAGAGACCGTACTGCTGTATCCCGGTGTCGGTTCAAACGGCACCCAGCCGATTCCGTAAAAGTAAACTTCCGGCCACGAGTGCGCGTCATTGTGGGTGATTTTATACACATTATAGGCTCCTGCAGATTTTTCGTACGTACCCGGCGCATAGCCCTTCACCCATCGTGCCGGAACCCCTGCCGCCCGCAGCAGTACAACCATTGCAGATGAAAAATTGTCACAATAGCCTTTTTTCGATTCAAATAAAAATTGGTCAACATAGTCCTCGCTACCCTGTGGTGTTGCGACATCACTTTGTTCGTACTGGAATTCGCCCGACTGCAAATAAGCCTCCACAGCTTTTGCCTTGTCAAAGGCAGTCTTTTGGCCTCTTGTAATATCTTTTGCCAGCTGCCTGACACGCTTGGGCAGGGAATCCGGGAGCTGTGTATAGGTTTGCTGGTAAAATCCATTCGACATATTTCCGCTTTGATTATTGGGACTGGATTCCTTCAATTCCTTTACTGTAAAATTTTGCGGCTTGTATTGCAATGAGTAAGTGCGGACACCTTTTCTCCGCAACCGGATTTTCTCAGTCTGCTCGGAGAATTCAAGCTTGCCCAACGAGGAATCTGTGAATGATGTCAGTCCGTATGGATAAAAGAGCGTTGAGGCCGGTTCGTTGAATGTGAGTACTGCGCTGTCGTCTTTTCCCCGATACAGCCCCAGTTCCAAGTTAAAAAAATTATTTCCTTGGTTGTACTCGGTTATTTTGCTTTGTCCAGCCTGTTTCCATCCCTTGCCGGTATAATCTGTTTTTACTTCCATCCGCCAGTATTGTTCCGTTTTTACTTTCGCCCGGAAAACCGTTTCGTTGTTCCCTGTAAACGGGCCGCCGAGCCTGGAATCGTCTTCCCGCAAACCGGCTGTTTTCATCCCTGCCGTTTGCGTCGGGCCTGTTTCTGCAATCCCGGCCTGTAATTTAATAAACGGGACCGGATCCGGCCATACCGGATTGGCCTTTGGAAATGAATAACCGATGAACACGGAACCGGCAATGACGATGAAAAGCGTAAAAACCCATCTGCCTGCCGGTTTCCCGGTTTTTGCAGCGCCGCTATTTGCCAGCATTCTTTCGCAAAATAACACACCAAGCAAAAACAGGCCTGCCGCTGCCGTGCGTATGACCGGCAGTTTTCCGTCGTAGGGCGTAAAAGTGTCCAGCACCGCGACATAAACAATCGTAATCAGCACAAAGAAAAACAGCCTTTTGCGCACCTGCACCCAGCAATGAATGAGGCAGGTCAGGATCCAAAATAAAATAAACAGCAGAAAACTGCGGTAATCATTCGTAAATTGATACCAGTCCCGCGAAAACAACAACCCTGTATTGCGTAACAGACTTGTGATGATCCCTGCAGTGCCGAGCTGATACAATTTATCGAGCGCAATCAGGATATAAAGCCATTTCATGATGCTGGTAAGATACCAGGGAACTGGCAATAAATAGAGCAGCAGTGAAAGTCCGGCAAATACGGTGAACCAGGTGGTATTGGACACTTCAGAAATTTGTTTCAGCGGCCTGATCCATTCCCAAATCAGCAAAAATGCAGCTGCGTATGCGAGAACCACTAGCCGGCTTTCCGGGCCGCCGGTTTTCTTCATCTTGCTTTCAACCCCTTTAAACTGGAGTAAAAATCTTCTTCATATAAAATACGGGTGCGGATTTTTTTCTGTTCCAATAAGCGGCAGTACCGGGTTTCCGTGTCTGAAACGGGTTCGTTCTCCCCTTTTATCACAAAGACAATCGCTGGATGGATGTACCCGGCCCGCTTCAAATCATCCGCAAGTGTTTCCAGCGCTTGCGGCGTGGTAATCACGACCGGCACCGCTCCTTTTGGCATTAGAATCGATCTGTTGCGGACTGGTTCCGGCTCTGTTTCCAGGACTGATTCCGGCTCCACAACGGCAAGATAGCGGAACAATACATTCCGATGCGTTTCCCCGCTTTGAACGGGAAAAAAAGCAGCAGCTTGTCCAAGCGTGCCAAGCCCGATTCTTCCCCCGCTGCGGATGGCCGCGTGGATGAGGGAAGCTGTAAATTGGACCAGCAGCTCAAAGTTTGGCGAATTTTTCCGGTCCATGAGGAGAAATAAGTCATTCGACTGCCGTATTTCAAATTCTTTTGACTGGATTTCATTCATTCTTGCGGTTGCTTTCCAGTCAATCCATGTAAACGGATCGCCTGGCTGATAATTGCGGATGCCTGCGACTGTGGTATGATCGCTTTGAATCTTTAGCCTTGAGGCAGCCGCCCCTTGTTCATAGCCGCTTTCAACCGTTTGGTGGAGCACTTTCTGCCAGGCCGGGTATACAAGAATCTCCGTTTTTACCGCAAGCGTCACTTCTTTTTCAACCAGCCCGAGCAGATCGCCTGTTTTTATCGTCATCCTTTCAAAAACATGCTCCCCTCTTGGCACATCGGGAATTTGGTAAGAGAAAATCAGATTATTTTTAAATGCAGGGAAAAAGAGATGGGCATTTCCTGTTTCCAACCATGGTGCTTCGTCCTTGATAAGCAGGACAAACAGCGGGAATGGCCATTTGCGCTGAATTCGTATCGTCACGGTTACCGCCTCTCCTGCCTGGCAGGTGCTGCGATCCGTCTCCCTTGTTACTGCCCATGTTCCGGGCCGGCAAAAAACAGCAAGCAGGATTGCATAGAGCGCGAGCGGGAGAAAGGTGATGAATAGGAACCAGCTGGCAAATCCGCCCTGGAACATCGCATACGAAAAAACAGCAAGCAGACAGAGCAGAACCACAACCCATCCGAAGTGCGCGCTTAAACGATGTTTCATTTATTTCGCTGCCCTTTGAACCGGCACTTCAATTACGGAAAGCAGCTCTTTCACCAGTTCATGCGGGGTTTGCCGGCTGTACTTCGCTTCATTACTTAAAATCAGGCGGTGGGCAAAAACATATGGGGCTAAATATTGAATATCATCCGGAATCACATAGTCACGCCCGCGCAGAAAAGCATAGCTTTGCGAGGCTCTCATTAAGGCAAGTGAAGCGCGGGGGCTGACGCCGAGATAAATGCTCGGGTGGGAGCGGGATAAATCTGCGAGTTTCACAATATAGGCTTTCAAGCTTTGGTCAACGTAAACCTGCTTTGCTTCCTGCTGCAAATCTGTACATTCCGCTTTCGTAATCACCGGCTGCAGCGCTTCAATCGGCGTGCTGTTTTCCATGCGGTTCAGCATTTCAATTTCGCCTTCAATCGTTGGGTATCCCATATGCAGTTTGAACAAAAAACGGTCCAGTTGTGCCTCGGGGAGCGGGTAAGTCCCTTCATATTCAATCGGATTCTGCGTCGCCATGACGAAAAAAGGCCGGGCAAGCTTACGCGTCACACCATCAACCGTTACGCTTCTTTCCTCCATCCCTTCCAGCAGGGCGGACTGGGTTTTTGGGGAAGTACGGTTAATTTCGTCCGCTAAAACGATATTTCCCATAATCGGTCCGGGCCGGTACTGGAATTCCATCGCCTGCGGATTGTAAATGGAAACACCGGTCACATCTGACGGGAGTAAGTCCGGCGTGAATTGGATTCTTTTAAACTCCGCACCTACTGATTTTGCGAGCGCCCTCACCATCATCGTTTTTCCAACCCCGGGTACGTCCTCCAGCAGTACATGCCCCTCGGACAGCAATGCCACGAGGCTTAGCTCAGCGATTTCTGTTTTTCCAATCATGACTTTTCCGATATTATCCAAAATCCGCTGTATTGTCGGCTGCATCATACTCCCCCTCTCATTCTAAAAAGCTTATATAGTTACCATACTATAGTTCGCAAAAAATAAAAAGTGGAAAGATTACAAATACAACATCAGGATGGCGGGCAGCGGTTGTCAGTAAAAAACCGGGCATCTTTGCATCGATGTCCGGTTTAGGCAGCCATTATTTCCAAAAATCATCAAAGATTGTAATCGGCATATGGCGTTTGTGCTGGCCTTTTAAGTACCAGGATTCAATCTTTGCTTTCGCTTCAGGCGATACTTCTTTCCCTTCCAGATAGTTATCAATATCATTATACGTCACACCGAGCGCCACTTCATCGGCAAGCTGCGGCCGGTCGTCTTCCAGGTCGGCTGTCGGGGTTTTCTGATAAAGATGTTCCGGGCAGCCGAGTTCTTTTAACAGCATTTTTCCCTGGCGTTTGTTCAGTCTGAAAATCGGGACAAGATCTGAACCGCCATCGCCGTATTTGGTGTAAAATCCGGTCACATTTTCAGCAGAATGGTCTGTGCCCAGCACTACACAGTTTTCCATGGCCGCAATGCTGTATTGTACTTTCATTCTTTCCCTGGCCTTTTCATTCCCTTTCGCAAAATCAGAGAGCTCAATGCCTGCTTCCCTCAAAGCAGCTTCACTGGCATCAACAGCCGCTTTTATATTCACAGTCAAATCTTTATCCGGCTGAATGAACCGGACAGCGTCTTCAACATCTGCCGCGTCTTTTTGTTTGCCATACGGAAGCCTGACTGCGATAAATTGGTAGTCCTGATTACCTGTTTCTTCTTTCATTTCGTTAATCGCAAGCTGGGCCAGTTTTCCGGTCAAAGTCGAGTCCTGCCCGCCGGATAAACCGAGCACAAATCCTTTAAAAAACGAGTATTTTTTTAAGTAGCTTTTTAGAAAATCCACACTCTTACGGATTTCTTCTTTTGGATCAATTTCCGGCTGAACTTTCATCTCTTCTACAATTCTTTTTTGCATCGCATCCATTTTGCTTCCTCCTTGTTCAACACTTATTGTCTTTATGCCACCATCCAGGTGATTGAAAACTCTTTTGTTGAGTTTTGCCTGTACCATCCATTTCCGGAGTTATGCAAATGCGTTCCGGCTTCTTTTAATCTTCATCGAACTGGACGACTTTTTCACGTACTTCGGCAATGTTGCGCATTTTGTTGTCCCAGCATTTCTGGCTCAGGTCTACCGGGTATTCTTCCGGATTCAGCGAGCGCTTGTACTCATCCCACAGCAGGTTTAAATTACTTTTGGCATATTCTTTGATGCCGTTTAAATCAGGAAGTTCATACACCCGCCTGCCATTTTCAAAAATGGTTTCATGGATATTCACGGCTTCGAAATTGGTCACATATTTACTGATGAAAGTGTGGACTGGATGAAACATTTTCAATCGTTTTTCTTCCGCCGGATTTTCGTCTTGCAGGGCAATATAGTCGCCTTCCAGCTTATTCGTCCGTTTGTTAATAATGCGGTATACTTTCTTCAGCCCCGGTGTCGTCACTTTCTCTGCATTGCTTGAAATTTTAATCGTATCCTGCATTTTGCCGTTCTCATCTTCAATGGAAACCATTTTATACACGGCTCCGAGGGCAGGCTGGTCATAGGCGGTGATCAGTTTTGTGCCCACGCCCCAGGCATCGATTTTTGCACCCTGGGCTTTCAAATGGAAGATCGTGTATTCATCCAGGTCGCTCGATGCAAAAATTTTCGCATCCGGAAAACCGGCATCATCCAGCATTTTGCGTGCCTTTTTCGATAAAAAAGCCATATCGCCGCTGTCCAGGCGGATCCCGATAAAATTAATTTTATCTCCAAATTCTTTTGCGACTTTAATGGCATTCGGCACACCCGAACCCAGTGTGTCATATGTATCAACAAGAAAAAGGCAATTTTTATAAGCCTCCGCGTATTTCCGGAAAGCGGTGTAATCATCGCGGTAAGCCTGCACCATGGCATGGGCATGCGTGCCGCTGATCGGCATGCCAAACAGTTTTCCGGCCCTGACATTGCTTGTCCCGTCAAAACCGCCGATATAAGCGGCACGTGTCCCCCATATCGCTGCGTCCAATTCCTGGGCCCGCCTTGTTCCGAATTCGTAAAGTTCCCCATCTTCTGCAGCCAATTTAATTCTGGCCGCTTTTGTGGCAATTAATGTTTGGTAATTGATGATATTTAAAAGCGCCGTTTCAATGATTTGCGCTTCGGCTAAAGAAGTTTCAACCTGAATGAGCGGTTCGTTTCCAAAAACGAGCTCTCCTTCACGGACCGATCGGAAGGTTCCGGTAAACTTCATTTCACCCAGATACTTCAGAAATTCCTCGTCATAGCCGCCGGTGCTGCGCAAATACTCGATATCATCATTGGTAAAGCGAAAGTGCTCCAAGTAATCCACAATTCTTTCGAGGCCGGCATAGATGGCAAACCCATTGCCAAACGGCATTTTTCTGAAATAAGCCTCGAAGACCGCTTTCCGGTTATGAATACCGTCTTTCCAATAGGCCTGGGCCATATTAATTTGGTACAAATCTGTGTGAAGCGCTAAACTATCGTCTTTATAATGCATTCTATTTCCACTCCTAGTCATGGTTTACCGAACTTCCGCTCCAAGCGAATGTTTAAAGTGATCCAGTGCCCATGCATGCCCCCGGGCGTTAAAACTTGCCACCGCATTTTCATGTATCACCAGCCGGAAACCCTTATTGTAGGCATCTACAGCCGTGTGCAGCACACAAATATCGGTACATACCCCGCATAAATGAAGCTCCGAAATGCCGCGTTCCCGCAATCTTAGTTCCAAATCGGTCCCGCAAAAAGCACTGTAACGGGTTTTATCGATTGCGTGCACTTTGTCGCTGCCCCGATATTTTTCAAACAGCGCCTGCAGTTTCCCGTATAGCGCCCGCCCGGAAGTTCCTTCGATATTGTGCGGCGGAAATAATGATGTCTCCGGATGATAAGGGTCATTTTCGTGATGGCAATCAATCGCGAACACCACATATTCGCCATCTTCGAGAAAGGATTTTGTCAACGCAACAATATTTTCTTCAATAAGCCGGCCCGGTTCCCCGCAGGTTAACCGGCCGTCTGCTGCCACGAAATCATTGGTATAATCGATATTGATGAGTGCCTTCTTTGCGCACATTCCCGATCCCCCTGTCTTTTTCTGAAATTAACCTTATTGTACATGAAACATGCCCGATAGAAAACTTTTTATCAACCGGGGAGGGCAGCCGCCGTCTTAATCAAACGATTGATTAAAAAAGTCACCGGTAAGCCGGCAAATTCATCAATCGTTTGATGAATTGCCACCTGCATGCAAACGGCCGGTTAATCAATCGTTTGATTAACTGTTATACGGCCGTTCATTCACGGATTAAACCAAACCGATGCCGGCCCGGCCGGATAAAAGCACATCCTCGCCGTCATATGTTAAATGATCCGGTTCTTCAGACAGCCATAGCGGCGCATCAAGATCCATATAGTGTATATTTGGATGGGCGGCTGCAAAATGGGCGGCGGCGGCAACGGAAAGGGATGGTTCCATCATGCTCCCCACCATGCATTTTACCCCGTTTGCTTCAGCGACACTGGCAATTTTCCATGCTTCCGCAATCCCGCCGCATTTCATTAATTTGATGTTGATCAGATCAGCATAGCGCCCAGACACAAGCTGAAGTGCATCTTTTGCTGAAAAAACACTTTCATCCGCCATCACCGGAAGGCCCACATGTTCTGTGACGTACTTTAATCCTTCCCAGTCATGTGCGGCAACCGGTTGTTCCACCAGTTCGATCCCGAGATTCCTTTTTTCCATTTCATTTAGCAGCTTAACCGCCTGCTTCGGGGACCAGGCCTGATTGGCATCGAGCCTGAGCATTGTGCCTGCGGGAACAGCTTCCCGAATCGACTCAATTCGTACAATATCCATTTCCGGGTGCGCACCCACCTTGATTTTTAACAAATGGAAACCTGCCTCAACGCTTTTTTCTGCATCCCATGCCATTTTTTCAGGTGTATCAACGCCAATGGTCATCGAGGTTTGAATCCGTTTGGAACCGCCAAGAAAAGCATGCAGCGGCACGTTTAACCATTTGGAATAAGCATCATGCAGTGCCATATCCGCTGCCGCTTTAGCGCTTGTATTGCCAATGCAGCAAAGCCGGACCCTTTTTAACGTGGTCTGAAATTGCTTTAAATCGAGCCCGACGAGTGCCTTTTTAATCGGCCCGGCAAGTGCGGACATGATGCTCTCCGTAGAATCCCCCGTAATCACAACGGTTGGCGCAGCTGCCCCCAGGCCGACGATGCCGTTATCCAGCATGATTTCCACCTCTATGCTGTCAATATCCACGGCTGTCCGTAAGGCTGTTTTAAATGGAACAAGCAGTGGAATGTTCCGGTACTTTACCTGCAAATCCTTTATGATCATGGCGCCTTCTCCCCTTCGTTTTTTAAAAAGCGATTTTTTGCTGCTATTATTATACCATTAATCGCCCGCTTATTATTTAAAACCATGCGTGATTTCTAATTCTTTCGACAGTTTAGTCCGGCCTGTTTTTTCGCGTACGTTCCGCTTTTTCATTTGCATGTTTGTTCCCTGTGAACTTTTTTCTTCTCCTCTCGTCTATTTACAAGGATAAGGGAGAAAGATAGAGGTATGCCGATAATTGAAGGCACTTTTAGATTTACTGCTTATTTTATGAGGAAAGAACCAGCCGCATTTCAAGACCATCTTAGAAACAAAACAATTTTTCACAGGGAACAGGAGTGTGTTTTACATAATGAAAGGACAAGAAAAATCCGTTTTACCGGCAGAAAGAAAAGCTTTATGGCTGGCCGTTCTCATTCTTGCCATTTATCTTTCGCCGATGTATATATTTGGCGGCAATATGCACATCCGGGTACATGATAATTTGGATTCCAATATTGCCTGGTACCGTGTCCTGGATCGGAGCGGGGAATTATTTGGCCCTTTGAACGCAACCATTCCTCAAATCGCAAACGGGCTGCCAAGAAATGCTTATGGCACGGAGTTCAGCGGCATTCAATGGCTTTACGCCTGGTTTCCGCCGGTTACAGCCTACGCGCTCAGCCAGACCATCACAAGAATTTTCGCCTTTTTGGGCATGTACCTGCTGTTAAGCCGGCATTTTATTCAAAACAAGGATGCCTATCTGATCCGCGTCTGGGCCGCACTTGCCTTTGCGATTACACCGTTTTGGCCTTCCGGGATGCTAAGTACTTTAGGCATGCCGCTTGCGCTTTGGGCCTTTTTAAATATAAGGGCGCGCCAAGCCACATGGAAGGAGTGGCTGACGCTGACACTGCTGCCGTTTTACTCCAGTTTTGTACTCGGGTTTTTCTTTTTCTTAACGGCCATGGGGTTGCTGTGGCTTCGCGACCTCATTGTAAAACGGGACTGGAACAGAAAATTTTTCGGCAGCATCGTTTGGATGGTGGTTCTTTATCTTGCGATTGAATACCGGCTCGTTTATTCTTTGGTTTTTTCCGATATGCCGACAAGCCGGAATGATTTTGTCAGTTCAAGGCTTGGTTTTTGGCATACCATGCGGCTCGCTTTATGGAATTATGCTTTCGGGCATACCCATGATATGACCGTTCACACACTTGTGATCCTGCCGCTGTCGTTTATTGTGATGTGGTACATTTACAAATCAGGTGCCTGGCATAAGGAAAAACGTTTTGTTCAGCTGTTTATATTGAATGCCGTTTTATCACTTTGGTATGCTTTTTGGTTTCATAAAGTCTGGGAGCCGTTAAAAGAGGCATTCAGCTTGTTTAACACATTTAACTTTGCAAGATTCCACTTTTTGCGCCCTTTCATTATTTATACAATGTTCGCAGCCGGTGCCTTATTTTTATGGCAGCGCAGTTTAAAATGGAAAAAGTTTGTGAAGGTTTGTCTCGTACTGCAAATTCTTGTGTTATTTGCCTTTAATCCGGAAATCTACTACCGGGCGGCAGGGAAACCTTCGTTCAACCAGTTTTATGCGGTACAGCAATTCAATGAAATCGGCCGTTATATCGGCAAGCCGAAAGATTCCTACCGGGTTGCAAGCATCGGGATTCACCCGAGCATCGCGCAATACAATGGTTTTTACACACTCGATACGTACAATAACTATTATCCATTGTCCTATAAGCGGCAGTTTCGAAAGATCATTGCAAAAGAACTGGACAAGAGCCCGAAATTAAAACGATACTTCGATGAATGGGGAAACCGCTGCTATATTTTTGTCAGTTCTCTGGGCAAAAACTATGAATTTAAAAAAGACAGCCATGTAAAAATCCGCCACCTGCAAATCAGTACAAAAGCATTTAAAAAAATGGGCGGCCGTTACATTTTTTCCGCGGTTCCGATTCTAAATGCCGAACAGGAACATTTGAAGTTGTTGAAAGTATTCCGTCATCAACAATCAGCCTGGGACATTTATTTATATCAAGCAGAATAGCCGGGCTGTGGTAAAAGAGGAGATCAAAAGAATGAATCAATATCCAAACTTAACAATCGTTGTGCCTTGCTATAATGAAGAAGAAGTTTTAAATGAAACGACCAGGCAGCTTTCGGAAGTCATGGATGCTTTAATGGATTTGGAATTGGTCAATGCAGACAGCAGCTTGTTGTTCGTGGATGACGGCAGCCGCGACCGGACTTGGGAAATTATTGAGGCAGCCGCCTCCAGCAGCCCGCTTGTAAAAGGCGTAAAATTGTCGCGTAACGCCGGGCACCAAAATGCGCTGCTTGCAGGTTTGACAGTTGCCGCTGAGCATTCGGACTGCGTGATTTCAATTGATGCCGATCTGCAGGATGATATACAGGTGATCCGGACTTTCGTTGAAAAATATTGGCAGGGATATGATATTGTGTACGGTGTGCGTGACAGCCGCAAAACAGACACGTTTTTTAAACGGACCACTGCGGAAGGATTTTACTGGGTAATGGGAAAACTGGGCATCGAACTGATACCGGATCATGCGGATTTCAGGCTGATGAGCAAAAAAGCACTCGCTGAACTGCTAAAATATAAAGAAACCAACCTTTTTCTGCGCGGCATCGTTCCTTTGCTGGGATTTCCATCTACGAAAGTTTATTATGACAGGAAAGAGCGGATGGCCGGGGAATCAAAATATCCTTTAAAGAAAATGCTGGCTTTTGCTTTTGATGGCATTACCTCATTCAGTATCGCTCCCATCCGCTTTGTAACTGCACTTGGATTTATTTCCTTTATTTTAAGTGCCATTGTCGGTATTTATGCGTTAATTGAAGAATTTCTCGACCGGACTGTCTCGGGCTGGACCTCTTTGATTCTCTCAATCTGGCTTCTCAGCGGACTTGAACTGATGGCAATCGGGCTGATTGGGGAGTATATCGGCAAAATATTTAAAGAGGTGAAAAAGCGTCCACGATTCACCATCGAAAGAAACCTGTACAAAACAGGTAAAAAGGATGGACAATCCTTTTCTTCACAGCTGAGAAAGTGATAAAATAATTGCCAAACCAGCTAAGAATGCATGGCTTTGTGTTTTTTTGAAGGGCGTGATCCGTGATTTTAAAGCATAACAGGCAATACACCACATTTTTAAAATTCTGCCTTGTCGGGGCAGCAAACACCCTCATAGATTTTGCTGTATTTTTTCTTTTGACTTTTATCCATGTGCCGTATCTTGCGGCACAGGCTTGTTCCTATACGGCTGGCATGGTGAACAGTTACCTGTTGAACCGGTTCTGGACCTTTCAGGTAAAGAAGAAAGCGAATTTCAAGGAAGCATTCCGGTTTATGGTCATCAACCTGTTCGTTTACGGGCTGACTTCCTTTTTACTCTTTTTATTTCACCAGCAATGGCATTGGCCGCTTTTATACGCCAAAGTCATTGCAACTTTAGCCGGGATTGCTGTTAACTTCATGGGAAGCCGGCTCTGGGTGTTTCAGGAAAGCCGCAAACAGGCCGGGCAGAGTTAACGGGAGATTTATATAAGATGATTTTTCCGAAGAAAAAAGCTGCTTCCGTTTTATACAGAAGCAGCTTTTGCTCGTTCTATTTTTCTAAAGACGGGCGTTTATTACATCATACCGCCCATTCCGCCCATGTCAGGCATGCCGCCGCCTGCCGCAGGTGCAGCAGCTGGTTCAGGTTTGTCAGCCACAACGGCTTCTGTTGTGAGCAGCATTGCTGCGACAGATGCAGCATTTTGAAGTGCTGAACGGGTAACTTTTGTCGGGTCCACAATACCGGCGTCGATCATGTTTACCCATTCGCCGTTTGCAGCATTGTAGCCGATGCCGACTTTTTCTTTTTTCAGGCGGTCAACAATTACAGAGCCTTCAAGGCCGGCATTCAACGCAATTTGGCGTACCGGTTCTTCCAAGGCGCGCAACACAATGTTCACACCTGTTGCAACGTCGCCTTCTGCCTCAATTGAAGAAACTTTTTGGACGACATTGACAAGTGCAGTACCACCGCCTGCGACGATTCCTTCCTCAACAGCAGCACGTGTTGAGTTCAACGCATCTTCAATACGGAGTTTGCGTTCTTTTAGTTCTGTTTCAGTTGCAGCACCAACTTTGATGACTGCAACGCCGCCAGCCAATTTTGCAAGGCGTTCCTGCAGTTTTTCACGGTCAAATTCAGAAGTGGTTTCTTCCAATTGGGCACGGATTTGGTTGACGCGGGCTGAAATTGCAGCAGAGTCGCCTGCGCCTTCAACGATCGTTGTCGTTTCTTTTGTTACGACAACTTTTCCGGCACGGCCAAGTTGTTCAACCGTTGCAGATTTCAGGTCAAGGCCCAGTTCTTCCGTAATGACTTCGCCGCCTGTTAATGTTGCGATATCTTCGAGCATCGCTTTACGACGGTCACCGAAGCCAGGAGCTTTAACGGCAACAGCATTGAATGTGCCGCGGAGTTTGTTGACAACCAGTGTTGCCAGTGCTTCACCTTCAACGTCTTCAGCAATCAACAGAAGCGGTTTGCCTTGTTGGACCACTTGTTCCAGAACAGGCAGGATTTCCTGGATGTTTGAAATCTTTTTATCGGTAATTAAAATGTATGGGTCATCCAGAACAGCTTCCATTTTATCCGAATCGGTTACCATGTATGGTGATGCATAACCGCGGTCAAATTGCATCCCTTCGACAACATCCATTTCGGTTGAGAAGCCTTTTGATTCTTCAATGGTGATAACGCCATCGTTGCCAACGCGTTCCATTGCTTCCGCGATCAATTCACCAACTTCTTCATCAGCTGAAGAAATCGCAGCAACTTGTGCGATTGAAGCTTTGCCTTCGATTGGTTTAGAGATGGCTTTTAATTCTTCTACGGCTGCAGCAACAGCTTTTTCAATCCCTTTGCGAATGCCAACAGGGTTTGCGCCTGCGGTTACGTTTTTCAACCCTTCGCGGATCATGGCTTGGGCCAAAACGGTTGCAGTCGTTGTTCCGTCACCGGCAACATCGTTTGTTTTGCTGGCAACTTCAGAAACCAGTTTCGCACCCATGTTTTCGAAAGCATCTTCAAGTTCAATTTCTTTTGCAATCGTAACACCGTCATTTGTAATCAGCGGTGAACCGAATTTTTTCTCCAGCACAACATTGCGGCCTTTAGGACCTAATGTTACTTTGACAGCATCTGCAAGTTTGTCAACACCGCGAAGCATACCGCGGCGTGCTTCTTCGCCAAATTTCATCTCTTTTGCCATTTAAAAAACCTCCTCGTATAAAATGAACCATTCTTATTCACGGAATGGGTTTGTTCAACTACAAAACACACGGTTTGCGTGGCACAAATGCCCACTTAAATGAATACAAAAACTATGTTTATTCAACGATAGCTAAAATATCGCTTTCACGTAAGATTAAATATTCGTTTCCTTGGTATTTCACTTCTGTACCAGCATATTTTGAAAAGATAATACGGTCACCTTCCGCTACATCAAGGGAAACACGCTCACCATTTTCCAATACACGCCCGGAACCTACAGCTACAACTTTGCCTTCTTGCGGCTTTTCCTTTGCAGACTCAGGCAGCACAATGCCGCTTGCCGTTTTTTCTTCAGATTCCACCAATTCAATTACGACGCGATCACCTAGTGGTTTTAACAAGTGAAACAACCTCCTTAGTTCGTATTATGTAATTTTTTATCCATTATTAGCACTCACGCCTCATGAGTGCTAACACAATTATAATAATAAATAATTCACTTCTTTTTTGCAAGTCTTAAATGCAACTTTTTTCGTTTTTTTGCCCATGTGCCTTTTCCCTCTAAAAGTATGCTGTAATAAAACCCGATTATGCAAGTTTGAAGGCCTTGCGTTCATTTATATCCCGGTCTGTTTTTGTAAGCCGTTTGCCCATGATTTGAACGGAAGGGCGTTCAATAGTACAATGTAAGGTATACGTGCATGAAAGTAGATGAAAAAATCCAATTTAAAAGCGCGAACGATATCAATATCCAGAAAGGAAATAGCCGTGTGAAAAAAGAGTACATTTATATTCTGGCGACTTATGTTCTCATGCTGTTCTCCAATATTATAGGCTATCCGCTTGTTTACCGTATCGGAGTGAAGGTTTTTCATGAGCCTGCCGCCAGTATGAAAACATTGACTCCTCCGCTTTGGACTGTCATTAGCTTTTTGGTTGGGCTGGCCATTGTCCTGCATTTTTTACGGAAGGCGCTGCAAAAAGAAAAGAGCCGGGTTGAGGCGATGCCGGCGGGGGCTTCTGCTGTATGGGCGGTTTTCGGTGTCTTTCTCACCTTCTTTGCCCAGGCAGCCGGCGTAACAGTTGAATCACTTTTCGGCGTTTCACAAACCTCGGACAATACGAAGCAAATCTTAACACTGATTGAGCGGTTTCCGCTTGTGATTCTGATCAGTTCAATCGCTGGTCCGATTATGGAAGAAATCGTCTTCCGCAAGATCATTTTCGGCTCCCTGCGCAAGCGCTTCTCATTTATCATCTCGGGAGTCATCAGCTCTGTTATTTTCGGGCTTGCCCACACGGAACCCAGCCATTTGTTTCTCTATTCTCTTCTCGGACTTACCCTTGCCTT
Source organism: Heyndrickxia acidiproducens DSM 23148 (assembly GCF_000374345.1). Classification (GTDB taxonomy): domain Bacteria; phylum Bacillota; class Bacilli; order Bacillales; family Bacillaceae_C; genus Weizmannia; species Weizmannia acidiproducens. Next base: position 40,298 of record NZ_KB893999.1, read on the forward strand.
TTTATATGAAAAGACAAAGCGGATTACTGTTCCTATGTTTGCGCATGTTACGATGAATACCATTGTTGTGGTCCTGCAATTCATGCAGCCGTCTATTCAGCAGTCATTACAATTCCATGAGGTTAACAGCATAATTGGAGGATTTATTTTATGAGACCACTTTTTTCAGGAGTCATCAATTGCCTGCTCGGGGCTTTATTTACTTATTTCGCCATTCAGCAGGTACGGGTAAGCGGCTGGGGTTTTTTTTGCTACCTCCTGCTTTTCATTGCCACTTTAGATTTAGGATCAGGGATCAGATTGATTCTGCTTCACTTCAAAATTAAAAAGTCGGCAAAAAAATAAAGAACCTTACACAAAAAAAGCCGGGTGTGCGACCCACGCTGGATCCTCAAACACCCGGCTGTTATCATTCCGTTTTGATCATTTCAAACGCTTACAAATCTTTTCCAGCTTTTTAAGGTGCCGCTGTCCCGTCCAAAACCGGTTTTTCACCCGGCGCCTTTGCTTTACGGTAAGCCATCGCCGATATCCCGATGCTGATTTCATATAACACAATCAGCGGAATGCTTACAATCAGCTGGGAAAAAACATCCGGGGGTGTCATCACCGCCGCCGTTACGATTAAGGAAAAATAGGCGTACTTCCTGGCTTTTTTTAAAAGTTTCGGTGTGATGATGCCAAGGCGGGTAAAAAACATCGTGATGACCGGCATTTGGAAAACAAATCCAAAAGGCAGCGTAATGCGGAGCAAAAAGCTGAAATATTCACGGATCCCGATCACGCTATGAATGCCCATTTCATTTGACAGCCCTATCATAAAGTGAACCATTAATGGAAAGAGAACATAATAGGCAAATAAAACGCCGGAAATGAACAGAAGAAAAGAAATCGGAATAAAACTTAATGTAATTCTCCGCTCTTTCTCATACAGGCCCGGGCTGACAAAGGCCCAGAGCTGATAAAGAATGACCGGCAGAACCAAAAGGCAGGCAATCACGATCGTCACTTCCATGTACACCTTTAATGGATCGGTCACCCTAAAAGCGTTCATCGTTAACATCCGGGCTTCTTCTGCATGCTGCAAATAGCGGATCACGGGCTTGGCGGCAAACAGGCTTATTATCACAGCAAGAACAAAGAAAACGACAACCGTAATCAGCCGTTTTCTCAACTCCTGGATATGTTCGGCAACCGTCATGTCTTTTGCATTCAAACCGCTTCACCCGAAATGCTTACCAGCAGTCTTTTTTTGCAAGCCCCGGCTGCCGGACCGTCTTTCATGCGCGCTTTCACAATTCCAGATAATTCCAACCCGTTTCTTAATGCCGTTTTCATCCGGGCACCCCCCTGTACCCCATATGATAACGGAAAAAAGCAGATTTGGCTATGACTTCATTATACTTTCTTGGGAATTTTCCGCCTCATTTGAATAGTGTTGCAAAAAGTAAATAAGGGCCTGGAGTTCCACAGCCAGATCAATATGGTGGACACGAATATTCGCCGGTACATTCAAGCGGGCGGGCGTAAAGTTTAGAATGCCTTTCACATTGGTATCTGCCAATTGGTCCGTAACAACTTGTGCAGCAGTGGACGGCACCGTCAAAATAACAACCGTAATGTCTTCCTGGCAAAGGCGCGATTTCAGTTCACCCATGCTGAATACCGGGACGTCCCCTACCCGTTTGCCTACCTTGCTGTCATCGCTGTCAAATGCCATCACAATCTTTGCACTGTTGTTTTTGGAAAAGTTATAGTTCAATAACGCCGTACCCAGATTTCCGACGCCGATCAGCGCAACGCCTGTCATTTCATCCTGGTTTAAAGTTTTACTGAAAAAAGATAATAAATATTTAACATTATAGCCATATCCTTTTTTTCCCAATGCCCCGAAATAGGAAAAGTCCCGGCGGATCGTTGCTGAATCGACTTTCACCGCCTCGCTCAGTTCAGCGGATGAAACCCTTTGTTTTCCAAGTGTATACAAATTTCGCAAGTAACGATAATATAATGGTAACCGTTTTGCTGTTGCTTGTGGTATTTTAGCTGATTCGTCTTTCATATATATGAGTCCCCCATGTTGAATCGTCGTATTTTGGATCTTTTTTCTCTAAAAATAAACGGCTGAATCACTGGAAGCGCTGCCAACCTTTACTTTTATCTTACTCCTAAATGTTGCAAATATAAATTACAACTTTAAAAATACGATCTTCCATACTAAAATTCTCTTCCACTATGTTAAATATATCACAAATTCAAACGCATGACAGCTATTATGTCAAGCTTTTTTGCTAATGATTGACAGGTGGCAATTCTGTTGCGGAGCCTGCCTCTTTTACTGTACACTTACTATATTACAGAGGTGAATACAAAGATGATGTTACTGCAAGTTCAACAAATCACAAAATATTTTGGTGCTGAACTTATTTTATCCAATATAAAATTAGAAATTCAGACAAAAGACCGCATTGCGTTAGTCGGGAGGAACGGAGCAGGAAAATCCACCCTTTTGAAAATGATTGCAGGCCAGCTATCGTATGATGAAGGCGCCATCATCAGGCCAAACGGTGTCGAAATTGGTTATTTAGCGCAAAATACGGGGCTGGAATCCAATTTGTCGATTTGGGATGAAATGCTGTCTGTGTTTGAAAATCTCCGTAAAATGGAAAAGCAGCTGCGGTCGATGGAACAAAAAATGACCGAGCCTTCCGTTTACAACAATCCGAATGCTTACGAAAAGCTGATGCAAGCGTATGATGACTTGCAAATCCGGTTTAAGGACGAAGGCGGTTACCAATTCGAAGCAGATATCCGCTCTGTTTTGCACGGGTTTAACTTTCAGCAATACGATTACAGCACACCGATCCATACGCTTAGCGGCGGCCAAAAAACGCGGCTTGCACTCGCGAAACTGTTGCTGAAAAAACCCGATATCCTGATTCTGGACGAGCCTACTAACCATCTTGATATTGAAACGCTCTCCTGGCTTGAGCAATATTTGCAAAGCTACCAGGGCGCCATCTTAATCGTTTCGCATGACCGCTATTTTCTTGATAAAGTAGTCAACCAGGTATATGAAATCTCCCGCCATTCGATCAGAAAATTCCACGGCAATTACAGCAGCTATCTCGTTCAAAAAGCGGAGCAATATGAGCGGGATTTGAAGCAGTACGAAAAGCAGCAGGAGAAAGTTGCCAAACTGCAGGATTTTATCCAAAAAAATATTGCCCGCGCGACGACGACAAAGCGTGCCCAAAGCCGGCGGAAACAGCTTGACAGAATGGAATTGATGGACCGGCCGGCCGGGGACGAAAAATCGGCCCATTTCAGTTTTGAAATAGAAAAACAAAGCGGCAATGAAGTGCTGCATGTCATCGATGCGGAAATTGGCTACAACCACAAAGCCATTACCCGCAATATCACATTTTCAGTAAAAAGAGAAGACAGCGTAGCGCTTGTCGGCCCGAACGGAATCGGTAAATCGACATTGATCAAAACCATTATCGATAAAATTCCGTTGCTTTCCGGTACCATTCAGTTTGGCTCCAATGTCACAATCGGCTACTATGACCAGGAGCAGGCAGATCTCTCTTCAAATAAAAATGTTTTGCAGGAACTTTGGGATGAATATCCGCTTAAACCGGAAAAAGAAATTCGCTCGGCACTGGGAAATTTCCTATTTTCCGGGGATGATGTGTTAAAAAACGTGTCTTCTTTGAGCGGCGGTGAAAAAGCGCGCCTCGCCCTCGCAAAACTTATGCTGCAAAAAGCCAATTTCCTGATCCTCGACGAACCCACAAACCACCTTGACCTGGACAGCAAGGAAGTATTGGAAAATGCATTAATCGATTATCCCGGGACAATCTTATTTATCTCGCACGACCGCTACTTTATTAACCGGATTGCTACTAAAGTCATCGAACTCTCCCAAGAGGGGACGCGCGAATTTCTCGGCGATTATGATTATTATGTCCAAAAACGGGAAGAAATGCTGGAACTTGAAAGGCTTGAGAACTTCCAGCAAGACAGAAAGAAAACAGAACAGCCTGCAAAGACAAACTACAAAATCGATAAAGAAGCAAAGAAATTAGAGCGCCAGAAAAAACGAAGAATTGAAGAGATCGAAACGAATATTGAAAAACTTGAAACCGAAATAAGTGAATGGGAACATAAACTGTCAGACCCCGATATTTTTCAGGATCATCAGAAGATGCTGCAATTCACGAAAGAAATGGAAGACCGCAAGAAACAACTCGATGCCTTGATGGACGAATGGGCTGAATTGAGTGAATAACATGAAGCCGCGCCGTTGAATCGCCATGCTTAAAGGACATGGCGGTCAGCAGCCCGGCTTTTTTTGTGTTTTCAAATCAAATCTTCCAAAAGCATTGTAAATCTATTCACATCTTTATGCACAGTTTACTTCTTGATGCACGGCTTTTTCATTTGGTTTTCCACAAAGTCCACAATTATCAACAATTTTATCCACATTATACACAGGTTTTTAAGCAAGAATTTGATAAGTTTTACACAGATCGAGATTGTTATCAACAACTTTTCCACAGATTGTGCACAATTCTGTTTATTTTGTATAAATCAATCAAAAAAAGGTTGTTATGCTTGTGTTCAACACAACAACCTGAATGATTCACATGTGTATAAGTTTTTTATTTAGAAGTTGTCCATTTCAAGCCCGGGATCGGCATTTAAATCAAGCGCGCTCCGCTTCCCTTTTTCAAACAAAACAGTGCCGCAAGCCCCGATCATGGCTGCATTATCTGTGCACAAGCGGATCGGGGGGATGCTTAGTTCGACTTCCGGCAACTCGAGAAAAGCTGTCTTTAAGGCGGCGCGGAGTCCTTTATTCGCTGCGACGCCGCCCGCAACCAGCACTTCTTTTACATTAAATTCATGTACGGCCTCAAGCGTCTTAGAAACAAGGACATCGATCACGCTTTGCTGAAAACTTGCCGCCATGTCTTCAGGCTTGATTGTCTCCCCTCTTTGTTCCGCATTATGCAGCGTGTTGATGACCGCTGATTTTAATCCGCTAAAGCTGAAATCATAGGAACCTTCGAGCCACGAGCGCGGCAAATCAATATTTGCTTCACCTTCATGGGCAAGGCGGTCAATTTGCGGGCCTCCCGGATATGGAAGCCCCAATGTCCGCGCCACCTTATCATACGCTTCCCCGGCGGCATCGTCCCTTGTTTCCCCGATGACTTCAAATTCAGCATGGCCTTTCATCAGTACAAGCTCCGTATGGCCGCCGGAAACAACCAATGCGAGTAACGGGAATTTCATCTCGCTTTCCAGCCGATTGGCATAAATATGGCCGGCAATATGATGGACGCCTACAAGCGGGAGGCCATTTGCAAAAGCAAGTGCCTTTGCAGCATTGACACCGACCAGCAGCGCTCCCACCAGGCCCGGCCCTTCTGTTACGGCAATTGCATCCAAATCCTGAAAAGTAATACCGGCTTCTTCCATTGCCGCCTCAATGACAATTGTAATTTGTTCAACGTGATGGCGGGAAGCAAGTTCCGGTACCACGCCGCCAAAACGCTTGTGGCTTTCAATTTGGGAAGCCACCACATTTGAAACAATTTTCGTTCCGTTTTGAATCACCGCTGCTGCTGTTTCGTCACAGCTCGTTTCTATGCCTAACACCAATAAATCTTTTTTCATCATAAGTTCACCCACATCACAATCGCATCTTCATAATTATCTGTATAGTAACCCTTTCGTATGCCGCCTTCCTGAAATCCCAGTTTTTTATAGAGGGACCTTGCAATAGTATTGCTGACGCGCACTTCCAAACTCAATGTTTTTGCTTTGCTCAACTGTGCATACTCCATTACATGCATTAACAATGCTTCTCCCAACTTACGGCCGCGGTATTCAGGCAATACTGCGAGGTTGGTCACATGCGCTTCATCAATAATAATCCATACCCCGCAGTACCCGATAATCTTCTCCTCGTCAACGAGAACCAAATACGTTGCGAAATGGTTATGGACAAATTCGTTGTAAAAAGCTTCCCGCGTCCACGGCATCGTAAAGGATTGCTTTTCCACATTGTATATGCCCTCCAAATCGTCCAGTGTGGCTTTTCGCAGAATGATATCTCCCATTTTCCTCATATCCTAACTTTAATCTCTTTTATGCTTTTCAAGCCATTTTGCTTCAGCTTCTACTAAACGTATGTAATTTGGAACAAATGTGTGTACCTCTTCCGCCGGCTGTTCGATTCCGAGTTTGGCCAATTCGCCGGGGCGCGGAATATGCAGAGTCCAATCTGCAACAAACATTTGGTGCTGCAACTGATCCTTTAAAGTATCTTCGTGCAGGGCGACATCCTGGCCAATAAACAAAACAGGCCGGCCATATTTGCGCAGCCGCTCTCCCCAATCAGCAGCTGGTACATTGCAGTCATCAATTACCGTCTCAATTCGTCCATCCTGATACCGGTAAAGGCCGGTGTAGATCCGGCCTCTTCTTGCATCAAACAGCGGCGAAATATAGCCGTTGAAATACCGTCCTGCTGCCGCCATAAACTTCAGGCTTGAGACACCGGCCAAGGGAATTTTCAAGCTCCAGGCCATCGTTTTTGCAATCGTAACCCCAATCCTGATTCCTGTATAGGAACCCGGTCCCTTTGCCACAACAATTTTATCCAGTTCAGACGGTTCGACACTGCAGTCCTTCATGATTTGCTGAATGGCCGGCATCACGCGGATACTGTGGTTTTTTTTCAGATTGGTCATATATTCAGCCAGCACTTTTTTACCGTCGATCAAGGAAACCCCTAATACTTCATTTGATGTATCAATTGCCAAGACTTTCATGAAAAAGACTCCTCACATAATAATACGTATCTCTTTCCATTGGGTTTGGCTTCAATGCTGCGCCTGTTATCCCCAAGATGGCGGATGCTGATCTCCAAATATTCATCCGGAAGCTGGTCTTTAATCATATGCGCCCATTCCACGATGGTCACACCCCCGCCTTCAAAATATTCGTCAAAGCCAAGATCTTCCCCGGAATCTTCCAATCGGTATACATCCATATGGTACAGCGGCATACGCCCCCGGTATTCTTTTATAAGCGTAAATGTCGGGCTGTTGACTGTCCGTTGAATGCCAAGTCCTTTTGCTATTCCTTTCGTAAACGTTGTTTTTCCCGCCCCCAGATCACCTTCCAATAGGAGTACATCACCAGGCTTGAGATGTTCGGCCATCTTTGCCGCAAAGGTAAATGTTTCCTCAGGGCTGCCGGAAATCCAATTATATGTATTCATTGTTCTGAATCCCCTTTTTGCAGAATTCATTTTTTATAAAAAAAGCCTTAGGAACCCATCCTAAGGTAATTCTTGTAATTATAGTTTAACCTATTTTTATGAAATGAGCAAAAAAACCCGGATAAAAAATAACAAGCAGGACATTTTTTATGTCTGCTTGTTATTTACTGATTGCGGGGGTAGGATTTGAACCTACGACCTTCGGGTTATGAGCCCGACGAGCTACCAGACTGCTCCACCCCGCGATAATATAAAGGTTACAGCCCGGCAATGTCCTACTCTCGCAGGGGGAAACCCCCAACTACCATCGGCGCTGAGAAGCTTAACTTCCGTGTTCGGGATGGAAACGGGTGTGGCCTTCTCGCCATTATTGCCGGACCGTATTGAGTTGTAAAGGATGTATTCCTTCAAAACTGGATAGGAGAAAAACAAGTAAAACCAAGAATTGCACTTCTAAACTGTCCAGCTCCAGCGCCTATCGGCTGGCGTATTTCTCCGTCTTCTCCCTCCGATAAATCAACATCAGCTCGTAAAAACCACTCGCTGTGTTTCCTTTATCTCAGT
>NZ_KB894000.1 GCF_000374345.1 Heyndrickxia acidiproducens DSM 23148
TACGACGTAAGGAGTTACCCAAAGTAGTACCATATCCACGCTCAAGCGGCTCTACGACGAACTTTCCATAAGTAGCGTCATCGCTAACCTCAACCGTTTCAATTTTTGGCTTTTCAATTTCGATCATTCAAGTTTACCCTCCTTCAAAACGTCGAAACCCCGTATAGATCCCGAAAAACGAGTTCTATTCGAAATTCCCATGTTGCATTCCCTATTGTGCACAACAACTGGATTATTCAAATCTTTTTACAAGATTATACATCATATCCCATTATTGACAAGGATACAAAATCTATACACAAAATTAAACACGGCGACGTTTTGGCGGGCGGCAACCATTATGCGGAACAGGAGTTACATCTTTAATGGCCGTTACTTCAAGTCCTGCAGCCTGCAGCGCGCGAATAGCAGCTTCACGGCCGGCACCAGGGCCTTTAACCGTAACTTCCAAAGTTTTCATTCCATGTTCCATTGATGCTTTGGCAGCTGTTTCAGCAGCCATTTGTGCAGCAAATGGCGTGGATTTACGTGAACCTTTGAATCCAAGCGCTCCTGCACTGGACCATGCAACAGCATTCCCATGGGAATCAGTGATGGTTACAATTGTGTTATTAAAAGTTGAACGAATATGAGCTACACCAGCTTCAATATTCTTTTTTACACGGCGTTTACGAGTATTCGTTTTACGTGCCATAAATGAAACAACCTCCTTTGCAAATTATTTTTTCTTACCAGCGACAGTTTTACGAGGGCCTTTACGGGTACGTGCATTGTTCTTTGTATGTTGTCCGCGTACAGGCAAACCGCGGCGGTGACGAAGGCCTCTGTAAGAACCGATTTCCATCAAACGTTTGATGTTCAGGGAAACTTCACGGCGCAGGTCGCCTTCCACCTTCAGCTTATCCACGATGTCACGGATTTTGTTAATTTCATCTTCTGTTAAGTCGCGTACACGCGTATCTTCAGAAATTCCAGCCTCAGCAAGAATTTTAATCGCAGTTTGTTTTCCAATACCATAAATGTAGGTTAAAGAAATGACAACACGTTTATCACGCGGAATGTCAACACCAGCAATACGTGCCATAGATGTGCACCTCCTTTAAATTATCCTTGTTTTTGTTTGTGTTTTGGATTTTCACAAATTACCATAACTTTGCCTTTTCTGCGGATGACTTTGCACTTTTCACAGATCGGCCTGACAGATGGTCTTACTTTCATTTGTTTTACCTCCTTAATATAACGGAGTGTACCATTAGGTAGCATAGTACACGTTTTGTCTGCAAAGCGTTCGCCTGAATGATCCGGTCGTGCTGCAAACACTCGTGCAATACATGACTTTATTATAGAAGTTATTTGAAACGATACGTAATTCTTCCACGTGTTAAATCATATGGGGACAGTTCTACTGTTACTCTGTCGCCGGGCAGGATCCGGATAAAATTCATCCGGATTTTCCCGGAAACATGTGCAAGAACAGTGTGACCATTCTCTAATTCTACCTTAAACATTGCATTCGGCAAAGTTTCGCTTACCTTGCCTTCAACCTCAATAACATCATCTTTCGCCATCGAACTTTTCTCCCTTCTTCTAACATTTGGGACCTTAAAAATACCTATCCATAAACCTCACATCATATGGCCCGCCTTTATTCCTAAACCAAGACAAAATAACGAACAACACCAAATAAACAGTGTAAATCGGCCCTCATTATTCCATCGCGAAACCGGGCGTCCGGGGAACTGGTGAGAGCGGTATAGGTGGTCCTTAAGGCAAAATGGTTCTTCATGTCATTCTTGACCAATCCCATGTCCGGCATACACGCGAACGATAGAAAGCCTTTTGCATGAAAAAATTGAATTGCATGAGAGACGTTCGAATGACGTTCGCAAACCTTCTGAAAGGCAGCGAGCATTCCTCATCTATTTTCAACAAAATATTTTAGAAGAAGAATGTCATCAGTATCAGTTGGAGCCATATTTCAGCTGACCAATATTCTGTAAGCATCAATGGTGAAAATCGTCACGAAAACCATTATAACCTTTTAAGCCCAAAAATGCATCCAACTTGAAAAGATTTTTTTAGAAAATCCCACCATAATGAAGTTGGCAGCTAAACCTCTTTCCAAATCAAACGGTTTTGAAGCCGCGCTGCTTTCACTGGCTCTCATGAATTCATCCTGTCGTTAATGGTCTGCTAATTGGCTTAGCAATTCATCGATATCTGCAAACACCTGATCGATTTCCTGCTGGCCATTTATATTACGCAAGTAGCCTTTTTGTCTGTAAAAATCAAGAAGCGGTTTTGATTGTTTCATATTTACTTCAAGCCGGTTATGGACGGTTGCTTCATGATCATCCGCCCTTTGGTACAACGGCCCGCCGCAACGGTCGCAAACATCCGCAACTTTAGGTGGATTAAATTCCAAATGATACGTAGCACCACAGTTTGAACAAATTCTCCGGCCGGTTAAACGTGCCATCAAAAATGCTTTATCCACTTCAATATTAATACAGTAGTCAATCTGTTTGCCAAAGCTGCTTAAAATATCTTCCAACGCCTCAGCCTGTGCGACTGTCCGCGGAAAACCGTCAAGCAGGAAGCCATTTTGGCAGTCAGCCTTACTTAAGCGTTCGCGTACAATCCCGATCGTAACCTCATCCGGAACAAGTTCGCCTTTATCCATGTAAGATTTGGCCTGAAGTCCCAGCTTCGTTTCTTCCTTCATCGCTGCCCGAAACATATCTCCAGTCGAAATATGAGGAATGGAATACTTATCAATGATCTTTTCAGCCTGAGTCCCTTTTCCGGCACCGGGAAGGCCCATTAACACTAAATTCATCGGTACAGCCCCCTCAATCTCTAATATCGGTTTTTAGGCACAAATGGATTGCCCGCCAAAACCTTTTCTATTTAATAAACCCTTTATAATGGCGTTTGACTAATCGAGCTTCCAACTGCAGCATGGTTTCAAGCGTAACACCGATGACGACGAGCAAGCTGGTGCCGCCAATTCTTGCAGATGTCGGCAAACCGACAACATTGGTGAAAATGACTGGAAGTATCGCGATTACCGCCAGGAAAATCGATCCGACAAATGTTAGACGGTATAAAACACTTGTCACATAGTCCTGTGTATTCTTGCCCGGCCGGATACCGGGAATATAACCGCCCTGTTTCTTTAAATTATCCGCAAGCTTTTCCGGGTTGACTTGTACAAATGCATAAAAGTAGGTGAAAGCAATAATTAAAGCAACGTAGATCACTGCTCCTACCGGTTTCGTATAATCGAAAATCCATTGAATCGTGCTTGCGATTTGGTTCGAACCGAAAAACGATGCAATCGTTTGGGGCGCGATAATAAAAGAAATCGCAAAGATAACGGGAATAACGCCTGCAGCATTCACCTTTAAAGGCAAGTGGGCAGACTGTCCGCCAACAGCATTTCTTCCGGTAAGATGTTGTGCATATTGGATTGGAATTTTTCTTGATGCTTGTTGAAAGAAGATAACCCCAACCACAATTGCTAATACAATGACCAGAAGCAAGGCCAAAAGGATGATTTTCAAAAATAGCTGTGATCCGGCATTTTCAATTTGTTGCGCGTAGATTTGATTGACTGCATTTGGGATTCCGGCAATAATCCCGGCCATAATCAGTATGGATATTCCGTTTCCAACACCCTTTACCGTGATTTGCTCCCCAAGCCACATCAAGAAAGTTGTCCCGGCTGTCAGTGTAAGGGCAATGATCAAATAAGTCCCAAAACCGGAGTTCGTAATCAGTGCGCCCTGCGCCAAATTATTAAAGCCGTATGACATACCAAACCCTTCTATCAAAGAAAGGACTACGGTAAAATAACGTGTAAACTCCGCGAGCTTACGACGCCCGACTTCCCCTTGTTTATGCCATTCGGCAAATTTAGGGACAACATCCATTTGCAAAAGCTGCACAATAATGGATGAAGTAATATATGGCATAATCCCCATTGCAAAAATGGAGAAGTTTTGTAAAGCCCCGCCGCCAAATGTATTGAGAAAACCAACCAAGCCATTTGAGGCGGAAGCTTCTAAAACTTCTGCATCTACATAGGGAACTGGTATAAACGCGCCAATGCGGAATACAACCAGCATGAGAAGGGTGAAAATAATTTTATTTCTTATCTCACCCACACGCATAAAATTGGAGATTGTCTTAAACATTAAATCACCTCAATAGAACCGCCGGCAGCTTCAATTGCTTCTTTAGCAGCAGAGGAGAATTTATGGGCTTTAACCGTGAGCTTTTTCTCGAGTTTCCCATTTGCAAGTACCTTAATACCTGATTTTTCCTTGCTGACTAAACCTGTTTCCAAAAGCAGGGCAGGTGTGACTTCGGTGCCATCTTCAAAACGGTTTAAAGCATCCAAGTTTACAACTGCGTATTCTTTGCGATGGATATTCGTGAAACCGCGTTTCGGCAAACGGCGGAATAAAGGCGTTTGACCACCTTCAAAACCAAGACGGACACCGCCGCCTGAACGAGCCTTTTGGCCTTTATGGCCCTTCCCGGCAGTTTTACCATTTCCGGACCCGATTCCACGGCCAACACGATTACGTTCTTTACGGGAACCTTCAGCAGGTTTTAATTCATGAAGTTTCATTGTTGCACCTCCTTATTGTAAGATCTTTGATTAATGCTCTTGTACGGAAACAAGATGATCGATTTTATTAATCATACCGCGGATCGCAGCATTATCTTCATGCTCAACAGTTTGATTGACTTTGTGCAGACCCAGGGCTTTTACAGTTTCGCGCTGGTCTTGCGGACGGCCAATTACACTGCGGGTGAGGGTGATTTTTAATTTTGCCATTAGCGTTCCCTCCTTAACTTAATAGTTCTTCCACAGATTTATTACGCAATTTCGCAACTTCATCCGCATGTTTCAATTGCCCGATCGCGTCCATCGTTGCACGGATCATGTTGATTGGCGTATTTGAACCTAAAGATTTGGATGTAATATCAGCAACGCCTGCCAGTTCCAATATGGCACGGACAGGACCGCCTGCGATAACACCAGTACCTGGAGAACCTGGTTTTAATAAAATTCTGCCAGCGCCGAAGTGGCCGATCACTTCATGCGGAATTGTTGTGCCATTAACAGGCACTTCAAGCAATTGTTTTTTTGCATCCTCAACGGCTTTGCGGATCGCATCCGGTACTTCCTGTGCTTTACCTGTTCCAAAGCCGACATGTCCGTTTCTGTCTCCAACGACGACAAGTGCTGAGAAACGGAAACGGCGTCCGCCTTTCACAACCTTTGCAACACGGTTTATTGTTACAACACGTTCTTCTAATTCAAGTTTGTTTGGGTCAATACGAAGCATTCATTTTTCCCTCCTTTATGATTAAAATTGTAATCCGTTTTCGCGGGCAGCATCTGCAAGTGCTTTGACGCGGCCATGATACAAGTAACCGCCGCGGTCGAATACAACTTCTTCCAACCCTTTTTCAAGGGCGCGCTTTGCAATTAATTCGCCAACTTTTTGAGCAGCTTCAACATTGCCTGTTGATTCAAGGTTTAAATCTTTGTCAAGTGTAGAAGCACTCACCAATGTTACGTGATTCACATCATCAATCAATTGCGCATAAATGTTTTTATTTGAACGATATATGTTTAAACGCGGGCGTTCAGCAGTACCGCTTAATCTTGCGCGGACGCGGGCATGTCTTTTTTTCCGTACCTGATTTTTATCCGGCTTTGTGATCATTGAATTCACTCCTTTCTCAAACTACGCAGCATTACTTACCAGTTTTACCTTCTTTTCTACGTACATATTCGCCTTCATAACGAATTCCTTTGCCTTTGTAAGGTTCCGGCGGGCGAACGTCGCGGATGTTCGCAGCAAGCGCGCCAACGCGTTCTTTGCTCATCCCTTTAACGACGACTTTTGTATTTGAAGGGACTTCAACTTCCAAGCCTTCTTCTGGTTCAAATTCAACAGGATGGGAGTACCCGACATTCAACACAAGTTTTTTGCCTTGTTTTTGGGCACGATATCCGACACCGACCAATTCCAATGATTTTTCGAAGCCTTTTGATACACCATCGATCATGTTTGCAAGCAGCGCGCGTGTTGTGCCATGCAAAGCACGATGTATTTTGCTATCAGAAGGACGTGTTACGTTAATGATATTGTCTTCAATTTTGATGGCCATATCAGGGCTGAAGCTGCGTGATAATTCACCTTTTGGCCCTTTTACCGTAACAGTGTTTTCGTTAATGGTTACCGTAACTCCAGCTGGAATTTCAACTGGCTTTTTTCCGATACGTGACATATTCTGCACCTCCGTTCAACTTCAATTTATTACCAAACGTATGCCAATACTTCGCCGCCGATTTTGTTCGTGCGTGCTTCTTTATCTGTCAAAACACCTTGAGAAGTAGATACGATCGCAATACCAAGGCCGTTTAATACTTTAGGCACCTCATCAGCCTTCGCATAAACACGCAGGCCCGGTTTACTGATCCGTTTAATTCCTGTAATGACGCGTTCGTTGTTTGAACCGTATTTCAGGAAGATCCGAATGATACCTTGTTTATTGTCTTCAATATACTCAACATCACGAACAAAGCCTTCGCGTTTCAGGATTTCAGCGATTTCTTTTTTAACCTTAGAAGCCGGAACTTCCAATTTCTCGTGACGGACTGTGTTTGCATTACGAATACGAGTGAGCAAATCTGCAATTGGATCTGTCATGACCATTTATGATAACCTCCTTCCCCAATATGGGTTTTACCAGCTGGCTTTTTTGACGCCAGGAATTTGACCTTTATATGCGAGTTCACGGAAACAAATACGGCAAAGTTTAAATTTGCGAATGACAGAATGTGGTCGGCCGCAACGTTCGCAACGAGTATAAGCTTGCACTTTATACTTCGGTTCGCGTTTTTGTTTCACAATCATAGATTTTTTAGCCACGTTTTCGCCTCCCTTTTAGCGCGAGCTTATTTTTGGAATGGCATTCCGAGTTGTGATAACAGTTCACGAGATTCTTCGTCAGTATTCGCAGTTGTGACAATGACAATATCCATACCGCGAACTTTGCTGACTTGATCATAATCGATTTCAGGGAAAATCAATTGTTCTTTAATCCCTAAAGTGTAGTTTCCGCGGCCGTCAAAAGATTTCTTCGAGACGCCGTGGAAGTCACGGACACGTGGAAGAGAAACTGAAATCAGTTTATCTAAAAATTCATACATGCGTTCACCACGGAGGGTCACTTTTGTGCCGATCGGCATGCCTTCACGCAAGCGGAAACCGGCAATGGAATTTTTAGCTCTGGTGATAACCGGTCTTTGTCCGGAAATCAAAGTCAGTTCTTCAACAGCATTATCTAATAGTTTAGCGTTTTGAACAGCATCACCAACACCCATGTTAATGACGATTTTATCAACTTTAGGCACTTGCATTACTGATGTATAGTTAAATTTGCTTGTTAAAGCAGGAACGATTTCTTTTACGTATTTTTCCTTTAGGCGGTTCATGTCGTGTACCTCCCTTCATCTAAAAACTATTTATCTAATACTTCGCCAGATTTTTTTTGCTACACGGACTTTTTTGCCATCTTTTACATCATATCCAACACGTGTCGGTTCGTTTGTTTTCGGATCAACAACCATGACATTGGATACGTGAATCGGTGCCTCCATGTCGAAGATTCCGCCTTGTGGATTCGCCTGGGTAGGTTTTGAGTGTTTTTTTACAACATTCACACCTTCTACAATCACGCGGTCCTTTTTCGGGAATGCAGCAAGGATGGTACCGGTTTTGCCTTTGTCTTTACCTGAGATTACCATTACTTTGTCGCCTTTTTTTACATGCATCTTCATCGCACCTCCTTGAACATGAATCGGTATTTTTTAAAGCACTTCCGGAGCTAACGATACGATCTTCATGAAATTGTTGTTGCGCAATTCACGAGCGACCGGCCCGAAGATACGTGTACCGCGCGGGCTTTTATCATCACGGATAATCACGCAGGCATTTTCATCAAAGCGGATATATGAACCGTCACTGCGGCGGACGCCACTCTTTGTACGGACAACAACAGCTTTTACGACTTCGCCCTTTTTGACAACGCCTCCTGGTGTTGCTTGTTTCACAGTCGCAACAATGACATCGCCAATATTCGCTGTTTTGCGGCCTGAACCACCCAGTACTTTAATGGCTAAAACTTCACGGGCACCGGAATTGTCAGCTACTTTTAAACGGGTTTCTTGTTGTATCATTTCGTTTACCTCCCTTCGGAATAAACAGGTATCCGAACCTTTCTATTAAATAATAACTGCTTTTTCAACGATTTCTACGAGGCGAAAACGTTTTGTTGCTGAAAGCGGGCGGGTTTCCATGATGGTAACAATATCGCCTGTCTTTGCTTCATTGTTTTCATCATGTGCCTTGAATTTCTTAGAGTATTTGACACGTTTGCCATAAAGAGAATGTTTCTTATAAGTTTCTACCAGCACCGTAATCGTTTTATCCATTTTATCGGATACGACGCGGCCGGTATAAACTTTTCGTTGGTTGCGTTCACTCATGTATCGCTAACCTCCTCCCATTATCGATTGTTAAGACCAATTTCTCTTTCACGAATTACAGTTTTCATACGGGCAATCGATTTACGAACTTCACGAATGCGGGCAGTGTTTTCTAATTGACCAGTCGCAAGCTGGAATCGAAGGTTGAATAGTTCTTCCTTCAGCGATTTAACTTTTTGTTCTATTTCGGCAGTGGTAAGGTCACGAATTTCTTTAACTTTCATTAGATTCACCACCAATTTCTTCTCGTTTTACAAACTTGCATTTAATTGGAAGCTTATGTCCTGCAAGGCGCAATGCTTCACGAGCAACTTCTTCCGGAACGCCGGCAATTTCAAATAAAATTCTGCCGGGTTTTACAACGGCAACCCAT
Organism: Heyndrickxia acidiproducens DSM 23148; assembly: GCF_000374345.1. Taxonomy (GTDB): domain Bacteria; phylum Bacillota; class Bacilli; order Bacillales; family Bacillaceae_C; genus Weizmannia; species Weizmannia acidiproducens. Next base: position 8,952 of record NZ_KB894000.1, read on the forward strand.
CCTTCAGGTGCACCTTTACCGGAACCCATCCGTACTTCCAAAGGTTTTGCAGTGTACGGCTTGTGAGGGAAGATTTTAATCCAAACTTTACCGCCACGTTTCATATAACGTGTCATCGCAATACGGGCAGCTTCGATTTGGCGGTTTGTAATCCATGAAGCCTCTAAAGCCTGTAAACCATATTCGCCAAAGCTTACTTCTGTACCGCCCTTTGATTTGCCGCGCATTTTTCCGCGGTGGTCACGGCGGTATTTTACACGTTTAGGCAATAACATGATCAGTTTCCCCCTTCCTCAGTTTTTTTCTTAGCAGGAAGAATCTCTCCGCGATAGATCCATACTTTTACACCGAGTTTACCATAAGTTGTGTCGGCTTCAGCGTGTGCATAGTCGATGTCTGCACGAAGCGTGTGCAACGGCACAGTACCTTCGCTGTAGTGTTCCGCACGGGCAATATCAGCACCGCCTAAACGGCCGGACACTTGTGTTCTGATCCCTTTAGCCCCTGCACGCATTGCACGTTGAATGGCCTGTTTTTGCGCACGGCGGAAAGAAACACGATTTTCTAACTGACGAGCGATATTTTCAGCAACTAATTTTGCATCGATATCCGCTTTTTTGATTTCCACGATATTAATGTGGACCCTTTTTCCTGTTAATTCATTTAACGCTTTGCGTAATGCTTCAACTTCGCTGCCGCCTTTACCGATAACCATACCGGGTTTGGCCGTACGAATCGTAATGTTTACACGGTTTGCTGCACGTTCAATTTCCACGCCGGAAACAGAAGCATCAGAAAGGCGTTTTTCGATATATGCGCGAACTTTAATGTCTTCGTGCAATAAATCTGCATAATCTTTTTCAGCATACCATTTAGATTCCCAGTCACGAATCACTCCGATTCGCAAACCGTTTGGATTTACTTTTTGACCCACGAATTATCCCTCCTTTTGATCTGATACTACGATAGTAATGTGGCTTGTGCGTTTATTAATTTGGCTTGCACGGCCCATTGCACGCGGGCGGAAACGTTTGAGTGTCGGCCCTTCGTCTACATAAGCCTGTGATACGACAAGGCTGTTTACATCCATATCATAGTTGTGTTCTGCGTTTGCGATCGCAGAGTTAAGCACTTTTTCAATAATAGGCGAAACAGCTTTTGGCGTATATTTAAGAATGGAAATCGCTTCTCCCGCTTGCTTTCCTCGAATTAAATCAACAACCAGACGTGCTTTACGAGGAGCAATTCGAACTGTTTTAGCGACAGCTTTTGCTTGCATAGGAATACCCTCCTCTCATTAGCGTTTTGTTTTCCTATCTTCACCGGAATGGCCTTTGAAAGTACGTGTTGGTGCAAATTCACCAAGCTTGTGGCCTACCATATCTTCTGTAATATAAACAGGTACATGTTTGCGCCCGTCATAAACTGCAATCGTATGGCCTACAAATGCAGGAAAGATTGTAGAACGGCGTGACCATGTTTTAATGACCTGCTTTTTATTGGAATCATTTAATTTTTCGATTTTAACCATCAAATGCTCATCAGCAAAAGGACCTTTTTTTAAGCTGCGACCCATTGTTGAACCTCCCTTCGTGATTGCGCTACGGTTCTATATGCGAACCGTAGTCCAATCGCATTATTTTTTACGGCGACGTACAATGAATTTATCCGATTTGTTCTTTTTCTTGCGTGTTTTGTAACCAAGTGTCGGTTTGCCCCAAGGTGACATTGGCGATTTGCGTCCGATTGGCGCTTTACCTTCACCACCACCATGAGGGTGATCATTAGGGTTCATGACAGAACCGCGGACTGTTGGGCGGACACCCTTCCAGCGTTTACGTCCTGCTTTACCAATATTGACCAGTTCATGTTGTTCGTTGCCCACTTGGCCGATTGTTGCGCGGCAAGTAGCCAATACCATCCGTACTTCTCCTGAATTCAGGCGGACAAGCACATATTTGCCTTCTTTACCAAGCACTTGTGCAGATGCGCCGGCAGAACGGATTAATTGGCCGCCCTTGCCTGGTTTCAGTTCAATATTGTGGATCACTGTACCAACAGGGATAGCAGAAAGCGGAAGTGCATTCCCTACTTTAATATCAGCATCCGGTCCGGACATAATTTCCATGCCGACTTTTAAATTTTTCGGTGCAATAATATATCTTTTTTCACCATCTGAATAATGGATCAATGCGATGTTTGATGAACGGTTCGGGTCATACTCGATTGTAGCAACGCGTCCTGGTATACCATCTTTATCACGTTTGAAGTCAATAATACGGTATTGACGCTTATGACCGCCGCCATGATGACGAACTGTTAACTTCCCCTGGTTGTTGCGGCCGGCAGTTTTGCTGAGCGGTGCCAGAAGTGATTTTTCAGGTGTATCTGTTGTGATTTCCTCAAAATCCAAAGCCGTCATGCCGCGACGCCCGTTAGAGGTCGGTTTGTATTTTTTGATCGCCATGTTTTTCCCTCCTCTTCAAGTCTAATTAATGACAAAATTAAAGTTCAAAAATTTCAATTTCCTTGCTATCAGGTGTTAAAGTGACAACAGCTTTACGGCGCTTGTTTGTATAGCCTGCGAAACGGCCCATGCGTTTGAATTTGCCTTTGTAGTTTGCAACATTCACTTTTGCAACTTTAACATCAAATACTTCTTCGACAGCCTTTTTGATTTGTGTTTTGTTTGCTTTCACATCAACATCAAAAGTATATTTTTTATCAGCTGTCAATTGCATTGAGCGTTCAGTAATAACGGGGCGCTTTAGAACATCACGTGCATCCATTAACCAAGCACCTCCTCTACTTTTTGTACAGCGGATTGTGTCATGATCAATTTATCATGGCTGATAACATCCAGTACGTTTACACCGGAAGCTTCCACTACCGTAATACCCGGGATATTGCGTGCAGATAAAGCGACATTTTCATTTAATCCGTCTGTTACAACAAGTGCTTTTTTGTCGACTGACAAGTTTTTCAGTACAGCAACAAAATCCTTTGTTTTCGGTGCATCAAAATTCAGTGCATCCAATACTAAGATATTTTCTTCCTGGACTTTCGAAGACAATGCTGACTTAATCGCCAAACGGCGTACTTTTTTAGGTAATTTATAGCTGTAGCTGCGTGGAACAGGGCCAAACACGGTACCACCGCCGCGCCATTGTGGAGAGCGGATGGAGCCTTGGCGTGCACGGCCGGTTCCTTTTTGACGCCATGGTTTACGCCCGCCGCCTCTGACTTCAGAACGGCCTTTCACTTTATGTGTTCCTTGACGCAAGGAAGCTCTTTGCATAATAATGGCTTCAAATAATACATGTTCATTCGGTTCGATACCAAAAACGGAATCATTCAGTTCAATTTCTCCAACTTTTGAACCGCTTTGGTTGTATAGAGCTACTTTTGGCATTCCTGTTTCCTCCTTTCTTTACGGTTATTTTGCTTTTATGGCTGCACTCACTTTAAGCAAAGATTTTTTAGGACCAGGAACATTTCCTTTTATAAGAAGCAGATTACGTTCAGTATCCACTTTGACAATTTGCAGGTTTTGAACCGTAATTTGTTCTCCGCCTGTACGTCCAGGCAAGGCCTTTTGCTTAAACACACGGTTTGGCGCTACAGGACCCATTGAGCCCGGACGGCGATGATAACGGGAACCGTGGGCCATTGGGCCGCGTGATTGTCCGTGGCGTTTAATCACACCCTGGAAACCTTTCCCTTTTGAAATTCCGGTAACATCTACTATGTCACCTTCTGCAAAAATATCTACTTTGACTTCTTGACCAATTTCAAAATCACCAGTATTAACTCCGTCAAACTCACGAATGAAGCGCTTAGGAGCCGTATTGGCTTTTGTTGCATGACCTTTTTCAGGTTTAATTGCTAATCTGTCCGGTTTGTCGGAAAAACCAAGCTGAATTGCTTCATAGCCATCTGTATCAGCTGTTTTCTTTTGCAGCACCACATTTGGAGTCGCTTCAACAACCGTAACAGGGATAAGATCGCCATTTTCAGCAAAAACTTGTGTCATACCGATTTTTCTTCCTAAGATTCCTTTGGTCACGAGTCACACCTCCTGTAATTTATTCAATATGTTTATCATTAAAGTTTAATTTCAATGTCAACGCCAGATGGCAGGTCCAAACGCATCAAAGAATCAACAGTTTGCGGTGTTGGATTCACGATATCGATCAGACGTTTGTGTGTGCGCATTTCAAATTGCTCACGGGAATCTTTGTATTTATGCACAGCGCGAAGAATCGTATAAACCGATTTTTCAGTTGGCAACGGAATCGGCCCCGATACCGCTGCACCGGATCTTTTTGCTGTTTCTACAATTTTTTCTGCAGATTGATCAAGGATTCTGTGGTCGTAAGCTTTCAAACGAATGCGGATCTTTTGTTTTGCCATTATTTTCCCTCCTTTATCGCCTATTTGATAATAGACATTCTCCATGGAAATTTCCTGCACACGCGCCATGGCAAAGCGGCCGGGTGTGTCAGCAACCTCCCACTTCATCGCAGTCAAAGACCAACATCAATCATTATACACAAATTGCGCAGGCAATGCAACATTAATCTTGATCTTCTGCGTTTTCAACACGGGTTCTATTATACACACGAAAAAGCTCCATCTCAAGCTTTGGAAAAAATTACGCCGTATGACGCGAGCAGAGGATACATTTTAGCATATTGTTTTTAAGGCAAAAAAAAGCAACCAGGGAAACCCTGATTGCCTTTTGTTTGATCGCTTATTTTTCAATAGAAGCTACTGAACCTGCACCTACTGTACGTCCGCCTTCACGAATAGAGAATTTAGTTCCTTCTTCGATCGCAATCGGAGCGATGAGTTCAACAGCCATTTCAACGTTATCACCAGGCATAACCATTTCTACACCTTCAGGCAAAGTGATAATGCCCGTTACGTCAGTTGTACGGAAGTAGAACTGAGGGCGGTAGTTTGAGAAGAATGGCGTATGGCGTCCGCCTTCTTCTTTTGTTAATACGTAAACTTGTGCTTTAAATTTTGTATGTGGTGTGATGGAACCTGGTTTTGCCAACACTTGGCCGCGTTGTACTTCTTCACGGGCAACACCGCGGAGAAGCGCACCGATGTTGTCACCTGCTTCAGCATAGTCAAGAAGTTTACGGAACATTTCAACGCCGGTAACCGTTGTTTGTTTTGGTTCATCATTCAAACCAACGATTTCAACAACATCGCCGACCTTCAATTGGCCACGTTCTACACGGCCGGTAGCAACTGTACCACGACCGGTAATTGAGAATACATCTTCGACAGGCATCATGAAAGGTTTGTCTGTTTCACGTTGCGGAGTTGGAATGTATTCGTCAACAGCATCCATCAATTCAATGATTTTTGCTTCGTATTCAGGATCGCCTTCAAGAGCTTTCAAAGCAGAGCCTTTGATGACCGGTACTTCGTCACCAGGGAAGTCATATTCAGAAAGAAGATCACGAACTTCCATTTCAACGAGTTCAAGCAATTCTTCGTCATCTACCATGTCGCATTTGTTTAAGAATACAACGATGTAAGGTACGCCTACTTGGCGGGAAAGAAGAATATGTTCACGCGTTTGCGGCATTGGGCCGTCAGCTGCAGATACAACCAGGATAGCGCCGTCCATTTGCGCAGCACCAGTGATCATGTTTTTAACATAGTCCGCGTGTCCAGGGCAGTCAACGTGTGCATAGTGGCGTTTTTCAGTTTCATATTCCACGTGTGCAGTGTTGATTGTGATACCACGTTCACGTTCTTCAGGAGCACCGTCGATTTGGTCGTATCCGCGTGCTTCAGCTTTACCTTGTTTTGACAGAACAGTAGTAATTGCAGCTGTCAATGTAGTTTTACCATGGTCAACGTGACCGATTGTTCCAATATTACAGTGCTCTTTTGAACGATCGAATTTTTGTTTAGCCATTAGGAAATCCTCCTTAATATTTTAGATTATAAGTATAGATATGGCTTTAAAGCTGCGTAAACAACTTTAAAGCGTGATGAACCAACCTAGTAGTAGTTATACTTCATTAAAAGCAATAAATCAATTATTCGCCTTTATTTTTTTTAATGATTTCTTCTGCAATGGATTTCGGTACTTCTTCATAGTGGTCAAAGTGCATGGTAAATACACCGCGTCCTTGCGTACTTGACCGAAGAGCTGTTGCATACCCGAACATTTCAGAAAGCGGAACAAACGCACGGACAACTTGCGCATTACCGCGTGCTTCCATTCCTTCCACACGTCCGCGGCGTGCTGTAACTTGTCCCATGATGTCGCCGAGATATTCTTCAGGAATGATAATTTCCACTTTCATGACAGGTTCAAGCAATACCGGGTCACATTTTGATGCCGCATTCCTCAACGCAAGGGAAGCAGCAACTTTAAATGCCATTTCACTTGAGTCGACATCGTGGTAAGAACCATCGTACAGTTTTGCCTTAATATCAACTAAAGGATAGCCGGCTAAAACACCGCGCTGCATGGCATCTTCCAAACCGGATTGGATTGCCGGGACGTATTCACGCGGAACAACACCACCGACGATCGCATTTTCAAATTCAAAACCTTTTCCTTCTTCGTTTGGAGTAAATTCAATCCAAACATCACCATATTGCCCGCGGCCACCGGATTGGCGAACAAATTTACCTTGGACTTGGGCAGCCTTGCGGAAAGTTTCGCGGTACGCAACTTGAGGCGCGCCGACATTTGCTTCTACTTTAAACTCGCGTTTCATCCGGTCGACGATGATATCAAGGTGAAGTTCACCCATTCCTTCAATGATCGTTTGCCCGGTTTCCTGGTCAGTATGCGCGCGGAAAGTCGGATCTTCTTCCTGCAGTTTTTGCAGTGCTGTTGTCATTTTATCCTGGTCTGCCTTCGATTTCGGTTCAACAGACAATTGAATAACCGGTTCAGGGAATTCCATCGACTCAAGGATAACGAGACTATCTTCATCGCAAAGCGTGTCACCGGTTGTCGTATCTTTTAAACCAACTGCAGCTGCGATGTCACCGGCATAAACCTCGTCAATTTCTTTGCGGTGGTTTGCGTGCATTTGCAGGATACGGCCGACGCGTTCACGTTTGCCCTTTGTTGAGTTTTGAACGTAGCTTCCGGCGCTTAATGATCCGGAGTACACGCGGAAGAATGTCAGTTTACCAACAAACGGGTCTGTCATCACTTTGAAAGCCAGGGCAGAGAACGGTTCATCATCGTTGGAATGCCTTACGACTTCTTGATCACTGTCCGGAAGTGTACCTTTAATAGGCGGTACGTCCAATGGAGATGGAAGGTAGTCAATAACCGCATCAAGCATTAATTGGACACCTTTGTTTTTAAATGCAGAACCGCAAAGTACAGGGAAGAATTCAACGTTAACTGTACCTTTACGGATGGCAGCTTTTAATTCTTCTTTAGAGATCTCTTCGCCGCCCAGGTATTTTTCCATGAAGTCTTCGTCAATTTCAGCAACTGCTTCCAACAGTTTTTCACGGTATTCTTCAGCTGTTGCTTTATATTCTTCCGGAATTTCACGAACTTCAATCTTTGTGCCCAGATCATCGTCATAGAATGTTGCTTTCATTTCGACGAGATCAATAATGCCTCTGAAGTCATCTTCGGCACCAATTGGCAGTTGGACTGCATGTGCATTGGCTTGCAAACGTTCATGAAGGGTACCTAGCGAATATAGGAAGTCAGCCCCGATTTTATCCATTTTATTAACGAATACAATACGAGGGACCCCGTATGTTGTCGCCTGGCGCCAAACAGTTTCAGTTTGAGGCTCAACTCCGGATTGGGCATCAAGAACAGCAACTGCACCATCCAGCACACGCAGTGAACGTTCAACTTCAACCGTGAAATCCACGTGTCCTGGTGTGTCGATAATGTTTACGCGGTGGTCATGCCATTGTGCGGTTGTCGCCGCAGATGTAATGGTAATACCGCGCTCTTGTTCCTGTGCCATCCAGTCCATTTGAGACGCACCTTCATGCGTTTCGCCGATTTTATGAATACGGCCTGTATAATAAAGGATGCGCTCGGTCGTTGTGGTTTTACCGGCATCGATATGGGCCATGATACCGATATTACGAGTCTTTTCTAAGGAGAACTCTCTTGGCATCTCGTATTTCTCCTTCCTTTAATAGGTGTAATTTTAGGAATGAAAGAATATTACCAGCGATAGTGCGCGAACGCTTTGTTGGCTTCAGCCATTTTATGCGTGTCTTCGCGTTTTTTCACTGATGCGCCCGTGTTGTTTGCAGCATCCATAATTTCATTTGCAAGGCGTTCTTCCATTGTTTTTTCTCCGCGCAGGCGTGAATAGTTTACCAGCCAGCGAAGCCCTAAAGTTGTACGGCGTTCAGGCCGAACTTCAACCGGCACTTGATAGTTTGCACCACCAACACGGCGTGCTTTAACCTCAAGAACAGGCATAATATTTTTTAACGCTTGATCAAAAACTTCCATTGGATCTTTACCCGAGCGTTCACGGATAATGTCGAATGCAGAATAAAGGATAGTTTGAGATTTACCTCTCTTACCATCAATCATCATTTTATTAATTAAACGTGTTACCAACTTTGAATTATAAATCGGATCCGGTAATACATCTCTCTTTGCGACAGGTCCTTTACGTGGCATGAATGATCCTCCTTTCAGCAGGTCTTATGATTGCACTTCTTATTTCTTTTCTTTTGGTTTTTTCGTACCGTATTTAGAACGGCCTTGTTTACGGTTTTCTACGCCGGCAGTATCGAGTGCACCGCGTACGATGTGGTAACGTACCCCTGGCAAGTCTTTTACACGGCCGCCGCGGATCAGCACGACACTGTGTTCCTGCAGATTATGGCCAATACCAGGAATATAAGCTGTTACTTCAATACCGTTTGTCAAGCGGACACGCGCATATTTACGAAGCGCCGAGTTTGGTTTTTTCGGTGTCATGGTACCAACACGGGTACATACTCCGCGTTTTTGAGGTGATGACAAATCCGTATTGATTTTTTTGAAGCTATTATAGCCTTTATTCAGCGCAGGCGATTTTGATTTCTCAAATTTTGATTTACGAGGCTTGCGCACCAATTGATTAATTGTAGGCATTTGTTTTTCCTCCCTTCGAACAATTTAGTTCCACACATCCAGGTGGTTCATTTAATGGTAAAAACAAACTTTCGCGGTTGTATCCGCAAAAAGAGTTTAATAAATGAGTGCAACAGTTGCAGCTCCGACCTCTATACCGCACGCTTTGCCGAGCTGTTTTTTTGACTCAACAGTGGTAACCGGTATTTGAAACGCTTCAGCAATTGATATGACCTTGTTTGTGATATTCGGATCAGCATCCTCCGCAACAAGCAATTCATCTGCTTTGCCGGATTTTAACGCCTTTACTGTTTGTTTCGTTCCTACAATAAAAGATTTAGCCTGAGTTACTTTTTCATAAGACATATTTGCATCCTCCAAAGCATACAGGTATTGATAGGAGCACCTTGAATATATTATCACTTTAAAATTTCAAAGTCAATAATCATATTGAAAAAACAATTGGCCATTTCTCCCACATCCGCTAAAGCATATATCAGTTTGCAAAGAAAAATGGAGGGTGCGCCGGTTTCAGCACCGGCGCCGCCCTTCAATCCTTATTCTGCAGGGACTTCTTCATCTTTTTTTACAATTTCGGGAATGATCGTACGGTAACGGGGCATTCCCGTACCCGCTGGAACCAGTTTCCCGATAATCACATTTTCTTTTAAGCCGAGAAGCTCATCGCGTTTGCCCTTGATCGCCGCATCGGTTAACACACGTGTTGTTTCCTGGAAGGATGCAGCAGACAAGAATGAGTCTGTTTCCAGCGAAGCTTTCGTGATCCCGAGTAATACCGGGCGGCCTGTTGCCGGCAGACTGCCTTCAAGCAGCGCCTTTTCGTTGGCCTCAGTAAACTGATGGATGTCAAGCAATGAGCCCGGAAGTACATCTGTGTCGGCAGCATCCATGACTCTTACTTTCCTCAGCATCTGGCGGACCATAACTTCGATGTGTTTATCCCCGATTTCGACCCCCTGCATCCGGTATACTTTCTGTACTTCGTGGAGCAGGTATTCCTGTACGGTTGTCACATCTGTAATCCGGAGCAGATCTTTAGGGTCAATAGAACCTTCTGTTAGCTCCTGCCCTCTCTTCACATGGTCATTTACCGCAACTTTGAGCCTTGATGTATAAGGGGCAGTATAGGTGCGTGTTTCAACCGAACCCTGAATGACAATTTCGTATTGGCGGTCACGGCCTTCACCAATTGAAGTTACAACGCCATCCACCTCGGAAATGACTGCCTGCCCTTTTGGATTCCTTGCTTCAAACAGTTCCTGGATACGCGGGAGACCTTGGGTAATATCGTCTCCGGCCACACCGCCTGTATGGAAGGTCCGCATCGTCAGCTGGGTACCTGGTTCACCAATGGATTGGGCAGCAATAATACCAACTGCTTCCCCAACTTCAACTTCCTGGCCTGTTGCAAGGTTGCGCCCGTAGCATTTCTTACATACACCGTGGCGCGTGTTACAGGTAAATGCCGAACGGATCCAAACTTTTTCATAGCCGGCATCGACAATTTCCTTGGCGATGTCTTCTGTAATGAACTCATTTTCATGGACAATAATTTTTCCTGTCTCAGGATGTTTGACCGTTTTCCTTGAATAACGCCCGGTTAAGCGTTCTTCAAGTGTTTCAATGATTTCCGTTCCTTCCTTCAGTGAACTGATTAATAAGCCGCGGTCTGTGCCACAGTCATCTTCACGGATAATGACATCCTGGGCCACGTCAACAAGACGGCGGGTTAAGTAACCAGAGTCAGCTGTCTTCAGGGCGGTATCGGCAAGACCTTTACGGGCACCGTGCGTAGAAATGAAGTATTCTTGAACGGTTAAGCCCTCGCGGAAACTGGACTTGATCGGCAACTCAATAATCCGTCCGGCCGGGTTGGCCATTAAACCGCGCATGCCGGCAAGCTGTGTAAAGTTAGATGCATTCCCACGGGCACCGGAATCACTCATCATAAAGATAGGATTTCGTTTATCCAGCGAATCCCCGAGCTTGCCCTGGATCGTATCTTTCGCAGCGCTCCATATTGAAATCACCCGGTCATAACGTTCATCTTCAGTAATTAAACCGCGCCGGAACTGTTTCATGACATTGTCCACTTTAATTTGGGCCTCATGCAGGATTTCCTCTTTTTCACCCAAAACAACGATATCGGCCACACCGACTGTAATTCCGGCCTTGGTTGAATATTTAAAGCCCAGGTCTTTTAAGCGGTCAAGCATTTTGGAGGTTTCAGTGATCTTGAAACGTTTAAAGACTTCCGCAATAATGCTTCCAAGGAAACCTTTGACAAACGGCCGGATCAGCGGCTGCTGTTTAATGTGTTCTTTAACGTCAACAGTTGGATCCACAAAATATTTGTCAGGTGTTTTTTCTTCAAGATTGGATTTTGTTGGTTCGTTAATATACGGGAAACTTTCCGGCAAAATTTCATTGAAAATGATTTTCCCAACCGTTGTGATTAACAACTGATTATTTTGCTCTTCTGTAAACGTCGGGTTCTGCAGGGAACCGGCTCTAACCGCAATTCTTGAGTGAAAATGTACATAGCCGTTGTAATAGGCCATGTAAACTTCATTAATATTATTAAAGATCGAACCTTCACCGATTGCATCTTCCCGTTCAAGGGTCAGGTAATAGTTCCCCAATACCATGTCCTGGGAAGGCGTAACAACCGGTTTCCCGTCTTTCGGATTCAGGATATTTTGCGCAGCCAGCATAAGCATGCGTGCTTCCGCTTGCGCCTCTGACGACAGCGGTACGTGAACAGCCATTTGGTCACCGTCAAAGTCAGCGTTGTAAGCTGTACATACGAGCGGGTGAAGGCGAATGGCACGCCCTTCGACAAGCGTTGGCTCGAATGCCTGGATCCCAAGCCTGTGCAGTGTAGGGGCACGGTTCAGCAATACCGGATGCTCTTTAATCACTTCTTCGAGCACATCCCAAATTTCGGGCTGCAGACGTTCAATTTTACGTTTTGCGCTCTTGATATTATGGGCAAGGCCTTTTTCAACAAGTTCTTTCATCACAAAAGGTTTGAACAGTTCGATTGCCATTTCCCGGGGTAGCCCGCATTGGTACATTTTTAAGTTCGGGCCGACGACAATAACGGAACGGCCGGAATAGTCAACCCGTTTTCCCAACAGGTTTTGGCGGAAACGGCCTTGTTTCCCTTTTAACATATGGGAAAGTGATTTTAACGGGCGGTTTCCCGGTCCGGTTACAGGGCGTCCGCGGCGTCCGTTGTCGATTAAGGCGTCAACTGCTTCCTGGAGCATGCGTTTTTCATTCTGGACAATGATACTTGGCGCGCCAAGGTCGAGCAGTCTTTTCAAGCGGTTATTCCGGTTGATGACGCGGCGGTACAAATCATTCAAGTCGGATGTTGCAAAGCGTCCGCCTTCCAGCTGAACCATCGGGCGTAATTCAGGCGGGATAACAGGAATAACATCTAGAATCATCCAATCCGGTTTGTTACCGGAGTTACGAAAAGCTTCCAGCACTTCCAGGCGTTTAATCGCACGGGTGCGGCGCTGCCCCTGGGCAACTTTCAGCTCTTCTTTTAAAGCGCCCACTTCTTTATGGACATCGACATCCTGCAAAAGCTTTTTAATGGCTTCTGCTCCCATGCCGGCTTGGAATTTATTGCCGTATTTTTCACGGTATGCACGGTATTCCTTTTCCGAAAGCAATTGTTTCTTCTCAAGCGAGGTATCCCCTGCTTCTGTAACCACATAGGACGCAAAGTAAATGACCTCTTCCAAAGCACGTGGAGACATGTCGAGCACAAGGCCCATCCGGCTTGGAATGCCTTTGAAATACCAGATATGCGAAACAGGAGCAGCAAGTTCAATATGGCCCATTCTTTCACGGCGCACTTTCGCCCTCGTGACTTCGACACCGCAACGGTCGCAGACAACGCCTTTATAACGCACACGTTTATATTTCCCGCAGTGGCATTCCCAGTCCTTTGTCGGCCCGAAAATACGCTCGCAAAAAAGTCCGTCTTTTTCAGGCTTCAAAGTCCGATAGTTAATTGTTTCAGGTTTCTTCACTTCACCGTACGACCAGGAACGGATTTTATCAGGTGAAGCAAGACCAATTTTCATATACTCAAAATTATTTACATCCAGCAAGGGGCCAGCCTCCCTTTCGTCTTTAGGTTCAAACCTTAAAACTTTTCATAGAAGAACAGAAACAGAAGTCAGAAATGGACGGATTGGCATATGCATATATGTTGATCCGGCTTGTGACCTCTCTTTCTGTTTCATTCTAATTACTTGCCATTATTCTTTCGATGCCCCGATTCCTTCCGGTTCTTCTTTCGTATCCGGAGCAATATTTAATGTATCTGCTTGATTAACGTCGTCTTCATCTTCCAGCTCGCGCATCTCAATTTCTTCGTCATCGCCTGACAAAATTTTCACGTCGAGGCCCAAACTTTGAAGTTCCTTAATTAGCACTTTAAACGATTCCGGCACACCAGGTTCCGGAACGTTTTCACCTTTAACAATGGCTTCATAAGTTTTCACACGGCCGACAACATCGTCCGATTTGACGGTAAGGATTTCCTGCAGGGTATAGGCAGCGCCGTATGCTTCAAGTGCCCATACTTCCATTTCTCCAAACCTTTGCCCGCCAAATTGCGCTTTACCGCCGAGCGGCTGCTGCGTAACAAGCGAGTACGGGCCGGTTGAACGGGCATGAAGTTTATCATCAACCATGTGAGCCAGTTTAATCATATACATGATCCCGACTGAAACACGGTTATCGAAAGGTTCGCCTGTACGGCCGTCGTAAAGGACAGTTTTGGCATCGCGGGCCATACCTGCTTCTTCAATCGTTTCCCAAACATCTTCTTCGCGTGCGCCGTCAAATACCGGCGTCGCAACATGGAGTCCGAGCTTTCTTGCAGCCATGCCAAGGTGGAGTTCAAGCACTTGCCCGATGTTCATCCGGGATGGTACACCAAGCGGATTTAACATGATTTGGACAGGTGTCCCGTCCGGCATAAACGGCATATCCTCTTCAGGAAGAATCCGCGAGATAACCCCTTTATTCCCATGGCGTCCGGCCATTTTATCGCCCTGGTGGATTTTCCGTTTTTGAACGATATAAACACGTACAAGCTGGTTGACACCAGGAGGCAGCTCATCGCCGGCTTCACGGGTAAAGACTTTTACATCCAGAATGATGCCGCCGCCGCCATGTGGTACGCGCAAGGATGTATCACGGACTTCGCGGGCTTTTTCGCCAAAGATGGCATGCAGCAGACGTTCTTCAGCTGTCAGTTCGGTTACGCCTTTTGGTGTCACTTTCCCGACGAGCAGATCGCCGTCTTTTACCTCTGCACCGATGCGGATAATGCCACGTTCATCGAGGTTTTTCAGCGCATCTTCACCAACGTTTGGAATATCGCGCGTCATTTCTTCAGGCCCTAATTTCGTATCGCGGGCTTCAGATTCATATTCTTCAATATGAATAGACGTATACACATCTTCTTTAACAAGTTTTTCACTCATGATGATGGCATCTTCATAGTTATAGCCATCCCATGTCATAAAGGCAACTAAAACATTCTGGCCAAGTGCCATTTCACCCATGTCCATTGACTGGCCGTCCGCCAAAATTTCACCTTTGACAACACGGTCGCCTTTTTTCACGATTGGGCGCTGGTTAATACACATTCCGTTATTGGAACGTTTAAATTTCTGCAGGCGGTATTTATCGAGGTCAGCCTCTACTTCCCGGCCGTCCACGTTCACCATGCGGCGGACCCAGATTTCACTGGCTTCAACATGTTCGACAATCCCGTCATACTTACAAATCAGCGCCGCACCGGAGTCTTTCGCATTAACATATTCCATACCGGTTCCGACAATCGGTGCAGAAGGTTTCATCAGCGGAACAGCCTGGCGCTGCATGTTTGCCCCCATCAATGCACGGTTCGAGTCGTCGTTTTCAAGGAAAGGGATACAAGCAGTCGCTGCAGACACAACTTGCTTCGGTGAAACGTCCATATAATCCACGCGCTCCGGTTTCACAGCGATGTTTTCACCACGGAAACGCGCTAATACCTCTTCCTCAATGAAGAACCCTTCATCGTTTAACAAGGCATTCGCCTGGGCAACAACATAATTATCTTCTTCATCAGCCGTCAGATAATCAATATGTTCCGTTACACGACCAGTTTCCGGGTCCACACGGCGGTACGGTGTTTCGATAAAACCAAACCGGTTCACTTTCGCATAAGTGGAAAGCGAGTTAATCAACCCGATGTTCGGGCCTTCAGGCGTTTCAATCGGGCACATCCGCCCATAGTGGGAGTAGTGGACGTCACGCACTTCCATGCCGGCGCGTTCACGTGTCAAGCCGCCGGGGCCCAGTGCAGAAAGCCTGCGTTTATGGGTCAATTCAGCCAGCGGATTCGTTTGGTCCATAAATTGCGACAACTGTGAGCTGCCGAAAAATTCTTTAATGGACGCGATCACCGGACGGATATTGATTAGTTGCTGCGGTGTAATGGTATTGATGTCCTGAATTGACATTCTTTCGCGCACGACGCGTTCCATCCGCGATAAGCCAATACGGAACTGGTTTTGCAGCAATTCGCCGACAGATCTTAAACGCCGGTTTCCCAAGTGGTCAATATCGTCAGTATCGCCAACACCATGCAGGAGATTGAAAAAGTAGCTGATTGAAGCTACGATATCTGCCGGTGTAATATGTTTAATGCTTTCGTCAATATAAGCATTGCCGATTACATTGATTACTTTTTCATTATCATCGATCGGGGCATAAATCTGGATGGATTGCAGCAAGACATCATCTTCCACAACACCGCCGACCTGATTATATGTTTTAAAGCCTAAGCCGTTTTCAAGATTAGGCAAAATTTTATCCAGTGTGCGCCGGTCTAAAACTGTCCCTTCCTCCGCGATAATTTCGCCGGTTTCAGGATCTGCCAGTGTCTGCGCTAAGCGCTGGCCAAACAATCGGAACTTCAAATGAAGCTTCTTATTCATTTTATAACGGCCAACGTTTGCCAAATCATAGCGTTTCGGATCAAAGAAACGTGAGATTAACAGGCTTTTTGCATTTTCAACAGTTGGCGGTTCACCCGGGCGCAGGCGCTCATAGATTTCAAGCAGCGCTTTTTCTGTGCTTTCTGTATTGTCTTTTTCCAATGTATTTCTTAAGTATTCATTATCACCGATCAATTCAATAATTTCCTGGTCAGAGCCAAAACCGAGCGCTCTCAGGAGAACGGTAATCGGCAATTTCCTTGTACGGTCGATGCGGACATAAGCAACATCTTTTGCATCTGTCTCATATTCGAGCCAGGCGCCGCGGTTTGGAATGACCGTTGCTGTAAATCCGTATTTGCCGTTTTTGTCCATTTTACTGTTAAAATAAACACTGGGGGAACGAACGAGCTGGGATACAATGACACGCTCCGCTCCATTTATGATAAATGTTCCTGTTTCAGTCATTAACGGGAAATCGCCCATGAATACGTCCTGGTCTTTTACTTCGCCGGTTTCCTTGTTTACAAGGCGGACCTTTACACGAAGCGGAGCTGCATACGTGACGTCGCGGTCTTTGCATTCATCAATCGGGTATTTCGGTTCACCAAGACTGTAATCAATAAACTCCAAAGACAGGTTTCCGGCAAAATCCTCAATTGGGGAGATATCCTGAAACATTTCCCTTAAACCTTCATCAAGGAACCACTGGTAGGATGCAGTTTGAATCTCAATCAGGTTTGGCAACTCTAAAATTTCCTTAATACGCGCATAACTTCTGCGTTGGCGGTGCCGTCCATACTGAACTAGTTGATGTGACAACTGATTCACCCCTCAAATCAAGCGTTTTGTTTGCGTCTTTTAGTCAAACAACACAAGGCTAAGACAAAAAGAAAAAGGGTTTTTCATAAAAAAACCACAATATCGCATGACGAGCTATTATTTTATAAGTATTTTCCATTTCATCCAAAATATATACTTGACAAAAATATTTTAGATAGTATAACGAAAAATAAGCTATTGGCATTTTTTAATTTTAACACGCAGCAAAATAAGAGTCAACTTTTTTTGCCTCTGAAAACATAATATCCCTTATCTTTGCCAATCAAATCGACTTCTTTGAATAATTCCTCCATT
Source organism: Heyndrickxia acidiproducens DSM 23148 (assembly GCF_000374345.1). Taxonomy (GTDB): domain Bacteria; phylum Bacillota; class Bacilli; order Bacillales; family Bacillaceae_C; genus Weizmannia; species Weizmannia acidiproducens. Next base: position 26,232 of record NZ_KB894000.1, read on the forward strand.
TTTTTCCTTGCTGACGGGGCGCCTTGTTTCTTTTGGATCACAACCCATAATTCCCCGTTGCCAGCCAGATGCCGGCAGCTCTCTTCAAAAATCCGGTGGACAACTTTCTTCCCTGCGCGAATAGGCGGATTGGTTACAATCAGGGCAAAATCATCCGTACGTACGTTTTCAAAAATATTGCTCTCGTAAATCTCTGTGTTGCCAATATGATTCTTTTCCGCATTTTTCCTGGCCAGTTCAATTGCTCTTTTGTTGAGATCCACCATATGGATGGTCCGGTCCGGAAAAGATTTCGCGAGTGCAAGCCCGATCGGCCCGTAACCGCAGCCCATATCAAGAACAGGGCCTTTTAGATCCGGCATTTGAACGCATTCTGCTAAAACGCGGGAACCGTAATCCACTTCCTTTTTTGAAAAAACACCTTGATCTGTTTGAAAATGCAAAAGATGCCCTCTGAGCGAAAAATCCCAGAATAAAGGCCTGCTTTCGGAATCAGGTTTTTGCGAGTAGTAATGATCAGCCATCTTATCGCCTCTTTCCTGGAGGTATGGGGTGATAATCGGAGTGTTGGGGTAATATTGGGAAAAGCCCGCTACAACAGCGGGCTTTTTAAAAAGGAACTTACTTGACTTCTACGCCAGCTCCAACTTCTTCAAGTTTAGCTTTAAGTTCTTCAGCTTCTTCTTTCGATACGCCTTCTTTAAGCGCCTTAGGAGCATTATCAACAAGTTCTTTTGCTTCCTTAAGGCCAAGGCCTGTGATTTCACGGACAGCTTTGATGACTTTGATTTTTTGTGCACCAACGCTTGCCAATACAACATCAAATTCAGTTTTTTCAGCAGCAGCATCTGCACCTGCAGCTCCGCCTGCAACAGCAACCGGTGCAGCAGCAGTAACGCCAAATTCGTCTTCAATTGCTTTAACAAGATCATTTAATTCAAGAACTGTCATTTCTTTGACAGCAGAGATGATTTCTTCTTTCGTCATTTTAATATCCTCCTAAATGGTTTTTGTTTTATACAATCCGTTATCCTTCAAACAGCGAATCTTAAGCGCCTTGTTCTTCTTTTTGGTCTGCAACAGCTTTTGCAGCAAGAGCCAGATTGCGGATCGGAGCTTGAAGAACGCTGAGCAACATAGAAAGCAAGCCTTCGCGTGACGGAAGTGCTGCAATAGCCTTGATATCCTCTACAGTTGCTAAATTCCCTTCGATGACCCCGGCTTTGATTTCCAAAGCTTCATGGTCTTTTGCAAAGTTATTTAAGATTTTAGCAGGGGCAACAACATCTTCTGCACTGAATGCAATCGCATTCGGGCCGACCAATACATCTTTCAAGCCTGACATTTCTGCAGCATCAACAGCACGGCGTGTCATTGTATTTTTGTATACTTTGAATTCAACGCCGGCTTCACGCAGCTGTTTACGGAGTTCAGTCACTTCCGAAACATCTAAGCCGCGGTAATCAACAACAACTGTAGACACGCTTGATTTTAATTTGCCTGTAATTTCATCTACAACCAGTTTCTTTTGTTCAACTACACTTGCACTGCCCATCTTGACACCTCCTATAGATATTCTTGATGAACATTTATACCAAATAAAAACCTCCATATCCGGGACATGGAGGTTTTACGCATACAGCCATAACAGACTGATAATCTATACGTATGACCTCGGCAGGAAATTAAGCTTTTTAAGGCACCTGCTGTCTACGGTACAAATGTTTTCTCTTTTTAAGACAAGACCCATTATAGCAAGACATGACAAGCATGTCAAAGGGATTATTTTACTGCAAAGGATGACGGGTCAACTTTTACGCCAGGGCCCATCGTCGAAGTAACGGAAACATTTCTCAGGTATGTTCCTTTAGCAGCCGATGGTTTTGCTTTAGCCAAAGTATCAAATAAGGTTGCAAAGTTCTCAACTAGTTTTTCTGTATCAAACGATGCTTTCCCGATAGGAGCATGAACATTACCGGCTTTATCCACGCGGTATTCAACTTTACCGGCTTTGATATCGTTAATGGCTTTTGTGACATCGAATGTTACGGTGCCGGTTTTAGGGTTTGGCATTAAACCTTTAGGCCCAAGGATACGCCCTAATTTACCAACCTCGCCCATCATGTCAGGGGTTGCAACAATAACATCAAAATCAAACCAGCCTTGTTGAATTTTATTGATATAATCTGCATCGCCGACATAGTCAGCACCTGCAGCTTCTGCTTCTTTCAACTTTTCGCCTTTTGCAAATACCAAAACGCGTTGTGTTTTACCTGTTCCGTTAGGAAGGACAACAGCTCCGCGGATCTGCTGGTCTGCTTTTTTAGGGTCAACGCCCAGACGGAAAGCAGCCTCGACCGTTGCATCAAATTTTGTGAAGCTTGTTTTTTTCACAAGTTCAATCGCTTCTTGAACAGAATATGCTTTAGAACGGTCGACAAGTTTTAAAGCTTCTGTGTATTTTTTTCCTTTTTTAGCCATTTTATTTTCCTCCTCGATTGTGGTTTTAACGGATTAACCTCCCACGAAAAAGGTTGCGAGCAAGTTCAGCATCGCAACCTCGTCGGACAGAAACCATTGTGCGCATGAATTAGTCTTCGATCGTAATACCCATGCTGCGCGCAGTGCCTTCCACCATGCGCATAGCCGCTTCAACGCTGGCCGCGTTTAAGTCAGGCATTTTTGTTTCGGCGATTTCACGCACCTTGTCACGCTTCACTGTTGCCACTTTTTTCTTGTTTGGTTCACCGGAACCAGACTCAATGCCGGCTGCCTTTTTCAGTAAAACTGCAGCAGGCGGAGTTTTTGTGATAAATGTAAATGAACGGTCTTCAAATACTGTAATTTCAACAGGTATGATAAGACCGGCTTGATCTGCAGTACGAGCGTTAAATTCTTTACAAAATCCCATAATATTTACACCAGCCTGACCAAGTGCAGGACCAACCGGCGGAGCTGGGTTTGCTTTTCCAGCAGGGATTTGCAATTTTACAAGTTTCACTACTTTTTTAGCCACGAGACACACCTCCTTAAGTCCGTGATGTGGTAATAGGGACATGCCCTCCCACTCATACAAGTAAATCTCTATTTAAAAATAAAGATGATATGAATTGTCCAGTCTCTGTTCGTCTGCTTTCTGCGCCCCATTCCGGAGCCGTGCCGGAGAACATACTGACTTATAACATATTATCATCTACGTATAAGGATTTCAAGTTTTTCTCAAATTATATTTTATCAATCTGTTCAAATACCAGGTCAACCGGCGTTTCTCTGCCGAACATATTGACCATGACCTTTGCTCTGCCTTTGTCGCGGTCCATCTCGATAATTTTGCCGGCAAAGTTTGCAAATGGCCCTTCTTTTACGGTTACCGTTTCACCAATTTCGAAATTCACATCAGTCCGTTTTTCTTCCATCCCCATCCGCTTCAGGATTGTATTGATTTCTTCCGGAAGCAGCGGCGATGGTTTCGATCCCGAACCGGATGAACCAACAAAACCCGTTACACCCGGCGTATTCCGGACAACATACCAGGAATCATCCGTCATCACCAGTTCCACCAGTACATAACCGGGAAAAACCTTTCGTTTCACAACCTTTTTCTTTTCATTTTTAACTTCTACTTCTTCTTCTTCAGGCACAACAACGCGGAAAATTTTATCCTGCATACCCATGGTTTCCACACGTTTCTCCAAATTTGTTTTTACTTTATTTTCATAGCCAGAATACGTATGCACAACATACCAGTTCTTTTCCATTTATTAGGACTTGATGTCCGTCCCTCCCTGCTGGACTTAAATATTTCAACAAATCAAAAAACCCGTTAACCGGGCTAAAATCGTTGTTTATTATCTTCTATTATCTCCATTATACCATGATTAAATCAAGACAAAAATAAAATTCCTTACTGTGTGCCGGCAGCCCAGCGGATAATTGCCGAAATGCCCATGTCAACGGCAAGAAAAAATAAAGCTAAAAATGCAACGGTTGCGATGACCGTAATCGTATATTTTACCAGTTCATTGCGCCCCGGCCAGCTGACCTTCCGCATTTCAGAAGATACATTTCGGAAAAACTTTGTTATGGACATGTCCTCTCACCTCCAAAAACCCATCATCATTATTTCGTCTCACGATGGATGGTGTGCGTCTGGCAATGCTTGCAGAATTTTTTCAATTCTATTCTTGCAGACTGGCTTCCATGTACTACAGTTGTATAATTACGCGAGCCGCATTGCGAACAGGCCAGCGCTGTTTTCTTTTGCATAAGATCACCAGCTGTCTTTCGTTTCTTCAAATTAAATTTTCATCCTATCCCCAAAAATAACACGCTTATGCCGGGGTTGTCAATATTAGGGCAGAGAAAGCGGCATCCCGCTTTCTCTGCCCTTCTGCAAATCTATCTGCTAAAACGTTAACTCTCTCATTTCCAAAAAACGTTCCAGTTTCTTTTTTACCCGCTGTAAAGCGTTATCAATTGATTTTACATGACGATTCAGTTCTTCAGAAATTTCCTGGTAGGACTGCCCGTCCAGGTACAGGGCGAGCACCCTTCTTTCCAGGTCACTGAGGAGTTCAGATATTTTGTCTTCAATACGCATATATTTTTCTCTAATGAGTATTAGTTCTTCCGGGTTGGAAATTTTTGCGCCGGTAATGACATCCATGAGAGTGCGGTCGGATTCTTCGTCATATATCGGCTTGTCCAATGAAATATAAGAATTAAGCGGGATATGCTTTTGGCGGGTTGCTGTTTTGATTGCGGTAATGATTTGCCTGGTGATGCACAGTTCGGCAAAGGCTTTGAAAGAGGTAAGCTTCCCCTCCCTGTAATCGCGTATCGCTTTATATAAACCGATCATGCCTTCCTGGACGATATCTTCGCGATCCGCTCCAATCAAAAAATAGGAACGCGCTTTTGCACGGACAAAATTGCGGTATTTCTGAATCAGGTAATCTAACGCTTCACTCTCGCCTGTATGAATCCACTCTACCAACTCTTCATCTTTCACGATGCTATATCTCTCGTTATGTGCTACCTCAGCATTTAGGTTCACATATATCCCCCCGACCTCTATAAGCATTAGATAGAAATTATTATACAGTACAGAATTTTCGCGCGTCAACCTTTCATTGTTCTCCTCTGCGCAGTTTTTCAAAAATTTCTATGACTTCTTTACTCAACGGGATCCTCGTAACCGGCTTGTCTTCCTGAATGGATTTAACCCTTTTTTTAATATTCCGCTCTATCATTTCAACTTTAGTCAGCAATTCACGCGCTGATAGCCTTAGTGCGCCCTGGCCGAATATTTGCCACTGCTCTGTAAAATCCGAGGTTGCCACATAGATTTGGGTTTTTAAATTATTTAATTTGATTGCCATTTTTTCAATGCACTGGTCTGCCGTTTCGTTTTCTTTTGTATAAATCACCTCGACTTTATAATGGCGGTATTTTTTCTCTAAACTTTTAACATCGTATGCATCAAAGATGACGATCACTCTGTCATCCGTATAACCCTGGTACTCTGCCATAATTTCCACCAGCCGGTCCCGGGCAGCTCCCAGGTCCTTTTGTTTTAATTCGCGCAGTTCGGGCCAGGCGCCGATGATATTGTAGCCGTCCACCAGCAAAATATTCATTTTAATCACCCAGCGGATGGCGGTTTCTGAATACCTCATACATCAATAAACTTGCTGCCACAGAAGCATTCAGCGATGTAACATGCCCGGCCATCGGCAGTTTCACGAGAAAATCGCAGGCTTCTTTGACAATCCGGCTGATGCCCTTTCCTTCACTTCCGATCACCATCGCCAATGGCAGGTTTGCGTCCATTTTCCGGTAATCCTGGCTGGCGGAAGCATCCGTACCCATGATCCAGATGCCGCGTTTCTTCAGATCCTTAATCGTGCGGGCCAGGTTCGTAACACGCACAACCGGAATATGTTCAATCGCTCCCGTGGATGCTTTCGCAACTGTAGCTGTCAGCGCAACCGAGCGGCGTTTCGGGATGATGACGCCATGGGCACCCACCGCATCTGCTGTTCTTAAAATAGACCCCAGATTATGCGGATCTTCCAGTTCATCCAGGATCAAAAAGAACGGAAGCTCATTCCTTTTTTCCGAAAGCTGAAAAAGATCCTCTATTTCTGCATACCGGTAAGCCGCAATCAGTGCAACAACCCCCTGATGCACCCCGCTAACCATGGCATCAATTTTTTGTTTTGGGACAGATTGGACAAACACGTTCTTCTGTTTGGCCAGCTGCATGACCTGCTGCATCGACCCCTTTTGGGAACCTTCCGCAATCCAAATTTTATTGATTTCCCGGCCGGATCTTAATGCCTCGAGTACCGGGTTTTTTCCGGCAATGTATTCCTGGTTCATTTTTAGCGCGCCTCCTTTCCGTTCCCGGCAATTTCAATCGCTCTTTCGATTAAGGTTTCCATTCTCTCCCGGTTTCCCGCCAGGTAATGGTAGCCGATCAGTGCTTCAAAAGCCGTGCTGTGCCGGTAAGTTTGCACATCTGTATTTTTAGGAACCGTCCCGGATTTTGCATTTCTGCCGCGTTTTGCAACCGCCTGCTCTGCTTCTGTCAGCAGCTGTTCCTCGTAAAAAGTTTTTAAAATGGCCGCCTGTGCTTTTGCAGAGACAAACCGGACAGACGCCCGGTGAAGCTGGTTCGGTTTTGTCCGGCCCTGCAGCAGAACATGGTGCCGGATATACTGTTCATAAACGGCATCTCCCATATATGCCAATGCAAGGCTGTTTAAGTGTTTAAAGTCGATTGTCTTTTCATTCTGTTCCAACATCATAACCGTCTCCATCTTATGCCCTGGGGCGTATCTTCAAGTACAATATTCATTTCTTTCAACTGATCGCGAATTTGGTCTGCCAGTTGGAAATTCCGTGCTTTTCTCGCTTCGTTTCTTTTTTCAATCAAAGCTTCGATATCTTCATCAAGCCATTTTTCATCTTCTAATTTCAGCCCCAAAACAGCGGACAGATCTTCAAATGCTTTGATAAAGGCCTGCAATACTTTCTCAGACGTATTCTTTTCCCGCAAATAATAGTTCGCCTGTTTTGACAGATCAAAAAGGACGGAAATGCCGTTTGCTGTATTAAAATCATCGTCCATCTCACGGATAAACTGACGATGGAGCGCATCAACCGCCTCCAGGTATTCCCGGTCATTATCCGCTAAATTCGCACTCGACTGCAGGCGGTGTTTCAAGTTTTGATAGGAAGTCTTAATTCTATCAAAACCCGCACGCGCATTTTCCAGCACCTCTTCGCTGTAATTAATCGGATGGCGGTAATGGACCGACAGCATGAAAAAGCGCAGGACCTGCGGATCGTGCTGTTTAATAATGTCGTGAACGAGCACAAAGTTCCCGAGCGATTTCGACATTTTTTCATTATCAATATTAATATAACCGTTATGCAGCCAGTAACGTGCAAAAGGTTTGCCTGTCAGCGCCTCCGATTGGGCAATTTCGTTTTCATGATGCGGAAAGGTCAAGTCCTGCCCGCCTGCATGGATATCAATCGTATCGCCGAGGTACTTTCTGGCCATCGCGGAGCATTCAATATGCCAGCCCGGCCTGCCTTTTCCCCATGGGCTTTCCCATGAAATTTCCCCTTCTTTCGCCGCTTTCCAAAGTGCAAAGTCCAGCGCGTCGCTTTTCTTTTCCCCTACTTCAATTCTCGCACCGGATTTCAATTCGTCAATAGATTGATGTGACAACTTTCCATATTCCGGAAAGCTGCGCGTGCGATAATATACATCACCGCCGGATTCATAAGCATAGCCCTTCTCGATTAATTTGCCAATAAATTGAATGATCGTATCCATGTTTTCGGTGACCCGCGGGTGGACATCGGCATGGCTGCATCCAAGGGCCGTTACATCCTCAAAATAGGCTTTAATAAAGCGGTCACTGATCGCCGGCACTTCTTCGCCAAGCTCTTTTGCAGCCCGGATCAGTTTATCGTCCACATCGGTAAAATTCGACACATACTGGACATCAAAGCCGCGGAACTCCAAATAACGCCTGACTGTATCAAATACAATCGCCGGCCGGGCATTTCCTATATGGATATAATTATAAACCGTCGGGCCGCAGACATACATTTTTACTTTCCCGGCTTCAAGCGGGACAAATGGTTCCTTTTTCCTTGTTAATGTATTATACATCTGAATGCTCATATGATTGGTGTACTCCTTCCTTTCTCAGCCTTTCCAATTCGCCTTGCATCATTTCAATTTCCTTCTGTAAAATGGCCAAACGGTCTGCAACCGGATCGGGCAGCTCATTATGTTTTAAATCCTTTTTAATTTTTACACCGTTTTGCACCACCACTCTGCCTGGAATACCGACAACCGTGGAGTTTGGCGGAACGTCTTTCAATACGACAGACCCGGCGCCTATTTTTGAATTTTCCCCAACGACGATCGAACCTAGTACTTTTGCCCCCGTTGCAATTAAGGCATTGTCTTTGATTGTCGGATGGCGCTTGCCTTTTTCTTTCCCTGTCCCCCCAAGCGTCACTCCTTGATAAACGGTTACGTTATCGCCAATTTCGCAAGTTTCCCCAATGACAACTCCCATGCCGTGATCAATGAAAAAACGCCTGCCAATTTTGGCTCCCGGATGGATTTCAATCCCCGTTAAAAACCGGCTCATTTGCGAGATGACACGGGCAATAAAGAATAATTTCTTTTTATAAAAAAAGTGTGCGACCCGATGTGCCCAAATGGCATGCAAACCGGAGTACGTCAATATCACTTCAATAGAAGTCCTCGCTGCAGGATCCTGATCAAACACGACTTCGATATCTTCCTTTAGCCTTTTGAACAACATGTTGTTCCCCTTTCGTACGGAAATTCCCTTTCATTTCTCCTCCCGCCGTGATTGATTTGCAATCTTGTAAAAAAGGTTTAGCGGTTAAAAAAGAAGCGCCCCTGCCATATAGACAGAGACGCTTCTTTCTGCGCGGTTCCACTCTGTTTGGCTGCAAAAACTTTTCCAGCCCAACTTTTCCCTATTAACGGGCGGTCCCGCTGCATCCTACTGTCTTTACGTTCAGACCCAGGCTCGAAGGTGCATTTCAAAAAAGGAGGGGCTTAAACCACTTTCAGCCGGTGATGGTTCTCTCTTTCAAGCATCCTTTTTCTACTTCTCCTTCTCAACGCTTTTTCCTATCTTTTATTAACTTTATCATATTATATTTGGAGCAAAATGTTAACCAATACATTGCTGCAGGCGTGATTTTACTTTGTCTCTCCCAAGCAGTTCAATCAGGCTCTGGAGTTCAGGGCCGTGGCTGGAACCGCTGACCGCTACACGGATCGGCATGAACAGCTTTTTGCCTTTATGACCGGTTGCTTTTTGGACCGCTTTGATCGCTTTTTTAATTTCAGGTGCTTCGAATACTTCCAGCTTATCAAGTTCCTGCAAAAATGCCGCCAGCACTTCCGGTACTTGTTCTTCGCCTAAAATGGCCTTTGCTTCTTCATCATACTCGACTTTCTCAGTAAAGAAAAGCTTCGAAAGCTCGACAATTTCCGCGCCATAGCTCATTTGTTCCTGATACAGGGAGACGAGTTTGCGTACCCACTTATCTTCTTCCGGCGTCCTTTTTTCCGGGACAAAGCCGGCTTTTACAAGATGCGGCAGCGAAAGTTCGACAACTTTATCCAGATCCAGCTTCTTCATATACTGGTTATTCATCCATTCCAGTTTATGCCGGTCAAATAACGCCGGCGATTTTGAAAGCCTTGACGGATCGAAAATTTGAATGAGTTCTTCACGCGAGAAGATTTCCTCTTCACCTTTTGGGGACCAGCCAAGCATTGCAATAAAATTAAAGAGCGCTTCAGGCAGGTAACCCAGATCAGCATACTGCTCAATGAATTGAATAATGCTGCCATCGCGTTTGCTCAATTTTTTGCGGTGTTCATTCACAATCAAAGTCATGTGGCCGAAAACCGGCGGCTCAAATCCAAACGCTTCGTAAATCATCAATTGTTTCGGCGTATTCGAGATATGGTCATCCCCGCGCAAAACATGTGAAATTTCCATTAAATGGTCATCCAGCGTAACCGCAAAGTTATAGGTCGGGATCCCGTCTTTTTTCACAATGACAAAATCGCCGATGTCATCTGACTCAAATGATACTTCTCCTTTGACCATATCATTGAACGTGTAGACCCGGCCTTTCGGAACTTTAAACCGGATGCTCGGTTCTCTGCCCTCTGCTTCCAGTCTTTCCTGGTCTTCTTTTGTCAGATGGCGGCATTTACCGGAATAGCGCGGCGTTTCCCCGCGGGCAATCTGCGCCTCGCGTTCTGCTTCCAGCTCTTCTTCCGTACAGTAGCATTTGTAGGCCAGACCGCGGTCCAGGAGATCATTATAGTATTTTTTATAAATATCGAAGCGTTCCGATTGCCGGTAAGGGGCAAATTTTCCGCCGACATCGATGCTTTCATCCCAGTCCATGCCAAGCCATTTTAAATATTTTAATTGGCTTTCTTCTCCGCCTTTGACATTCCGTTTCTGGTCGGTATCTTCAATCCTTATGACAAACGTGCCGCCTTGGCTGCGCGCAAATAAATAATTAAATAAGGCTGTACGGGCATTGCCGATATGCAGAAAACCTGTCGGGCTTGGCGCATAACGGACCCTGATATCTTTTGTCATGTCGATTCTCCTTTATTTCTGTCACTTATTCGGGTCACAAAGGCATCCTTAGCCTTTGTCCATCTTTAAGACCGTGGGAGGTGAGCCCCCCACTGACACTGATTGAAATTTCACTTTATCCTAGTTTATTTTATCACCGTCTGTGGGCGGATGAAAGGTTTAGATGAAATTCAGCCGCTCAGGCTTCTTCCAAAAGGATCACCGCCTGGGCGGCAATTCCTTCTTCCCGCCCGGTGAACCCGAGCTTTTCAGTAGTGGTTGCTTTTACATTCACTTGCTCCACTCCACCTTCCAGTAACTCGGCGATCCTTTCGCGCATGCTGCCAATATGCGGGGCCATTTTCGGCTGCTGGGCGATAATCGTGCAGTCGACATTGCCCAATTTAAACCCTTTTTGTTTCACAAGCCTCCAAACATACATCAGCAATTTAGCGGAGTCGGCATTTTTAAATGCGGGGTCAGTATCCGGGAAATGCCTGCCAATATCGCCTTCTCCGATTGCTCCGAGGCATGCATCCGCTACTGTGTGCAGCAGGACATCTGCATCTGAATGTCCGAGCAGTCCTTTGTCATGGGGAATGTGAACGCCACCAATCACTAAAGGGCGCCCCTCTGCCAATTGGTGTACATCAAACCCTTGTCCGATCCGGATCATTTTTTTCGCCTCTTTCCTCAGCTTTTTATGGATATAACCGTCTCTCTTTACGGGCATATTTTTTTAGAATCGCTTCTGCAAAATAGAGATCTTCCGGCGTTGTAATTTTTATATTATCATAACTCCCCATGACAATATGTACGGGAATGCTTAAACGTTCAACCAATGAAGCTTCATCCGTGCCTAGAAAATGTTCGGCAGCCGCTTTTTCGTGTGCCATCTTCAATAAAGGCATGCGAAAAGCTTGTGGCGTTTGAACCTGCCACAAGCTGCTGCGCTCCACCGTTTCTGTAACGGTATGGCCTTTTACCCTTTTTATTGTATCTTTAACCGGAACCGCTGCAATTGCGGCTCCTTTTTCCGCTGCAGCCCTCACCAATTCACGGATCGTTTCAGGCTGGATAAAAGGCCTTGCGCCATCATGCACGAGAATGATCCCGGCCCCGCCTGCAAGCCCCAGGCCGTGGTACACGCTGTACTGGCGTTCATCCCCGCCGCAGGTAAAAGCGATTTTGCCGGCACCGGGCATTTCGTTTACAACTTCAGACATTTTCTGCCGGTCCTGCGGCTGGACTGGCAGGATGATCTTCCGGCAGTCGGGATCCCGCAAAAAAGTTTCTGCCGTGCGGGCAATCACCGGCCTGCCATCCAGTTCCAGAAATAATTTATTCATTCCGGCTCCCATTCGCTTGCCCTGCCCGGCTGCGGGAATAATCACATCATAATCCATACCGAATCCGTTCCCCCATTATCTGCATTTCTTCTTATAATGCCTTTTCCAATAATTTTGGTTTTGCAAAAATCATCCGCCCGGCTGAAGTTTGCAGCACACTTGTAACCAGAACATCGATCCGTTTGCCGATATAATTCTTGCCTTCCTCCACGACAATCATCGTGCCATCATCCAGATAGGCAATCCCCTGGTGATGTTCTTTCCCGTCTTTAATCAGCTGGACATTCAATTCTTCACCCGGCAGTACAACCGGTTTGACCGCGTTGGCCAAATCATTGATATTCAGCACCCGGACTTTTTGAAATTCGCATACTTTATTTAAATTATAATCATTTGTAACCACAATGCCGTTTGTCAATTTGGCGAGTTTAATCAGCTTGCTGTCAACTTCCTGAATATCCTCAAAATCGCCTTCATACATCTGCACTTCAATCGGCAGATCATTCTGGATCCGGTTTAGAATATCAAGCCCGCGCCTTCCCCTGTTTCTTTTCAGGGCATCTGACGAGTCTGCAATATGCTGCAATTCTTCAAGCACAAACAGCGGGATTACAATCGGGCCGTCTAAAAATCCGGTTTGGCAAATATCTGCAATCCGGCCGTCTATAATGACGCTCGTATCGAGAAGTTTCATGGTTTTTGCCTGCGCGGGTGCTGCTCCTTCCTGCTCGTGTTCGGTTAAACCCTTACGTTTATGCGGACGGTTAAAGAAAAGATTGACAAACTCCTCTCTTTTCTTAAATCCTACCTGGAATCCGATATAGCCCAGCAGCACTGTAAATATAATCGGTACTACTGTATTTACAATCGGAATGCCTCTAAATGGAATGGCCACCAGGTAGGCAATGAACAAACCAAATATTAAACCGAGGCTTCCGGATAATATTTCTGTTATCGGGACTTTGACTAATGAATCTTCAAACCAATCGACAAAATCAACGATATAATGAATAGACCAGAAAGATATAAGATAAAAGATAAGAGCACCTAGCACTGCCGAAGAATATGGATTGGCAATTATCATATAGTGGGACAGATTCATGAGTCTGAAAACATCCGGCAATAAAAACACACCGAGCGTACCGCCAACCAAAACAAGACAGATTTGCACCAGTCTTTTTAACATATTTTCACCTCCTTTAATCATTATAAACAAAAAATATAGTTTAAAACGTATGGTGGTACATTATTTTTAGTATGCAGTCTAACTGAAATCTGCTGCACAGATTCAGTATTGTCAGGCATCATTTAATCCCCCTCCCTTCCGTTATGGTTGCCTTAGTGGTCACCATAATCTATTATCCAAACAACACCTGTTTTATTTTTTCCCGGCCGACGCCCTGGCTTCCCCATCATTCGCCTGCCTGGTGCAATTAACCGATAAATTCCAGACAGCGGGCGATAAGGGGGGTTTTTAGCTTCATTCCCCCAGTGCGAACTGCAGTGCTTCCTGGACAGAGGCTGCCCCGATCACTTCAATTTCACCCGGAGGCGTCCATCCTCCCAAATTATTTTTTGGAATAATGGCCCGTTTAAATCCAAGTTTTGCCGCTTCCTGTACACGCTGCTCAATTCGCGTCACCCTTCTGACTTCGCCTGTCAAGCCCACTTCACCAATGATACAGTCTTCCGCTTTCGTAGGCTGGTCCCGGAAACTGGAGGCCACACTTACAGCAATCGCCAAGTCAATTGCCGGCTCATCCACCTTCAATCCGCCGGCTACTTTTAAATACGCATCCTGGTTTTGGATCAGAAGCCCTGCCCGTTTTTCCAGCACCGCCATAATTAGCGTCACCCTGCCCTGGTCAATTCCCGTTGCCATTCGCCTTGGCATATTGAAAAATGTCGGGGCCAATAGCGCCTGGATTTCTACCAGTACCGGCCGCGTCCCTTCAATCGAAGCTACAACGGTTGAACCCGACGCACCTTTTGTCCGCTCCTCCAAAAAGATTTCAGAAGGATTTTTGACTTCTTCAAGCCCCATTTCTTTCATTTCCAGGATAGCAATTTCATTGGTGGAACCAAAGCGGTTCTTTACCGCTCTTAAAATACGGTATGAATTATGCCGTTCCCCTTCAAAGTAAAGAACGGTATCAACCATATGCTCAAGTACTCTTGGTCCGGCCAGCGATCCTTCTTTTGTCACATGGCCGACGATAAAAATGGCAACTCCTTTTGTTTTTGCAATCCTCATCAGCTGCGAAGTGCTTTCCCTTACCTGCGAAACGCTCCCCGGAGCTGAAGTGATATCAGGGTGGTAAATGGTTTGAATGGAATCAATGATGACAAAGTTCGGTTTTAATTCATCAATGGCCTGCTGAATGTAAGCCAGATTGGTTTCAGGTAAAACATATAAATGTTCCGCATTGATTTTTAAACGGTCCGCTCTTAACTTCGTCTGCTTTGCAGATTCTTCTCCGGAAATATAAAGGACATGAAAATCATGCTCCGCCAGCTGTGCCGATACCTGCAGCAGCAAGGTAGACTTACCGATCCCCGGGTCCCCGCCGATCAGCACAAGCGAACCGGCAACAATACCGCCGCCCAAAACACGGTTCAACTCTTCAAACTCCACTTTTGTCCTTTTTTCTTCCTTAGATTCTATAGACGTAATAGGGGCTGCTTTGGTTTCACTTCCCGGCTCAGTATGTAAAAAATATCCCTTTGGTTTCGGTGTTTCAATTTCCTCCACCATTTGATTCCACTGGTTGCATTGGGGGCATTTTCCCATCCATTTTGGTGATACATACCCGCAATTCTGGCAAACAAATTTCACCGTCTTTTTTGCCATACGTAACCCCTTTCCTTACTGTACTTCTATTTTAAAGGTCTTTACATAATATTTACTTAACAAGTTCCCTATTGATAAAAAAAGGGTACAATTGTCATGCCCGATTGTACCCTTTCCATCCACTATCATGAATTGGTCGAGACTGTTTCAGACTCCTTCATTTCTGTGAAAGTAAACTCGCCGTCCTGCACATCGACCTTTACATTTTGCCCTTCTTTGACATTGCCTTTTAACATTTCTTCAGAAAGGCGGTCTTCAATATTCTTTTGAATGGATCTGCGCAACGGCCGCGCCCCGTATTCAGGGTCATAGCCTTTTTCAGCAACTTTCTCTTTTGCAGCATCCGTCAGGACCAATTCAATCTGGTGTTCTTTCAGCCGGTCCGACAATTCCTTCACCATCAATGTGACAATTTCTTTCAATTGTTTCCGCTCCAGTGAATGGAAGACAATTGTCTCATCGACACGGTTTAAGAATTCAGGACGGAAGGCTTTTTTCAATTCTTCCAGTACTTTATCCTTCATATCCTTGTAGTCTGCATCCGCCGTATCCTGAACGCTGAAACCGACAAATTTATTTCGTTTCAAAGCATCCGCCCCGACATTGGATGTCATGATCACAATCGTGTTGCTGAAATCCACGGTGCGTCCTTTAGAATCTGTCAAACGCCCATCATCCAATACTTGCAGAAGAATGTTAAAGACATCCGGGTGGGCTTTTTCAATTTCATCGAGCAGGACTACAGAATATGGTTTTCTGCGTACCTTCTCTGTCAGCTGCCCGCCTTCTTCAAATCCGACATATCCAGGAGGAGAACCAACCAAGCGGGAGGTTGAATGTTTCTCCATGTATTCCGACATGTCAATCCGGATCATTGCCTCTTCATCGCCAAACATTGCCTCGGCTAACGCACGCGCCAGCTCTGTTTTCCCGACTCCTGTAGGCCCAAGGAATATAAAGGAACCGATCGGGCGTTTTGGATCTTTTAATCCTGCCCGTGCCCGGCGGACTGCCTTTGCCACGGCAATCACCGCTTCCTCCTGGCCAATCACGCGGGAATGGAGAATTTCCTCTAAATGCAGTAATTTTTCTGTTTCTGTTTGCGCTAATTTGGTTACCGGAATTCCTGTCCAGCTGGAAACAACCAAAGCGATATCTTCAACGGTCACTTCGCTATTTTCCTGGCCTTGTTTTTCCTTCCAGTTTTTCTTGGTTTCCTCCAGTTGTTCACGCAACTTCTGCTCGGAATCCCTGAGTGAAGCAGCTTTTTCAAATTCCTGGCTTTGCACGGCTGCATCTTTTTCTTTGCGGACCTCTTCCAGTTTCAATTCAAGCTCTTTCAAATTTGGCGGGGTTGTAAAGGAACGCAGGCGCACTTTAGAACCCGCTTCATCAATTAAATCAATCGCTTTATCAGGCAGGAACCGGTCTGCTATATAACGGTCTGACAGTTTAACAGCCGCCTCAATGGCTTCATCGGTAATGGAAACACGGTGATGGGCTTCATAGCGGTCCCTTAAGCCCTTTAAAATTTGAATAGATTCTTCTGCTGACGGTTCATCCACCTGGATTGGCTGGAACCTTCTTTCCAAAGCAGCGTCTTTTTCAATATATTTTCGGTATTCATCTAACGTAGTGGCCCCGATGCACTGCAGTTCACCGCGTGCAAGTGATGGTTTTAAAATATTGGATGCATCAATTGCACCTTCTGCTCCGCCTGCGCCAATTAATGTATGCAATTCATCAATGAACAAGATAATATTTCCTGCCTGGCGGATCTCATCCATTACTTTTTTCAAACGATCTTCAAACTCACCGCGGTATTTCGTGCCGGCAACGACCGTACCCATATCCAGCGTCATCACCCGTTTGTCGCGCAGCGTTTCCGGAACTTCATTATGAACAATCTGCTGGGCGAGGCCTTCTGCAATCGCCGTCTTCCCGACACCCGGCTCGCCAATTAAGACCGGGTTATTTTTTGTCCGCCGGCTCAGCACTTCAATGACACGCTGGATTTCCTTGCTGCGGCCAATCACCGGGTCAAGCGAATCTTCCCGCGCAATTGCCGTCAGATCACGTGCCAGGCTGTCCAGTGTTGGTGTGCTTACATTAGCAGCCGATCCGCCCTGCATGGACGCTTCACTGTTTCCTAATAATTGCAGCACCTGCTGCCTTGCTTTATTTAAACTGACACCCAGATTTGTCAAAACGCGTGCTGCGACACCTTCGCCTTCACGGATTAGACCGAGGAGGATATGTTCTGTTCCGACGTAGGAATGCCCGAGTTTGCGTGCTTCATCCATTGACAGTTCAATCACTTTTTTGGCTCTCGGTGTATAGTGGATTGTTTGGGAAATTTCCTGGCCATTTCCAATCAGATTTTCAACTTCTTCCTGGATCTTTTCCGAGCTTAAGCCGAGTCCGTATAATGCTTTGGCTGCAATGCCTTCCCCTTCGCGAACCAGCCCAAGCAAAATATGCTCTGTTCCGATGTTATTGTGTTTTAATCGAATGGCCTCTTCCTGTGAAAGCGCCAGTACTTTTTGGGCTCTTTCAGTAAATCTGCCAAACATCATCTGTCATTCCTCCTGTTCATTTGATCTCCTCAAGTCTCAAACGCTCTCTAATCAGTGTAGCCCTTCTTATATCCCTTTCATACGGGCGAAGTGTCCTTCCCGCGTACTGTTGCAGAAAACCCGGCTGTGTTAAAATCATTAATTCATTCAAAATATGTTTCGAAATGTTTTGAATATAACCGAGATCAATCCCTAACCGGACATCAGATAAGCATTGGGCTGCCTCTGCTGTTTCAATAATCCTGCTGTTCTGCAGTACACCCAGCGAACGAAAGACTCTGTCTTCTAATTGTATGTTGGACGTCTGCATCAATGCTTCCCTTGCTGATCTTTCCTGCTCAATGATTTGCTTAATGATGCTTGTTAAATCCGAAATAATGTCTTCTTCAGATTTTCCCAGCGTCATTTGATTGGAGATTTGGAAAATATTGCCGATGGCTTCGCTGCCTTCACCATAAATTCCTCTCACAACCATTCCGAGCTGATGGATGGCCGGGATGATCTGTTTGATGCGCTGCGTCAGGACAAGGCCCGGGAGATGCAGCATTCCTGATGCCCTGATTCCTGTACCGACATTTGTCGGGCAGCTTGTCAGGTACCCCAGCTTTTCGTCAAAAGCGTAATCCACCCGGCTTTCAAGCAAGTCATCAAGATTTTCAGCTTTATCAAGCGCCTCTTGCAACTGAAGTCCGGGAGAAAGACATTGTATTCTTAAATGATCCTCCTCATTTATCATAATACTAATATCTTCTTCATTTGACAAAATAACTGCACCCACGTTTGCTTCTTCGGCTAGTTGGGGACTGATCAAATGCTTTTCAACCAATACCCTTTTTTCCAGCGGTTTCAGCTCATCCATTTTTAAAAATTCAGCATGGATCTCATCCGGGAAATGGTTGAGAGCAACATCCTTTATTGTAGAAATGATTTCCCTTGCTTCCTCATTACTAAACAAAGTTGGGAAACGGTAATTTTTTAGATTTCGGGCAAGCCGGATCCGTGAAGTCAGCACAATTTCGGATTCCGGCCCTTCCTGGTTCATCCATGAACTGGATACTTCATTTAAAAAATGTTCCAATGACATTATTGCTGGCCTCCTTTTTCGGAAGAAGCACCCTCTAACGCCCGGATCTGGTCACGCAGTTCCGCAGCTTTTTCAAATTCTTCCTGTTCAATTGCCAAATGCAGGGCTTCTTTTAATTCAGCCATTTTTTTCTTTGTGTAAATAGAGCCGCCGATGCGCGCCGGAATTTTCCCTTCATGTTCCAGATTCCCGCCATGCAGCCGTGAGAGAATCGGCTCCAATTGATGATGGAAAGTCTCATAGCAATGCGGGCACCCGAACCGGCTCGTGCTTAAAAATTGGTTAAACGTCATGCCGCAATGGCTGCAGCGCAGAACGTCATGGTTGGGAGCCGCTTGTTGTTTGACAATTTGAAGTGCCGGATCAAAATTAAACAATCCTGAAAGCAGGTTATCGAAAGAAAAGCTTTTCCCCCAATCTAACGAAAACATTTCACCTTTTTCCCGGGCACAATGTTCGCACAAATGGAATTCCGTTTTTTGGCCGTTTACAATTTTGGTAAAATGCATGGTAGCCGGCCTTTCATTACATTCCTGGCAAATCACGTCTTTCTCACCTCTTTAACATCATTTATATTTTAAAGTGGTCAGCATAGACTTCAGTATTCTTGCACGCAACTCATCCCGTTCGGGCAGTTGGATATACAATACCGAGCGGTCCATTACACTTAGCATAATTTTAGCTTCCCTTTTGGAAATGACTTCTTCCTCAACCAACCGGAAAATGATAGCCTCTGCATTTGACTGTGAAATGACATTCCCGATGTGTATCAAAAGCTGGTCGATCAGTTCCGCATCACTTTCCGGTCTCACTTTTATAATCCGGATGTAACCGCCCCCGCCCCTCTTACTTTCAACAATATACCCTTTTTCAACCGTAAACCTCGTATTAATCACATAATTTATTTGTGAAGGGACACATTGGAACCTGTCTGCGATTTCATTCCGCTTGATTTCCAATATCTCGGTTTCATTTAATTCTAAAATACGCTTCAAATAATTTTCAATAATGTCTGAAATATTTCTCATCAAAGCCACCTCCTGTTTATTTTGACTTTGACTATATTTGACTTTAATTATACATGATATACTACGGAAAATGCAACTAGGAAAACTGCCCACTTTTCAGTATTTCTGTTTGTGGGGAGGATTAGACGTTTTTATTGTATTTTAGCAGATCTGGGTTATTATTTGTCCGGAAAAATGGGTGAGATGGGGAAAACGGGGACATTCGAATATTTTACGCATCAAAAAGGCCAGCTGAATCAGCTGGCCTTTGTTTGCCCGGCAACGTCCTACTCTCGCAGGGGGAAACCCCCAACTACCATCGGCGCTGAGAAGCTTAACTTCCGTGTTCGGGATGGAAACGGGTGTGGCCTTCTCGCCATTATTGCCGGACCGTATTAAGTTGTAAAGGATGTATTCCTTCAAAACTGGATAGGAGAAAAACGGTAAAACCAAGAATTGCACTTCTAAACTGTCCAGCTCC
>NZ_KB894001.1 GCF_000374345.1 Heyndrickxia acidiproducens DSM 23148
TACTTTAGCTTGGTTTTCGCAACTTCGGTATACATGGTGTAGGCGATTGAACGTTGAAGATTTTACGTGACAGACGTTTTTCCTGTCACAACCTCATATCTTCAGTTTTCAAAGAACAACTTACAAGTATATAATAGCACATATGTTCCTGTTCTTCAACAACTTTGGCTAACGCCAACCGACATTCATCTCCCACCTATTCATTGGGCTAATGCCCTTCACATTCCTTGAGGTGGGAGTCTTCTGTCGGAAAATGATAAAAAGAAATGCAATAACCATTATAAAAGAAAATTTCTATACAAGAACCCTATATCCTGTTCAAGGATATAGGGTTCCAAATCTTTTTGAACAAACGTCCAAGCGTTGGTCTAGTGCAAGGCTTTTTTTAATGCCGCTAAGTTATTTTGCATCAATGTAAAGTAATCTTCATGCGCATTGATTTCTTTTTTTGTGCGGACGCCGAGGTGGTGGATGTATACCGGCTTCGTACCCGTTTCATCCCGGACCACATTCGCAATTTTTGAGGAAGCATTTTTTTCAAAGACTATATATGCCAGGCGGTCCTTTTTCACGCGTTGAATAATGTTCTCCAGCTGTTTTTGCGACGGTTCATCCGAGGTCGAGAGCCCGGCAATCGGGAGCTGCCTGATTCCGTATCGTTTCACCCAGTACCCGTAGGCTGCATGGGAAACGACAATTTCTTTGTTGGGTGATTTTTTCACGGTTTCTTTATATTCCTGATTGACATTATCTAGTTTTTTGGCCAGCTGTTTGTAGTTGGTTTCAAAATACGCTTTTTTCTTTGGCATTTTTTTCGATAACTGCGCGGTGATCATGGCTGACATTTGTTTGACGTAAATGGGATCCAGCCATACATGCGGGTCAACGTTCTGGCTGTTTTTATCCGGAACATCAAGCCGGTCCCCAAGCGCCACCATTTTCACATTCTCGCCTTGCAAAACATTTTTCGCCTTATTTGCAAAGCCTTCAAGCCCGAGACCGATGTAGAAGAAAAAATCCGAATCGGCAAGCTTTAAAATATCTTTTTGGGAAGGTTCATAGGTGTGTTCATCCGTTCCCGGCGGGTAAATCGTATTGACTTTAACATATTTTCCGCCAATTTGCTGGGTTACATATTCCAATGGATATACAGTTGTATACACGGAAATCGTATTGCCCGCTGATTTATTTTGCCCATTGTTAGCACAGGCGCCAAGAAGCAGTACGGTGCAAATGAAGAGCGCGAATGCGGTTTTTTTCAAAACAAAAGCTCCTTTCAGTTGATGTTTTCCGGTTAATCTTTCGGGTTTTTTCAGCTGCAGGTATTTGTGAATAAGAATGATTACGATTTACCATGCAAAAAACATCATACTAGAAAGCTGGCGTGAAAGCAAGTAAAATTTTTGCTGCATGAAAACGAAAAAGGGCAGCGTAAAAGTCTGCCCCTGTTCTCCATGCGCGCTGCCTTTATCCTCCACAGCCAGCTGTTTCCAGCATGTCGTATGAGCTGTTCATCGCTTGTACATGCAAGTCCGCACCAAAAGAACAAGCTTTTTGGTGCGGACTTGCAAATTTTATGTTGCTTTCTTTTATCATCAGCAGCGTATTCTACATAAAAGGCGGATGGCGTGTCTGCCTTATTCATGGGAAGTATGTTTTTTTCCGGGCCATTGTTCCGGAACGGGATCATAGCCGCCGGAGTGGAACGGGTGGCATTTTAAAATTCTTCTGATGGTTAAATACCCGCCGCGCAATGCTCCAAACCGCTTAATGGCCTCCAACCCGTAATTGGAGCAGGTTGGCTGGAAACGGCAGCTTGGCGGCGTGAGAGGGGAAATCACCAGTTGGTAAAAACGGATCATTTTGATTAAAATCAATTTCAGCATCGGCCGGCCCCTTCAATCAAATATGGTTCTGACCTTATTTTAGCATGATTTGAATAGATCTGTACAAGATATGTATTAGGTGTTTGAATACCTGGCAAACGGGTATCACAAAAAACAGGAGGTTGATTATACATGGCTGAAAATGAACAATTACTTGGCATATTGAACAAGCAAGTGGCAAACTGGACAGTGCTGTACACAAAATTGCACAATTACCATTGGTATGTAAAAGGCCCGCAATTTTTGAGCCTTCATGCTAAATTCGAGGAATTATACGATCTTGCCAACTTATACATCGATGAATTGGCAGAACGCTTACTGGCTTTGAACGGTAAACCGGTTGCCACTTTAAAAGAGTCCCTGGCTACTGCATCTATATATGAAGCAAACGGCCATGAAACAACGGAGGAAATGGTGGAGCAGGTTACCAATGATTTTGCGGTCATCGCAAAAGAACTGGAAGAAGCCATCCAATTGGCAAACGAAGTCCACGACGACGCAACCGCCGACATGTTTATCGGCATCCAGGAAACCCTCGACAAAAACATCTGGATGCTCGAAGCCTACCTCGAAAAACGGTAAAAAGAAAAGCGGAGGGCGCTTGCCCATCGGCGACAGGCAACTGGGCCGGCCCCAATGAAGTCCGCCCTTTGACTTCAATGGGGCAGGAACAGTTGACCCCGAGCCGATAGCGCCCACAGCTGGATCAAGAAAAGCGGAGGCGACTGTCCATCGGCGTACGGATTTTGCAGTCTTTGACTGAGATAAAGGAAACACGATGAGCCTGATAAGGCGAATCGATGTTGACTTATCGCAGGGAAAAGACGTAGAAATCCGCTAGCCGATAGGAGACGCAGCTGGATCAAGAAAAGCGAAGGGCGCTTGCTTATCGGCGTCTAAATTCAAAAAACAGCTGCTCCGGAAAACCGGAGCAGCTGTTTTTTATTGCAAATATTTGGTTGACGGGTAAGCATCATAGCTGGCGTAATCCGCGAACTTATTTTTTAACGTTTCCAATATGTATAGTCCGATAAAATGCTCAAGTTCTGCATTGCTCATATCATTTACGATTGTGAGCAAATCTTTGCGGTTATAATTTTCAATTACCGCTGCTGTGATCGCGTCCAAGTCCTCTTCATCCCCTGTCAGCTGGTCCCGGTACAACTCGAACAATTCATCAACTAACCTCATAGCCTCTCCTCCTTTGCCGGTTTATCCCACCTTAACGGGCACTTTATTTTACACGTATCCTTAAATATGCACTTTTAAACATTGTATGGTTATTTTATCGGAAAGTACAGCAGAAAATACACAGGCTTACAAGAAAAAATTCGATCCATTTCGCGGCCCCTGTCGTATAATGGGGTCCAGGGGGGATTTTATGTGCCAATTTGTCGATTTGAATGGCAACCCGGTCTTATTAAAATTTAAAAAAAACGCATTTTCTATTGAACCCCGCCATGTCCTTGTCCTCGCAAAATACAAGAAGGACTGGCTGTTAACCAAACACCCGATACGCGGCCTTGAATTTCCGGGCGGCAAAAGGGAACCAGGGGAAACGGTGGAAGAGGCGGCAGCCCGCGAATTATTTGAAGAAACAGGCGGCATTGCCGAAAGCATGGACTACCTCGGTGAATACATGGTGGAGGACCGCCGGAACGAGCCGTTTGTGAAAGCTATTTTGTACGCGGAAATCAGCCGTATGAAAGCAAAGGAAAATTACAGGGAAACAGACGGACCTGTCCTGATTCAAGGAGAACTGCGGGACAAACTTCATGATTCGGAATACAGCTTTTTGATGAAAGACGGGGTTGTGGAAACGGCAATCGAAAAATTATCGGATAAGTTATGATCCGGTGCAGCAAAAAATGCACCGGAACAAGCTTATTTGTCTTTGATTAATTTTTTCTCGAGCAGATCAACCAGCTGATACATAATCGTGGCGATCACGGCGATGATGATCATGGACAGCATTACGAGTGTAAAATTAAAGACCTGGAAGCCATAAATAATCATGTAGCCGAGTCCTTGTGAGGAAACCAGGTACTCGCCGACAATGACGCCGACCCAGGCAAGCCCGACGTTGACTTTTAAAGTGGAAATCACAGTCGGAATGGTCGCCGGGACAATCGCTTCACGGAAGACCTGGAAGCGGGTAGCACCGAAGGAACGCAGCACCTTCACATAATTTGGATCGACATCGCGGAATGCCGTATAGATGACAATCGTCGTCACAATCACGGATATAATAATCCCCATTGAAATGATGGATAAAAACCCGGGGCCCATCATCACGATCAAAATCGGTCCGAGCGCCACTTTCGGCATCGCGTTGAAAATCACCAAATACGGATCAAAAACTTTGGATAAAAATGGCGACCACCAGAGAATTGCGGCGATCACAGCACCGAGAAGGGTTCCAAGGATAAAACCCATCACTGTCTCGAATACGGTGATGCCCAAATGGACATAAAGCGATCCGTCCTCGATTTTGTCTGCAAACAGCGCCCATACCTTTACCGGCGAGCTAAAAATTAGCGGGTCTATCCAGTGGTAGCGGCTCGCGATTTCCCAGAAGCTGAAAAATAAAACCAGAATCAGCAGCTGGTAAAAGCGGACTTTGCGTTTTTCTTTTTGAATCCCGGTAATATAGTCTTGGTGCTGGAGCAGCGGCTTACCGTTCGTTTTCAAGAGACTCCAGCTCCTTCCATATTTCATTAAACAGCACTGTGTAAGATTCTTTGCTGCGGGCTTCAAACGGGCGGACCATGCGCAGCTTTTCAGGCACTTCAAACACTTTATGGAGCCGTCCCGGTTTTGCAGCCAGCAGCAAAATCCGGTCGCTCATCGATATGGCTTCCCCGATATCATGGGTCACCAGAATCGCTGTTTTCTTGAACTGTTTTAATGTCGCAAACACCAGATCTTCAAGTTTTAACTTTGTCTGGAAATCGAGTGCGGAAAACGGCTCATCCAGCAGCAGGATTTTCGGGTCCACGGCCAGTGTCCGCACAAGTGCCGCACGTTGCCGCATTCCGCCTGAAAGCTGGCGCGGAAACTGTTTTTCAACTCCGTGCAACCCGATATCATGCAAAAACTGCAGTGCCTTTTGCTTCGTTTCCGGGTTCAATTGGTTTTTCATCTTAAGACCCAGGCAGATATTTTCTTCAATCGTTTTCCACGGAAACAAATAATCCTGTTGCAGCATATAGCCAATGGAAGATGCACGGAGATCGGGTGCTTTCCCGTCAATCCGTACTTCGCCCCCGGTTGGCTGCAAAAGTCCGGAAATGATCGAAAGCAGTGTTGTTTTCCCGCAGCCGCTTGGGCCAAGAAGCGAAACAAATTCGCCTTGCTCCATACTGAAGGAGATCGCTTCTAGTGCCTTCGTCGCCTGCTTTGTCGTGAAATAAGTATGGTTAACGCTTTTAACGGTCAAAAAGCTCATGAATGATGCCTGCTAAGAAGCATAGCAGGATCCACCACCTTTCTGAAAAAATTGGCTGCAGCCAGGTATCATATTTATTTCGATGCATTTTTCACAATCGATGTGTTGACAAGCTGATCGTAATCAATCTTTTGCTCGAGTTCGCCGGCTTCTTTCATAATGTCCTGGAGCGTGTTCCAGCCTTTTTTGGTTAAAATCATATCCGAACTAAACGAGCCCTGGCTGCGGTAACGTTCAATAGAGGAAGCAAGAATGTCCGGCTCCGTATCTTTAAAATAAGGATGAACACTTTCCGCAACTACTTTCGGATCGGTTTTTTGCACCCATTTTCCAGCCTTCAGCAGGGCGCGGACAAATTTTTCGGCGGTCTTTTCGTTTTTGTCCAAGTAACTTTGTTTGGACATGAATGTTGTGTACGGCACTTCGCCGGATTCTTTTCCAAACGAAGCCACAATCGTACCTTTTCCTTCTTTTTCCATGATCGAGGCCGTCGGTTCAAACAGCTGGACAAAATCACCAGTGCCGGACGCGTAAGCATTTGCAATATTGGCAAAGTCAATGTTTTGGATCAATTTCGTGTCATTGTGCGGGTCAATATGATGTTTTTTCAGTACGTATTCGCCGACCATTTGCGGCATCCCGCCTTTACGCTGGCCAAGGAAATCCGAACCTTTCAGCATATCCCAGGAAAAATGGCTGATCTTTTTGCGCGAAACAAGGAAAGTCCCGTCTGTTGCTGTAAGCTGTGCAAAATTGATGACCGGATCTGAGGTCTGCTGCTTGTGGACATAAATCGATGTTTCCGAGCCGACAAGTGCGATATCCGCTCCGCCGGAAAGCAGGGTGGTCATCGTTTTGTCGCCGCCCCAGGTGGTGGTCAGTTGAACATCCAACCCCTCCTCTTTAAAATAGCCCTTTGCAAGTGCCACATAGAGCGGCGTGTAGAAGACGGAGCGGGTGACTTCCGCGACACGCACTTTTTGAACTTGCTGTTTTTTCGTCCCCGAAATCTTCCCGCTGCCGCATGCACTCAAGCTGAATAACAGAATAGCGGCCAAAAACAAGGAGAAACCAATTTTCAACCATTTAACCATGAAAAAACCTCCTCAAAAATTGGGCTTTTTTCTTATAGCCTATGCCGGAAAAGGGGATGTGTGAATGATGATAAATCTTCCAGTAAAAGTGAAATCGTCCGTTTTCATGTAAAATTAATTTTTCCAGGCGATACTTGATTTCAAAAAATTTTTTATATAATAGTAGGTATGAAAACCTCATGAATACTCTTTTTGAAATCGTTTACCAAGAGAGGGGAATGGGATCATGGATACTTATCTACTGCTGATTACATTGTTAGCAATTGTAATTGTTATTTTAGGAGTTTCTGTGTTTAAGTGGCATGCATTTATCAGCCTGCTCGTTGCCAGTGCATTTCTGGCAATATGCTCGGGCATGCCATGGGATAAAATTGTGAGCAGTTACGAGGCCGGGGTTGGCAGTGTGCTGGGTCACAATTAGACAAAAGAGAAAGGAACGAGGTGTCTTTTGTCTAATTAGAAGCCCCAATTAGACAAAAGGGAAAGGAACGAGGCGGCTTCTGTCTAATTAGAATCCCCAATTAGACAAAAGCCAACGGAATAAGGTACCTTTTGTCTAATTGAAGGAAAAACCGGCCGCCATGCGTGGGTTCGTTGAAAGAAATGTTATTCGCCCTTTACCCACTTCTTCTGAAACGCCGCAATTTTTCCGTATTCTTCTGCCAGCAATTGCGAAACACGGATATAGATCGGAATCAGTTCCTGATAAACCGCTACATTTTCCGCAATTGGCTGGTGCGTATGGGTAGTGCCGACCCATTCTGAAACAATCGAGAAATCGTCAATTTCTCCGAGTGCGTACATACCGAGGACGATGGCGCCGAGGCAGGAGCTTTCAAAACTTTCCGGGACAACGACTTGCTGATTGAAAATGTCGGCAAGCATCTGGCGCCACAGCTCGGATCTTGCAAAGCCGCCGGTTGCCTGAATTTTCTGCGGAACACCGATTATTTCCTGAAGCACGAGCATAACCGTGTAGAGGTTTAAAATAACACCTTCCAGTACGGAACGAACCATATGCTCGCGTTTATGGTGCAGGCCGAGTCCGAAAAAGGAACCCCTTGCGTTTGCATTCCAAATCGGGGCACGTTCGCCGGCGAGGTACGGATGGAAGATAAGGCCGTCCGATCCCGGGGCGACCCGCGCGGCAATTTTCGTCAGTACCTCATACGGATCGATGCCAAGCCTTTTTGCAGTTTCAACTTCGGCTGCGGCGAGTTCATCGCGCACCCACCGGAATGTCATGCCGCCGTTATTGACCGGCCCGCCGACCACCCAATGGTTTTCCGTTAGCGCATAGCAGAAAATCCTGCCTTTTGGGTCGGTTACAGGTTTGTCCGTAACGGTCCGGATCGCGCCGCTTGTCCCGATCGTGATCGCAACAACACCAGGATCGATCGCGTTTACGCCCAGGTTGGACAGCACCCCGTCACTTGCTCCGGCTACAAATGGCGTGTCAGCCGGGATCCCGATTTCGTCAGCATATTTTTGTTTTAAACCGGTAAGGGTAAATGTAGTCGGTACCGGTTGTGAGAGGTTCTCCGCTGTGATACCGGCAATCTCAAGTGCGCCTTTGTCCCATGTGAGCGCTTTTAAATTAAATAGCCCGGTTGCAGACGCAATTGAATAATCAATGACATATTCGCTAAAAAATTGATAAAAGATGTATTCTTTGATACCAATGAATTTATAGGTTTTTTTGAACAAAGCCGGTTCATCGTGCCGGAGCCAGGTGATCTTTGCCAGGGGCGACATCGGGTGGATCGGGGTGCCGGTTCTTCTGTATATGTCAATTCCATTCCGGCCCTTTTTGATTTCTTCCGCCCAGCCTGTTGCCCGTGCATCGGCCCAGGTGATGCAGCGGGTGAGCGGCCGGCATTCTTCGTCTACGGCAATCAGGCTGTGCATTGCCGCACTGAAGGATACGAGTTCAATATCCGCCGGGTTCACGCCGCTTTTTTTGATCGCAGTTTTCATTGTCTCTATTACCGCTCGGAAGATATCGCCGGGATCCTGTTCGGCTACTTGCGGCGACGGGCTGTACAATGGATAGCCTGTATGGTGCATGCCGACGACCCTTCCTTTTTCGCCGAACAAGACAGATTTTGTTGACGTTGTACCGATATCTACGCCTAAATAATAGGATGAACTTGTCATGGGAAGTCAATCTCCTTTATGAACCTGTTGCTTCAAAATGGTTTCTGCAGTTCAGAAACGATTTTTTAAAATTTTTTCCAGCGTCTTTATTTTAACTGAAACCGTTTTGGTTTTAAACCTTTTGAAAAACCGCCGGGATCCGAATTGCTTGACAGGTGCCGGCTGCGGCCGACATACTAGCATAGAAAGTAATTTGACAAAAGGGGTTACAACCATGACGATTGCAGTTATTTACGGAGGATCGCGCCCGCGCGGCAATACAGAGCTGCTGACAGAACGTGCAGTGGAAGGATTGCATGTGGAGCGCTTTTATTTAAAAGATGCGCATATTCTTCCGATCGAAGACAAACGCCATACGGAATCAGGATTTTCAAAAGTGGAGGATGATTATGGCATTCTCATTCAGCATATTTTAATGTGTGACACGATTATCTTTGCAACGCCGATTTACTGGTACGGGATGTCGGGGCTGATGAAAAACTTCATTGATCGCTGGTCGCAAACATTGCGGGATCAGCAGTTTCCGGATTTTAAAAAAAGAATGGCGGAGAAAAACATTTATGTGATTGCAGTCGGCGGGGATAAACCGCGTATAAAAGGACTGCCGCTGATCCAGCAGTTTGCTTATATTTTTGGCTTTTTAGGCATGCATTTTGACGGTTACATACTTGGAGAGGGCAATAAACCCGGCGATATTGTACAAGATAAAGAGGCAATCCTTGCAGCGGATCAATTAAATGAAACACTGAAAAGGTGATGCATGATGAAGATCATGGTCGATAAGCAGCTTTTCCCCTCGCCGAATCCGCGTGTGCGCATGTATGTCGTCACCTATTTATCGGATGGATTAAAAGTGAAGGGGCTGCTCGCGGAACCGGATGACAACCATATATATGACGGCTTTTTGTATTTGCGCGGCGGCATCAAAAGCGTCGGCATGGTCCGCCCGGCGCGCATCGGCCAGTTTGCGTCGGAAGGTTTTATCGTGTTTGCGCCTTTTTACCGCGGCAACTGCGGCGGGGAAGGAAACGAGGATTTCGGCGGTGATGACCGCCATGATGCTTATTTTGGATTTGACCTGCTGCTGCAGCATGAACGGGTGGCGGGGAAAGTCCATGTTTTCGGCTTTTCGCGCGGCGGCATCATGGCTGTCAGCACTGCTGTCATGAGACCGCAAACCGCATCACTTGTTACGTGGGGCGGTGTATCGGATACAGCACTTACATATGTTGAACGCGTCGATTTAAGGAGGATGATGAAGCGTGTCATTGGCGGCACTCCGCAAAAGTATCCGCAGCGCTACCGGGAACGGACGCCGCTTTATCAGCTTGGTGCGATCTCATGCCCTGTTTTAATTATTCACGGCGAGCAGGACAAGAACGTTTCAGTTGAACATGCCCGCCGCCTGGAACGCGGGCTTGTGGCAGCTGGAAAGAGTGTGGAAACATGGTATTTCCCGCAGTTCACGCATTATTTTCCGCCTGCTGTGAACCGCCGCATGGTCCGCGATTTATGTGAATGGATGAAAAAACAGGTACGGCCATGATAAAATAAAAGCGCCAGGAAATTATTTTGGAGGTGATCCGGTTGGGAATGCCGGTCGACTTAAATACGATGCTGATTACCCATGGGGAAGAAGAACGCGTTGAACAAAATCTATTTGAATTGAAAAAAACGGGCTACTGCCTGTACCCGCTTGATATCCCCGTTGAAGTACGAAAAACACAGGAAAGCGAAGCAAGCGGCAGCGCCGTGATCCAAAAAATTGCGTGGGAAAAAGGGATGACTTTTATCCGCTATGAACTTGTATCACTGAATACGCCGAATTAACAGGTCTGGCGCCGCTAAATGGGTGCCGGGCCTTTTTTGTCGGCTATCGGTACGGGGTCAATTGTTCTGGCCCACCTGAAGTCTTAAGGCGGACTTCACTGGTGCCGGGCCTTTTTTTGTCCAGTTGGTGCAACAATTGGCATGAATCGATTGAGAATGAACATAATAATGCCGAGAACGAATTCAGGAAGGGGGGAGTGAAGTGTTTTTTGAAGAGCAAGCAGCAAACTATGATGCCTATGCCGTCATTTTTGACGCAAAAAACGAACGGATTGGCCTTGTGCAGACGAAAGATGGGGAATATACATTGCCAGGCGGGAAAATCGCACAGGGGGAAACTGATGTTGAGTGCCTTGAGCGCAGCGCCAGAGAAACTCTCGGCGCGGAACTGGAAGTCAGCGGCTATTTGGGGACTGCCTTACAATCTTCCCCGCTGCCACGGGAAGAGGAGCACATGGAAAGCGGGAACTTGTTTTATTTGGGGAAAATCGTGAAAAAAGCAGGACAGCCCCGGGAAGATTGCCATAACCTTGAATGGCTTCATCTTCATGAGGCTGTCCAAAAAGTAAAAGATCAACAACATAAATGGGCCGTGGAGGAAGGAATCAGCGCCATTCAATCGAGCACTTTGTTTTAGTGTGAAGTGAAGGGCCCGCCCAGTTTTTCAATCTCACCCGGCAGCGATGTGAACCTTTTGAAATTTTCTTTGAAACGTGCAGCTAGTGCGAGCACTTGCTCACGGTAAGCCTGTTTGTCCGGCCATGTTTCACTCGGAATAAGGACTTGGTCGGGAACACCTTCGATATGGAGCGGGATGTGCAAACCGAAAACTTCATCCTGCTTTGTTTCCGCGGCTTTTAATTTTCCTTCAATGGCGGCTTGCACCATTGCCCGCGTATATTTCAGCTTCATTCTCGAGCCGGTGCCATATCCGCCCCCGGTCCAGCCGGTGTTGACAAGAAAGACCTGAACATTGTGCCTGGCAATTTTATCACCCAGCATTTCGGCATAAACCGCGGGTTCAAGCGGCAGGAATGGTGCGCCAAAACAGGTGGAAAAAGTGGCTTCCGGGCTGGTCACCCCGCGTTCGGTGCCGGCCAGTTTTGACGTATAGCCGCTTAGAAAATGGTACATCGCTTGTTCCTTTGTTAATTTGCTGATTGGCGGCAGCACACCGGAGGCATCCGCCGTGAGAAACAGAATCGTGCCCGGGTGCCCGGCCATGCCCGTACGAGCGAAATTTTCGATGTTTTCGATCGGGTATGCCGCCCGTGTATTTTCCGTCATTGTATTTTTGTCAAACAGCGGCCTGCGCGAATCCGGATCGATGACCACATTTTCGAGCACGGTGCCGAACTGGATGGCCCGGTAAATCTCCGGTTCTTTTTCTTCAGAGAGGCCGATGCACTTTGCATAGCAGCCGCCTTCAATATTAAAAATCCCCTGATCTGACCACCCGTGTTCGTCATCGCCGATTAAGGCCCGGTTCGGATCGGCGGATAAAGTTGTTTTCCCGGTGCCGGATAAGCCAAAGAAAAGTGCGGTAGTCCCGTCTTCTCCGGCATTGGCGGAACAGTGCATGGATAGGATGCCCTGCTTTGGCAGCAGATAATTCATGATTGAAAAGATACTTTTTTTCATTTCCCCGGCATACTCAGTTCCGCCAATTAAAACGATGCGGCGCTCGAGCGAAATGATGATAAATGCTTCCGAGCGGGTGCCATCCACCGCCGGATCGGCTTTTAGATGCGGTGCGGACAAGATTGTAAAAGCGGCCTCGCGGGTCTGCTGTTCTCCCGCTTTTGGCCGGATAAACAATTGGTGCGCAAATAAATTATGCCAGGCCAATTCATTGACAACCTGGATGGGAAGGCGGCAGGAAGGGTCTGCACCCGCATAGCCTTTAAAAACAAATAGTTCATTTTTGCTTTTTAAATACTGCTTTATTTTTTCGTATAGATGGTCAAATACCTCTGCAGAAATCGGCTGGTTTACCGTCCCCCAGTCGACAAGATCCTTTGATTCGGCATCCGCGACAATGAATTTGTCCAGTGGCGAACGCCCCGTATATTTCCCCGTGACAGCGGAGACGGCGCCTTCAGACGTTAGGACCGCTTCTTTCCGTTCGAGAATTTTTTCGATGAGCTGCGGTACGGAAAGCTGACTGTAAACATTTTCTCCCGACAGCAATTGATTCAGATCATTTGAAGTGCCAATAAGATCCATTTCGTTAATCCGCCCCTTTGAACAAAATAAAACGCTTTTAAACGAATATTAGTATAACATATTTATAAAAGTCTTCCACACTTTTTCGACAATTAATGGTTGCAAAAGAAGGAAAAATGAAAGGGCTTGCGGCTGGAATTATTGATGTGAAGCATTGACACGGCCCGTCAAATCGCGTATGATTTTACTTTGAACGGATACTCTTATCCCGAGCTGGTGGAGGGACGGGCCCTATGAAACCCAGCAACCCGCTTCTGGAACAGGCTGATGCACTCGCAATGCATGGGCTGCTTGAATTCCAGGCAAAGGTGCTAACCTGCAGCAAGGAGATTCCTTGGACGATAAGAGTGAAAGGCGCGATTGAGTAAAAATCAAAACCTTTCCACTCTCAAATCAGTGAGGAAAGGTTTTTATTATAGGCTTTTTATTTGCGACTTCTCCTATTAATATACTTGGAATTTAGCCCGCTTCTGCGTATTCCAAAATCAGGGATACGAGTATCGAAACAGCACGTGACACAAAGGAGGAAAAAGTTCATGTCAAAAAGGCGGCACTTATTTACATCGGAATCTGTAACAGAAGGCCATCCCGATAAAATCTGCGACCAGATTTCCGATGCCATTTTAGATGCCATTCTAGCAAAAGATCCAAATGCCCGTGTAGCTTGCGAAACTTCTGTTACGACAGGGCTTGTCCTGGTGACCGGTGAAATTTCCACCAATACATATGTGGATATTACAAAAGTGGTGCGCCAAACCATAAAAGAAATTGGCTATACCCGCGCAAAATACGGCTTTGACGCCGAAACATGCGCTGTGTTGACCTCCATTGATGAACAGTCAGCAGATATTGCCATGGGTGTTGACAAAGCATTGGAAGCGCGTGAAGGGCAGATGAGTGATGCGGAAATTGAAGCGATTGGTGCCGGCGATCAGGGCTTAATGTTCGGCTTTGCCTGCAATGAAACAGAAGAATTAATGCCGCTGCCGATTTCCCTTGCCCATAAACTGGCGCGCCGCCTGGCCGAAATCCGCAAGCAGGATGTACTTCCGTATTTGCGGCCGGATGCGAAAACGCAGGTGACCGTTGAATATGACGAAAATAACCAGCCTGTGCGAATTGATACGATTGTGATATCCACTCAGCATGATCCGGATATCAGCCTGGACCGGATTCACGCGGATATGAAAAAATATGTGATCGATCAGGTTGTTCCGTCCGCGCTGATTGATGCGGACACCAAATATTTCATTAATCCGACCGGCCGTTTCGTCATTGGCGGGCCGCAGGGGGATGCCGGTTTAACAGGCCGCAAAATTATCGTCGATACATACGGAGGTTATGCCCGCCACGGCGGCGGTGCATTCTCGGGAAAAGATCCAACAAAAGTGGATCGTTCCGCTGCCTATGCCGCCCGTTATGTCGCAAAAAACATTGTCGCAGCCGGGCTTGCAGAAAAATGTGAAGTCCAGCTTGCGTATGCGATCGGGGTAGCAAGTCCGGTTTCCATTTCCATTGATACATTCGGTACCGGGAGAGTCTCTGAAGACGTGCTAATTGATGCTGTGCAGGCCAACTTTGATTTGCGCCCGGCCGGCATTATTAAAATGCTTGATCTGCGCCGCCCGATTTACCGGCAAACCGCAGCGTACGGGCATTTTGGCCGCAATGATTTGAACGTGCCATGGGAAAAGACGGATAAATCCGAGGTGTTAAACCTGTTTGTACAAAACCATCAGGAAAAATGATGAGGACAGATGGAGCAGACCCCGTAATTTGGGTTTGCTCCTTTTTTTGGCCTTTCCCCAAAACAATATATTTCTTTTTTAACAAATCCGCTTTTCCTCTGCAAAGCTCCGGAAAAAATGCTAATATGTTATTATGTTTGTTGAAAATTCCCGGCGAGATTTGTCAGGTAAGCATTTGCTTGTCAGAAAGTTTTATCCACCATTTGTTTTTTTGTGAAAAAATCTTAAAATAGAGGTTGTACGATTCAGAGACGAATTTATCAAAGTAGGTGACTTTTATAATGTGCGGATTTATTGGCTGTGTCCATGATAAAACCATCGCATTATCAGATGAAGATAGACAGTTATTTAAAAGTATGAACCATGTGATCGAGCACCGCGGCCCGGATGATGAAGGCTTTTATGAAGATGAGCATATCCAGTTCGGGTTCCGCCGTCTGAGTATCATTGACATCGCGGCGGGGCATCAGCCGTTAACCTATGAAAATGAACGGTACTGGATTATTTTTAATGGTGAAATTTACAACTATGTGGAACTGCGTGAGGAATTGCGAAAAGAAGGGCTTACGTTTGAAACTTCTTCAGATACAGAAGTGATTCTTGCTTTATACAGCCATCTCGGTGAAAAAGCGATTGAAAAACTGCGCGGCATGTTTGCGTTTGCCATTTGGGATAAACAGGAGCAGACACTATGCGGCGCCCGCGACCCGTTCGGCATCAAACCGTTTTTCTATTATCAGGACGGCGATCAAATGTTTTTCGGTTCGGAAAAGAAAAGTATTCTGCTCGCAATGGAAAATCCTGAACTCAATTACGATGCCGTACAGCATTATTTAACCTACCAATTTGTGCCGGAACCTTTCAGCATGACAAAAGGCATTAACAAATTGGAACCGGGCCATTATTTTACAAAGAAAATCGGCAAACCGATGGAAATCAAACAGTATTGGAAAGCATCGTTCCACCCGGTCCGCAAAAGCGAAGACGAATTTATTAAAGAAGTGCGCGACGTCATGATCGATTCAGTTAAAGTCCATATGCGCAGTGATGTTCCGGTTGGCGCTTTTCTTTCGGGCGGGATTGATTCCTCGATTACCGCATCGATTGCCAAACAATTCCATCCGGCCATAAAAACATTCTCTGTCGGGTTCGAACGTGAAGGCTTCAGCGAAATTGATGTTGCCAAAGAAACGGCGGAAAAACTCGGTGTTGAAAATATCAGTTATGTCATCTCACCAAAAGAATATATGGAAGAATTGCCGAAAATTATCTGGTATTTGGATGATCCGCTTGCCGACCCTGCCTGTGTGCCGCTATACTTTGTCGCGCGCGAAGCAAGAAAGCATGTGACCGTTGTTTTATCCGGTGA
The DNA here is from genome assembly GCF_000374345.1 of Heyndrickxia acidiproducens DSM 23148. GTDB lineage: Bacteria > Bacillota > Bacilli > Bacillales > Bacillaceae_C > Weizmannia > Weizmannia acidiproducens. Next base: position 15,759 of record NZ_KB894001.1, read on the forward strand.
AGGCGCAGATGAATTATTCGGCGGCTATAATATTTACCGTGAACCGCAATCCCTTGAAGTGTTTAATAAAATCCCGGCTGCCGGCAAAACGCTTTTGAAAGCTTTGGCAAAAGTCCTTCCTGAAGGGGTCAAGGGCAAGAGCTTTATTGAACGCGGTGTAACGCCGATGGAAGACCGCTATATCGGCAACGCGAAAATGTATACGGAAGAAGAAAAACATGACTTGCTCCGCACTTACCATGAGGGGCTGGATTACCGCGAGATTACAAGGCCGCTGTATAACGAAACAAAAGGGTATGACCCGGTGGATCGCATGCAGTATATTGATATCCACACCTGGATGCGCGGCGATATTTTGTTGAAAGCGGACCGGATGACGATGGCCCATTCGCTTGAACTGCGTGTACCGTTTTTGGATAAGGAAGTATTCCGGGTTGCCTCGCAAATTCCGGCAAGCTTAAAAACAGCCAATCATACGACGAAATATGTGCTCAGAAAAGCGGCGGAAGGGATTGTCCCGGATCATGTGCTGAACCGCAAGAAACTCGGCTTCCCGGTTCCGATCCGCCACTGGCTGAAAAATGAGATGCATGACTGGGCGGTGCAGATCATTAAAGAAAGCCCGACCGATGAGATCATCAATAAGCAGTATGTGTTAAAACTATTGGAAGACCATTGTGCCGGGAAACTTGATTACAGCCGGAAAATCTGGACGGTCCTGATTTTCATGTTGTGGCATGCCGTTTTCGTGGAAGACAAATACGGCTTCCAAAAAAGCGCCCGCAGTGAACTGGCCGGCGCGATGATGTAAAATCATAAAAAAGGGGAAATCACATCAAGCTGATTTCCCCTTTTTTACAGAAAGCCCGGATCGCCGCCCTTCAGCATGGAAAAACATTCATCCATCCGAGCGTCTTTTCTGTAAAGCGTATGAAACTCTTTTTAAACTTAGAACGGTCAAGTTTAAAAGCACGGCTCATATATTAGATTGTAAAGACTTGTAGTATTGCGCTTTTTCAGCGTATTCGTTCATGATTCTGCGCATGTCGCGGATGTCTTCTTCAGTCAGTTTGCGGACGACTTTCGCCGGCCTGCCGAATGCAAGCGTAAAGGGAGGGATCTTTTTTCCCTGGGTAACAAGGCTGCCTGCGCCGATAAAAGCACTCTCGCCGATTTCTGCCCCGTCCAGGATAATGGAACCCATCCCGATCAGGGCTTTCGAATGGACATGGCAGCTATGTAAAATTACCTGGTGCCCGACCGTTACCCCGTCTTCAAGAATGAGCGGGAGATTCGGGCTTTGGTGGAGCACGCAATTGTCCTGGACATTGACTTTGCGCCCGATCACCACGGGGGAGACATCCCCGCGGATAGACGTGTTAAACCAGATGCTTGACCCGTCTCCGATTTCGACATCGCCGCTGATCGTTACATGGTCGGCAATAAATGCGGTTGGTGAAATTTTCGGGTGATTTCCATTGAAAGGATAAATCATAGAATACACACTCCTGATTCAGACTTATACCTATTATATTAAAGAATTGTATACGAATTGTGAATAAATTGCGTAAAAAATGGCATATCTTTTTCAGATTGGAAAAATTATGGGTAAAATAAAAGAAGGCGATACTGGAGTAAAGATTGTGGTTTTGGAAGGAGCAGTAATCATGTGGAAATGGGAAGCAGATGAAAATCCAAAAGCAGTCATCGTAATGGTCCATGGTGCCATGGAACATCACGGCCGCTACAGCTGGCTGATTGAAATGTGGAGGTCAAACGGCTTTCACGTCGTCATGGGCGATCTGCCCGGACACGGCATGACGTCAAGGTCAAAGAGGGGCCATATCGATTCTTTTGATGAGTACACCATTGAGATCAAAGACTGGGTCCAGGCCGCCTACCAGTTTGACTTGCCGATTTTTTTGTTTGGACACAGCATGGGCGGGCTGGCTGTGATTCGGCTGCTTCAGCAGGAACGCCTGAAAATTGCCGGCGTCATTCTTTCGGGCCCGTGCCTCGGCCTTGTGAATTATCCTTCAAAGCTGCTCGGCCTTTTGTCCATCGGCTTAAATAAAATTGCTCCGCACGTCCGGTTCAACAGCCCATTAACGGTACAAATGGCAACCAGAAACCGGGAAATTCAGGAACAGGCCGTGAATGATTCGTTAATTTTGACAAAAGTTTCCGTACGCTGGTACCGCGAACTAATCAATGCGATGCGGCTGGCCCATACGGATGTGCTGAGGCTGCCGGACATCCCGTTTCTTTTGATGCAGGGCGGCAATGATAAAATTGTGGACAAGGCTGCCGTGATGAATTGGTTCAACCAGACATCTTTATCTGAAAAACTGTATAAAGAATGGCCGAAATGTTATCATGAAATTTTTAATGAACCGGAAAGGGAAGATATCTTTTTGTACACGAAAAATTTCGTGGAAAACCGGCTCCGCACTTTGGGCTATATTATCAATTGAGGTGAATACGCAGATGGCAATCCCGTCCTATCCTATTTCGTTAATGAATCAAGTGTATCGCAAGGTCATGCCGGTGGTCCACCGCGAACTTCACCATTGGCGGGAAAGGGCGCGCCAAATCCCGAATGAAGAGTTGAGGCTGCAGGCACTGGCAAGCATTCAACATAAAACTTTCCACTGTGAAGGAGGTTCGATTTTAGGGCTGCTTGCCATGGAAGGACGCTGCCATGCCATTTCCTTTATTGTGGCGTATCAAACAATCAGCGACTATTTAGACAATTTATGTGACCGCAGCACCTCACTGGATCCGGATGATTTCCGCGCTTTGCATGAATCCATGTGTGATGCGCTCACAACCGGCGCGCCGTTAAAAAATTACTACCGCCTTCGCGCCGATCAAGATGACGGCGGGTATTTGCATGAATTGGTGCAAACATGCCAGTCCGTCCTGCAGGAAATTACCAATTATGCGGCAATCAAGCCGTATTTGCTTGAATTATGCCGTTACTATTCCGATTTGCAAGTACATAAACATGTGCGTGTCGAGGAAAGGGTGGCACGGCTGCAAAATTGGTTTAACCAATATAAGGCAAACTTCCCGGATATGGAATGGTATGAGTTTTCGGCCTGCTCGGGCTCCACGCTCGGAATTTTCTGCCTGGTTTCTTATGCACTGCGCCCCGATTTCCGGCCGGAGTACGCAAAAATCATCCGTGACGGTTATTTCCCGTATATTCAGGGGCTCCATATTTTACTGGATTATTTTATTGACCAGGATGAAGACAAAAAAGGCGGGGATCTGAACTTTTGCTTCTACTATCCAAGTGATGAAAAACTTTTTCAGCGCCTGAAACATTTTCTGGAGGAAGCGGACAAGCATACAGCACGCCTGCCGAACCCGAAATTCCACAAGCTCATTAACCGCGGCTTGCTTGCTGTTTATTTATCGGATGAAAAGGTACGGAAACAGCGCAATGTCCACAGATTATCAAAAAAAATGATCAAGTTTGCCGGATCCATCAGTTTGTTTTTCTATTTGAATGGAAAAATGTACCGCACCGTTAAAAACCTGATACCGGCGGGCCTTGCCAAAACGCTCGTAAAATAGATGAAGGAGGGATGGCATATGAAGCCTTTAAAACTCAGCATTTTAGATCAGTCCCCGGTCTCGGAGGGCATGGATGCAGAAGAAGCCTTGAAAAATACGGTCGAGCTGGCCAGCCATGCCGAAAAATGGGGATATAACCGTTTTTGGGTCTCTGAACATCATGACTCCGCAGCTTTGGCAGGTTCGGCCCCGGAAGTGTTACTTTCCCATATTGCTGCCAAAACCTCGCGCATCCGCCTTGGCTCCGGCGGCGTGATGCTTACCCATTACAGTGCGTTTAAAGTGGCTGAAAATTTCCGGGTCCTCTCCGGTCTTTCGCCGGGCCGCATTGATCTCGGAGTCGGCAGGGCGCCGGGCGGGATGCCGCGCGCGACCTATGCGCTCCATGACGGCGAAAGGAGGAGGATTGACCGTTTCCCGGAGCAAATAGATGAACTCGAGATGTATTTGCACGATGCCATTGATCCGGCCGACAAATTATACGGATTAAAAGCTACCCCGGTTCCGCAGACGGTTCCGCAGGTTTGGCTGCTCGGCTCAAGCCCGTCAAGTGCTGCGCTCGCTGCTGAAAAGGGGCTGCCCTATACGTTTGCACAATTTATTAACGGAGAGGGCGGTCCGGAGGCGATGCAGACTTATTTGCAACAGTTCAAACCTTCCCGTTACTTAAAAACCCCCAAAAACATGGTCGCCGTGTTTGTTACCTGTGCCGAAACCGATGAGGAAGCACAGCGGCTGAATGCCAGCATCGAACTGGCGATGGTCATGCTCGAACAGGGCATGCCGCTTGAAGGGACGCCGGGCCCGGAGAAAGCACTTGCCTATCCGTACAGCCGCTTTGAACGGGCCCATATGAAAGAAAACCGGAAACGGATGATTGTTGGTTCGCCGCAGACAGTCAAATCCTCCCTGCAAGCGCTGCGTGAGGCGTATCAAACGGATGAAATCATGCTTGTTTCGAATCTGTACCGGTTTGAAGACAAGTTGAAATCATTCGAACTGATTGCAAAAACGATGGATTAAAAAAAGTTTTAGCCATTCTACGGGCTAAAACTTTTTTATCCCAACCTAGCGGCCAGTAAGACGCCAGATACGAAGAAGAGGCGGGCGTTTCACTTCATCCCAACCTAACGGGAAAGTAAGACGCCCGCCTCAAGATTCAAGGTACGAAGAAGAGGTGGGCGTTTCAATTTATCATCATCTTTTTTCAATGGCGATCACAAAAGGCGGATGGTTTTCCTGGTTGATAAATCCGTATTGCAGCACATGCGCCTGCTTCTGGTCGAGTGTTTTGGCAAATTTCAGCAGCTGGTCACGTTCATAGCCGCCGCCATCATGGCCATGGTAAACAACAATAGCGATGATGCCGCCGGTTTGCAGCATGTCCAGGATTTGCCGGACAGCCGAAATTGTGGTTTCAGGCCTGGTAATAATCGATTTATCGCTTTTTGGCAGGTAGCCTAAATTAAAAAGCGCGCCGCTGATTTTCCCATGATAGAAAGCAGGAATGCATTCACCAGCATGTTCATGACCGGTCTGAAAAAGCTGAACACGGTTTTCCAATCCCGCTTTTTGCAGGCGCACAGCCGTACGGTTGACCGCTGTTTTTTGGATGTCGAAAGCGAACACTTTTCCGCTTTCGCCTGTTAAACCGGCCAAAAACGCCGTATCCAACCCGTTTCCCGCAGTGGCATCGATGGCAAAACCGCCTTCCGGGACGGTTTTTTCCATTAATGCATGGGCAAATTGGATAACAGAAAGCATGTTCATTTTGCCGATGCCTCCCATGATTTTTTGTAAAATTTTTGTTGCCAGTTGTTCTGCCCTTTCCATTCAGCATTTATCGCAAGCAGCACTTCCGATTTATAGAGAAATGGATTTTTTTCCGCCATCGTTTCACGCCCCCTCCTTGCATAATAAACGGCTGCGCCTTGTGCAACCTGAAACGATTGCAGGATGTACGCCTCGTATTTTACCATTAAAGTCCCTTTGTTGAAAGGAATGCTCCGGGTGCCGGCGGGCAAACTATTGGATGAAGCGCCAATGCTTCAAAGAAGGAGGAATTGGTCATGGCAACACGTGAAGCGGTGGAAAATTGCATCAGCCGTTGTGAAAATGCCGTTCACTCCGCGCGTGAACAATTCATGGGAGGCATCCGCGAAGAAAACTTCGGATACTTCGACTTTACAGCGCCGTTAAAGGAACTGGAAGATGCTTACAATGAGTTATGCAAACTTGCGATCAGCGCCAATTCGCAGCAGCGCGAACGCCTCCACCGTATGCGCCTGCAAATCCAGCAACTGCAGAACCAGATGATTTTGCAAGAGCATGAGCCGCTGATGTAATTTGATAAAAGTGAGGGAAAAATATGCCGAGAAAGCGTTCAAAGCAACAAAATCCTGAGCAAAAAACAAAAAACGGCATCAACAACCAGGACATGGAAGCCGGACGCGATTATGATCCGGTCAAAGAACTGAAAAAGAAAAACAGTAAAAAAAGCCAGCCGGTAAGGTCGAAACAGCATATCGAAAATCCGGATTAACAAGCTGAATGAAGAGAGAGCGTCTCTCTTCATTCGGCTTTTTTCCTTTGCCACTTTTCTGCATAAAAGTTGACGAAATATTACTTCTTTCCTTTCCCGCACAAATAGTTCTTGCCTGAAAGCAAAAAAACACCTAAAATGCTTTTGAAACAAGAATTATCGAAAACAGAAAGGGAGCGTTATCATGCCAAAAACGGTTTGGCTCCTGGTAATTGGGATGGCCGTTAATATTACCGGCTCTTCTTTTTTATGGCCGCTAAATTCAATCTACATCCATGACCATCTCGGCAAATCACTGTCCGTCGCCGGGCTTGTTCTAATGCTCAACTCATTTGCAAGTGTGATTGGAAGCCTTGCGGGCGGATATTTATACGATAAAATCGGCGGATACCGCTCGACACTGCTCGGAACATTTATCACGGTTGCGGCTTTAACCGGTTTGGCAATTTGGCATGGCTGGCCGCAATATGTCATCTTTTTGGCCATCGTCGGGCTTGGTTCCGGGATCATCGGGCCGGCCATGTTTGCAATGGCCGCCTCCGTATGGAAAAACGGCGGGAGAAAAGCGTTTAATGCCATTTATGTTGCGCAAAATATTGGCGTTGCGGTTGGCTCGGCTCTCGGCGGTGCGATTGCATCCTATTCCTTTGATCTTATTTTTCTTGCCAATCTGCTGATGTTTCTTGTGTTTATGTTCATTGCAATTTTTGGTTATAAAAATATTTCAGAAAAACATACGCCACATGCAAACAAAATGCAAGCGCCTATTTCCATCCAGAACCGTTCCCATATTATGGCGCTCATCATATTATGTGCAGCATACTTGTTATGCTGGATCGCCTATGTTCAGTGGCAGGCCACCATTTCAGCGTATACGCAAACACTCCATATTTCATTGAACCAGTACAGCCTGTTATGGACATTAAACGGCGCCATGATTGTATTGGGGCAGCCGGTTCTGATTCCGGTCACAAAAAAACTGCTGTCCCGTGTAAAAACACAAATCATAGCTGGCATTATCATTTTTATCATCTCTTTCAGCGTGGCCAGCTTCGCCGAACATTTTCAGGGCTTTGTTGCCGCAATGGTGATTTTGACAGTCGGGGAAATGCTGATGTGGCCTGCTGTTCCTGCAGTCGCGAGCGACCTTGCGCCTAAGGGAAGGGAAGGTTTTTACCAGGGGATTGTCAACAGCGTCGCAACTGCCGGGCGCATGATCGGGCCTGTCATTGGCGGAATGCTTGTTGATGCATACGGTATGAAAGTCCTGTTCGCGTTTTTAATCGTATTGTTTATCATCGCCCTTGTACTGGCTGCTTTTTATAACCGGCCGTTGAAAAAACAAAAAAAGCTGGACCAAACCGCATCTGCAGGCAATTAATGTATTGAAACGATGTATAAATTTCTGTACAATAGTAAATAAATTGAATGAATATTGAAGAACGTTGACGAGGAGTAGTAATGGCGGTGCTGAAAACAGGAAATTGGCGGTTGCTGCGAGCCAATCAGGCCACCCCGTGAACTCGCCTCCGAGTTGCAAATATGAATAGAAATAGTATTTGCCGTTTTCCGCGATAAGGATCAATGAAGTGAGTGCGTGCACTAATCTGGGTGGTACCGCGGGAGCAACCCTCTCGTCCCAATGATGGGATGAGAGGGTTTTTTGCGTTTTTTGATATTGGCAAGAGGCAAAAAAAGGAGGAAGTTTCAGGATGAGTTTTCAACATCGGAAAATCGAGAAAAAATGGCAAAAGTATTGGGAAGAAAATAAAACCTTTCATGCAACGGAAGATTATGGTAAACCGAAATTTTATGCGCTTGATATGTTCCCTTATCCTTCTGGAGTCGGCCTGCACGTTGGCCACCCGGAAGGTTATACGGCGACCGATATTTTAGCGCGGACAAAGCGGATGCAGGGGTATAATGTGCTGCATCCAATGGGCTGGGATGCATTCGGCCTTCCTGCAGAGCAGTACGCGCTTGATACCGGAAATGACCCGGCCATTTTCACGGAACAGAACATCAATACATTCCGCCGCCAAATCAAGTCGCTTGGCTTTTCCTATGATTGGGATCGTGAAATTAATACGACAGACCCGGGATATTACAAATGGACGCAGTGGATTTTCCTGCAACTATGGAAAAAGGGCCTTGCTTATGTTGACGAAGTGCCGGTCAACTGGTGCCCGGCGCTTGGAACCGTGCTTGCCAACGAGGAAGTTATTGACGGCAAAAGCGAACGCGGCGGCCATCCGGTCATCCGCAAACCCATGCGGCAGTGGATGCTGAAAATCACTGCCTATGCCGACCGCCTTCTGGAAGATTTGGAAGAACTCGACTGGCCGGAAAGCATTAAAGACATGCAGCGCAATTGGATTGGCCGGTCGGAAGGGGCTGAAGTGACGTTCAACATTGACGGCAGTGATGAAACGTTTACGGTTTTCACGACCCGCCCGGATACGCTGTTCGGGGCTACTTATGCGGTGCTTGCGCCGGAACATCCTCTGGTTGACCAAATCAAAACAGCGGAACAGGCGGATGCGATTGCTGCGTATCTGCAACAAGTCCAGTCGAAGAGCGACCTGGAACGTACGGATTTGGCAAAAGAAAAAACCGGCGTCTTCACCGGCGCATATGCAGTCAATCCCGTTAATGGCGAAAAAATGCCGATCTGGATTGCCGACTATGTATTAATGAGTTACGGGACGGGCGCGATCATGGCAGTGCCGGCCCATGATGAACGCGACTATGAATTTGCGCGCAAATTCCAGCTGCCGATAAAAGAAGTCGTTGCCGGCGGAAATATTGAAAAAGAAGCGTACACCGGTGACGGCGAACATGTCAACTCGGAATTTTTAAACGGGCTTGATAAACAAACGGCGATTTCACGCATGATTGAATGGCTCGAGGAAAAAGGCACAGGGCAGAAGAAAGTCACTTATCGCCTGCGCGACTGGGTGTTCAGCCGCCAGCGCTACTGGGGTGAACCGATTCCAATTATCCATTGGGAAGATGGCACATATACAGCTGTGCCGGAAAGTGAACTGCCGCTGATGCTGCCGAAAACGACGGAAATCAAACCGTCCGGAACAGGCGAATCGCCGCTTGCCAATATTGATGACTGGGTGAATGTGACGGATCCCGAAACAGGCAAAAAAGGCCGCCGCGAAACGAATACGATGCCGCAATGGGCAGGCAGCAGCTGGTACTTCCTGCGCTATGTTGATCCACATAACACAGAAGCGCTTGCCGATCCGGAAAAACTGAAACACTGGCTGCCGGTCGATGTGTATATCGGCGGCGTCGAGCATGCCGTGCTTCACTTGCTATACGCTCGTTTCTGGCATAAGTTTCTATACGATATCGGGGTTGTGCCGACGAAAGAACCGTTCCAAAAACTGTTCAACCAAGGCATGATTCTCGGTGATAACAATGAAAAAATGAGCAAATCGAAAGGCAATGTTGTGAACCCGGATGAAATTGTCGAAACGCACGGGGCGGACACACTGCGGCTGTATGAAATGTTCATGGGCCCGCTGGATGCATCGATTGCATGGTCGACAAACGGCCTTGACGGCTCAAGGCGGTTCCTTGACCGGATCTGGCGCTTGTTTGTGAAGGAAGACGGCAGCCTGTCGGAAAAAATTCAGGGGAAAGCAAACCCGGCGCTTGAAAAAACGTATCATATGACCGTCAAAAAGGTAACGGAAGATATTGATGCCCTGCACTTTAATACCGCCATCTCACAGTTGATGGTGTTTATCAATGACTCGTATAAGGCGGACTTTATCCCGAAAGCTTATGCGGAAGGTTTTGTCAAAATGCTTGCGCCGTTTTGCCCGCATATTGCCGAAGAACTTTGGGAAAAACTCGGGCATACAGGCACGATTTCATACGAAGCGTGGCCGGTATTTGATGCCTCAAAACTTGTTGACAACGAAGTGGAAATTGTGCTCCAGGTCAACGGCAAAGTGCGCAACAAGGTGAAAATTGACCGCAACACAAGCCGCGAAGAGATGGAAAAACTCGCATTTGCTGATGAAAAAATAAAAGAATTTACAGAAGGGAAGACGGTCCGCAAAGTAATCGCCATCCCGGGCAAGCTTGTCAATATCGTGGCAAACTAAGATTGGAAAGAGGCCTCCGCAGCGCTTGTGCTGCGGAGGCTTTATTAATTTAATGGGCTCGATTCAGCATGGGAGGCCTGTTGAGTAAGACGGTGAACGTTATTATAAGCGGAGAAGCGGGTTGAAATGGCGTTCATAGGGCCGAAAAACTGGAACGAGGCACCCGTTGTCCAATTAGGAGCGGCAATTAGACAAAAGGGGAAGGAATGAGGTGACTTTTGTCTAATTAGGAGCGGCAAATAGACAAAAGGGGAAGGAACAAGGTGACTTTTGTCTAATTAGAAACGCCAATTAGACAAAAGGGGAAGGAACGAGGTAGCTTTTGTCTAATAAGAAGCGCCAATTAGACAAAAGGGAAAGGAACGAGTAAAAAAAGAGGTTGCGATGGCGTTCATATCCCGAATGAACGCGATCACGAATGAAAAAGAGGGTTGCGATGGTGTTCATAGAGCCGATGAACGCGATCACGAATGAAAAAGGGGGTTACGATGGTGTTCATATCCTGAATGAACGCCGTCACGAATGGAAAAGGGGATTACGATGGTGTTCATATCCCGAATGAACGCGATCACGAATGAAAAAGGGGATTACGATGGCGTTCATATCCCGGATGAACGCGATCACGAATGAAAAAAGGAATTACGATGGCGTTCATAAGTCCGATGAACGCGATCACGAATGAAAAAAGGGGTTGCGATGGTGTTCATATCCCGAATGAACGCGATCACGCATGAAAAAGGGGGTTACGATGGTGTTCATAAGTCCGATGAACGCGATCTCAACCAAAAAGGAAATCATACTGTCTCTCATAGAAAGATGAACGGCAATTTTTCTACTAAAAATCCGGTAAATGGCTTTCTTTTTTCAGCGAAAGGCCACTGGGTAAAAACTCCTCATAATTTTCTTCCAAAACAGCAAACTAATCCTATCTAACTTTTATCAAAAGGGGAACACTGGCATGATTATTCTATTTCCGGTGCTGGCAGCGATTGTTTTACTGGTGCTGTGCCTCCCGGTTTACAAGAAAGCAAGGCTGAAAACAATCTGGTTTTTTTTATGGGTGTACTGCTGGAATGTTAACAATATTAGAATTTTGGAACTTAATCTGCACTGGCTGCATGACCGCCACACGCCGGTAGGATTTGTTTCACGCCAGCTCGTTATGCTGCTTTTTCCGCTTTGGTTTGTTCTGTACCTGTATCTGTGGGAAAAAGCAAAAAATATCACGGCCAGGATCGTGGCAGTCATTCTGTATTTGCTGGTATTGCCGGTGTATCTTCATGCTTTATATATGTCAAGGATTATCTATACATCCGACTGGAAATGGTGGTACGGCTTCATCTTCGCAATGATTAGCCTGCTTATTCTGCATGCGGGGAAATTTGTTTATACACGGTGGTTGCAAAAGGGGGCATACAAAAATGCTTCCTAAACAATTTGACCAAAACGAGCTATTTGTCCTTGGCGTACTGCTCGTCTTAATTGTTGCCCTGCACCTGCTGCCCAAGAACGTATCAAGGCTGGCGGGCTTTACCAACGGCATGTTCTTTGCGGCCGTCTCCAACTTTGCAGATGAAATTCTCGGCGTCATGTATCCCATTAATTTTTACGATACACTTGACTCCACCAATTATGAACTATTCGATATCATCATGTTTATTTTTGGATATACGTTATACGGCTATGTATTTATTTGTCTGCTGAAATTAAGTTTGTCCCACCTGACCACCACATTCCTGAAAGTCCTGTACCTTCTTGCCTGGTCTTGTGCATCAACCGTTTTTGAAGGCATTTCCGACTTGTTCGGCGTGTTCCATTATTTAAAAGGCTGGAATCTTTTGCACTCCTTCCTTGCTTACTGTCTCGTTTTTCCGTGTTTTTACTGGATTGCCCGCTGGATTTTAAAAATGGATGATGATGTTTAGAATGTTCAGAAATCGGACAAGATAGTAAAAAACGAAAGGAAGGATAACTGTGGTACAAGTGAAGCTTTTTGACTGTGAACATGAAAAAGACCTGGAAGAAAGCATGAACCGTTTTTTGCAAAAGATCGGTGAAGACCAGATTATCGATATCAAGTATAATGTCGCTGCGATGGTGGAGCCGGATGACGAGCAGATTTACTGCTTCTCCGCGATGATCCTCTACAGCAAGTAGGCGGATAATGGAAAACCAAGCCTTTTCCATTATCCGCCTGGCAGGGGCTAATTTTCCAAAGCAAATGCCGCGGCATTCAAACCGGCTAGCCTTCCGGTAACGAGCGCTGCCGTAATATTATAGCCGCCTGTGTAACCGTAAATATCCAGCACTTCGCCGCAAAAATATAAACCGGGCATCGGCTTTGACGCCATCGTTTTTGGTTCAATTTCCTTGATCGAAACACCGCCGCCCGTGACGAACGCTTTTTCAAGCGGGAGTGTCCCGTTTACCTGGAATTGAAAATGTTTGATGTGCCCGGCAAGCATGCGCAGCTTTTCATGGGGAACATTTGAGCAGGGCGTATGTCCGTCTATGCCGCTTCTTTCTAAAAGAAATAATAAGTATCTTTCCGGCAAGAGGCCTTTTAGATTGTTTTTTACTGTTTTTTTCGGATCTGTTTTAATTTGCCGGCTGAGCTCCTGAAAAACCTGCTCCTCATTTTTATCCGGAATGGCATCAATGGCCATCACCACATTTCTGAGTTTCCACTTTTTCATCGCTTTGACGACGAATTGGCTGCAGCGCAATACGGCCGGGCCGCTGACGCCGAAATGGGTGAATAGCATGTCCATTTGGTGGGTAATCAGCGGTTTTCCTTTTGGAGTGAGAACGCTGACGCCGACATTTCGGAGCGCGAGGCCCTGCAGTGTTTTCCCGCGGATAAAGGCTTCATCGGAAGTGACCGGCACTTCGGTGGGAAACAACTCGGAAATCGTATGCCCGGCCTGCTCCGCCCACGGGTAGCCGTCCCCGGTTGAACCGGTTTGCGGGACGGACTTGCCGCCGACAGCGGTAACGACGGCTTTGGCAGCCATTTTCCCCCCGTTCTCCAACACGACGCCGGACGTGCGGTTCCCATCAAATATAATTTGCCGGACAGGGCAATTGGTCAATACCTTAACGTTCAATGCTTCAAGCCTGTCCAGCAAAGCATCGACAACCGACTGTGCCCGGTTGGAAGCCGGGAACATCCGCCCATGGTCCTCTTCTTTTAATGCAACCCCGAGCTTTTCAAAAAACGCAATAATATCTTCATTGTTGAAAATCGAAAAAGCGCTGTATAGAAAACGCCCGTTGCCCGGAATATTTTTAACAATTTCATCGATGGGCAGGCGGTTCGTCACATTACAGCGGCCGCCGCCGGAAATGGCGAGTTTTCTGCCCAATTTATTGCCTTTATCTACAAGCAGCACGCGGCTGTTTGTTTCGCCGGCAGCAATCGCGGCCATTAATCCGGAAGGGCCGCCGCCAATGACGATGACATCATAATCATTCTGCATAAATTTGACCTCTTTTTCTTTTTTGTCCACATTATTGTAAAATATAGGGAAGCCCATAAGCAACCTTGATTTTCTTTAAAATAAAGGCCTGGCTGCAAGAAGCAGTGTTGCAATCCATATTGAAATGGTTCATAAAAAAATTGTCAAGCCGGGTGGTTCGCGTTACACTACATTATAGTGTGTGAATAAATGCCTGTTTTTTTTGGAAAAACGGGACGAAGATCAAGTAAGTGAATTTGTTTTCGGTCGGGAAGGGATGCTATGTCTTCAAATTTATTGCGCGGTACATTTATTTTAACGTTGGGAACGATTATTTCAAAGGTGCTCGGGCTGTTTTATGTGATCCCGTTTGATGCCATTGTCGGCGGTTCGGGCCCGGAAGCGCTCTATCAGTTCGGGTATGTTCCTTACAATATTTTTATCAGTATTTCTACAGCCGGTGTCCCCCTGGCTGTTGCAAAATATGTAGCGAAATACAATGCCCTTGAGGAGTACGCTGTCAGCCGGAAACTGTTCAGGTCAAGCGTGTACTTAATGCTTGCAACCGGATTTTTGAGTTTTTTGGCGATGTATATTTTTGCGCCTTATTTTACGGAAATGGTGATGGCCGGGAACGATAATGCCCAGCAATTCTCGAAAGCAGACGTGACAACGGTGATCCGGGCTGTCAGTTTTGCTTTGATTATCATCCCGGTCATGAGCCTGATCCGCGGGTTTTTCCAGGGACATCAATCAATGGGGCCGTCCGCTGTTTCACAGGTGGTGGAACAGATTGTCCGCATCCTGTTCATGCTGGTTGGCGCCTATATTGTGCTCCATGTGCTTCACGGCAGTATTGTGACCGCAATCAGTGCAGCAACCTTTGCCGCGTTTGTCGGCGGGATTGCCGGCCTGATCATTCTTATTTGGTACTGGAAAAAGCGCAAACCGGGGCTGGATAAGATGCTGGAACAGGACAAGGGCACCATGCAGGTTTCGGTGTGGAGCATGTATAAAGAAATCATTATCTCTGCCCTGCCGTTCGTTTTTGTCGGCATCGCCAATTCGCTGTATCAAATGGTTGACCAGTTGACGGTGAAACGCGCGATGGAGGCCATTCATATGGGAAAAATATGGGAGACGCAGCTTGGGATATTAAATTTCCAGTCGCATAAGCTGGTGATTATTCCTGTGTCGCTTGCCACGGCTTTTTCGATGACACTGGTGCCGATGATTACGGAAGCTTTCTCTAAAGGGCGGCGTGATTTGCTGGTACGTTCTGTTGACCAGACGCTGCAGGTTCTCCTGTTTATTACGATTCCGGCAGCAATGGGGATGTCGATTTTGGCCAAGCCGATTTTTGCCATCTTTTATAATGTTGATCATGCCGTATCCGTAAGCGTGCTTTCGAACTATGCGCCGGTTGCAATATTATTTTCGCTCTATTCCGTTACAGCGGCAATTATGCAGGGGATTAATGAGCAGCGCTGGACAGTATTAAGCTTATTGGTCGGGATTCTCCTGAAGCTGAGCTTTAACATTCCGCTCATTAAAATATTTGGCATAAACGGCGCGGTTTATGCAACGGCAATCGGCTATACGGCGTCGATATTAATCAGCTTCGTTGTGATTAAAGTTTTTGCGGATTATCCTTTCCGCATGGTAATCCGGCGTACCCTGCTGATTGTGGTTTTCAATGCGGTCATGCTTGCCGCCGTCTGGGTCGTATACCAGGCCTTGTCGCTTGTATTAACGCCTTCATCAAGATGGCAGGCTTTCGTCATTCTCGCCATCTGCGCATCCACAGGCGTATTGGTTTATGCTTACCTGGGCCTGAAATCCAAACTCGCCGATAAACTATTCGGGGTCCGCATCCAGCGCGTAAAAGCGCTCCTCCATATGAGATAAAGCGAACTTCCATCAGTGGGGGGTTCTTCATCCCCCGTTGATTAAAAAATGAACAAAGGTCAAGAACGCAGGCGGTCTGCATGATACGATAGAATGGCAGTGTGCCCGCTGGATGCCGCGGACGAAAAAAAGAGAGGTTACTTTAAGCCTCTCTTTTTTATTACTTTAGCAGGGGCCGCCCATGTTTTGCTGCTGCAGGCAATAGCGGATGTAATGTTCCATTTGGTTCACATGCAAATTTGTTTGGTTCAGCTTTTTTTCAAGCAGATCCAGTTTGCGGTTCATCTCCTGCAGGCTCTGTTCAAAGCCGGCGTGAAAAGGATAGTGATAAGAATTCTGGCGCTCCACAGTATACACTCCATTCGTATCTGGATAGAACAGCCTATGTAAAAAACCGCCAGCTTGAATAGGCAGGCGCCAAAGCCAAGGGGATTATATTTTTTGAGAAAGGATAAAACCGCTGGCAAATACGGAACGGAGCTGCCCGCGCCCTGTCGGAGGAGAACGATAAATGCCAAAAGCGGCTGAACAAATCCAGTCAGCCGCTATCCAATCGTATACTTCCTAATTTTTTTATTAAGATGACATCTTTACTTTTTTCTCAGTTGTTGTCCAAATACCTCTATGTGTGCTTTTGACTAAGTCATTGTATGCCAACACATTCAAATCTCTTTGAATGGTGCGGGGAGTGATGCCGAATTCATCTACCAGTTCCTGGGTCGTCACAGTCCCTTTCTCCCTAATAAAAACATAGATTGATTTAATTCGAGTAAGCATGCGATTTGTTGATGGTTTCAAAATACCACTCCCTCATCTTTTTTCCAAAGACAAAGACGACAAACAGCTTCACATCATTGAATGGAATCAATGGTTCTCGTTTAAACTTTTACAGTATTGACAACTCCTTTTCGTTAAAATCTTTTTCTAAGATGTCAGACAATTGTATTGTACATCTTTTAGTGGAAATTGACAAATTTTTTTGCTTTTTACAGTTCCACCATATGTTGCGCGTGAAATAGATATGACTGCTATTGATTGCGTTTTCCCAATGGCTTTGCTGGTTTTTCGGCGGCCGGGTCCGATATTTATAAATAAAAGAAATAAGTGTAAAATAGAAACCGAATTTACATACAGATAAAAAGGAGTGAAAAACAGGATGGCTGATATCAATTGGATGGACGAAGCCGTAAAAAGAAAAGATCAGTTGATCAAAGATTTGCAAGGGCTGTTAAAAATCAAAAGCATATGCGATGAGGAACACGCCTCAGATGAAGCACCGCTTGGCCCGGGTGTGAAAGCCGCATTGCAATATATGCTTGATTTGGGCAGTAAAGACGGATTCACAGCGAAAAATGCCGGCAATCTGGCAGGACATCTTGAAATGGGGGCGGGGAAAGAGATACTCGGGATTCTCGGCCATGTTGATGTCGTTCCGGAAGGCGATGGCTGGAGTGTCGATCCGTACAGCGGCATTGTAAAAGACGGAAAAATTTATGCCCGCGGGTCAAGTGATGACAAGGGGCCGACAATGGCAGCCTACTATGGCATGAAAATCGTCAAAGAACTTGGTCTGCCTTTGAATAAAAAGGTGCGCCTGATCGTCGGCACAGACGAAGAAAGTGACTGGAGATGCATGGATTATTATTTTAAACATGAGGAAATGCCGGCCATCGGTTTTTCACCGGATGCCGATTTCCCAATCATTTATGCAGAAAAAGGGATTGCCGATTTTGACATCATTCAGGCACCGCAAACAACAGCTGGGAACGAAGCGGCAAAGGCTGATGTTCTTTCCTTCCAGTCAGGGCGCAGATACAATATGGTACCGGATTTTGCCCAGGCCTCTCTCTGCATTCACGGCGAGCAGACTGAATTTTTACAGAAATTCCATGATTTCCAAAAAGAAACAGGATTGAACGGGCAGGACTATGTTGATAACGGGGAATTGGTATTGAAATTGGAAGGGGTGTCGGCACATGCTGCAGAGCCGGATAATGGGAAGAGTGCCGGGCTTTACCTTGCAAAATTTTTAGCACAGTTTGATCTCGATGCATCCGCCAGAAAATTTATCGGTATACTGAATCAATTCTACGGGAAGTCACGCGGCGAATATTTCGGCATTCAGTATCAGGACGAGATTAGCGGTGATTTAACGATCAATGCCGGCATCATGTCGTATCATCGGGAAAAAGGCGGGCGCATAGGATTAAGTATGCGGTATCCGGTAACTTTTGATTTAGAAGCAGGAAAAACAAAAATGGAGTCGAAATTGAAAGATGACGGTTTGTTGCTTCAAAACTTTTCGGATTCAAAACCGCATCACGTCGACAAAAACGATCCATTGATCAAAACCCTTCAGAAAGTATATGAAGAACAGACCGGAGAAAAAGCGGAATTGCTGGCGATTGGCGGCGGTACATATGCGCGAGCGCTTGATAAAGGCGTCGCATTTGGCGCATTATTCCCGGGGCGCGAAGATGTGATGCACCAAAAAGATGAGTACATGTATGTGGAGGATCTGTTAAAAGCAAGCGCGCTCTATGCACAAGCCATCTATGAACTGGCAAGAAATTGATTTGATGAAAAAGGACACAGGCAAAGGAGAATCGTAATGGAGAAATTGATATTAAATGGCAAGCTGATCGGCAGGGAGCAGGCTAGTATTGACATTGAAGACCGGGGCTACCAGTTCGGGGACGGCATTTACGAAGTCATCCGCGTGTACGGAGGCCGGCTCTTTGCAAATGAAGCACACTTGAGGCGGCTGTATTCGAGTGCGGAAAAACTGTCTTTGGATATTCCGTATACGGCACAGGAATTAACGGAACAAATAGAGGCGCTCGTGAGGGGTAACGGGCTTGATACCGGCATTGTTTACTTGCAGTTTACGCGCGGCGCCGCCCATCGGAAACACAGCTTCCCTGAAAAAAGCGAAACGGTGTTTGTTGCCTATACAAACGAGCTCGAACGTCCGCTTCATCAGCTCGAGCATGGCATTCAAGCGGTGTTGACAGAAGACATCAGATGGCTGAGATGCGATATCAAAAGCCTCAATCTGCTCGGTAATGTGCTGGCCAAACAAAAAGCAGCAGAAAACGGCTGCGGCGAGGCGGTCCAGCATCGCGGGGAAATCGTAACAGAAGGGTCTTCTTCAAATGTTTTTATCGTCAAAAACGGCGAATTGATTACCCATCCGCTGTCAAACCTGATTTTAAACGGGATTACGCGGCAGGTTATTCTGGATATATGTGAAAAGCAGCAGCTTCCTGTCCGCGAAGAGACATTTACCATTCGGCAGCTGTTCGATGCAGATGAAGCCTTCATTTCAAGCACAACATCGGAAGTCATGCCTGTTGTGCAAATCAATGATCAAAAGATTGGCAGCGGAAAACCGGGGGCTGTGACGAGAAAACTCCAGGGGTATTTTAAAGAAAGAATGGATCAACTTACAAAAGCGATCACAACGGGCCCGGCAGAATAACAAAAAGGCCCGGCACAGGATTGTGCAGGGCCGTCCCTAATGGGGCTGCTGCGCATCTTTTACAACCCGGGTGAATTCGGATTGATGCGCCAAAATGATCTGGTGAAGAAAAGGTTTTTTTAATTCACAGTAGCCGCTTCTGTAAATATGGATGATTTCACAAACTTCCCCTTTGTATAGTACATGGTCTCCGACTCTCACAAATGTCCCTCCTTAACTTTTTTATATACCCCATTCTCATGAAAAAGAAAACTTCTTTGCTTAAAATATGGAAAAATATTTCGAAGTATGTCATATTCGGAAAGATTTTTGTTAAAATAATAGATAATATGTCATTTTAGGATAGGGGGCGGATCAATGGCGGACCATTATTTTTATGCCGTATACCTGGAAGCCCCGGTAAAAGATGAACTGCAGGAGATCATGCCGGGCTTGAAAAAAACGCTGCCGTTCACAAAATGGGTACACCGGGATGATTGGCATATTACCCTTGCCTTTTTAGGCGCAGCGGACGAAGGGCAATTGGCAAAAACCAACCGGGCGATTGTGGAAGGAACAGAAAATTACCCATGCTTTTCTTTAACCCTTGACCGCCTTGGCACATTTGGCAAAAAAACAGAGCCCCGTATTTTTTGGGCAGGGACAGCGCGGTCGGAACCGCTCCTGGCCTTACAAAAGAAGATATACCGCCACTGCATGAATGCAGGTTTCCAATTAGACAAAAAGCCTTTTAATCCGCATATCACGCTCGCCAGAAAATGGCGCGGCAATGATCCTTTCCATACAACAGCGCTGGAAAATATAATCAAAACGCCGGTGTCATTTCCGGTAACCCGGATTGTGCTGTACCGGACCTATCCGGATCGGACGCCAAAGTATGAAATTCAAAGATCTTTTTATTTAAAAGGCGCGGAAGGCAAAAAATTTTAATAAGGGATAAGATATGGGACAGTTGTTGAAAATTCAAGACTATGTATCGCGTTATGAAATGGATTTAATCCGCTATACCAACCAGTTTGTCCGCCTGAAAAAGCAGAAGTGGCAGAAATTCCGGGAGAATTGGAAGATTGAGCAGGAATTCGGCCCGGCGGCGCTTTTGCCAAATGAACCGGACGCCGGTGATGAAGCGCCTGCCCCCGTGCTGGAACGTGTCAAACACTGGTTTAAAAAACATAATGATGAGCGGGAAGAAGTGCCGGAGATACCGGCAGCACAGCCGCACACGATTCAATTTTCGCCGCAGCTGGCTTATTTTCCGGAAACAGAAGCACAACTGAAACAATTGTTTTTGGACCAGTTATTCCGTTTTCAGCTGAAATGGGCAAGTTCCACATTGCTGGAGGAAGCAGACATCCCGGCTTCTTACTATTTTGACGCAAACTTAAAATATTTTTTGCAGAGATTTCCGGATACTTTTTTATTGATGTATAAACCGGTATTCACTTTAAAGAAAACTGTAATGGAAATGGAGACCCTTTTCATTACGCCGACAGCCGTGTGGTGCCTGAAGTTTTTGGAAGATCGAAAGGATGCGGTTTTCCTGGGTTCAAAAGCGCATTTTTGGAGCAAACGGACGGAAAAAGGCGAAAAAAAAATCTTGAGCCCGATGATCGCGCTCGACCGGACGGAAAACATTATCCGCCAGATTTTGAAGAAACATGGGGTGGCATTCCCGGTTGAAAAAGGGCTGATTTGCCGCAATGGCTATATTGATTACCCTGACGCGCCAGTTGGTTTGCATGTGCTTGACAAACGGGCTTATCCGGAATGGTTCCACAGCCAGCGCCAGTTACGGTCACCGGTCAAGTATATGCAGTTGAAGGCGGCACAGCTGTTCATGAATGAGTGTTTGTCAGCAGGCGCAATCCATAAAACAGGGGAACATGATGAAGAACCGCAACGGGACGGAGAATGAGCCGGTAATGGACTTAATCCGGCAGCAGAACCATTCCCCCGTCGGATTGAAAGTCTGCCCGGGCAATTGGCGTTTACCGGAACCCGGTCGTACGCCTGTCAATATTCGCCGTATGACCCCAGGATAATAATTTCAACTTGACGAAAAAAGTCTAAAAGAGATAAAATTTACAGAAGGTGGCTATTGTAGAATTATTATTGCCAATAGCTGTCTTTTTTTATTTCAGGTCTAAAATAAATCAATTTCAATCAAAGCCGGGAACAGGGTAGAAATGAGAGAGAAGTCAAAAATTCACGGAATCCTTAATGAATGTGGTCCTGTTTTACACTGCAGTTTCACGGACATGAGGTTGACTTACTTAATTTGAAGGTGAACAATGTTGGAAGATATATTAGGAAAAGGCTGGGAGATCACCCCGGCCGGTGGGGCAACAGGAGAAGCCTTCTATGCCAGGTATCAAGAACAGACGCTTTTTTTAAAGCGAAATTCTTCGCCTTTTTTGGCAGTTTTATCCGCAGAAGGATTTGTCCCAAAGTTGGTTTGGACAAGGCGGATGGAAAATGGCGATACGATCACCGCACAGCAATGGGTGCAGGGAAGGGAACTGAAACCGTTTGAAATGGAAGAACAGCGTGTTGCCAGGCTGCTGAAAAAAATCCATGATTCAAAGCCGCTTTTGAGTATGCTGCAAAGACTCGGAATGGCGCCGATGAAGCCGGATGGCATGCTTACCAATTTAAAACGGCAGATGGATGAAGCATTGCTGGAACTGTCCTGTGTGCGGTCGTCGATTCAGTTTCTTGAAGCGGAAAAATACAATGTTGAATCAGATGAATTTGTCGTCTGCCATGGGGACATTAACCATAATAACTGGCTGCTGTCCGATGAGAACGAACTGTTTTTGATCGACTGGGACGGCCCCTTAATTGGGGATCCGGCACTGGATATCGGTATGCTGCTGTATTCTTATATTTCACCCGAAAACTGGGAAAGCTGGCTTAGGCAATACGGCACAGAATTGACGGAGGATTTGTTCTTAAGAATGAAATGGCATGTTATGTTCCAGTCAATTGCCATGATCCAATGGCATAAAGAGAAGGAACGCCTGGATGAAATGCAGGACTGGCTGCAATTTCTGCATACGGTTCAGCGTACCGGGCAAAGGTAAAGAAGAGAAACCGCCCGAGAGCGATTCCTCTTCTTATTTTCCTGGCTAATAAGCATTAAGCTGGTCAACCCATTCAGATAATTGGTTTTGGTGCGCTTCGATATGGTCATCTAAATGCTGGGCATTTTTCCCCGCCTGGCTGTACCCGTAAACATTTGTCAACGTTTGTTTCATCTCTTCCTGGACAGCCGGATTGACAAGCAGCGATTTAACCAGTCTCTCCAATTGTTCACATTCTGAAACGGATCCGCAGCAATCAGTTTGGTGGTCATCTAAAATATCGGTTAATAAAGTCAGCTGGTCACGATGAGTGAGTGCCAAACGGAACACATCCTTCACTTTGAATATGCATTTGTTTTGATTGATCATGTTTTCCGGTCTGTTTGCCGTTTCGTATGAAGGATCCCATCATTTTTTCGCCCCGTTTCATAAAGATACCGGGCTCCATTCTTTCCTTCATACAACTATATTGTTTGATTTTCACTCGTATTTATACAAAACGAAAGAAAGCTTTTTTCATTTGAGGTGCTGACATGAGACTAAGGAATAAGCCTTGGGCAGAAGATAAATTAAAGCAATATCCCCAATATGTTGTCCAGGAGCCGGAAAAATGGCGCGGAAAATGGCAGCAACTGTTTGGAAACGACAAGCCGCTGCATATTGAAATCGGCACGGGCAAAGGAAAGTTTATCACGGGGATGGCAAAACAAAATCCGGATATCAACTACATTGGCATTGAAAAACAGCCAAGCGTCATTGTGTCGGCTTTGGATAAATGTATTGAACAGGAACTGGATAACGTTAAGCTTTTAAATGTGGACGGCATCAGGCTTGCGGCGTTTTTTGCGAAAAACGATGTTGCCCGGATCTATTTGAATTTCTCTGATCCGTGGCCGAAAAAGCGCCATGAAAAGCGGCGCTTAACATACCGCAGCTTTTTAAAACTGTACGAAAGCATTTTAGAGGACGAAGGCGAAATCCATTTCAAAACAGACAACCAGGGTCTGTTTGAATACTCGCTGAAAAGTTTCTCGGCTTACGGGCTCCTGCTAAAATATGTAAGCCTTGACCTGCATCACAGCGATTATGAAGGCAATGTCATGACAGAATACGAAGAAAAATTTTCTTTAAAAGGCCAGCGCATTTACCGTTGTGAAGTCCAATACCGGAAGAAGCAGGCAGGAAAGCCGTGCAGCATGCCGGATAAATAAAAGAAGGGCCCGTACGTCATGGGCGCTTTTGCGATGCAGGATGAAAGACGCATCGCAAAAGCGCTTTTTGGTTTTTGGAAAAAAGGAAAATCAAACAGAATGGCGAATAGATTAAATAGGAAGCGATTACATAATACGGGAGGGAAAGAAATGGAACAGATTAAAATTGGAGATATGACGCTTTACTGGTTAAACGGCGGGGTGACGCATCTGGACGGCGGTTGTATGTTCGGCGTAGTGCCGAAGCCGCTTTGGACAAAAAAATACCCATATAATGAAAAAAACCAAATTGAACTGCGTACCGACCCGATTTTTTTTCAATGGAACGGGAAAAATATTCTGATTGAATCCGGAATCGGAAACGGGAAGCTGTCCGAAAAACAAAAACGCAATTACGGGGTGACGGAAGAGTCGCAGATCGACGCATCTTTGCAGGAGTTCGGCTTGACGCGGAATGACATTGATATCGTTTTGATGACGCATCTCCATTTCGACCATGCCTGCGGGCTCACAGTGCCAAAAGGGGATGGCTTTGTATCGGCGTTTCCAAATGCGGTGATCTACACCTCGGAAATCGAATGGGAAGAAATGCGCCACCCGAATATCCGTTCCAAAAGCACGTACTGGAAAGAAAATTGGGAAGCGGTGCAGGATCAGGTGGAAATATTTACAGAAGAAATTACAATTGAAGGGGCGATCCGCATGATCCATACCGGCGGGCACAGCGACGGCCATGCGATTGTCACAGCCGAATCAGGCGGGGAGAAATGGGTCCATATGGCCGACCTGCTTCCGACCCATGCGCACCGCAATCCGCTTTGGGTAATGGCCTATGATGATTATCCAATGACCTCGATTTACCAAAAACAAAAATGGATTGACAAAGCAATACAGGAAGACGCCTGGTTCATTTTCTACCACGATGCGATATACCGCGCGCTCAAATGGGATGGGGAAGGAAATATTGTGGAAAAGGTGAAAAGGGCATAAAAAACCGGATCCATGAACGCTGTTTCGGGATAATTCAAGCAGCAAAATGGCGTTCATCAGGCCTATGAAAGCTACCTCAACGAAATGCAAGCGGCAAAGTAGCGTTCATCAGGCTTATGAAAGCTATTTCAACGAAAAGCAAGCGGCCAAATAGCGTTCATTGTACTTATGAAAGCTATTTGGGCAGTATTTTTGCTTTGAAACAGTGTTCATGGGTCCGATGAACGCCACTGCAGCATAATTCAAGCAGCAAAATGGCGTTCATCAGGCCTGTGAAAGCTATCTTAACGAAATGCAAGCAACAAAATAGCATTCATCAGGCCCGTGAAAGCCATTTCAATAAAATTCAGGGCAATAAAATGGCGTTCATCAGCCCCATGTCACCCCAACAATATTCAGCCAGCAATATGGTATGCATCCTATTCCTGCGTCCCTTAAACGCAAACGCGCTACTTGTCCTTAAATCGGATACACATCCAGTACGATGCCGGTTTTGGTATCGGCGATAAATTCATACTGTTTTTTTTCTCCATCTTCGGTCAGCGAAATGCCACCGCGGTAAACTTTGGATTTAAACGGGTATTTTTCATAATCTTCTTCTGTCATCTGGATCCACGAGCCGTCAATCGGGCCATTTTCTTTAAATGCTTTTTTGACTTTCGCAAGTACGCTTTCAGGGGAAGCTGTAACTGCCCGGTGTACCGCTTCATTCATCGCGTACCCCGCAGCCGCTCCAACTGCAATCCCTGTCACAAATGTTTTCCAATTCATGTCTGTTCTTCCTTTCCTGTAAATCGGTTAGACTTAAAGCATTACTGTCTCTTATTATATACTTTCGGGCCCTGTCCGAAAATGAATTCACTTACAAAATTACAAAATCAGGTGAAAATCTGGCAAGGAAACCGCCCGTTAGGTAAAATAAAACTTGTACATAAGATAAAATGCAGGAACATAAAGGAGCTAAAAGCATGGAACAAGAAACGCTCGATTTATTTAAAACGCTGACTGAACTGCCAGGCGCACCGGGTAATGAGTCGGCCGTCCGCCAGTTTATGAAGCAGGAGCTGCAAAAATATTCGGATGAACTCATACAAGATAATCTCGGCAGCGTCTTTGGCGTAAGACGTGATCAGGAAGACGGGCCGGCCGTGATGGTGGCAGGGCATATGGATGAAGTCGGATTCATGGTTACATCCATTACTGAAAATGGCATGATCCGCTTTCAAACGCTTGGGGGCTGGTGGAGCCAGGTGCTGCTGGCCCAACGCGTACAAATTTATACGGATAATGGTCCTGTCATCGGCGTTGTTGGTTCAATTCCGCCGCATTTATTGGATGAAAATCAGAAATCCAAACCGATGGACATTAAAAATATGCTGATTGATATCGGTGCTGATAACCGCGAAGATGCTGAAAAAATCGGGATTCGCCCGGGCCAGCCCATCTTGCCGGTCTGCCCGTTCACCCCAATGGCCAATCAAAAGAAAATTCTCGCCAAAGCCTGGGATAACCGTTATGGCTGCGGCCTCTCCATCGAATTGTTAAAAGAACTGCAGGGTGTAAAACTTCCGAACACGCTTTATTCGGGCGCTACGGTTATGGAGGAAGTCGGGACGCGCGGTGCACAGACAGCAGCGAATATGATTCAGCCGGATATTTTCTTTGCCCTCGATGCCAGTCCCGCCAATGATGCGTCCGGCGATAAAGAACAATTCGGGCAGCTTGGAAAAGGTGCATTGCTGCGGATTTACGACCGGACGATGGTGACACATAAAGGCATGCGTGAGTTTGTTCTCGACACAGCTGAGAGCAATGATATCCGCTACCAGCATTTCGTGGCCCCGAATGGCGGGACAGATGCCGGCCGTGTTCATACCTCTAATGAAGGGGTACCGAGTGCCGTGATCGGGGTTTGCGCCCGCTATATCCATACACATGCCGCAATCCTTCATGTCGATGACTATGCGGCAGCCAAGGCCTTGATCGTGAAATTGGTGCAGGCATGCGACCGGTCAACAGTGGATGCAATCCGTGCCAAGTAAAAAGTAGCTGCTATCCAGTTTTTTAAACGGAAAAGCCAGACATATTGGGGTGAAAGGTTTGATAGTTGCAATTGGTTCAACCAATCCGGCGAAAGTGTCGGCTGTCCGGAAAGCCTTTGAAGTGCTTGACAGGCAGGAAGTCGAATTTGTCGCAGCAGGCGTTGCGTCCGGCGTAAAGGAACAGCCGTTTTCCGATGAAGAAACACTTGCAGGGGCCGTCAACCGTTCGAAGGCAGTGCTTGCTGAACAAAATGCGGATATCGGGATCGGTCTTGAAGGTGGTGTAGTTGAGACACCGCAGGGCTTGTTCCTGTGCAACTGGGGCGCGCTGGCTGCAGAAGGAAGAGAGCCATTCGTCGCAGGCGGCGCAAGAATCCCGCTCCCGGATGAAATTGCCGGACGATTGCGGGCGGGAGAAGAACTGGGCCCGGTGATGGAAGAGTATGCAAAAAAAGAAAATGTCCGCAAAAAGGAAGGCGCAATCGGTGTTTTTACCAATGAACTCGTCACACGCGGCGACATGTTCACACATATTACAAAGATGCTTTTAGGACAGTATTTGTATCAGAAAAGTAAAACGAAAGCTTCTAAATAAAACTGATTTTACATTCATCAGGCATACCCGGTTCTTTAGATTCCGGTAATATGCCCTTGTCACGATTTTTAAAAAGCAGCTCCAAAAGTCCGGAACCGGTCTTTTGGAGCTGCTTTTTTGCGTAAAATAAGATAATTAAACGACGCGACAATTTTTCTTGGCATTTTATTTTTCATACAAAACTGCATTTTATATAATTGAATCCGTTTACTGAAATAAAGGATTATCAAATTGTTCTCTATCTTCTTTTTTTCCAGCCATATCGTAAGAAAATTCTTCAAGCGAACGGTAATAAGGTATAAAAAATGGCGGATAAAGGTTCCGAATTGAAAGAAAATCCATTGACACGCCCTTGCGATGTGATGTTTAATAACATTAAATAATAAAAAATGAAGAAATATAAAAATTTTTTAAGATTTATGTTATAAAATATAACATCAAAAAGGAGAATGTTCATGAAAACGAAGCATCCTGCAGTTTTAATTATCTTATTTGCACTTGGCTGGGCCTTTATGTATGCAGATCGAAATATTTTGTCTCCGGTAATGGGACTCATTCAAGATGACTGGAATTTAACCAAAAGCGAATTGGGTCTGATGTCTACTGTGTTTTTTATTGCATATGCCGCCATGCAGATCCCGGCCGGCTTTATTGCGGACAAGTTTGGCAGGGTGAAAGTTCTCGTTGCCGGTTACGTTTTATTCGGGATCGGGACATTGCTTAGTGGAATGGCGCCTGGCCTGATGGTGTTTTTATTCATCCGTGCACTCACAGGAATCGGGGAGGGAACTTATTACGGGCCTCAATACGGCATTTCTTCCAGTTATATCTCAAAAAAATACCGTGGCATTTCCTCTGCAGCAATTAACAGCGGAATGGCTGTTGGCATATCGCTTGGATTTATGGCTTCTAGTTATTTTACATTTACATTACATAAAGATTGGCAGTTTTCCTTTTACGTATTTGGCGCGCTTACGGTTATTGTCGCCATCCTGATCGGGCTTTTCATCAAAGATGAACGTGGCGGGCAGGACGCACCCGGATTTGTGAACAGCCAGCCTGAAAAATCGGATTTAAAATTGCTGTTCACGAAAAACCATATTTTCACTTATATTCTGATTTTCTGTTCCTTATACGGTTTTTTCAGCATGATAACCTGGCTTCCTTATTATTTGCAAACAGAAAGGGGCATTGATGGGTCGAAAACAGGGATTATCGCTTCTCTCGTCCCCTGGGCCTCCATACCGGGCGCGATATTGTTCGGCTATTTGTCAGACCGGATCAAAAACAAAAAGTTTATGATTCTATTGCTTGCCATACTGGGCACGGCCTGTCAGTTTATCATTCCGTATACGGATAATTATTCGTTTATGCTGGCCGGTTTGGTGATTTACGGTTTAATCGGGAAACTGGCACTTGATCCGGTTTTGATTTCGTATATTGCTGATCAAACACCGGCAAATATGTACGCCAGAGCGTATAGCATTTTCAATTTTGCCGGTATGCTTTCCTCGATATTTGCCCCGTATATTACAGGATTTATGGCAGAAGTAACCGGGAAAATAGAAGTGGGGTTCTATATTTCGGGTATTTTACTTTTGATCGGCGGACTTCTTTTCTTGTTCACTGATGCTAAAGTTCCTGTGAAAAATTTAAACGTAAGGAAGGAAGCAGGGGAGGGTGCGGTAATGATGCCGGCTGAAAAGTTTTAAATGTTTTCCGCCATTTTAATATTGAAAATTTGCATTCACACCGGATATATGTTAAAATTACAATATACATTCGAAAACCAAAAGTAATTTAATAGATTGTCTTTTTTGGAGGAGCCTGTCACCAAGGGATACGTATGTCCCACGGTGGCAGGCTTTTTTAATTCCAGAAAAAAATTAACGAAGGAGTGGTTTAATGGTCATTGGATTATCAATCATTTTATTGCTGGTGCTGTTCCTGCCGTTTACAAAATTTGTCGAGCGGAACATTGAAGTGTTTTTGTTTGTGATGGGGATTGCGGCTGTGATTGTCAGCCAGTCTTTTTCCTGGCATCTTGTGAAGGAAGCTTTGATACACCCGTTAAGCATTACGATAGCTGTACTGATTGCCGGGCTCTTGTTCCGGTGGTTTGAGAAACCAATTGAAAAAGGAATTGTCTGGATCAGCAATGCGATGCCGTACCGATTGTTTATTGGATTATTTGTAGTGGTCCTCGGGCTCCTTTCAAGTATCATCACCGCAATCGTTGCCGCTATTGTCCTGGTTGCAGTGATCAGCATTTTACGGCTTGACCGGAAGACGGAAATCCGATTGGTTGTGCTTGCTTGTTTTGCAATAGGTTTGGGCGCCGTGCTCACACCGATTGGGGAGCCGCTGTCCACAATTGTCGTGAGCAAATTGAATGAAGACTTCTTTTATTTATTGAAGTTGGTTGGTACTTCCGTGATTCCGGCAGTCATCATTTTTGGGGTAATCGCTGCTTTCATGGTGAAACCCGGACAGCATTCGCTCGGCCGTCTGGAAGCGGCAGCAGGAAAAGAACTGGAAAAGCAATCCGTGGAAGATGGCGGCTTAACAGCTGAAGCTTCTTCATTATCAGAATCCTACAGGGAAATTTTAATCCGCGGCTTAAAGATTTATTTGTTTGTCATGGCGCTGACTTTTCTTGGCGCCGGATTTGAACCGTTTATTGAAGCGTATTTGCTGGATCTCAGCCCGCTTGTTCTGTATTGGATAAACATGGTTTCTGCTGTACTGGACAATGCCACACTTGCCGCGGCAGAAATCAGTCCGGCGATGGGTGATGAAACCGTTAAAGATATTTTAATGGGTCTTTTAATCAGCGGCGGCATGTTAATCCCGGGAAATATTCCGAATATCATTGCTGCCGGGAAGTTAAAAATCACCAGTAAAGAATATGCGCGTTTTGCGTTTCCGATTGGTTTGGCTGCGATGGCCATCTATTTTGTGATTATTGTTTTGGTAAAATAATTCACCCACTTAAAATGAGGACTTCGTACAGAAGTCCTCATTTTTGGTGCGCCGCGCATGACGATTCGCTAGGCGGCGAAAGTCCGCTATGGGGGTAGATAGCGACCAACCATTAGCCAAGAGCAAGGGTGTCCATTGTGAAGTGGAATCTGAAGGAAGCTGGAGGCAAAATTCTGACCCGAGGAACACGAATACCATCAGGCGTACTCTTACAGGGTAAGACTGCCAAACAAGTCAAAGCCCAAAAGCTATCCGGATGTGGAGGCGTAAATGGTACGGGTGCATGGAATGAAAGGGAATCGTCTTA
>NZ_KB894002.1 GCF_000374345.1 Heyndrickxia acidiproducens DSM 23148
TTGTAAGTTGTTCTTTGAAAACTGAAGATATGAGGTTGTGACAGGAAAAACGTCTGTCACGTAAAATCTTCAACGTTCAATCGCCTACACCATGTATACCGAAGTTGCGAAAACCAAGCTAAAGTAGGGTGCATGGCAGAGTAACGTACAAGATATGAATTCTCACCGTAGGGACTACGGGTGGAGCCTGCTCAATAACTAGTGGTTGCACTGGTGTTCGCAGGAATCCCCCACTTCAAGGCGATAGCCTAAGTGGCGGGTAATTCAAAGATTCACTCCTCATATTCTTCTGAAATGGACAGCTTTGGCAATTCCCGGATCACATCCCGGATTCTTTTCATACGCTTATTTCCGTAGCTGATGAAACGGAGCAGGTTATAAGCAAAAACGCCGAAAAGCAAAACAAGCTCATTTGTTTTTTTATTTCCGGAGGGCAGCTGTTTGAAGCCAAGATCAGACATAAATTCACGTTTAAACGATTTACAAACTTTCAGATGTTCGTTGTAAAGTTCCAGTACAGCTGCCGGAGAAATATCCAGCGAGGTCATGTACAATTCAGCTTCATAATTGGGCATCAGCAATATTTGTCCGTTTTTATCAATGGTTGTTTCAATGATTTTAAAAACTTTATAGACAACTTTTTGCGCCCCGGCTGCAGTGATCGTTTCCGCAACGGATCCAAGGTATACCTTTCTTCCTTCCCGTTCAACACAGCAGAGGCCATGTTTCCGGGCGGTTTCAACCCATGTGTCCGCGTCCGGCAGTGGCTGTTTTATAATAAAATCGATTTGACGGGCCAGCAGTTTTGCCGTAATTTTACAATTTTCCTCAGTTACCTCCATCCGCCAAAGAAACTGTCCAGATGCCAATTGCTCTGCAGCCCGGATTAGCATGCCCGCTTCCTGTTCAAAGTTAAGGCAGTATTTTTCCCTGCCAATAAATGTAAACGGCTTTGCAATGTCCACTGGTATGAAACTGTTGCCTTTTATCGTTACCGGTCTGATAAACGCATCTGTCTGATGTATCAGGTGAAGAGATTCATCAAGGATGATCTGTCTCCATTCTGCGGATAAAGCCGCTTCATCTAACCGGTGTTCCAAAACAGCCGGTGAAGGGATCCTCTCCAGACCCAAGGAAGCGCGGAATTCAGGGTCGCCGCGAAACGCTTCAATTTCACTGAAATCTTTCTTGCCAAGGCAAAGCAGGCCAATATAAGACTTCGCGATATCCCCATTAGAATAGCCAAGATTTAGTCTTGATCGTTTCCGATTTGGCATTGTTAAGTCTTGAAACCAGTGTCAACTGTTCGAGAAGAAACCCGATTACAGCAAGTCCGGATGACAGTTGTAAAGGGTCATCACAATACTCAATACTGAATTTTTTCATACGCTCACCTGGATAGATTGATATGTCTATTATACTAAAGATGTTTTATAATGGGGTTGTAGTCTGAATTTTAGAAATGATGTGAAAGATGCTTTTTAAGGAACGGACAACGCCATGCGAGCTATTTCTTTTGAAATCGCTGAATCGCCGGATGACACTCTCCGAAAATGATCAAAAGTATCTTTGGAACCTGGAAAAGGGTGCTCCCACTTTTGTCTAATTGGGGCTTCTAATTGGACAAAGGGAAGCTCGTTCCTCTCCCTTTTGTCTAATTAAAAATGTTTCAAATTGAAAAAGCGGCATGCTCTGCACGTAAAAGGCCAGCATGCCGCTTTTTAATGGTCTCTATTCTGTTGTTTTTGCAGGTTCCCACTTCTCCGGATCCTTCCGCCATTCTTGCAGCGTCTCTAAATCTTCTTCCCTGATCAAAGCTTTTTTCACGCCCACCTGCAAAAGCGCAGAGTAATTGGATAGGGAATAAGCCTGGATTCCTTCCCGCTTAAAATTCTCAATCCCTGCCGGCAGTTCGTATGTAAAAATGGATACAACGCCAAGCACTTCCAAGCCGGCTTCCTGCAAAGCGTGCACAACGGTCAGCACACTTCCGCCTGTAGAAATAAGATCTTCGACAACAACAACTTTTTGCCCGGCTGCCACCCGGCCTTCGATTTGGTTGCCCTTGCCATGCTTTTTCGCACTTGAGCGCACATAGCACATGGGCAAATTCATCAGATCGCTGACAAAAGCGGCGTGTGCAATGCCTGCAGTCGCTGTTCCGGCAATAATCTCTGCATCTGGAAAATGCGCTTCAATCAGCTTTTTCAGCCCGATCGCGATTTCTTTCCGCAGGTTCGGGTATGACAAGGTAATGCGGTTGTCACAGTAGATTGGCGATTTGATGCCCGAAGACCAGGTAAAAGGTTCGTTCGGTTTTAAAAAGACAGCTTCGATCTCCAGTAACTGTCCGGCTATGTATGTTTCCATTATGCGTTCCCCCATTGTTCTTTGACTTTTAAATAAGCGGCGTACGGATCAGCTGCCTGTGTGATCGAGCGCCCGACGACAATCGCGGTAGCGCCGAGTTCGCGTGCTTTCTGCGGTGTGACGACGCGCTTTTGGTCGGACACATCGTCCCCGGCCAGGCGGATGCCTGGCGTCACTTTTAAAAAGTCCGCGCCGATCCGGTCCGTGATATCCCGTGCTTCGAGCGCCGAGCAGACAACACCATCGAGGCCTGACTCATGGGCAAGCGCAGCATAATTGAGCACGGAATCACGCAGCGGTTTTAAAATACCCTGCTCTTTTTGCATCTGTACTTCTGATGTACTTGTCAGCTGCGTTACGGCAAGAAGTACAGGGCGGTTTTTCCCTGCAGGAGTGCCCGCTTCAAGTCCTTCCGCTGCTGCTTTCATCATCTCGGATCCACCGGCGGCATGGACATTGACCATGTCTGCATCAAGCCGGGCCAGGCCTTTCATTGCCTTTCCGACCGTATTGGGGATATCATGCAGTTTTAAATCAAGAAAAATGTCGTGCCCCATTTCTTTCAGGGATGCAATAAGGCCGGGACCGGTCTGGTAAAATAATTCCATTCCCACTTTTACGTAAAGAGGTTCACCGTAAAATCCCTGTAAAAAAGCACGGGTTTCGTCCCATGACGGGAAATCAAGGGCAATGATCGGTTTAAACATACAGATTATGGCTCCTTCCGACGAGATCAGATATTTTTTCGGCACCCAGCTGTTCCATCATTTCCGGCAGCTCTTTGATGATGCACGGGCAAACGAATGGGTCAATAAAATTGGCGGTGCCGATTGCGACCGCACTTGCGCCGGCATAAAGAAATTCTATCACATCTTCAGCCGTTTGGATGCCGCCCATGCCAATAATTGGAATTTCAACAGACTGGCTCACCTGATAAATCATCCGGATCGCAACCGGTTTGATTGCCGGGCCTGATAATCCGCCCGTTTCATTGGCGAGAACCGGGCGCCCGGTTTTGAGGTCAAGCTTCATGCCAATCAGCGTATTGATCATCGTCAACCCATCCGCACCGCCCGCTTCCACTGCCCTCGCAATGGCCACAATATCCGTGACATTAGGGGAGAGCTTCACATAAACCGGCACCTTGGAAACTGCTTTTACCTTGCGGGTCAGTTCGAAAGCCATATCCGGATCAGTCCCGAATGTGATGCCGCCCGATTTTACGTTTGGACAGGAAATATTCAATTCAAGTGCATGGACATTTGGCGCTTCTGAAATATGCTCTGACACATACACATAATCTTCAGTGGTTGAACCGGCAACATTTGCGATAATCGGTACATCGAACCCTTCAAGAAATGGAAGCTCTTCTGCCAGCACTTTTTCAAGGCCCGGGTTTTGCAGGCCGATCGCATTCAGCATCCCGGCATCCGTTTCTGCAATCCGCGGCACTGCATTTCCAAAGCGCGGTTCTTTTGTTGTTGCTTTGATCATGATGGCGCCGAGTTCGCTTAAATCGTACCACTGGCTATATTCGCGGCCAAAACCGAAGCAGCCTGATGCCGGCATAATTGGGTTTTTCAAAGAGAGCCCCGGCAGCTCTACGCGCAAGTCTGTCATATGACCACCTCCCCCATCTCAAAAACCGGGCCGTCGCTGCATACTTTCTTGGACGTGCTGCCGGCCGGGTCATTTTTCGGGCGGCAGACACATGCATAACAGGCACCGATCCCGCACGCCATCCGTTCTTCGAGCGAAAAAAATCCGCGCCGTCCCGGATACGCCGCTTCCAAAGCTTGCAGCATGGCAGCCGGGCCGCATGCATAGATGCAGTCAAATGCCCAGTCATCTCCGGCTAAAATATCGGTCACAAAGCCTTTTGTACCAAGCGAACCGTCAACTGTCGCAACAAAAGTCGGGGCAAGCGCCGAAAATTCATCGATATAAAAAGCATTTGCCGCTGATTCAAATCCGAGCACATGATGGACTTCCACGCCGCTTGCCGTCAGCTGCTTTGACAATTCATACAGGGGCGGGACACCGATGCCGCCGCCGACCAGCAATGCTTTTTGCCCTGCTCTTAATGCGTCAACCGGAAAGCCGTTGCCTAAGGGGCCGAGCACATCCAGACTGGCCCCGGCCGGTAATGCCGCCATCATTTTCGTGCCTTTCCCCTGTGCGCGGTATAAAATGGAAATTTCACTTTGGCCGCTGTCTACCGATGCAATGCTGATCGGCCGCCGCAGCAGCGGGTCAATGCCGCTGCCAATCCGGATATGGATAAATTGGCCGGGACGGGCGACTTGACGGGCCAGTTCACCTGCCAGCACCATTTCGTAAATGTCTTTTGCAATCCTGCTGTGCTTTTTTATTTTCATGTATTCCTGCATCATGCGAATACCCCCTGCTTTTCTTGCGTCGCAATCGGACGGATTGAAAAGCTCATCGATTCTAAAATCGATAGGAGTGCGGCTGCTGTATCAAGCGAGGTTAGACAAGGGATTCCGCTTTCCACTGCTTCGCGGCGAATTTGAAAGCCGTCCCGTTCGTACTGCTGGCCCTTTGTCATCGTATTGAGAACAAATTGGACGCTGCCGTTGCGGATTGAGTCGAGCACCGTATGCCCGTCGCTTCCGATTTTGTCCACTTCTTCGACTGCCAGCCCGTTTTCTTTCATCAATGCAGCCGTACCCGCAGTCGCTTTTAAGGTAAAACCAATATCCGTAAAACGTTTTGCGAGTGAGAGTGCTTCCTGCTTATCTTTATCCGCGATCGTAAATAGAATGCTGCCATTTTGCCTTAACTGTATGCCTGCTGCGGCAAAACCTTTATACAAAGCTTTTTCAAATGTCCTATCACGGCCCATCACCTCGCCGGTTGATTTCATTTCCGGCCCGAGTGTTGGTTCAACCCTTTTCAGTTTAGCAAATGAGAAGACTGGTACCTTTATGAATACTTCCTGTTTTTCCGGCCGCAACCCTGTACCGTACCCAAGGTGATCAAGTGATTCTCCTAAAATCACTTTTGTTGCCAGTTTTGCCATTGGAACATCCGTGATTTTGCTTAAGAATGGCACCGTCCGGCTTGAACGCGGATTGACTTCGATGACGTAGAGTTCATTGTGTGAAACAATAAACTGGATATTCATCAAGCCTTTAATTTCGAGCCCGGCTGCGAGCTTTTCGCAAGTTTCAACGATTTCAGCTTTTAACTCTTCCGTTAACCGGCGCGGCGGGTAGACGGCAATCGAATCGCCGGAGTGGACGCCTGCACGTTCAATATGTTCGACGATCCCTGGAATCAGCACATCTTTTCCGTCGGCAATGACATCGACTTCAAATTCATTTCCGGTCACATAGCGGTCGACCAGTACGGGCTGGTTCGGGCTCACCTTTACGGCCGTTTTCATATACTGCCGCAAATCATCTTCGTGGTAGACGATTTCCATCGCGCGGCCGCCGAGGACAAATGACGGGCGCACCAAAACCGGATAACCAATTTTCTTGGCGATCGCAACGGCTTCTTCTACCGATGTGCCCGTTTTACCGAGCGGCCGCTTGATTCCAAGTTGATTTAAAACTTGTTCGAACTGATCGCGGTCTTCTGCGCGTTCCAAATTTTCAAGCGAGGTGCCGAGAATGCGCACACCGCGTTCAGACAGGCTTTCTGCCAGGTTGATCGCCGTCTGGCCGCCGAACTGGACAACGACCCCTTCCGGCTGCTCCAAATCGATAATATGCATGACATCTTCAATCGTGAGCGGTTCAAAATACAGTTTATCGGAAATGCTGAAATCAGTTGAGACCGTTTCCGGGTTGTTGTTGATAATGATTGCTTCATAGCCTGCTTCCTGAATTGCCCAGACAGCGTGAACCGTGGCGTAATCAAACTCGATCCCCTGGCCGATGCGGATCGGTCCGGAACCGAGGACGATGATGCTTTTTTTATTCGTAACGATGGATTCATTCTCTTCTTCATAGGTGCCGTAAAAATAGGGTGTCTCTGAGGCAAATTCGCCGGCACATGTGTCAACCATTTTATACACCGGCACAATCCCGTGCTGTTTGCGCCAGGTATACACTTTTTCTTCTTCCGTTTTCCACAGCCGGGCGATGGCGGTATCGGCAAATCCCATTTCTTTGGCGGCCTTTGTAACCCCGGGATCCCACGGTGAAGCCTGCAAATCTTGTTCAAAGCGGATCATTTTCCTAAGTTTGTAAAGGAAGAACAGGTCAATCTGGCTCCAGTCATGCAATTGCCCGATGGAAACGCCGCGCCTTAACGCTTCAGCGAGGTAAAAAAGACGTTCATCACCGGCAGTGCGGATCCGTTTTTCAATTTTGCCCATGCTTATCTCTGCCCCGTTTTCAAGATCCAAATGGCGAAGGCCGACTTCCAGCGAGCGCGCTGCTTTTAACAGCGATTCTTCAAAACTGCGGCCGATTGCCATGACTTCGCCGGTTGCTTTCATCTGTGTGCCGAGCGTACGGTAAGCCTGCTCAAATTTATCAAACGGAAAGCGCGGAATTTTTGTTACAACATAATCAAGCGCTGGTTCAAAATTTGCGTAAGATGTGCCGGTCACAGGGTTCTTCATTTCGGCAAGCGTCAGTCCGACTGCGATTTTGGCTGACAGTTTGGCGATCGGGTAGCCGGTTGCCTTTGAGGCGAGCGCGGATGAGCGGCTGACGCGCGGATTGACTTCAATGACATAGTAGTCAAAGCTGTTCGGGTCAAGGGCAAGCTGGACATTACAGCCGCCTTCGATCCCGAGCGCGCGAATAATTTTTAAGGAAACGTTGCGGAGCATCTGATATTCTTTATCGCTTAATGTCTGGCTCGGCGCAAC
This sequence comes from Heyndrickxia acidiproducens DSM 23148, assembly GCF_000374345.1. GTDB lineage: Bacteria > Bacillota > Bacilli > Bacillales > Bacillaceae_C > Weizmannia > Weizmannia acidiproducens. Next base: position 7,220 of record NZ_KB894002.1, read on the forward strand.
AACAATCGAGTCGCCGGTATGAACGCCGACAGGGTCGATATTTTCCATATTACATACAACAATCGTGTGGTCTTCACTGTCGCGCATCACTTCGTATTCAACCTCTTTAAAGCCGGCAATGCTTTTTTCCAATAAACATTGGTGGACAGGGCTTTGGCGCAGGCCGTTAGTGACCGTTTCAATTAGTTCTTCCTCGTTGTGGCAGATGCCGCCGCCTGTTCCGCCCAGGGTATAGGCAGGACGTACGATGACCGGATAACCTTCTTTGCGGATAAATTGGTAAGCTTCTTTGAGTGAATGGACAATCATGCTTTCCGGCACCGGTTCATGGAGTTTTCCCATCAGGTCGCGGAATGCTTCCCGGTCTTCCGCCTGTTCGATTGCAGTCAGCTTTGTGCCGAGCACTTCGACACCGTATTGGTTGAGAATCCCGGACTTGGCGAGTTCCATCGCAATGTTCAAACCGGTTTGGCCGCCGAGCGTCGGCAAGAGGGCATCCGGTCGTTCTTTGCAGATGATGCGGCCGACAAATTCAGCTGTTAACGGTTCGATATACACTTTATCTGCCATTTCCGTATCGGTCATGATCGTTGCCGGGTTGGAGTTAACCAAAACGACTTTATAGCCTTCTTCTTTAAGGGCAAGGCAGGCCTGTGTTCCGGCATAGTCAAATTCTGCGGCCTGGCCGATGACGATCGGGCCGGAACCGATGACAAGGATTTTTTTGATATCAGTGCGTTTTGGCATATTGTTGGTCCTCCTTTTGATGCTGGTCAATCATGTTTAAAAACTGGTCGAATAATGGATTGGAATCATGCGGGCCCGGTGATGCTTCCGGATGGTACTGAACCGTAAAAGCAGGGTATTGAGTATGGGCCAGCCCCTCCACCGTGCCATCGTTTAATGCCCGTTCCGTCACCATCAGTCCTGTGCCTGCAAGCGATTTTTCATCGACTGCGTAGCCATGGTTTTGCGATGTAATCACGGTTTTGCCTGTGCGGATGTCCTGGACAGGATGATTGGCGCCGCGATGGCCGAATTTTAATTTAAACGTGTCAGCACCGCAGGCGAGGGCAAACAGCTGGTGGCCTAAGCAGATGCCAAACAGCGGCACTTTTCCGATCAGGCCTTTTACCATTTGCACGGCTCCTTTTACATCTTTCGGGTTGCCCGGGCCGTTAGACAGCATGACCCCGTCCGGCTGCAGCGATAAAATATCGGCCGCCGTTGCATGATAAGGCATCACGGTGACGCGGCAGTTTCGTTTCGTCAATTCTGTTAAAATACTTTTTTTCGCCCCGAAATCGATGAGCACAATATGCTTGCCGGGGCCTTTCATTTCATAACGCGTTTTCGTGGAAACTTGCGCAACCGCATCGCTTAACGCCGGAAGCCCCTTCAGCCTGGCAACAACTGATTCTGTGTCAACGTCTTCCGCACAAATTGCCCCCCGCAATGTTCCGTATGCGCGGATTTTCCGTGTCAACTTTCGCGTATCGATCCCTGCAATTCCGGGAATCCCTTTTTCCTTTAGAAATTCGTCGAGTGATAATGTGCTTCTCCAATTGGATGGAAATTCAGCTGCTTCTTTAACCACAACCCCGCGCACAAATGGCAGCGACGATTCATAATCGTTCCAGTTGATGCCGTAATTTCCGATTAATGGATAGGTAAATGTCACAATCTGCCCGTAAAAGGATGGGTCTGTTAATGTTTCCTGATAGCCGGTCATGCCTGTTGTAAAAACAACTTCCCCAAAAGACGCTTTTACACTGCCAAATCCCTTTCCCTTAAAAACTGTACCATCTTCCAAAATGAATTGCCGTTTCACTTGACTGCCAACTCCTTTTCCCAAACCAATTCTCCGTTCGCCCATGTTGCACCCGGCCAGCCGGCGCACTCCCAGCCGTCAAACGGGGTATTTTTTCCTTTTGATAAAAAGGCGTGCTTATCAATTTTTTTCCGTTCCTTTAGATCGATTGCGGTGATGTCAGCAGCTGCGCCTGTCTGAAGCACACCGAACGGCAGACGAAAAGCTTGCGCCGGTTTTTCCGTCATCCAGGAAACAAGCTGCCTGAGGGTAAAAATCCCGGTCTCAACGAAGCGGGTGTAGAGCAGCGGAAAAGCCGTTTCAAATCCGGTAATGCCAAATGGCGCTTTCGAGATGTCCTTTGCTTTTTCATCTGCCGCATGCGGGGCATGGTCAGTTGCAATAAAATCAATCGTCCCGTCTAAGAGACCTGCAATTAAAACGTCCCGGTCTTCTTTTGCCCTCAGCGGCGGATTCATTTTCCAGTTTGTATCCAATCCCGGCATATCGTCTTCACACAAAAGCAGGTGGTGCGGTGTCACTTCTGCCGTCACCGGAATACCCGCTCTTTTTGCATCGCGGACAACCCGGACCGATTCTTTCGTGCTGATATGGCAAACATGATAATGGCAGCCGGTTGCTTCAGCCAGCAGCACATCACGTGCAATTTGTACGGATTCGCAAATGGACGGGATCCCCTTTAACCCGTGGGCTTTTGCAAATTTCCCATCGTGCACACAGCCGCCGTGGATCAGCGAGTTGTCCTCGCAATGGGCAACCACTGCCATATCCAGCGCTTTTGCCCGGGTCATCGCCTGAAGCATTTGATCCGCTTCCTGCACACCCACGCCGTCGTCCGTAAAAGCAAATGCCCCCGCGGCTTTCAACCCGGCAAAATCCGCCAGTTCCCCGCCTTTTTCATCAAGTGTGATCGCAGCATACGGCAGCACGCGCACTTTCGCATCCATTTGTATTTTTTCCTGAAGGGCCGCCAGACGTTCCGGACGGTCGGCCACAGGATTTGTATTCGGCATCGCAGCAACCGTCGTAAAGCCTCCCTTTGCCGCTGCCATTGTCCCGGTGCGGATTGTTTCTTTGTGCTCAAATCCCGGTTCCCTTAAATGCACATGCAGATCGACAAACCCGGGGAAAACGGCCATGCCGTATGCTTCAAACACATTTTCCCCTTCAGGTGCCAGCCCCGTACCAATCTCTGCTATTTTATCCTGCTTAATGCGAATATCTTTCTGAACTTGTTCGCCATTTTCATCTAATAAAAAGCCGCCTTTAATCAGCCAATCCATATCAGCAAACCACCTTTTCTTTTTGTAAAACTGCTTTTAAAATCGCCATCCGCGCAAATACCCCGTTTTCCATTTGCTTAAAAATCCGCGAACGGCGGCATTCAACCAGTTCGCTTGCGATTTCAACATCGCGGTTGACCGGCGCCGGATGCATAATAATGCTGCCCGGTTTCATGGCCTGAGCCCTTTCAACCGTCAATCCATAGGCGCGATGGTACGCTTCTTTTGACAAGTGCTCCGTTTCTTTATGGCGCTCATGCTGAATCCGCAGCAGCATGATGACATCTGCTTGCTTTACCCCATCATCAATATCGACGTAATCAAGCTGCATGGTTGGATCATACCACTCAACAGGTCCTGAACATTTCACCGCCGCGCCGAGTCTTTTCAAGGCGCAGGCATTTGAGCGGGCGACACGGCTATGGACAATATCGCCAATGATGCAGACGTTTAAGCCGCGAAAGGTGCCGAATTCCTGCTGGATCGTCAGCAAATCAAGCAGGCACTGTGACGGGTGCTGGCCGCTGCCATCGCCGGCATTGACAATTGACAAGCCGATGTTTCCAGTAAGTTTTTTGTAATATTCATCTTCCTCGTGGCGGATGACCGCAAGCTTAACGCCGATGGACTGCAATGTTTTTACCGTATCATAAAGCGTCTCACCCTTGAGCACGCTGGATGCCCCGATTTCAAACGGAAGGAGCTCGAGGCCGAGCCGCCGTTCCGCGACTTCAAAGCTGCATTTTGTGCGCGTGCTCGGTTCGTAAAACAAATTGGCCGCAAAAACGGGTTCCGGTGTTTGCCATTGTTCCCCTTTTGCGAACGCGTCCGCTTCCTCCAGCAGTTCAAGAATTTCTCCATTCGTCAAATCGGAAATGGTCAGGAAATGTTTCATTTTTTAACATCCTCCTTATTTTTTAAGCAATCGGGAAATGCGGGACAACAACATGCAGCTTTTCACAAAAAAACACCCTGCAGTCTCAAGCAGGGTGCGTGTTTCTTTGCGGCATGGCTGCATAAAGCCAATCCGCAGCACCCTTTCAAGCCTCTCTGGACTTTCTGTTAAAAGGTGTTCTGATTTATTTGTTTATAAAATGGCCCGCTTTGCCGCGCAAAAACACAAAAGGGGCCGTTTCCTTCCTTGCATGCCGCGTTTTATTCGTTGATTGTGACCTGGTCAAGGCCGTCAACATCGGTCAATTTTACTTCAATTCGTTCCGTCTGGCTTGTCGGGATGTTTTTCCCGATAAAATCGGCACGGATCGGCAGCTCGCGGTGACCGCGGTCGACCAATACCGCCAGCTGGATCCGGCTCGGCCTGCCGCTGTCCATCAGCGCGTCCATTGCCGCGCGCACGGTCCTGCCGGTGTACAAAACATCATCCACCAGAATGACTTTTTTATTGGTGATGCTTGACGGCAGTTTTTCACCGTTCACTTCCGGTTCACCGTCATTCGTTTTTTTGCTTAAATCATCGCGGTACAGCGTAATATCCAGTTCGCCGACTTCAATTGCACGCCCTTCAATTTGTTCAATCCTGGCAGCAAGGCGTTCTGCCAAAAAAATGCCGCGTGTTTTAATCCCGACAAGCATTGTATCCTCAATGCCTTTGTTCCGTTCAATAATTTCATGGGCGATCCGCGTCAATGCCCTGCGGATCATCATTTCATCCATAACAATTGCTTTTTGGGCCATGTTGTCACCTCTTGAAAATGAAAGCCTTCCGCCGGGAGTTGGCAGGAAGGCTTTTTTAAATTATATATCGTTCCCTTGCCAGCCTCACAGGACTGCGTTAAAAGGCTTATGAAGTTATTTTTACCTTAAACTTTTTCAAACGGTTTGTCAATCATTTTTTCACGACTCTAATCGTAATTGTTGCAATAACGCCCGATAATCGTCCGGAAGCGGCGCCTCAAACTCAAGGTATTCATTGGTGCGCGGATGGTTAAACCCAAGTACGCCGGCGTGGAGCACCTGGCCGCCAAAGTCAATCGTTTTTCTCGGGCCGTATTTCGGGTCGCCGGCAAGCGGATAGCCGATATATTTCATGTGGACACGGATTTGGTGGGTCCGCCCCGTTTCCAGCTGGCATTCAATGAATGTATACTGATGAAAATGTTCGAGAACGCGAAAATGGGTGACCGCGTGTTTTCCGCCGTCAACAACCGCCATGCGTTTCCGGTCAACGGGGTCCCTTGCGATCGGCGCATCAACCGTACCGGCTTCATGGGGAATTTCGCCATGGACGAGCGCATAATATTTGCGTGTGACCGTTTTATCGTTCAATTGCTTTGCCAGTTTTTCATGTGCCAAATCATTTTTTGCCACCATCAAAAGCCCCGATGTATCTTTGTCGATGCGGTGGACAATCCCCGGGCGCAGTACACCATTTATGCCCGATAAGTCCTTGCAGTGGTACATGAGGCCGTTCACCAGCGTCCCTGTCAGATGCCCGTAAGACGGGTGGACAACCATGCCTTTTGGCTTGTTCACGACAAGCACATCGGCATCCTCGTAATAAATGTCAAGATCCAGGTCTTCCGGCTTGATATCCGGCGTTTCAGGCTCGGGAACTGCCACTTCAACGAGATCTCCCGGCACACATTTGTAATTGGCTTTTCCCGGTTTGCCGTTAACCGTAACAAGCCCTTCTTTCATCCATTGCTGAACTTGTGATCTTGACCATTCTTCCTTAAAGGATGAAACCAATTTATCCAGACGTTCATTTTTTTCTTCTTCAAGAATGGTGTGATCCATCTTATCCATGTTTTTTCTCCTTCATTTTTCGTTCATCTAATAGCATAAAAATAAATAAAAGCACGACGCCGATCGTCAGGCTTGAATCGGCAACATTAAAAACAGCAAAATCGTAGCTGCCAAAACGCAGATGGACAAAATCGACCACCTCGCCCCGGAACAAACGGTCAATAAAATTGCCGCAAGCCCCGCCTAAAATGAGCCCGAGGCTGATGCCGAGCAGATTTTTTCCTTTTGCATATTTTTGTATGTAATAAATAATCGCCGCAATGACGATCACAGTAATCACGTAGAACAGCCACATTTTTCCTTCCAATATGCTGAACGCTGCGCCTGTATTGCGTGTGGAGGTGATAAAAAAGAAATCCGGAATCACTTCTATGCTCTCCCCTAAGTACATCCGTTTCAGTACAAGCCACTTGGCAAGCTGGTCAATTCCAACAATAACAAGTGCAACCGCATAATATAAAATAAACAATCGCTTTTCCTCCGCCCCTTGCAATCCATTACGGCCTGCTTCGCTTCATTTTTGCCGCAGAATTTTTTCGTGTTTTCTTCCTGATTTTAGCATAAACAGGGGATGGTGAAAAGAATCGTTTAATGGAGACGGTAGTCAAAAGGGACGCATACTTTTCCGTAAGCCCATATTTTCTGCCAGTCGCCGGGTGTCTGCAGGGTCGGGACTTCCTGCAGCCACTCGGCAGGAAGCGCGGCACCGGTCGCCTGGCATTCGCCGAAGCTGCCGGACCGGCATTTAGAGAGTGCTGTTTCAATGTCTTCCAATTCTTCACGGATAAGGGTTTGGACAAGTTCATGCTTGGCTTCGTAACTGCTTAATTCTGTTTTCAAGGATTGCAAAAAAGCTTCAATATCTTGATGATGACTCACTTCTTAACGCCTCCCCTTGAATTTTCTTGCTTTTAGCATCCCCGAGTTTTTGATGAACTTGTGAAAAAACGATTTCTAGAAGTAACAAATTCATACAATTCGGATCTTCATATAAAAAAGCCAACACCACATACCTGAAGAGATATGCAGCATTGGCTTATTCATTAAAGCTGGATCAAACCTGTGCGTTCAATTGTTTAACGACAGCAGCACAGCGCGGGCAAAGGGTCGGATGGTCATGATCATGGCCGACTTCCGGCGTGACAACCCAGCAGCGTTCGCATGTTTCGCCTTCAGCTTTTTCAACTACAATGGCACCATGTTCCAATTTCAGCGCATTTTCCGGGGCATCTTCAACAGAACCTGCCACTTCAAAACCGGAGACGATGAACAATTGTTTTTTACTTTCGGAAATGCTGTCGAGCAGTTTACGGGTATCATCATTGACATACAGTGTAACTTTCGCTGTTAACGATTTCCCGATCACTTTTTCATTACGCGCAACTTCCAAAGCTTTCAGTACATCATCGCGCAACGCCATAAAGGCTTGCCATTTTTCTTCCAATTCAGCCGCATTCGGATAATCGACATATTCCGGCATGTCGGTTAACTGCACGCTCTCTTCTGCGGCACCTGGGACGTACTGCCAGACTTCATCGGCTGTATGCGGCAAAATCGGCGCCAAAAGTTTCGTTAAGGCGACAAGGCATTCATACAGGACAGATTGCATCGCACGGCGTTCCGCATTGTCTTTCAGCTCAATATATAAAACGTCTTTTGCAAAATCCATATAAAACGAACTGAGATCAACCGCGCAGAAATTGTTGACAGCATGGTAAATCGTTGCGAATTCGTATTTTTCGTAAGCTTCACGGACTTCTTTTACCAGTTTATTCAGCTTAATGAGCATGAATTGGTCGACTTCGCGTAAATCCTGGTAGGCAACTTTATTTTTTGCCGGATCGAAATCATTTAAGTTTCCGAGCATGAAACGGAAGGTATTGCGGATTTTCCGGTAAACTTCAGAGACTTGTTTTAAAATATCATTGGAAACGCGGACGTCCGCCTGATAATCAACGGAAGCCACCCATAAGCGGATAATATCGGCACCCAATTGGTTAACCACTTTATCCGGCAAAATGACATTGCCAATTGATTTGCTCATTTTGCGGCCTTCGCCATCCAGTACGAAGCCGTGGCTTAACACGCCGTCATATGGCGCCCGCCCGGTAACGGCGACACTCGTAATCAATGATGAGTTAAACCAGCCGCGGTATTGGTCAGATCCTTCAAGGTACAAGTCGGCAGGCCGTTTTAATCCTTTGCGGCCGACTAACACGCCTTGATGTGATGAACCGGAATCAAACCAGACGTCCATGATGTCATTTTCCTTCGTAAATTTGCCGTTCGGGCTGCCCGGATGCGTGAATCCTTCCGGGAGGAGATCCTTCGCTTCCCGTTCAAACCAGACGTTAGAGCCGTGTGCACGGAACAAATCGGACACATGCCGGATCGTTTCTTCGGTAATGATTGCTTCACCGTTTTCCGCGTAGAAAACAGGAATCGGTACGCCCCATGCGCGCTGCCTTGAAATACACCAGTCGCCGCGGTCCCGGATCATATTGTAAAGCCTGGTTTCACCCCAAACCGGCGTCCACTTCACATCTTTAATGGCGTCTAAAATCTCACCCCTGAACATTTCAATGGAAGCAAACCATTGGGCAGTTGCCCGGAAAATGACTGGTTTTTTCGTGCGCCAGTCATGCGGATAGGAGTGCTTTAAAAATTTCAATTTCAAAAGTGCGCCTGCTTTTTCGAGTGCTTCGCCGATCGACTTATTCGCTTTTTCGTAAAACAAGCCTTCAAATCCCGGGGCTTCTTCTGTCATTACCCCTTTGTCATTAACCGGGCAGAGCACGTCAAGTCCGTATTTCTGTCCGATAATAAAGTCATCTTCCCCATGTCCCGGTGCCGTGTGAACACAGCCGGTACCACTGTCGGTTGTAACATGATCCCCAAGCATCACTAAGGAATCACGGCCGTAAAGCGGATGTTTTGCCACAATATATTCCAGATCTTTCCCCGGAATCGTTTGGACAATTTGCGGATTTTCCCATTCCAATTCGGCGCTGACTTCTTCCAGCAAGGCTTCCGCTACCAAATACTTTTGTCCGTCCACTTTGGCAACTGCATAGTTGATATCCGGATTAACGGCAATCCCCAAGTTTGCTGGAATTGTCCACGGGGTTGTGGTCCAAATGACAATTTTCGTATCGGTATCGAGAACGCCTTTCCCGTCTTTGACATCAAAAGCAACATAAATGGACGGCGATTTGACGTCTTTATATTCAATTTCGGCTTCGGCAAGCGCGGATTCACTTGACGGAGACCAGTAAACCGGTTTTTTCCCTTTGTAGATATAACCTTTTTTCGCCATTTCACCGAATACTTTAATTTGCTCCGCTTCATATTCCGGCTTTAATGTCAAATAAGGATGGTCCCAGTCGCCGCGTACGCCTAAACGTTTAAATTCTTTTCTTTGGCGGTCAACCTGCTGGTGGGCATATTCGGCGCAAAGTTTTCTGAACTCGGCGACGCTCATTTCTTTCCGCTTGACACCCTTCTTAGTCAACTGCTGTTCAATCGGGAGTCCGTGCGTATCCCAGCCCGGAACGTAAGGCGCATGGTAACCGGACATCGATTTAAAGCGGTTAATGATGTCTTTTAAGGTTTTATTTAAGGCATGCCCCATGTGGAGATCACCGTTTGCATAAGGCGGCCCGTCATGAAGGACAAACAGCGGCCTGCCTTCTGTGTGTTTCATCACCTTTTCATAAATGTTCATTTCTTCCCATTTCGCCTGGATATCAGGTTCTTTTTTCGGCAGATTTCCGCGCATCGGAAAGTCTGTTTTTGGCATTAGAAGCGTATCTTTATAATCCATATTTATCCTCCTTACGATAAAATACTATTTTGAATTTTCTACTCTGACTATCCTCCCAGCCTTGCCCAAAAATATTAAAAAAAACCTCCCCATCCCTAAAAAAAGGGACGAGAAGGTTTTCCCGCGGTACCACCCTAGTAGACATATCGGCTATGTCCGCTCGACATTCGTAACGTGAATGGCCCGCTTTTATCTACTAGCCGTCCGGCGTTCAAGGCAAGAACTCAAGGGGGATATTCAAGTCAGGTTCTTTGCCGGGCTTCCACTGTCCCCGGTTCGCTTGGAAAGATGCCGTAACTCTACTGCCCTGTCATTGTTTTTCAAATATAGGAAAAACGATTTAATGTAATTCATTATATGTGATTACTTTCATATTCGTCAAGCTTTATTTGTTTCTTCTTCCAAGTCAAGATTTGTCGCATCAACGTCAAACTCCATCAGCTGGTCCCAGTCACCGTTATCAATCAGGTCAAGCTGGGCTTCGATCAGCATTTTAAAGCGTGTCCTGAATACTTTGGACTGTTTCTTTAATTCTTCGATCTCCAAGGCAATTTTTCTGGCCTTCGACAGTGCCTCGTTGACAATTCTGTCGGCGTTTTTCTCCGCCTCGCGAATAATCAGTTTAGCTTCTTTCTGCGCATTGCCTTTGACTTCTTCAGCCGCTTCCTGTGCAACCACAATTGATTTATTCAAAGTTTCTTCAATGGTAGAAAAATGGCCCAGGCGTTCATTCAAAGATGCCAGCTTATCTTCCAGATCCTTTTTTTCGCGGATGATCAGTTCGTAATCTTTTATCAGCTGGTCAAGAAATTCGTTTACTTCGTCTTCATCATAGCCACGGAAACCTTTGCTAAACTCCTTATTATGTATATCTAACGGCGTTAAAGGCATGTAGCCACCTCCAATTCAATTTGCCCTTTTTCAGATTGCATGCTTATAGCCCACATTGTTATTATACTGGAATTCGACGATATTTTGGGAAATTCCTGCTAAAGAATCAAATTATTTTAAAATACCTGCCACAATTCGCCATTTTTCCTTTTTTGTTTTTCCTTCGACACGGATCAGTCTGCTCCGGCCGTATCCCCGCGCCGAAAAATAATCCCCCTCCCGGCACTGGAAGGCAGGATCTTCCACCGTTTTCCAGTTTACCTTTACAAGACCGTGCCCGATCAGCAATTGTGCCTTCTGCCTGGAAATGGGATAGATCGAAGACAAGATTGCATCAAGCCGCAGTGATCCGGCAGTTGCCGGTTTTTCCTGCCATTCTTCTTCAACAGGAATCGCTTCTTCCAAAGCGGTTTCTTTTAATTTTATCGGCGTTTTTCCAATTTGTTGAAACTCCATTTTTACAAAACGGGCCATTTCCTGTTCCAAAAAGAATTGGATACGGGCATCCCGGATGAGAATATCCCCGAATTTTTCGCGTTTCAACCCTAAAGACATTAACGAGCCAAGTACATGGCGATGCTCAATTGTCACAAATTTGGCCGGATAATTGATTTCATAGAGCGAGATGTTATAATCAGAAATTTCCGGTGTGAAATATTCCGGATACAACAGCATCCGTTTGCGTTCGCTCTGCGGATGCCCCCCGAACGTGCTGATTTTGATCCCGTTACGGGTTCCGATAATAGCGGCTGCAATCGACTGCATTCCCGGGTCAAGAAAGTCAGTCAATTTCGGCGCATAAGTATCTTCCACATATTGCTTCCAATTTAGCACCTGGTCGATAAATTCCCTTTCATCCGGGCGAAAATGCTGATAAATGCTATCCATATTCGTACCCCTTCAATAAAAAAAGGAACAGCATTTGTTCCTTTTTTGAAAAATAAAGTGAAACTTCCATCAGTGGGGGTTTTCCTTCATCCTCACTGATAAGAAAATGAACAAAGGCTAAGAACTCAGGCGTCCTGTTGCAACGCCTCCTGCGACCCGCATCCTGCAGGCCTAACCAATCGGACCTTTACTTTATAAAGCGGAGGCGGCTGTTCATCGACGTACGGACTGGAAGGGCTCTGACTGAGATAAAGGAAACACGGTGAGTGGTTTTTTACGAACCGATGTTGACTTATCGCAGGGAAGAGACCAGAAGTACGCTAGTCGATAGGAGCCGCAGCTGGATTGGGCAGTTTGATCTCCCGCCTATCCTTCTTCGTACCTTGAATCTTGAGGTGGGAGTCTTACTGCCCGTAAAGGTGAGATAAAGTTTGATCCCTGTCCTGCAACTACATCAGCCAGGCGAAAATCTGCCTGATTCCTGCCCTTGCCAGATCCAGTACGATAAAGGCAACAATTGGGGAGATATCAATCATCCCAAGCGGCGGAATAACGCGGCGAAACGGCTCCAGATAGGGTTCACAGAGCTGTCCGAAAAGGCGCCCGATCTGCGTATCTCTGATGTTGAACCAGGACATAAAAATATAAATCAGGAGAATGTAAGAATATATTCTTAGTAAAAGCAATAAAATCATCAGTATGAAATCCATTGCGGCTATGACCACCTCGTATCATTGAAATCCTGTTCCTGCAGAAATTCTGAAATTTTGCCGGATACTTCCACATTATCCGGCGTACACAGAAAAATATTGTTGCCAACCCTTTGGATGTCGCCCGCAATTGCATACACTGTCCCGCTTAAAAAGTCAACAATTCGTTTTGCCTGGTCATGCGGCATGCTTTGCAGGTTTACGACCACGGCCCGGCGGTTTTTTAAATGGTCGGCGATTTCCTGTGCGTCGGCATATACCCTTGGTTCGACAAGGATGACTTTGGAAGATTTTTGGACGCTTTGCAAACTGACCACGTTCTGGCGCGGTCCCCTGATTTGTTTTTGCGCTTGCGATTCCGGTTCCGGTTCATACTCTTTTTCCATCATTTCTTGTTCTCTGTCTTCATATTCATCATCAAGCAAAAAAAATGACTTGAATTTCGTTTTCAGCCCCATACTTTACACCTCCGCTTATTTTAACGTGTTCCCGACGAGTGCTGTACCGATTCTGACAAATGTAGCGCCTTCTTCAACAGCGATTTCATAATCATTGGACATGCCCATCGACAATTCATGGCAAGGCGCATATTCAAGCCCAAGCGACTCGATCTGCTGTTTGAGCTGCTTCAGCCCACGAAACGTATCTCTGATGATCTTTTCGTCATGGGTTAACGGCGCCATTGTCATTAACCCCACAACTTCTATATGCCCGAAATTCTTCAAGCTGCGGACAAATTCAAGCGTTTCCCCAGGTGCGATGCCATGCTTTGATTCTTCCCCCGAGACATTGACCTGGATCAAGCATTTTATTTTCAGATCAGCTTTTGCCGCTCTTTTTTCAATTTCTTCGGCAAGGCTGAGGCGGTCCAAAGAATGGATGTAGCTCACTTTATCGATAATGTTTTTTACTTTTTTCTTTTGCAGTGTCCCGATAAAATGCCAGACCGGCTTGTCCCCCAGCGCTTCATACTTTGCCAGCATACTGTCGTCCCGGTTTTCACCGAGGTGGCGGATGCCGGCATCCAATGCTTCCTGTGCACGCGCAATGGTGACATATTTGGTTACCGCAATAATTTGGACCTCTTCACGTTTTCTTCCGGCACGTGCACAGGCCTTTTCAATTTTGTCATGAATGATTGCAAGGTTTTCTGAAACTTTCATTGATCCGTTTACTCCTTTATACCAATAAAGCCAAGCATTCTGCCGGTATGGCCGCGGTCACGGCGGTGCGAAAAAAAGTCCTCCTCCCGGCAGCTTGTACATAGACCGGTCACGCGGATTTGCCCGTCCGCGATGCCCGTCTGTTTCAGTATCAGTTTATTTAACGCTTTTAAATCCAATGCGTACTGGCCCGGAGTTGTCTCAACATAAGGCAGTTCTGTTTCCTTTACAGTCCAGCGCCGGGCCGCCCGGATCACGCGTTCATCAACTATATAACATGTTCCGCATATCGATGGGCCGATGACAATCTGAATGTCCTCTTTCGGTATGCCATCATTCCCCCACTTTTCAACCATTTTAGCAGCAATTCCCAGCGTCGTTCCTTTCCAGCCGGCATGCGCGATCCCAACCCGTCCAAACTTCGGCGCATAATAGAAAATCGGCACACAATCGGCAAATGCCAGAACCAGAAGCACGCCTTTTTCATCTGTGTATAAACCATCTGTATGCGGAAAACTGGTTTCGTATTCGCGCGCGCCTTTCCCCCGGTCAAGACGGGAAACTTTTTGCACATGGTCTTCATGGGTCTGCTCCGCCCCTGCCCAGCCTGATAGCGGAAAGCCAAGCCGGTCTGCAAGGATCTGCCGGTTTCTTTGGACAAATTCCACATCATCCTGAACATGAAAAGCGAGATTGAAATTTCCGTCGAATTTTCTGCTGACTCCGCCATGTTTTGTTGAAAACCCGGCAACAAGCCCGCTCGTCTTCTGCCAGCCTTCAATCGTGTAATATTGATTCTCCGCTCTTTTTAATGGTTCGCCCAATTTTGACCGCTCCTGACGAATTGCGTAAATTTCTGTTTGTTCTATTATAACGTTTTACGCCGCTGTCATCTACCTATTTTCACCAATGGCCCGGAATTCCTTGATCACTTCATTTCATTTATATCAGACTTCCCCTGAATCCACAACTTATTTGTAAAATTATGATAGTTGCGGTTCGCATCTCTCCTGGAATAATGGCTTGTAATATAATTTATATTTGTCTGTTACCTTTCTGTTATATTTTCCTGTTACTCTAGTAATATCAAAATTACATAACAAAGAGGGTTTACATTGAAAAAAGTTTGGTTATCATTTGTTGCGGTCTGTCTCTTATCGCTTGGTCTGAGCCAGGCAACATTTGCGGCCACAAGAACTTACACCGTGAAATCAGGCGATTCCTTATATAAAATTGCCCGTAAATATCATGTTACAGTGGCGCAATTGAAATCCTGGAACCATCTCAGGTCAAATCTCATCAGAGTCCATCAAAAACTCAAATTACAGAGCAGTTCAAAAAATGTGAAGACATCTTCTTCGTCCAGCGCTTACCGGACCATTACGGTAAAAGCGACAGCCTATACGGCAAACTCAGGCAGCGGCATTACGGCTACCGGGATAAACTTAAGAAAGCATCCTGCTGCCAAAGTGATTGCGGTTGACCCGAAAGTCATTCGGCTTGGTTCCAAAGTTTATGTTCCGGGTTACGGAACGGCGGTTGCCGGTGATACCGGAGGGGCAGTTAAAGGCAAAAAAATTGATGTCTTCATTTCAAGCAAGAAAAAAGCCATCAATTGGGGCGTTAAAATCGTAAAAATAAAAGTGTACAAGTAATCAAAAAACGGCGAACGCCGTTTTTTTTTGCAATTTGCCCTAACACCGTGCAGGCAATTTTTTCCGCCTGCTTAACCAACTGTTCCTTTTCTAATCAGCGGGGGATGAAGGGAAACCCCCACTGATGGAAGTTTCACTTTATTTTTTGGGTTCCTGCAGCTGCTGCTGTAAGTAGGAAGTATCTTTGAAACGTACCAATATAACATCGGCACCGATTTTTACGATATTCGACCAGGGGATGACCACTTCCTCATCTTTCCCAAACAGGCCGAACATTTTTCCAGAGACGCCGCCGACAATAATGCTTTCAATCGTACCTGTGTCGAGATTAATATCAATGTCTTCAACATTTCCCAGTTTTCTCCCATCGGAAATACTGACTACATCTTTGATTTGAAAATCGGATATTCGAACCATAAGAATTCCCCCTCAAAAACCTTCTGCTGCTTAATACATGTTTATGCGGCATCTTCCGGTTTTACGATTGAATTGCCAATTGAAAAGAAGGGATTTGCCGCCAATTCCAGCAAATCCCTTCTTTTATTGGATATTCTTATTCATTTGTTTAATGGCAGCTTTTTCGAGGCGGGAGACCTGGGCTTGGGAAATGCCGATTTCATCGGCTACTTCCATTTGCGTTTTGCCCTGGAAAAACCGTTTCCGGATGATCATTTTCTCGCGTTCATTTAAACGCCGCAGCCCTTCCTGCAAAGCAATTTCTTCAATCCAGTGAATATCTTTATTTTTTTCGTCGCTGACCTGGTCCATTACATAAATCGGATCGCCACCGTCGTTGTAAATCGGTTCAAACAGCGACACCGGATCCTGAATCGCATCCAGTGCAAAAACAATATCTTCGTGCGGAACATCCAGCTCTTTGGCGATTTCATCTGTTGTCGGTTCTTTTGAAGTGGCGCTCATCAGTTTTTCCCGGACCTGCAGGGCTTTATAGGCAATATCCCTTAATGAACGGGAAACTCTGATCGGGTTATTATCCCGCAAATACCGCCGTATTTCCCCGATAATCATCGGAACGGCATAAGTAGAAAAGCGGACATTTTGGTTTAAATCAAAGTTATCAATGGATTTCATGAGACCGATGCAGCCGACTTGGAAAAGGTCGTCCACATATTCCCCGCGGTTATTAAAGCGTTGAATCACACTTAATACAAGCCGCAGATTGCCATTCACCAGCTTTTCTCTCGCATCAGTATCACCGGCATGCATTTGTTTTAAAAGTTCCCTCATCTCCTCATTTTTCAATACGGGGAGTTTGGAGGTATCAACACCACAAATTTCCACTTTGTTACGCTTCAAGTCTTTCCCTCCTATCAGGAATCAGGAGCTGCTGTTCAAAAAACAGTATCTCCCCGGGAGGGAAATTTATGCACTTACAGAAAGCCGGAAATAAGTTGGAAACTCAAAAAACATTGCCGTGTCTGGTGTCCCGCTGTCATAAAATTTTATCCCTATACCATTTTGTTGAACTCTTTGCGCAATCTTTTAATAATTCTCTTTTCAAGCCGGGAAATATAGGATTGCGAAATGCCAAGCATATCTGCAACATCCTTTTGGGTCTTCTCTTCCTCCCCCCGCAGCCCGAAACGCAACTCCATAATTTGTTTTTCACGGTCGGAAAGCTGATGCAGCGCGCTGTATAATAATTTTTTATCGACACTGGCTTCCAAATCTTTTGTGATGATATCATCGTCCGTCCCGAGCACATCCGAAAGCAGCAGTTCATTGCCGTCCCAGTCAATATTTAAGGGTTCATCGAAAGAGACTTCGGAACGCAGCTTATTATTCCGCCTTAAAAACATTAAAATTTCGTTTTCAATGCAACGCGAAGCATAGGTTGCCAGTTTGATCTTTTTTTCCGGATTGAAAGTATTGACGGCTTTGATCAGTCCGATTGTGCCAATGCTGATCAGATCCTCGATATTGATGCCGGTATTCTCAAATTTACGGGCGATATATACGACGAGCCGCAAATTTCTTTCGATCAATAGCGATCTTGCCGCTTTATCGCCGCTTGGCAGTTTTTTCAGCAGGATCGCTTCCTCTTCTTTTGACAACGGCGGCGGCAAGGCTTCATTTCCGCCAATATAATAGATTTCATCCGCCTTCAACCCGAGTTTGTACAGGAGTTTGTACCAGAAATAAGAAAATTTAATTCGTAAATGTTTCACAGTTTTCCTCCTCCATAAATTGTTTTCAGGCAGATACTGCCGGAGCCTCCGCCATCATTTTCGGATGGATAATACAATCAAAAGCGTCATCACTCGATAAAACCTGTGCAGTAAATGAAACGAGCGCTTTTTTCACCTGCCATGTGCCGTTTGAATTGGAAATGCGGATGGCATCCGGCTTGTAAGCAATAAGCAGCGCTGAAGATTTGCCGACCATTTTTGCCGGTACGAAACGGACGCGCCCGCTCCATTCATCCAGCAGATGTATGCTGCCATCCATAAACCTGTCAGGATCTTCCGCCAATGCAGCAATTTCTTCCGGAAGCCGTTCCCGGACCGCCTGGATTGACACAATCATGACCGGCATTTTTGAAAGCGGGTCGTATAAATGGTTGCCGCTGTCGACCAGCCCTTTTAAGGAAAGGGTACAGCCCTCAATTTCAATTTCCACATCGGCAAGCTGCTCATATTGGATTTTTGCCATCTCAAGCCCGTTGATTCTTTGCTTAGAAAAAACCCATGCAGCCGGGATTCCGATAATAATAAAGGCCCAGCTGATCGGATCTCCAAAGCCTCTGATACTGGCGAGCAGCACATTCGCCTCCATTTGATAATCAAATTGAATAAAATAATGGGCACCGATTAAAATGCCGCCCATTAAAAAAGTGACAAAGTAAAAAGTTAATAGATTGGAAAAAAAATAGCGCCATCTTTTGAACCCAAAAACAACAAATATCATGGCAATTGAAAAAGCCAGTTTCATAAATGGATTGCCTGCGTAATAAGATAATGAAGAGGTGAAACTCATCAGGATCAGGCAGGAGCCGATCAAACCGCCTAACAGCATCCGCCACATGCGTGCCGGACGTTTCAGGGCGATGCTTGTCAGCCACAAAAGCAGGCTGTCGACAAGAAAATTCAACAGCCAGATGATGTCCATATATACAACCAATCGCATCCCCCCGTAAAAAACGTCAATGATGGCAAGGCAGCGGGAACAACAAAGCAAATCCCTGCTTTTTCCTGCCATTCAATCGTGTATCGCTAGTATAGCGTACCTCCCCGGTAAAAGTGTGTCAGTTCCTGTAAGTAAAAAAATAGAACTTTTCTATTATTTATTCGAAATTTGTCTAACAACTTTTGGATACAGGAAGAATATTTTTGCAAAAAAATAAACTCCTTTTCAACAAAACGCTGAAAAGAAGTTTTAGGGTATGATTAAACATTACCGTTCTATATAAAATGACTAAACACTGCTGCTCTGTTGCCAACTGTAAAAAGTAGCAGCCATGCAAATCGATGCTTGGCCCTGATGTGAAAACTAAGTTCATTTTATATATATTTTTTTAGTTTCTGCGATTGCGGTTTCTGAGGAATGTCGGAATATCCAAAGCATCTTCGCTGTACTGTGTGGTGCGGTTCGGTTCAGGCTGCGGTGTTTCTTCCCGCTTCGGCTTTTCCTTGTTCGCATGCATTGCCGGTTTGGACTGTCCAAACTGCGGGCGCGGCTGTTTCACCTGTACTTCCTCATTAAAGCCTGTTGCAATCACTGTCACAACAATCTCATCTTTCAAGTTCTCATTAATAACAGAACCAAAGATCATGTTGACTTCCTGGTCTGATGCAGAGGCAACGATATCGGCTGCTTCCTGAACCTCATAAAGGCTCAGATTAGAGCTGCCCGTAATATTCATCAAAACGCCCTGCGCACCATCGATCGAGGTTTCAAGGAGCGGCGAGGAGATTGCTTTTTTGGCAGCTTCTGCTGCACGGCTTTCCCCGGATGCAATCCCGATTCCCATCAATGCGGAGCCTTTATTGGTCATAATCGTTTTTACGTCTGCAAAGTCAAGATTAATCAAACCAGGTACTGCAATCAGGTCGGAAATCCCCTGGACCCCCTGGCGGAGCACATTGTCCGCTTCACGGAATGCTTCAAGCATTGGTGTGCTCTTATCAACAATTTCAAGCAGCCGGTCATTCGGGATGACAATTAAAGTATCAACAGCTTCTTTCATCGCGTTAATGCCGCCTGTTGCTTGTGTTGCGCGTTTTCTCCCTTCAAAAGTAAACGGCCTGGTGACAACGCCGACGGTTAAAGCGCCAAGTTCTTTGGCAATCTGCGCAATGACAGGGGCTGCCCCTGTGCCTGTACCACCGCCCATTCCGGCTGTCACAAAGACCATATCTGCGCCCTTTAAGGCCTCTTCAATCTGTTCCTTGCTCTCTTCGGCTGCTTTTTTCCCTACTTCAGGATTTGCGCCGGCGCCAAGGCCCCTCGTTAATTTTGCGCCGATCTGCATTTTAATCTCGGCTTTTGAAAGGTTTAATGCCTGCGAATCGGTATTTACCGCAATAAATTCAACACCTTGTAAATCATGCTCAATCATGCGGTTTACGGCATTGTTGCCGCCTCCGCCTACGCCAATCACTTTTATGGTTGCTAAAGAGTCTAAATTTGTATCGAACTCCAACATTCACTAATCCTCCTATTTCGTAATACATATCACCAAAACACTCCGGGCCTCATGTAAATGGGAGAGAACAATCGTGATCGTAAACCCATTTTCTACATTGGCTACTCAAAAAACAAACCAAAGAATTTTTTCATTTTCGTCGAAATTTTTTCTTCCTGTTTTGCTTTCTGTTTCGGTTTCGGCTGGGAATTTTTTACAGGTTGTGCTTCTTCGTATTCCAGTCCTGCAGCAGCAGCACTAACATTTCTTCCCTGCAGGCGTGCATGTTTGTAAGCATACGTAATTAATCCTACCGCTGTTGTATACTGGGGTTCACGGACACCGATATAATCCGGAATCGCCACCCTCACACGGTTTTGGAATACGCTTTGCGCCAGTTCCAACACACCGGGCATATTTGCGGTGCCGCCGGTTAAAACGATCCCTCCCGGCAGATCACGAATACCGCTGTTTTTCAGCTCCTGCTGGACAAACATAAACATTTCTTCTAATCTAGCTTCAATGATATCAGAAATTTGTAATTGGTTAAATTGTTCTTTCTGGTCGCTGCCAATAATCTGCACGCTGAAAACTTCATCTTCCAGCGCATCCCGGCTGTAAGCATGCCCGTGTTTGATTTTTATTTTTTCCGCATCTTCTGTTGAAGTTCTGAGTACAATCGACAAATCTTTTGTGATATGGTCACCGCCGATCGGCAAAACACTGGTTGACTGGATATGCCCGTTCTCGAAAACTGCTAATGTTGTCGAGCCGCCGCCGATATCAATTAATACCGTGCCAAGTTCCATCTCGTCTTTTGAGAGGGCAATCGCCCCGGCCGCCAATGGCTGCAGAACAATTTCGGTGATGGACAGGCCGGCCCGTTCAACGCAGCGCAGTGTGTTATGTAAGATTGTCTTGGAAGTTGTTACAATAATGCCTTCCATTTCCAGTCTGACACCAATCATCCCGCGCGGATCATTGATTTCATCCAGCCCGTCCACAATAAATTGCTTCGGTATCACGTTTACAATTTCTTTTTCCGGCGGGATAGACAGTACCTGTGCGGCATCCATTACCCTTTGCACGTCACCGTCCGTAATTTCACGGTTCTCGCTTTGTACAGCCACTACTCCATGGCATGGCTGCAGCATAACATGATTGCTGGCAATTCCGACAATCACCTGGCCGATCTCCATGCCAACCATTCTTTCGGCTTGTTCAATTGCTCTTTTGATTGATCGTACGGTTTCATCTATATCCACAATTGAACCTTTTTTAATGCCTTCCGATCTGACATTTCCAACCCCAATTATATTTAATGAATCATTGACCATCTCGCCAATGATTACTTTTGTGGTAGATGTACCGATGTCAAGGCTCACGTAGAATTCATTGTTGTTCATACTGCGGCACCTCCCTCTGCCTTTCGATCAACTATCTATTTTTCCAAAAGATAAAAAGAAATTCGCTCTCAAACGTTTTAATTTTCAAATCACCATGCCAAGGCGTCCATCGCCGCCTTCGTCATGCCGAATACCGGCTTTACCGAACCAATAGAATAATATAATGAAAGTATTCTTCATAAGAATGAAATACCCTTTTTTAATTTCGAACTTTTTATAAATTCTTTGGACAGGCAAAATAAGGTGCACGTTTCAAACATCTCATTCTAATTTTTGGTTTCAATATAAGTCTACACTAAGATGAACATTGAGAAAAGCGAAATTTAAAAAGATTACTTGCCAGACCTTTGCGAATCGTATGATTTGAAATACGATCCGACTTCCAGATCAATCACGCCTTTCTTATCAGGGTCAAGCTGGCTGATAATGGAAGGATAATGCGCCATTTTTTCGGCAAATGTCGGAATGCTTGCCCTAACTTCAAAACCATTGTTCATATACAGGGTAACCAGCTTGTCATCGACTTTGGCAGGAGAATGCCGCACTTCAGAAATCGACTGGGTAATTTTTCCGGGCAGTCTCCGCAGCTGGCGGATCATCTCATGCAAAGTTTGATTTTGTTTGAAATTCGTAAAAATGACGCTATCCGCTGGTATATTCCGAATCGGGCGGCTGACAATACGGCCATTCTCCAAGATCGGCAAAAAGTGATTTTGTTCCTGCAAGTAGCCGATTTTCCGGTGTTCGCGAATATGTATGGTGAGATTATTTGGAAAGGTGACACTTACTTTTACTGTATCAACTTCAGGGATTGTTCCGATCTTTCTTTTCACTTGATTTTTATGGATATTCCAGATATTCATACCCGTAGTGATACCGCTTTTCTTAATAATCCATTTACTGCTGACTGCTTCATTTCCCTCCACTCTGATTTGATGCACACGGCTTAGCGGAGATTGAAGATAAATGACCAGTACAACAAGAATAAAGAAGGTTGATAACAGCCCGATCAGCCTCCGGTTTGTTTTGCGGCGGCGCTGCTGCTTCAATTTCGGGATCCGGTCTTCTATTGAAACAATGGTTTTATCTTTCCGGGCCATCTACAGTCCCTCCCCTTTTGCCATCAACACGGCATCAATGGGACACCGCTGTTAAATTTTCCATTACTTCATAAAGCCGCCCTGATGCATCGGGAATGCCAAGCTTACGGGAAGCGATTCTCATTTTAATCATTTGGTCCTTATCCAATAAAATCCGGTCGATCATTTCAATCAGTTTGGTTGAAGATAAGTCTTTTTCCAACAGCATGAATGCCGCCCCTTTTTCCGATAGCGCCCGGGCGTTTTTTTCCTGGTGATTGTTTGTCACATACGGGCTCGGGATCAAAATGCTTGGAATGCCAAGCGCTGTCAGTTCAGCAAGTGTGGTAGCCCCCGCCCTTGAAACAACAAGGTCAACTGCACGCAGCACCTCAGGCATATTATGGATAAACGGCACAACTTTCACGTTTTCTTTTTCACCAACCAGGGCAATTTCTTTTTCAACTGCCTCGTAGTGGACATCCCCCGTTACATAAATGACCTGATAGTTTTTTTGTGCAAAACGGGTAAACGACTTCACGACAGCTTCATTGATCGGGCGGGCTCCCCGGCTGCCGCCGAAGATCAGGACCGTTGGCAGCTGCTCTTTCAGCCCGAACGTCTGCAGTACTTGTCTATTGCTTTTCCCAAGCACTTCAGATGCACGCGGGTTTCCGGTCAGCACAACTTTTTTTTCATCGAAAAATTCCCTTGCCGAGTCAAAGCATATCGCCACTTTATTGACATACCTGCTTAAGAATTTATTCGTTAACCCCGGCACGCTGTTTTGTTCATGAATAATGGTCGGGACTTTTAATTTTGCCGCAGCATACACAACAGGCCCGCACACATAACCGCCCGTTCCGATTACCACATCAGGCTGGAAGGATCTGATCATTTTTTTACACCGGCTGACCCCTTTTATAAAACGGGCAACCGTTTTTACATTTTCAAACGAAAGGGAGCGTTTAAACCCCGTAATATGGATTGACTTGAACGCGATGTTTTCCCGCGGCACGAGTTTGGATTCCAGCCCTTTTTCGGTTCCAATGTACAGGCATTCCGTATCCGGGTGTTTCTGCATGATCGTTCTAATCAAGGCCAAAGCAGGGTATATATGCCCGCCGGTTCCGCCGCCGCTTACAATTATTCTCATTTTTTCCACCTCAAACTGAAATACATTCCTGTCACATGCCACAATTTAAAATATCATGTTTGGAACATTCATTTTTCTATAATACTATATTTTAAACTACAATGGGTATACAGTAAAAGGATTATTAATAAAATGTTACCAATCTGTAGTATTAAAAAAAAGAATCCCTTTTAATCAATAGAGGGATTCTTTTTATAATGCATTAAATCCGCGAATGCCTGCTGATATTCAGCAGTATGCCGACCGCAACGAGCATCAGGGTCAGCGATGAGCCGCCGTAGCTGATAAACGGGAGCGTAATGCCGGTAACGGGAATCAGGCCGATCACCACGCTGATGTTGATCATGACCTGGATGGCAATCATCGAAATGATCCCGACTGCCAGCAGGCTGCCAAACAGATCAGGCGCCCCCAATGCAATCCGGATGCCGCGCCACAGCAAAAGCGCGAATAACACCAGCACAAAAGTACCGCCAATAAATCCGAGTTCCTCTGACAGGATTGCGAAAATAAAATCATTTTGCGGCTCGGGGAGGTAAAAGAATTTCTGTCTGCTTTCCCCAAGGCCCATGCCGAACAGCCCGCCCGGCCCGATCGCGTATAATGACTGGATAATTTGAAAACCGGTTCCAAGCGGGCTGGACCATGGATCCAAAAACGAAGTAATCCGGTCCATTCTGTATGGGGCAGACAAAATTAAACCGACAAACCCCGCCAAGCCGACGAGGCCAAGCATCACGAAATGGGCAATGCGCGCACCTGAAACAAAAATCATAATGATGCAGGTACCGAGCATAACCGTCCCTGTCCCCAGATCCGGCTGCAGCATAATCATCGCAAATGCGCAAAAGACAAGGCTCAGGGCCGGCAGCATCCCTTTTTTAAACGTTGTAATGTACTTTTGCTTTTCCGATAAAAACTTGGCCAAAAAAGCAATCAAAGCCATCTTTATAAACTCGGAAGGCTGGATTGAGAAAGCGCCGACGCCGATCCAGCTCCGCGAACCGTTCCGCTCCAGCCCGATGCCGGGGATTAATACGAGTATCAGCAGGACAAAGCAAATGATTAAAATCGGTTTTGCCCATCTCCGCCATATCCAGTAATCCACCCTCAACATCATAAACATCGCAACGACACCGAGACCGGCAAATAGCAGCTGGCGCTTTAAAAAGTAGAAGGAATCTTTAT
This sequence comes from Heyndrickxia acidiproducens DSM 23148, assembly GCF_000374345.1. Lineage (GTDB taxonomy): Bacteria > Bacillota > Bacilli > Bacillales > Bacillaceae_C > Weizmannia > Weizmannia acidiproducens. The sequence goes on from NZ_KB894002.1 coordinate 31,704, forward strand.
ACTTGTATTCGGCCACAATTTCACTTGCGCTGTACACCATCATTAAGCCAATGGCCAATAATGATAAGGTGATAATAATCAGCAAGAGGTCGGGATTTGTTTTTTTCGATGGCATCCGTGAACACCTCAGAAAGGAATGATTAGAGCCGGTCTTTAAAGGTCCATTTCTCCCATCTATCTATAAAACCCGATGAGTTGATCGATTTCCTTATGTTTGCACATAAGGATCCCTTGGCCAAGCCCTTACCTTAACTTATGCACGGCATCAATGAAAATATCACCACGAATTTCAAAAGATTTGTACTGGTCCCAGCTGGCACAGGCAGGCGACAGTAGCACCACATCTCCCGGTTCCGATAATTCATAGGCTGGCAGAACCGCCTTTTCAACGTTTTCAACCCGTTTAATCGTTTCAATTCCCGCTTTTTTAGCGGTGCTTTCCAATTTTGGCGCGGTTTCTCCGAAAGTGATCAACGCTTTTACATATTTGAGGCTTGGAATCAACTCGTCGAATCCGTTCCCGCGGTCAAGTCCGCCGGCAAGGAGGATGACAGGCTGATGAAACGCTTTTAACGCACTTTCGCAGGCAAGGATATTGGTTGCCTTTGAATCATTGTAAAACTTGCGCCCATTTATTTCACCAATATACTGTGTGCGGTGTTTCACGCCCTTAAATGTCGTTAATACTTCGCGGATGGCTTCATTGCCGGCTCCCATTAATTTCGAAGCCGCAACAGCTGCCAAAATATTTTCGAGATTATGGTCACCCGGGAGCATGATCTCGCTGCGGCTGATTATTTTTTCGCCCTTCCACGTGATCACGCCGTCTTTTACCGAGCAGCCGTCTTGCAAATATTCTTTTGTGGAAAACGGAATAATTTTTGCTTTCGTGAATGAAACAAGATCCCACAGTTCAGGCTGGGTATGGTTTAAAATCAGATAATCCGATTCGAGCTGGTTCCTGGTAATATTTGATTTGGCTTTCGCATAGGCTTGTTTTGTACCATGGTAATCGAGATGGGCTTCATATATATTTGTAATGATTGCAATATGCGGCCTGAAGGTTTCGACCCCCATCAGCTGAAAAGAAGACAATTCCACGATCATCTGCTGGTCCGGCCTTGCTTTTTGCGCCACTTCTGATGCTACCGTTCCAATATTTCCGGCGATTAACGGATCAAGATTGCGGTCCGCCTCAAAAATTTTATAAATCAATGTCGTTGTCGTGGTTTTTCCGTTTGTCCCTGTTATGCCGACGATTTCACTTTCTGCAATTTTATATGCCAGTTCAATCTCGGTAATGATCGGGATGCCTTTTGCAATCGCCCCGGCAACTAACGGGTTCGTATACGGGATCCCCGGGTTTTTCACAATGAGCTCGAACCCCTCATCCAGAAGTTCAATCGGATGGCTGCCGCAAATCACTTTAATCCCCTGTTCCAACAACCCCTGTGCTTGTGTATTTTCTTCCAGAGGCTTGTAATCATTGACCGTCACAAAAGCCCCGAGTTTATGCAAAAGCGAGGCAGCACTGACCCCGCTTTTTGCCAACCCGAGCACCAATACTTTTTTATGCTGGTATTCATTTACTAATTTCATTTTTACATCCACACCTCGATATAGATTCCTAAGATCGCACACAGCAGGCCGACTGCCCAGAATGTCACGACGACACGCCACTCGGACCAGCCGGCCAGTTCATAATGGTGGTGCAGCGGGCTCATTCGGAAAATCCTTTTGCCCGTCGTCTTAAATGATATCACTTGCAGTATGACAGACAAGGTCTCAATGACAAAAACCCCGCCAATAATGATGAGAAGGATTTCCAGATTGGTTAAAATCGACACCGTTGCAATCGCACCGCCGAGCGCGAGCGATCCGGTGTCGCCCATAAACACTTTTGCCGGGTGTGCATTAAAGACAAGAAAGCCGAGCACAGCACCAACGACAGCGACTGAGAATAAAGCAATATCAAATTGTGACTGGTTCCACGCCAGAATTGCAAAAGCGCCAAAAGCAATCGCTGTTGTGCCGGAGACAAGGCCGTCAAGCCCATCCGTCAAGTTCACCGCATTGGAGAACCCGACAAGCCAGAAAATGATCAGCACAACATAAAACCAGCCGAGATCAACCGAATCGTTTGTAAAGGGAATGGAGACTTCCGAGGACAAATGTGCCTGTCTGAAAATCATGTAAAAGATCACCGAAACAATAATCTGGCCGAGCAGCTTTTGCTTGGAAGTCAGACCCAGGTTTCTTTTCATGACCACTTTGATGAAATCATCCAGAAAGCCCAATAGCCCAAACCCGAATGTAACGAGCAGGAGCAAATACGTTTTCACAGTTGGCTCTGCAAATTTCCCGGTCATTATAAGTGTCGTGGCCAGAATCGAGAGCAAAATCACAACCCCGCCCATGGTCGGCGTCCCCGATTTTTTCTGGTGGGATTTCGGCCCTTCTTCACGAATACTCTGCCCGAATTTCAGCCTTCTTAAAAAAGGGATAAAAATGGGGGACAACAGCACGGAAATTAAAAATGCCATCAATGTCGTAAAAAAGATGACCTGCTCCATCATGCCCGCCCCCTCCCTTCCATTTGGCGCGCAGCACGAGCCAGTAACTGCCGCGTACTTGCTGCTGACAAGTCATATGTATAAGGTTCGGATTTGCCATCCGGTGCATAAAAAATAAATGATGTCTTCATTTCACGATCCTTACTTTCTAATTGATTTATATAATGCTGCATGACCTTTAAAAATCCGCCGGCAAGATTATCCGCTGCAAAAAGCGGAAAATCATTGGGAATGTTGCGGGGAACCGGCACATCTTTTTGCCAAAGCGCCGCAATTGCTCCGTTTTCAATCGCCCGGTTTATATCCGCTTTTCCGGCAAGCGGGATGTATAATCCCTTCGGCTGCCTTTCATCAGCAAATATGCAGACAGTTTGAAAGTGCATTTCCAAATCTTTTACGCCGCGGATGTGACTGAAATGACGATAGACGTCCCCGTAAGATAACAATGGCTTCACCGCTCCTTTATCATGTCCAGCGCTACTTTTCTGTCATCAAAATCATGTACTTCACTACCAATGATCTGATAAGTCTCATGGCCTTTTCCGGCAATGATGACAACATCCCCTTTCTGCGCGCGGCTGACAGCTGTTTTAATCGCTTCCCTGCGGTCGGGAATGACATCATATGCCAATCCTTTTACGCCTGCTTCCATTTCGCGCAGGATTTCAAGCGGGTCTTCGCTGCGCGGATTATCCGATGTAAAAATTGCATCGGTTGCATATTGACAGGCAATTTTTGCCATGACCGGACGTTTTGTTTTATCGCGGTCCCCGCCGCAGCCGACAACAACAAAGATTTTTTTCTTTGCGAACTGCTGTACAGTTTTCAATACATTTTCAAGGCTGTCAGGGGTATGGGCATAATCCACAATCACCGTAAAATCCTGTCCGCCTTTTACAAGTTCAAAGCGGCCCCTGACGCCTTCCATTTCTTCCACTGATTTCACAATCGAGGAAAGCGGAACATTGGAGATACAGCCCGCAGCAACCGCAGCCAGCACATTATACACGCTGAATTTTCCAACCAGCTGCAGATTCACTTCCTGTTCTTCATACGGTGTGACAAGCGTAAAAGTGGTACCGTGCGCATGCATGTCAATATTTTTCGCCATGAAGTCGGCAGGCGCATCAATCCCATAAGTAACGACCGGCGCTGCCGTCACTTGTTCAAATTCCTTTGAGGCCGGATCATCCGCATTTAAAACGGCATATTTCGGTTTGTTTTGATTATAAGAATTGCCTAGTTGCGAAAATAATAAACTCTTGGCGCGCCGGTATTCCGCCATTGTCTTGTGATAATCGAGATGGTCCTGCGTAAGATTTGTAAATACCGCAATATCGTAATCACAGCCATGTACCCTGCCCTGAATGAGCGCATGGGAAGATACCTCCATGACACAGTCTGTTACATGTTTTTCCACCATTTCATGGAAAGTTTTTTGCAAGGTTAAGCTGTCCGGAGTTGTATTTTTGGTTTTAAAGGTTTCATCACCGATTTTCATATACATGGTGCCGATCAGGCCGGTGCATCTGCCCGCGTCACGGTAGATTTTTTCAATAATATGGCTTGTTGTTGTTTTCCCGTTCGTGCCGGTAATGCCGACCATATGCAATTGGCGTGAAGGCTGGCCGTAAAAAACATCCGATAGAATCGCCATTGCCCGTTTTGTGTCTTTTACAACAATGACCGGAACACCGAGCTCCATCGGCTTTTCTGCCAAAACAGCCGCAGCTCCTCTTGCAACGGCATCTTTGGCAAATTCATGCCCGTCAACCGTCCAGCCTTTGATGCAGATAAACAGGCTGTTTTCTGTTACAAGCCGGTTATCCTGGGCGAGGCCGCTAATTTCAGGATTTTCTTTTGGTAGATGTGCAAACGGCAGCGCGCGTATTAATGTATGTAATTTCATTTCATTTCAACCCTTCCTGCAGCAAGCAATGTAACTCAAGTTGCCATTCTAACACAGTCCCTTTCTATTTTACATAAAAATAGCCCATTAAGCTATGAAGCACAGGAGATATTTTAAAAAAGTTTTCGCTAAAGCCTTTCCATTTTTTCATGGTGTTTAAAGCTCCCCAAAAAAAGGCGCCGGCGACAGGAAAAATCGTATCAGGCTAACCTGCTGTCAGTAAAGTCAAAGGGCGGGCCCGGTGGCGAGATCATTTCGAACTGCCACAGGTCCACGCGCTATAAGCCTTTCCAATCGCAGTGGGCGCGCACGATGTTGTTTTTTCTTATTTCATCAGTAGCCTGATCGTCGAGCCCTCTTCGACTTTTGTGCCGGGTTCCGGGGACTGTTTGACGACTTTGCTGCCGCTGCCGCTGATATCCAGTTTAAAATCGTAGTAGCCGTTGACGATCTCATCTTTTGACTGCCCGATTAAATTGGGGACTTTGACGGAAGGTGTTTCGAAATAACTCTTTTCTTTTTCTATTTGATTCTTGCTTGGCTTTACACCCATCGCACGCAGGCTGTCGCCGATAATCGTGCCGGCGATCGGCGCAGCGACCTGGCCCCCGAACTGGACTGTGTTTTTCGGGTTATCAACAGCCAGATAAACGACAATTTTCGGATTGTTGGCAGGCGCAAACCCGATAAAAGACAGCACGTAGTTGTTTTCCAAATAACGCCCGTTTTTTGCTTTCTGGGCAGTCCCTGTTTTTCCGCCGACCCGGTAACCGTCGACATAGGCATTTTTACCGGTACCCTGCGCAACAACCGTTTCCAGCGCATAGCGGATTTGTTTCGATGTGTTTTCCGAGATCACCCTTTTCTTGGCAACAGGCGTCTTCCGCATCACCACTTCTCCTGTTGAGGGATCCACCAGTTCCTTAGCAATATACGGTTTGTATAGAATCCCGCCGTTCACTGCTGCCGACACTGCGGCTACCTGCTGGATCGGCGTCACGGATACCCCCTGCCCGAAAGCAGTCGTCGCCAATTCGACCGGACCGACACGGTTCAGGTTAAACAAAATCCCGGAAGCTTCACCCGAAAGATCGACGCCGGTCCTTTTTCCGAAGCCAAAATTGTGGATATAATCAAATAGCGCCTTTTTCCCCAGTCTTTCCCCTAATTCCACAAAACCCGGGTTGCAGGAATTTTGAACCACTTCGAGGAAGGTCTCACTGCCATGGCCTCCCCTTTTCCAACAATGCAGCGTCGACCCGCCGACTTCCACAGCGCCGGAATCGTAAAACTTATCTTTTTCCAAGTCAACTTTCTTTTCTTCAAGTGCGGCCGCAAGCGTAATGATTTTAAATGTAGACCCCGGCTCATATGTGCTCCATATTGGGAGATTGCGGTTATATACTTCCTGTGATACATTTCTATATTTGTCCGGCTGGTAGGTCGGCCGGCTTGACATGCCGAGAAGTTCACCGGTGTTCGGATTCATGGCAATGGCAATCAAGCCATCAGGGTGGTATTTCTTTTCCGCATTGTCCAATTCCCGTTCAATAATCGTTTGTACTTTTGTATCGACCGTTAGTTTTAAATCCAGGCCGTCTTTCGGCGCTTCATATTCATCCGACATATCCGACATTTTCTGCTTGCCTTTCGCATCGGTATAAAACTCCACCGCCCCTTTTTTTCCGCTCAGCACATCATCATAATACAGTTCCAGACCGGTCAGGCCCTGGTTATCTGAACCGGTAAAACCGAGAACATGGGATAAGTACCGCCCAAACGGATAGTATCGTTTGGAATCCTCCGCAATATATACGCCGGGCAATCTTAAATTACGCACAGTATTCGCTTTTTCGTTGGATATTTTTCTCCCTTCTTTGATCCTGACAATCAAAGTGGCTTTCGTAATTTCCTTATAAATTTTTTCTTTGTCGGTACCTAACGCCAGCCCGAGTTTTTCAGCCGTTTCTGCCGGGTCTTTGATCTGTCTGGGGAGCACAAAAATCGTCGGTGCGCTTTGATTGGACGCAATTGCCACCCCGTTCCGATCCTCAATTTTCCCGCGTTCCCCTTCAAAAGGAATGCTCCTGCTCCAAAGTTCTTTTGCCCTGTTTGTCAGCATATCGCCTAAAGCAAATTGTACATACCCCAACCTGGCGTCGATAATACTGAATATCACGATTCCGAAAAGTAGTACAAAAACAAGCCGTTTTCTTACCGTTACATTTGATACACGCTTCAAAACCGCGCCTCCTCACTCGTACTGTCTGCCTATGTTTTCAGCCCCGTAATCAGCTTTTTATCTACTGCAGCGTTGAATAAGCCAATACCAGAATGGACATTTTTTCTGTATGCCAGATTATATGCTTGTACTTTTCCACATAGTACCTCTATGGGACGCGCGGCGGTGAAACGGCTTCAGACCGGGAATTTGGCAGCGGGCAACTATTTCAGCGCACACAAAAGGCAAGCCCTGAAATTCCAGGCTTGCCATGGATTGTTCCGTTATGGTTTTTTAAATTGCACAGTGAGCGTTTGATCCGGTTTTACTTTCGATCTTGCGGTGATGCTTTGCGAGACTGCGTAACCTTCGCCGTTCATGTTCAGTTTCAGCCCCAACAGTTTGGCTGCATTCATTACATCACGCTTTGCCCAGCCTTTAAAATCAGGGACGGTTTCGGATCCATTGGTTTTGAGCAGCACTTTTTCGTTTTGCAGCATCTTCTTTTCTTTAGCCGGCAGCTGTGTTTGCACAGTATCGCCGTCCCCCAATACAACCGGCGTGAGTTGCAATTCCTTTACTTTTTCAGCCGCTTCTGAAACGCCTGTGCCGGTTAAATCCGGAAGCGTAGCTGCCTTTACGGTTTCCATTTTTCCCGGTTTAATGTTTAAGTACTGCAGGCTGTTTTTCATCACCGGGTTGAACAATTCCTTGACCGGTTCTGATCCGAGCTTGCCGGCTTTTAAATGCGGCTGCTGGACAACCGCATAGACGATTAACTTCGGATCATTCTTTGGCGCCATGCCCAAAAAAGAAAAAATATAATTGTCTGTCCCGTATAAATAACCGCTCCCGTTTGGATTCGGGATTTGCGCGGTACCGGTTTTGCCGGTAACAGAATACCCCGGGATATTATAGGCGGTGCCGGTTCCTGTTTTTTTGTTTGTCACAACCGTCCGCAAATAATCACGTACCTTTTTAGCGGTTGCTGCTGTAATCGGATTTCCCGCAACAACCGGTTTGGCTTTGATTACTTTCCCGGTAGCGGGATGAACAATTTTATCGACCACATAGGGTTTCATCATTTTCCCGTCATTGGCGACTGCCGTTGCCGCCTGTACCATCTGCAAGGCGGTGACGGTCGTGCCCTGGCCGAATGTAGTTGTATACCGTTCGACCGGATATTGATAGAGGATTTTCCCGGAAGCTTCATTTGGCAGGCCGATCTTTGTCTGCTGCCCGAAACCAAATGCTTTTAAATACTGCTTAAACTTATCCTGTTTAATTGAATCAAGCAGCGTGGCAAATGCGACATTGGACGAGCGCTGCAGGCCCTCAAGGAAGGTAATCCTGCCCCAGCCAACGCCGCCGTTATGGTCTTTAATCGGATTTGGGACGTTCTTAACATGGAACTCCCCGGATTTATAGGTAGCATTCGGATTAAAAACGCCTTCCTGGACGGCTGCTGCCAACGTGAAAATTTTCATTGTTGATCCCGGTTCATAGGCCGTCTCTACCGCTTCATTATGCCAGGAATTATTCAGGCCTGTTTTGGTTTCGGGATCAAAGTCCGGCCGCTGCCCCATCCCTAAGATCTTCCCTGTTTTCGGATCGGCCACGACAACGATCATCTTTTTCGGATTGTATTCTTTCTGTACTTTGCTCATTGCGTCTTCCAAAAAAGATTGGATTTTTTTATCAATCGTGAGGTAGACATTTTCACCATTTTTCGGTTTTGTTACTTGATTGCTTGAATTTGGCAAAATATACCCCCAAAAATCCCCTTCATAGCGGATTTTTCCATCTTTCCCCTGCAGGACACGATTCAAGCTTTGTTCAATGCCCATCTTGCCTTGCAGCTGGCCATTGTCGCCGTTTTTTTGCGCATAGCCGACCAGATGGGAGGCAAATGAGCCGTTGGGATAGGCACGTTTGGAACTGGCCTCGAACGTAATGCCGGGAAGCTTTAGTTTTTCAATTTTGTTTTTTAAATCATAGGAAATGTCCTGCCCGGCTTTTCCAAACTCGACTTGGTACTTTCCTTTTCTGGTCAGCAAATCGTAAATTTGCGATTCCGGCATATCGATATATTTAGCCAATTCTTCAGCTGCTTTTCGGGGATGGGTCACATGCTTCGGATGGCTGGGGTCAATCGTTGCTTTCGGGCTTAAGATCGCCACTAATTTGTAGGAGACCACATTTTCGGCAATCACTTCCCCCTGGCTGTCGTAAATATTTCCCCGGCTGGCTTCAATCACATTGGTCCGCATGTACTTTTGTGCGGCTTTTGCAGCCAGTACTTTGCCATCCACTTGACCCGTAATCTGAATGGTTAAAAAACGCACGATTAAGATAAAAAAGAGCAGACCGAATATTATAAATAATATCGCTGCCCCCTTATTTGTATTCAGTTTTTTGGATCTCATTTATTTTCAACAACCTTGACATTATTTTCATCAAGCTTTAATCCAAGTTCTTTGGCTTTTTTGTAGATGCGGTCATACCGGCTTAAATCACTTACCTGCATTTTCAAATCATCGACGGCTTTATTTTTGCTATTGATCGTTGTTTTCGTATCTTCAATCGATTTATTGACATTGTAGATGGCAGCTTCCGTTGAGATAATTTTGACGGCCATAAACACGACAAATAAGGCAAAAATACTTGCGATGATTTTTTCCCCTAAAGTGATCTGCGCTCTTCTTTTTAAAGGCTGCTGCTGAACTTCAACCTGTTTCTGCGTCTGCGTTTCCGAAGATGTTTTGGGTTGTCTGGCTAAATTACTCAATAAGCTCCCTCCTCCTGAATTTTTAACATTTTTCTGCGATGCGCAGTTTGGCCGATCTTGACCGGTTGTTGATTTCCAACTCTTTCTCGCTTGGAACAATTGGTTTTCTCGTGATTAATTTTAACTCCGGTTCATAACCTTCCGGAATCACCGGCAGCCCATGCGGCAGGTCTTTCATACGGCTTTTCTCTTTAAAAATCGTTTTGCAGATCCGATCTTCCAATGAGTGGAACGTAATGACACTGATTCTGCCATGCGGGTTCAACAGGGAAATGGCCGCCGTCAGCGAATCCTCAAATGCGCCCAGTTCGTCATTGACAGCTATACGGATCGCCTGGAAAACCCGTTTGGCAGGATGGCCGCCCTTTCTTCGCGCCGGCGCCGGTATCGCTTCTTTAATGATATCAGCAAGCTGGCCAGTTGTTTGAATCAGTTCTTTTTTCCGGTGTGCCTCTATTTTGCGGGCAATCTGCTTGGAGAATTTCTCCTCCCCGTACCGGAAAAAGATGCGGACCAAATCCTCATACGGCCATTCATTCACAACATCGTACGCTGTTAAAGCCGCATCCAGGTCCATCCTCATATCAAGTGGCGCGTCATAATGGTAGCTGAATCCGCGTTCCGGTGTGTCCAGCTGCGGGCTTGATACCCCTAAATCGTATAAAACCCCGTCAACACCATTTACACCCAGATTCTCCAATTCTTCTTTCAAAAACCGGAAATTGCTTTTGATAAATGTGATTTGGTTTTCATAGCGCTGTAATTTTTGTTTTGCATGGGCGATTGCTGTTTCATCCTGGTCGAAAGCATAAACATGGCCCTTGTGCGATAATTTTGAAAGCAAGTATTCACTATGGCCGCCGCCGCCGAGCGTACAGTCCGCATAAATGCCGTCCGGCTGCACGTTTAAGCCGTCGACTGTCTCTTTTAATAAGACAGTTGTGTGTTCAAACATACGTATCACCTATCCAATCGAAATGGCTATAGATCAAAATCGATAAGATTCTCTGCGATCTCCGCAAAAGAGTCCTCTGATTTTGAAAAATATTCTTCCCACAATTCCTTGCTCCAAATCTCAATTCGATTGGAAACCCCCAGCACGACACATTCTTTTTCCAACTGAGCGTACTGAAGAAGCGGCGCCGGGATATTAATGCGCCCCTGCTTGTCCCGCTCGCATTCGGTCGCCCCCGAGAAAAAGAACCTTGTAAATGCGCGGGCATCTTTTTTGGTTAATGGGAGGGATTTTAATTTTTCTTCAACTTGTTTCCATTCTTCCATGGGATAGCCGAAAACGCAGCGGTCGAGCCCGCGGGTGATGACAAAGGTGTCGCCTAACTGTTCACGGAATTTCGCCGGGACAATCAGCCGGCCTTTGATATCAATGTTGTGACGGTACTCTCCCATGAACATAGCCTTTGCGACCTCCCACTTCATATTAATAATTTACCACAATCCCCCACCTTTCACCACCTATATTTTTATATTCTCCCAAAGCTTGAAATCTCCTTCTTTCCAGCACGAAAAAAACCGGCTCGAAAAAAGAAGCCGGTTAAATGCGGATCAGTTTATGCGTGCCGTCAAACGTATAATCGAGTGACATCAGCGCATTGATAAATTCGCCGCCGTATTGATTGATGAAATAAAACACATTCCACACCCGTTCCTGCGGCGTACCCTCCGGCCGCAGTGCGCGTTCAATGCGCGCATATTTTTCAAGCATCACATCATGCTTTCTCTTGATTTCTTCGTTTGCTTTTCTTTCCAAAAATGCCAGCTGCCCGAGATGAAAGCTGAGATTTTTACGGGCAAGCGGCTGCAGCCCTTTTCCGATGGCTGCAAGAATTTTGTCATACTGGGAGGATAGCATCGTTTCTGTTTCTCTGATCAGGCCCTCAAGCGTGTCATCTTTAATGGCATCCCAATATTGCTGCCGTTCTTCAGTTGTCCCCCGCTTCAAAACCGCCCCGGTATCGAGTGCCAGCTCTTCGATGTCGCTTTGTACCGAACGTTCCAAAAGCGTGATATTAAGGCGCGGCACCAAGGGCGGCATGCTGAAACCAAACTGTTCAAACACCTGTTTCAATTCGCCCCAGTAGGCAATTTCCCCGGGGCCGCCAATAAAGGCTAACGTCGGAAACAGCCATTCCTGCATAAGCGGGCGGGTAACCACATTGTTGCTCAGCACTTCCGGCTTGGAACTGCATAAGGCAAGCAGTTCCGCTTTCGTGAAAAATACACGCCCATTTTTCCCTGAAAAACCGTTTTTTGCGCGGTTATATTCCAATAAGATTCGCTCATGCCCATCGTAATAGAAAAGATTCAATGCATCAGCGGAAATGTCAATGGCTTTTGGAAACTCGTAGCGCGCGATTTCTTCCTGCTGTGCGTGCACCGCTTCTGTAATTTCATCGAAGTGATCGATAATTTTTTCAAAAAAAGGGGTTTCCAGTTTCCGCAGCTTTGGATCAGCGGAATCAATCAGCAGGACGCCGTAAGCATGGAAAAGCTCATGAACTGTCATGGCAAAAGCTTCGGTCATATTTTCCGCACGGTCTGCAATGGCATCCAGTTTTGACAGCACTGTCCTGGTGTGCGCGGTTTCACCAAAATGTTCAAACACTTTATGTATCCATTTTTTGAGATGGGCCGGATCAAGTTTTGTATCGGAAATCATTTTTTTCTGCAGCGGTCCCTCTGCATAACTTACTTTCAATAAATTTCTTTCTTCCTCTACATAGACATGATTGACTTCCAGGTAGTCATGATCTTCCCCGGCAATCCAAAATACGGGCACCACCGGTAAATGCAAAGCCTGCTCCTGCTTTTGCGCCAGCTGGATGACTGAAACCAGTTTATGAATTGTATAGAGCGGGCCAGTTAACAGCCCCGCCTGCTGGCCGCCGATTACAACCACGGCATTCTGCTGTCTGAGTTTTTGCAGGGACTGCCGCACTTCCGGGGTGATGCTGAATTTCTTCATATATTGTTCTATACAATCCGCAAGTCTTTCCCGGTTAAACGTTCTTTTCTGTATATCTTCCAATCTTCTTCGAAAAACAGAAGGGGCCATGATATCGTAATGAAAAAAATCCTTTACAGGGGGTTTTTGTTCTAAGTAAAGGGAAGCAAACCGATTCGTTGCTGGAATTGAAAGGTTTTCCAGTTCCATCCAATGATTCTTCCTTTCTATGTCGTCATAGATTTCCCATTGAGTATAGCATCTTTGCCTCAAAAAGAAAAAAAGCCTGCTCTGTTTTTGCTGTTCCAGACCCTTTACCATCCTGCAGAGGGCGCTTGCAACCGGCAGCGGTTTTCCAGCCCTGCAGGCGGTAAACAGCGCATAAAATCATTTTATGCGATCGCTTACACGTAATTCTTTAATTTCCATACCTGATTGTTATATAATGATTGTATCAACAGGTTTTTTATAAGCAACTTGGTGACAAGGCGCATTGATCGAACGAAAAGGGCCATGAACACGGGATGGGGGAATTGTGATGCCATATAAAGTGGAAAAATTGAAAATCAACTACAAAACACTTGAAGAATTTAAACAGTTCAAAGAGTACGGCGCGCAGGAACTGTCCATGCTCGAAGATTTACAGGATAATATAATAGAAGATAATTGTGATTCACCATTTTACGGCATTTATTTTGCCGATAAACTGGTAGCCAGGATGAGCCTGTATGAACGGGATGCCAAGTATGATTTATATTTTGACCCCCCTCAAAAGTTTCTGGAGCTATGGAAACTTGAGGTACTGCCAAACTATCAGTATAAAAACTATGGCAAAGCACTCGTTGATTTTGCAAAAAGTTTCGGGTGTTACTGGCGCCCCAAAATGGCAGGAAATTGACGGTGTTATTTGTCCAGAAATTGACGGAATTGTTGTCAATTAAGGGGGAAGCCAGTTTGCGCTTTATTGTGGCTTCCCCTATGAGTTTAATACTTAAATTTAAATCATTGTCATTTCACGAAAGTTCCCCTTCAATCACACGTTTTACCATATGATCGTCAATGATTCGATGCCTGTTTTGTGCTCCGTAAAGTAGACAGTGGGTACAAATCTTGTTGATG
>NZ_KB894003.1 GCF_000374345.1 Heyndrickxia acidiproducens DSM 23148
GAGCCGATAGCGCCCGCAGCTGGACAATAGAAAAGCGGAGGGCGCTTGCCCATCGGCGTACGGATTTCACCGGGTGCAAATTCCAACCGAAAAGCTTGTCGAAAAGCCGCTGTTGGGTTTACAATAAAGGCGCTGAATCCTTCTGACTTTTTCCACGATTATATGAATTCAGGGAGGCACAACAATGAAAATTATCTGTTTTGGCGACAGCATTACGAGAGGCGTTACATGTATACGGGGAAGGCTCCGCATTTTAAAAGACAATTACCCTGCAGCCCTTCAATCCTGTTTCAAACACAGCAGCGATACCGAAATTGTGAATAAAGGCGTTTTCAACGATAACTCCGACTTATTGGTGAAACGGCTTCAAAAAGATGTTATTCAGGAAAAGCCCGATGCTGTTTTGATCTGCATTGGCGGAAACGACTGCAACTTCAAATGGGATGAGGTGGCTAAACACCCTGAGGAAGCACATATACCGATTGTACCGCCCGACAGATATATTGCAAATCTTAAACATATTGTCGGCGAAATCAAGGAAAAAGGGATCACCCCCATCCTGCTGACACTGCCCCCGCTTGATCCAAAACGCTACTATCAATCCATTAGTGCTCGCTTTGGGAAAAGCATCAGCCACTGGATCGGTTTGACAGGAGGGATTGAACATTGGCACGGCAATTACAACCGCCGTTTAAAATCTTTAATTCAGCAATTAAATGTGTCAAGCATTGATGTGCGGTCTGCAATTAAAAAAGCAGGCGACCTTAAAGACCTGATCAGTGATGACGGAATCCATTTGACCGCCAAAGGCTACAACGTGATGGGAAGAAAAATTTTCAAAGAACTGTCCGCAATACAGCTGCCGGGCCGCTCCCTGACCCATCCGTAAGCAGCCGGGCGAAAGCTTTGAATATACGGCAGTTTTACTGCAAAAATGCCTTTTGCGGCGTCCCTTTTTAAAAGCAGCATTCCTTTTTCCGCTGAAAATGGCTGAATGCTAAGAAGGGGTCGTTTGAGGTTTTTTAGTTTCTCTATGGCTTATCACAGCGTAAATTTCTGCCATCATCATTTTTTAATAATCCTATTACAGATTTGTAATATCTTCTGTGTATAATACGAGTATCCCGGCTTCCGGAAAATGGGAATGACTATAGGACCGGTAAACGGGGTATAGCATGATGGGCTTCTATTCAGTGTGCGAGGCAGCCCGCAATCTGAGATGCTGAAAATGATGAATGGAGGATTCCTGATGTCAGCTACAAGCAGAAGCTCCTATTTTGACAATGCAAAATTTATTTTAATTTATCTGGTCGTGCTTGGGCATCTCATCAGCCCGTTTAAAGGCAATGATAATTTTTTGTTTACCTTGTATACCGTCATTTTCCTTTTTCATATGCCTGCTTTTATTTTGATCTCAGGCTATTTTTCAAAAAGTTTTAAAAAGAAAGGGCATCTTCTTAAAACGGTTAAAAAAATACTTGTTCCTTATTTAATTTTTCAAAGTATTTATTCCATTTATTATTATTTTACGGGTGTGGAACACAAACTTTCTTTTAACTACTTTGTCCCACATTGGTCATTATGGTTTTTGCTGAGTTTATTTTTTTGGAATATTTTTCTGTACTTTTTTGCCCGAATCCGCTGGACCGGCCTCGGGATTGCAGTTGTCCTGGGAATTGGCATTGGATATTGGGATGATGCCGGCAGCTTTCTAAGCCTGTCCCGCACATTTGTGTTTTTCCCGTATTTCCTGCTGGGGTATTTGCTTGAGCCGGCACATCTGCAAAAAATCAGAAGTATCCCTTATGGTGGGGCCATCGGGATTTCCATCCTTTGCGCTGCACTTTTGCTTGCAGGCTGGTCATTTCCAAAAGACGCGGTGCCATGGCTGCTCGGTGACACTTCCTACGCAGGAATGGGAGGGGAAAATCTGCTTGACGGAGCAATCCGGACCGGCCAGTATGCCGCCACTTTAATCTTGATTTTAGGATTTTTCCTGATCATTCCGAATAAAGGGTTCAAGCTTACCAAGATTGGCGAACGGACTTTATACGTCTATCTGCTGCACGGATTTATCATTAAGACGATGGAAACATTTGCATCCGGACATGTATTAGACTGGATCGCAAGCCATTATTTGCTGCTCATGATCTTTTCTTTCGCCATCTGCCTTTTCTCCGGCAGCTACTTTATGCGGAGATTTACAAAACCGATTATCGAACTTAAAATATAAAGAAAACCGGCGCTCCGGAAAGTGGTTAAACTTTTTAGAACGCCGGTTTTTTGCTGTTCATAAATATTTGCGCTGTACGCTTCGGCCGTCGTAGCTGAAGAGCATCTGTTTTTCTTCGACAATCGTTTCGATATGGACGCTCCTGCCCCATAGCTGTTGAAGATAAGGCAGCACTTTTTCCAGGTATTCCAAGTCCAGTTCAATGTCTTCATACCAATGCTTAATATATAATTCCCCATTTTTCATATAATCGCCATCCGTTACTGTTAAATACGGGAATCCGCCGTTTACACGCATGCTGACAAGCTGGTCGCGGATCTGCCGCCATTCTTTGTCCACGACCTTATAGTCACGCCCCTGTTTTTGGAATAAATACATGTCTTCCCTTGTCACCAGTTCTTTTGTCAAATAATTGCGCAGAAACGAAATGTCGGATTCGACTTCGCGGACTTCAAAGATTTTTTCGCGCCCTGTTCCTTCCTTAACCCCCCTTTTCTTCATTTCTTCGGTCGGATGGTTCCATCGTTCCTCGATGTCTTCAAAAATTTTTATCCCGAGATAATACGGGTTAATTCCCGTCCGTGACGGCTGTACCACACCGGCATTCAGCTTCGCATATTCAATTGCTTCATTTGTGGTCAAATCAAGTTCACGCATGATGCGCTGATGCCAAAAAGAAGCCCAGCCTTCGTTCATGATTTTTGTTTCCAGCTGCGGCCAGAAATACAGCATTTCTTCGCGGATCATGGTCATAATGTCGCGCTGCCAGTCTGTCAGTTCACGGCTGTATTGTTCAATAAACAGGACTATATCTTTTTCAGGGGCAGGCGGAAACTTTTTGCCTTTTTTTTCCGGCTGTTTTTCCGATTTCGCATCATCTAAACCCCATAGTTCATCGTAAGGGCCCGTTTTCCGTTTTGGTTCTTTCTCCCACTCTTCCTCTTCCTCCATTGTCCAGCTCAGTTTCGGCCGCATCAGGGACGGGTCAATATGTTCTTCAATCGCAAGCACCGCATCAATAAACGTTTCCACTTCCTTTTTTCCGTATTTGATTTCATAGGCGCGAATCCGTTCTGCGGTGGCCGCCATGCTTTCCACCATATCGCGCTTCGTATTTTGGAAGCGGACATTATTTTTGAAAAAGTCGCAGTGTGCCAATACATGTGCCACAATCAATTTATTCTGGACAAGTGAGTTCGAATCAAGCAAAAAGGCATAGCACGGATCGGAATTGATGACAAGCTCATAAATTTTGCTCAACCCCAAATCATATTGCAACTTCATTTTGAAAAACTGCTTGCCAAAACTCCAATGCGAAAACCGTGTTGGCATACCGTAAGCGCCAAATGTATAAATAATGTCGGCAGGGCAGACTTCGTACCGCATTGGATAAAAATCAAGCCCGAAACCGGTTGCGACTTCGGTAATTTCTTCAATCGCATATTGCAGGCTCTCCTGTTCGTTCATCCTGTTTCCTCCCCATCGTAAAATAATGCCGCTGGTTCACACCCTTTCTCCCAATGTATGAACAAATCAGAAAAAACATGAGGACAGAAAAGGATTTTTCTGATTTATATCGAATAAGGGATAAGAGTTGGACGATGAAGGGAAATGGCTTGTATTATAAATGCTTTCCTATTTTATAAATGGGAAACAGATTAACCAATAAAAGCAGGGCAGAGGCCATAAAGACGGCTGTGGCGCCGAAATGTTCACCAAACCAGCCTGCTGCAAGGGTAGCAAGGCCGAAAGCAATCAAAACCAGTACGCCCTGGGCAGCATATACATCCGGCAAAGCCCTAAAATCCGTTTCTGTCTGTATAACCGTATTTAAAATGACTTTTTTCAGTTGGTCAAAGCAGCCGTACAACAGCGACAAAATAAGGACAGCCGTTTTATTACTGCTGATGCCGAAAAGAAAGGTGGACAAGGCTGCCAGTAAGCAGCAGATCAACAAGGCGGCGGGCCGCTTTGTGGCGAAGAACCCGTGCATTCTAAACAGCAGTATGCCCGCCAAAATAAGGCCTGCAAAAAAGCTGCTGTTGATCAGCCCCCACCATATTTCGCCGGCATGGAGTTTTTGCTCAGTGAAAAACAGCAGTACTGCTGCTATCCATACAACATTGGCAATCGATTCGGTTAAATAAACAAGATGGGCGAGCCGCAGCGATTTTTTCTTCCATATCGCAAGCCAGCCTGCGCCAAGGCTTTTTGTGTACGATCGTAAGGAGCGCTTTCGGGCTTGTGCTCTTGCGTGTTTCGGCAGGCCGTACATAAGCAGCGCAGCACATAAGGATAAAAAGGCCGCGGCCCGGAACATACCAGCCGGCTGTATGACAGCTGTCAGAACACCGCCGATTGCCCAGCCGCTCAGCTGGGTGATTTGCGCTAATGACGATAACAGCCCGTTTGTTTTCAGGAGTTCTTCCCTGTTTGCAAGCGATGGAATCATTGAATTGGAAACCGGGAGCGACCATCCATCCAGAAAGGCGATCAGTGCCGCCAATACCAATATTACCGGCATCGAAAATGTCTGCCCGGCTGCCACTGTTTGAGCAGCGAACAAAATCGTTTTAAGTGTTTGCGAACCGGCAAGCAAATGCTTGAATGGGTAGCGGATGACAAGCACCGGCGCCAGGATGCTGCCGGTATATTTGGAAAATGTTATGATAAAAACAACAAAGGCCATTTGCTGCAGAGAACCGGTTAATGCGTTTACAGTTGTAAGGATTGCAATGATATAAAATATATCGCCGTAGTTGGCGAAAAATTGGCCGAGCCACAGATATTTGAAAGCTTTTGTCCGCATCATGATCCCCTTTCTTTTCGATTTTAAGCGGGTACTTGGGATTTTATGCATCACATCGGCTTGTTCTCACCTTGCTTTTTAGCATCCGATACATGCCAAATACCAACAGTGCGGATGTATGGCACACTCCAACTTTTTCTGCGTGCAAAAAAGAAGGATCCACATACAATAATGTTAAGGCCTTCAAAGAATTTGCTTTAACTTTGCAAATGCAGCAGAAAGGGGGCTATTGGGTGAATCCCATTGATTATGACCGCGCCTTATACTACACCCACCGTTCCCAGTGGGATAATTTATTAATCCTCATGGTGCGGACAAAGGATGATTTTCTTTCTAAAAAAATTGAACACGTCTTGCACGCGTATCATTTCTCGCATGATTATGCGGTAATTGAGCACTGTTTATATGGGTTATTCCGCTATTTGGACCATGCAAGTGAAGTATCGGAAACAAGCCATGAGGCGTACGCCTGCGATTAGTTTTGCCGCCGGCTGGTGCTGGTTTCCAGCCGGCAATACTGTAAGTTCATTTAAGCACTGCCGCTTTTCTTTGTCCAGCTGCGGCTCCTATTGGCTAGCGAATTTTCTTGCCCGCTCCCTGCGATAAGTCAACATCGGCTCGTCCCTCGCCGTGTTTCCTTTATCTCAGTCGCGGTCCATGAAATCCGTACGCCAATGAACAGTCGCCTCCGCTTTTCTTTGTCCAGCTGCGGCTCCTATTGGCTAGCGGATTTTCTTGCCCGCTCCCTGCGATAAGTCAACATCGGCTCGTCCCTCGCCGTGTTTCCTTTATCTCAGTCGCGGTCCATGAAATCCGTACGCCAATGAACAGTCGCCTCCGCTTTTCTTTGTCCAGCTGCAGGCGCTATCGGCTCGTTTTTCTATTTTACATCATACCCTGTTGAATACTATAATTTACAAGGCAGAGGATTGTTTTTTTACCAAGTCCTACTATATGAGGAGGAAAGGATTTGAAGGCGGAACGGAGAGAGAATATGTGGTTCTTCGCATGGGCTGTTGCGGTTGTTGCGATGTGCGGGAGCTTATACTTTTCGGAAATCAGGGGCTACGAACCATGTGAATTATGCTGGTACCAGCGGATTTTAATGTATCCAATGGCGATTTTAATCGGCATTTCAGTAGTAAGAAAAGAGTACCGTTTATCCCTGTACACAACGGTTTTATCAGGAATTGGAATGTTCGTCTCGCTTTATCATTACAGTTTGCAGAAATTTTCAATATTTTCAGACCATTCCCCGGCATGCGGAAGGGTTCCGTGTACAGCTGAATATATCAACTGGCTGGGGTTTATAACGATTCCTTTTCTTGCGCTCACAGCTTTTATCCTTATTTTTATTTCAAGTCTTCTTGTCTGGAAATGGACAACCTCCTCTTCCAACCCAAGTTGACAGGATCCGCTTTTATTTTGATCAATCAGGAGGATTAGGAATGAAAAAAGTCATTATATTTTTGACCATCATCATCGTTTTATTTGCCGGCATTGTGGCCGTCACAAAATATCAGCAAAACAAGGAAGCTAAAAACAATCCGTATGCAGGCGCCAAAAGCGTTAACGAGCTCAAGGCGGAAACAAAAGAGCAGCTGGATGATCCATTGTACCAAAACATTATTTTACCGAAAACTTTAAAAAGCAATCTAAATGCCGGCAAAGACGTGACTGTTTATTTTTACAGCCCGACATGCCCGCACTGCAAAAGGACAACCCCCATCGTTTCATCCGTTACCAAAGAAATGGGGATCGATCTCAAGCAATTTAACCTATATGAATTCGATAATGGCTGGGACGAGTATGCGATTAAATTCACGCCTACTGTCGTTTACTACGATAACGGGAAAGAAGTTGCGCGGATCGTCGGCGAACATACGAAAGCAGAATTCGAGTCGTGGTTCAAAAAAAATGTAAAATAGCAGCCAAAAGAAAAGGCACGGAATTATCCGTGCCTTTTCTTTTTAAATCAGCAAACGATTGGCAGCTTTGTTAAAAATACTGAAACCATTGTTTTTTTCTATTGAAAACTGGCTGAACGAGAATGGAAAATGCAAACCATTCTGTTCAAGAAAATACTTGTTAAATTCAAATAGCTCAATATAATATTGCTTTTTCTTTTCTTTCGCTTCCAATATCGAAATAATCGTCTGCAAACTGGAAATGATTTGATACCCCTCTTTTAAGGTACCGATTTGTTTATACGGAGAATCGGAAAGAGAAAGAACATTACTCGCTTGATATTCAACAATTTGTTCATCATTAAAATACTTTGGAAAGACTTCCGTGTACATATATTGTACCAATTCTTCTATTTTCTCTATTTGATCTTCAGTAGATGCAAATACGACTTTCACAAAAGACCCACCCTTTTAAATATGATACGCACAATTCTTATTATGTAAATAGCTGCCGCACCGCAACAAGCAGATAGTCCGCTTTTATAAATATTTTTGAAGAGCTTGGCGGCTGCACGACCCTTATGTTTATTACAAGAATAACACATCTCTACAGGCAAAAAAGATGGTAAATGTGACCATGGCCTTGAAGATCTGCCTGCCACTTCAGCATGCCAGGACTACATATTTTTATTTGGCGGGGGTACAGTATGTAAAAAGGATATGTATATAAAGTGAATTAAATACTTCAGGACCCGGCATCCAATTGCATGATTTTTACGTTTTACAGCTTTGTTCATCTTATATAGCTGCAAATTTTTATTTGGCACGGGCAATAACTTTGTAATCGCATTCACAATTTATTTTCGACATTCTTCTTTTATATTCGCACAAAATCAGATAAAATAAAGACGTTTGATAATTTAAAGCATACAGGAGGCTTACATATGGTATTTAAAAATAAGAAGGATAAGTTTGCCGTGCTGCTTGGAAATATCTCTACAAACCTCCGGGAAGCATCCAACTATTTTGCTGATTATAAACTTCATAATACAGAAGAATTGAAAATTTTTGCTGAAAAAATGAAGGAATATGAACGCAACGGTGATACATATGTCCACGATATGATTTTGGAACTCAATGATGCCTTTATTACCCCGATTGAACGCGAAGATCTTCTCGCCCTGACCAACAGCCTTGATGATGTCCTCGACGGCATTGAAGAATGCTCCGGGCTGCTCGAAATGTACAATATTACCACTGCAGATGAATTTATGATCCAATTTGTTGACAAGATCAGAAATTGTACTGCCGAAATTGAAAAAGCAATCGACATTGTTTTTTCGAAAAAGCTCGACAAAGTTCGTCCGCATGCGATCAAAATTAAAGAGTATGAGTCCCATGCCGATGATATTTTAAGGAAATCCCTGATTCACCTTTTTCAAAACGAAACAGACCCGATCCGCTTAATCAAATATAAAGATCTTTATGAAAGCCTGGAAGATGTTGCGGACTATTGCCAAACAGTGGCAAACATACTTGAGACAATTATTATGAAAAATGCGTAAGGAGTCTGTCGAATGGATAGCATTTTAATTTTGACGATTTTAATTGTGATTTTTGCATTTGGATTTGACTTTATCAATGGTTTCCATGATACGGCAAATGCGATTGCAACAGCCGTTTCCACAAAAGCCTTGAAGCCGCGACATGCCATTGTGATTGCAGCTACCATGAATTTTCTTGGTGCGATATCTTTTACGGGCGTCGCAAAAACGATCACGGAAAGCATTGTAAACCCTTTTAGCATGGATAACGGTCCGTTGGTCATTCTGGCCGCACTGATTTCTTCTATTATTTGGAACCTTATCACTTGGTATTTCGGGATCCCAAGCAGCTCATCCCACGCCATCATCGGCTCTATTGCAGGTGCCGCGATCGCGTCAGCAGGCTTCGGCGTAATCGAGTACAAAGGCTTTATTAATATTATCGAAGCATTGATTTTATCTCCGCTTCTCGCTTTTACGGTCGGCTTTATTGTTTACAGCATTTTCAAAGCGTCACTTAAAAATCTGAATCTTGCCAAGACAAACAAGCGGTTTAGAGTCATTCAAATTTTCACTGCAGCCCTGCAGTCCTATACGCACGGAACAAATGATGCGCAAAAATCAATGGGGATCATTACAATGGCGCTGATTACGAATAATTATATCTCAACAAGCGACATTCCATTGTGGGTCCAGATCGGTTGTGCCTGCGCAATGGGGCTTGGCACTTCGATCGGCGGATGGCGGATTATCAAAACAGTCGGCGCAAATATTATGAAAATTCGCCCGATTAACGGAGTGGCAGCCGATTTAAGCTCTGCCGCTGTCATTTTTGGCGCCACCTTTATCCATTTGCCTGTCAGCACGACACATGTCATTTCCTCTTCTATCCTTGGTGTCGGAACAGCCCACAGGGTCAAAGGCGTTAAATGGGACACTGCCAAAAGAATGGTGATTACCTGGGTCATTACCCTGCCAATCGCAGCTACATTATCCGCTGTAATCTTTATGCTGTTAAACCTTGTCTTTTAATACGATTGTACCAGAATAGAGCAATATGCTGATGTGAGGCAATGCTCTATTTTTATGTCCTTTTTAATGAATGCAGGATACGGGATTCGCAAAACCTAACAGTACCCATTCGTTACCTGGTTTTCATCATTTGTCCATATTTAAAAAAGTAATGGCAAAAAAATATTGCGTTCAGTCTTTAAAACGAATATTATAGAAGATGTGTTTTTAAAATGTTCGTGTTTTGGAGGTTTCATCATGTTTAAACTTCAAGAAAACGGTACGACGGTCAGAACAGAAATACTTGCAGGCTTCACTACCTTTCTGACGATGGTATATGTCATCGTCGTCAATCCGGCGGTTCTTTCAAGCACCGGTGTTCCTTTTGACCAGGTCTTTATCGCAACCATCATTGGCACCGTTGCGGGAACACTTTGGATGGCTTTATGTGCAAACTATCCGATTGCGATTGCACCGGGAATGGGGTTAAACGCCTATTTTGCTTTTTCTGTTGTCGGCACACACGGAAATATTTCATATACCACAGCTTTCGGCGCTGTATTTGTTGCAGGGATTATATTTTTCATTTTGTCTTTGACCCCTTTCCGGGAAAAATTAATTGAAGCAATCCCTGATAATTTGCGTTCCGGGATTACGGCCGGTATCGGTTTATTTATTGCCTTTATCGGGCTGCGCAGTTCCGGCATCATTGCCGCGGATAAAACAAATTTGGTCAGACTGGGCGATCTTCATTCGGCGTCTGCTGAACTTGCCCTCATCGGCCTCGCTGTTACGCTGATCTGCCTCGCGCTGAATATGAACGGCGCATTGTTCATCGGCATGATTGTAACCGGTCTGATCGCTTATTTTACCGGGCAATTGTCGTTTGACAAAGGATTTGTTTCGCTTCCGCATATGCCGCAGGGGCTTGTTGTTGAGCATCCGCTCTCGGCAATCGCCAATGTATTTACGCACAGCTTGTATGCGGTCGTCTTTTCATTTTTGCTCGTCACCATTTTTGATACAACCGGTACGATTGTAGGCGTGGCAAAACAAGCCGGGCTGATGAAAGGAAAATCCCTGCCGCGCGCACGGCGGGCCTTGTTGAGCGACTCAATCGGGACGGTTGCTGGTTCACTGTTTGGGACAAGCCCGACAAGCGCCTATATTGAATCTTCCTCGGGGGTTGCAGCAGGCGGCAGGACAGGGCTGACAACGGTTGTTGTTGCGGTTCTGTTCATTGCCTCGGCTTTCTTCAGCCCGCTTGTTGGTGCTGTAGCCGGTCTTGAAGCGATCACATCTCCGGCATTGATCATTGTCGGCAGTTTGATGATCGGGAGCATTTCCGATATTAAGTGGAGTCAAATTGATGAGGCGTTTCCGGCATTCCTGATCATTCTAATCATGCCGCTGACAGGCAGCATTTCAACTGGTATTGCATTAGGCTTCATTTCCTATCCGATTTTGAAAATTTTTAAAGGCAAATGGCGCGAAGTACATCCGTTTGTCTATATATTCGCGGTCCTTTTCTTTATCCAATTGGCATTTTTGCAATAAAAACAGCAGGCCTGGCACAAATGAAAGTGCCCGGCCTTTTTTTGGTGAACAGGATATGCCTGAATAGACTTTTTCATGTCTTTTTGTGCCTTGTTTATGTCTCTTCTCATTTTCTTGTCCGCTCCACGATTTTTCATCTACATGTTTTCTTTCATGCCTATTTGCCGTTGATTCACGCCTGCTTTTACATTATCCTGTCCATTCTACTTTTTTGTTTATTCAAACAGTCCGCTTTCCTTCCCTTTTCTTGTAAAACGTTCGGTCATACGGCTGAGCAGTTTCTTGGCGACGATCCCGAAAATGAGCGCAACTGCCAGAAATCCTGCCAGATAAACGATATCTGTGACCACAGCTTCCATCAGCATTCCGCCAACAGCTTCACGCATTAAGCCAATTCCGTAAGTAAATGGCAGCAGCGGATGAATATGTTGAAAAAAAGACGGTTCCATCTGGATTGGAAAAGTGCCGCCCGAACCGGAAATTTGCAGGACAAGCAGGACAATACCAAGTGCTTTTCCCGCATTGCCAAAAACAGAAACGAGTGTATAGACCATTACAGTAAAGACAGCCCCAATACCGATACCGAAAAAAATAAACCAGGCTTTTTCTTGCACATCCACATGCAAAATAAAAAGGTCACCCGCCGCCGTAATCGACGACTGGAAAAGCCCAATCGTTAAAAACAGCAGCAGTTTGCCGAAATAGACTTGCCAGCTGGCATGTGCGCCGTCATGATGGTGTTCAACCGACAGCAGGGATACCAGCAGCATTGCCCCCACCCAAAAAGACAGCACCGTATAAAACGGAGCCATGCCCGAACCGTAATTTTTGATTGGATATAGGACTTTTTCTTTCAGCGATACAGGCTGCTTTAAAAATTCGCTTTCTTCCTGTGCATCGTTCTTCAACAATTGAATCCACTGGTCTATATTTTCCTGTTTTTCAAAGGCTCGAATTTTATCAGCCAGTTTCCTGATTTTTCTCTCAGCAGCCGGCAGTTCCGTTTCAGCCGTTTTCAATTTTGCCTTTCCGATTGCAAGCCCGGTTTTTGTATCGCGGAGAATCGTCTGGATTTCCGGCAGGCTGCCTTCCAATTTTTGAAACAGTTTGTTTGCTTTTGCACTGTCCTGCCCGGCTTGTGACACAAATGTTTTTAAATCCGTGGCGATCTTTGCGCCATCGTTTCCAAGCAGGCTGCCGGCAATGGCCCCGGCACGGCCGGCTTCCTGCTGCAGGTCTGCCTGTAATGTTTTCGGCAGCAACCCGTTATTTACCTGTTGGAGAATTTTCCCGTTCAAATCCTGCTGTTTTTGAAAGGATTGGCTGAGTGCAGTAAACCGGGCTGCCATACGGATTAGATCCTGAGAATCTGTTTCTTCAGCAGCAGTTTTCAGCAAATCCCCGAACGCGTCAGACACCTGTTTGCTATTTCGCAAAATCATCGTATTTTTTGGCACTGTTTCTGCAATTTTCGGATTGTCTGCCAGCATACTCACCTGGTACGAGACTGCAGGGGCGGCATTCAGCGCTTCCAGTCCGGTTTTGATCACGGTATCCGTCTGTTCAAGCAAACTTTCGGTGTTTCCAAAAAAGCGGGTCATATCCCCTGAGACGGTTTTGCCGCGTTCTGCAAGCCGCATCACATCAGGCATCGCGGCTTCTGCCTGCTTTCTTACTGCGTCTGCTTTCGTAATATCCTGATCTGCCGTCCTGATGATCCGGTTTAGCTCCGGAATATCTCCCTCCAATCTAAAAACCCATGCTTTAAAGTTCGCGATATCCGGCAAATCCTTTTCAAGTTCAATGCCGATTTGATTAAACATTGTAAAGATCGTTTTGCTGACGGTTTTTACAAATGCTGAACTGATTTGCTGTGTAATGGCAGATGCACCCGACCCTGTTATTTTAGGAGCAATCGCATTGATTTTTTCATTTACGGTATAAGTAATGACCGGTTTCTCCGGCTTATCACTTAGGATGGAAACCAGTTTTTCCGAAAAATTTTCCGGTATGGTCAGGCTTGCATAATATTCTCCGGTCTTTACTCCGTGTGCGGCTTCCTTTTCCTGCACAAACCTCCAGCCGAGCGTTTTATTTTGTTTCAACTTTTTCACGACTTCATTACCGGCATGTACTTTTTTTCCGTTGATCGCTGTCCCCCGGTCCAAATTCACAACGGCTACCGCAATTCCTTTTGTGTGGCCGTATGGATCCCAGGATGCCTTGATGTTAAACCAGGCATACAATGATGGAAGAATGATCAAGGCGGCAATGATCAGGCTTGCTGCCCAGTTTGTTGTGATTTTTTTCAAATCGGTTGTATAAATCTTCCATACTTTTTCCATTGGCAGCCTCCAAATGTTATTGTACCTATATGTTTTCCAACCGTTTGAACTGTCATGTACACGCAAAAAAGCCTGTGCGTCTCCGGTCCCGCACAGGCTAGCGTCAAACAAGCCATTTTCCTTATGTAATTGATTTGCGGCCCGCACAAGCAGGCGTCTGCTGTAACGTAAATATTACGGATGAAAGCCGGTGCCCTCATTTTGCGGTTTTACAAGCGGCAAGTCCGCCATTTCACCGGCAAAGTCCGTATCCTTACACCTTATTCATGTCCGGATAACGCCAAAAACCTGCTTTATTTCCGACTGCAGCTGCTCCAGTAAAGGAAAAGAATGGTTCAGCGCAATACTTTCTGCAATACTTCGATAGTACCATTCCTGCTTTTCTTTTCCACGGCTGAACGCGTTCCACACGCTTTCCCCATTTTTTCGCAATCCTTCGTGTATCGTTTTCAAATTGTGGAGTTTATCTGCACATATGATCATACAAATTTCCTCTTCTGCCGTTTTTAATAGCTCGATGGTATGCTGTTTCCGTTCCTCCCAGCGCACATTTTTAGGCGGTTCGGTGCAGGCTTCAACAATGCGGGCAACATCGCTTCCAAACTCGTCTTTTATCTCCTCGTTTGTCACCGCAGTATCTTCAACCGTATCATGAAGAAGCGCTGCTGTGACCACTTCTTTGCGGCAGCCTTCTTTTAAAAGCATCATGGCAACCGCATACGGATGCGCAATATACGGAAGGTCGGACGCTTTCCGGTATTGGCCTTCATGTGCCTTTGCCGCAAACTCAATTGCTTTTTCTATGATTTCCATAAGAAATTCCTCTCTTCTCATTCAAAACCTACTCCTATCATCATACCAAAACGGCACAGCTATACATGAATGAAAATCGAAAAGTTCAGCACTATTTTTGGGTTTCAGAACATCAAAAAGGATCCTTGACCGGCACAAAGGCACGGAATATTTTTTCCTGTCCTCTCTGAATTGAAAAAGAAGCAGATCCCTGCTTCTTTTTCACGTTTTTATTGCCGCAGTCTGCGCTTTTGTTCCATCAATTTCTGCAGTTCCTTATCCATTTCCTGATATTCCGTACTGCCCGGAGCACATAAGCTGATTTTTCCAATGTACTCGGCAATTTTTGTCTCCAGAACGGCCAATTCTTCATTTCTTTCTTGCTGTGCTGCTTTTTCGCGGCCTTCTCTTTTCCCCGCTTCCACCCGCTGAATCCGTCCATCATCAAACAACAGCATTTTATTACACAGTTTTTCAATAAAATAACGGTCATGCGAAACGACCAGCAGCGTTCCTTGGAACATCGACAGTGTGTCTTCCATCTGCTCCCGGCTTGGCAAATCAAGGTGGTTTGTTGGTTCATCTAAAATTAAAACATCATATGCTTCTAAAACCATTTTCGCAAGCTTTACTTTTATCCTTTCACCCATGCTAAGGAATGCGAGTGGCTTCGATATTTTTTCCGGCCCCAGCTCCAAATTTGCCAAAGTCATCCTTGCTTTTGATATATCATCACGGTCCGCCGTGCCAATATATTGAAGTGCTGTTTTTTCAAGCGGCAGGCCCTGCATATCCTGGCTTAAATATGCAATCCGGAGCGAACCACTTTTCCAAATTTCCCCGGAAGTTGCCGGTTCTTCCCCCAGCAACATTCTGATCAGTGTTGTTTTGCCGCATCCATTCGGCCCCGATAAAGCGATATGCTCGCCGTCATTTACATAAAAACGGCTGTTCCGGAATAAAACGCGATCTCCGTAGGTTTTCGTTAAGTCTTTTACTTCGAGAATTCTTTGCCCGCGTTTTTGGCGCGTTTTAAAGTCGAAGCGAATGTCGGCATCTTCTTTCGGCTTATCCACTTTGTGTTTTGAAAGCTCAGATTCCAGCCTTTTTTGCTTGGATTTTATCTGTTTATCTATTTTCTTTGCCCTTACCCCATCGAATTCTTTTATGTTGTCCCCTTTTCCCGCTTCCCGATGTGCTTTATCCGACCATTGCTTGAGCGCAGTGATTTGCCGCTGCACCCGCTTTATATCTTTTTGCTGCTTTTCATATGCCTGTTTCTGCTGTCGCACATGAAATGCTTTTTTCTTGTAGAAAGCGGTATAGTTGCCTTCATAAATGGAAAGCTTTCCATCCTCCAATTCAAAAATTTTATTTGCCGTCCGATCCAGAAAATAGCGGTCATGGGAGATGATCAGGGCGGCCCCTTTGAAGGCAGCCAATGTATCAGCGAGCCAGTCGGTGCCTCTTTCATCAAGATGGTTGGTTGGCTCATCCAAAATGACAAACTCCGGCCGGGCAGCCCAAATTTCAGCCAGCGCCAATTTGAGGCGCTCGCCCCCGCTCATCCCCTTTTTTCTTTCTTCATTCCAGCTTTGAAGCCGGGAAAGTCCAAGTTCACTTGCAGTATGCAAAATCTCCCCGTTTTCTGCGAGATTTTTCCCGGTCACATCTCCGGCACCTGCCATTTGTGGGAGATAGCCAATTTTTAATGATGGCGGAAATTTAGAGAGGGTACCGCTATCCGCTTCCAATTGGCCAAGCAGAATTTTGGCGAGTGTTGTTTTCCCAGTACCGTTCCAACCAACGAGCCCGATTTTTTCTCCCGTATTTATTTTAAAAGAAATATCCTTTAATAGCGTACGATCTCCGAAACTTTTGCTGATATTCCTCGCTTCAAAAATGTCCATACAAAAACCTCCCCGGAAAATCCTGGAGAGGTTGGATTCAAAAAAGCCCGTAAAACCGTGTCAAAAAACACACATAAGCATCCCGTCTTAACAACAGAAGCTCATGTAATTTATGCTTGACCGGTAAAAAAGCGCAGACTAATCCAATTCTCCAGGTTTCCTCATTTTTTAGCCTATTCATGAGTAATCTCCCGTAAAATCAGATTAGTTCTTCATCGCTCCATATACCGTCCTTTTTCAGATTTATGTTCACAAATATTATATGTGAACATTTTTATCTCGTCAATATTCTGTCAACAAGAACGATTATAACAACCATCAACCGGCTCTGCATCATGTTTTCGGTGCTTAAACAGTTACGAAGCGCATTCGCTTATCCCACTCTAAACGGGCAGTAAGACTCCCACCTCAAGATTCAAGGTACGAAGAAGATAGGTGGGAGATCAAACTGCCCGTAAAGGTCCGATTGGTTCAACTAACCATCAGTGGGGGATGAAGGAAAACCCCCACTGATGGAAGTTTCACTTTATCTTTTCTGGAGTGATCAATGCCTGGGATGAAGCGGTTATATATCACCAAATTTTCTTTGCCTTCTTTAAATCTTCTAAACGAATAGGGTACCTTTGCATTGAGTTTGGGCAAATCTTATTGTATTCCTTTATCTTTTCATTTATTATTTTTATATCCTTCGTTGTTATGGAGCGGATGCCGCGAACAGCGTGCTCAAAAAAAATCAACAGGCTCCTCACCTGTTGATTTTTTTATGCCAAAGCCTTACTTTCTTCTTTGGAAAAAAATGTTTTCATTGCATTAAACACATCCGGTTTCTGCTTTAGCACGTAGTATTTGAATTTCTCATCTTTAATATTTTTATAAGCTGACATCAGCGTGGAGTGCCGATTGTACTGGTTGACCTCGCCATAATAGAACATATTCGAAACTTTCATGATTTCTTCCACAAGCTTGACGCATCTTGCATTGTCAGATGTCAGGTTGTCGCCGTCCGAAAAGTGGAACGGATAGATATTAAAGCGGTACGGATCATATTTTTCATCAATCAGGCTCAAGGCTTTCCGGTATGCGGATGAACAAATGGTGCCGCCGCTTTCGCCTTTTGAAAAGAAATCCTCTTCCGATACCACCTTTGCCTCAGTATGGTGGGCGATGAACTCAATATCTACCGTTTCATATTTCGTCCGTAAAAACCGTGTCATCCAGAAGAAAAAGCTGCGCGCCATGTACTTTTCCCAGATGCCCATACTTCCGCTTGTATCCATCATCGCCAGCACAACCGCTTTGGATTCCGGTTTTTCGACTTCATTCCATGTCCTGAACTTCAGGTCTTCCGGCACGATTGGATGAAAACTCGGTTTTCCATTCATCGCATTGCGTTTAAAGGCGGACATCATCGTCCGTTTTTTATCGATATTTCCCATTAACCCGGTTTTGCGGATATCATTAAATTCAATATCCTCCACCGTATTTTGGTCCCTTTCTTTCCGCTGCAGATTCGGCAGCTCGAGCTGGCTGAAGAGGGCTTCTTCAATTTCCATCATCGATACTTCTGCTTCGTAATAATCTTCCCCGGGCTGGTCGCCTGCCCCCTGCCCTTTGCCCGGCCCTTGCTCGGGAGAACCATCGCGCGCCACGACATCGCCGATTTGGGTATCGCCGGTTCCCTGGCCAACATGCTTATTTTTATCATAATTATAGCGGATTTTATATTCATCCAAAGATCGGATCGGGATTTTCACGACATCACGGCCGTCTGACATAATAATGCTTTCTTCCGTGATCAAATCCGGCAGATTATTGCGGATCGCTTCCTGGACCTTTTCCTGGTGGCGGACCTGATCGTCATGGCCTTTGCGGTGAAGCGACCAGTCTTCCTGTGAAATGACAAAATGCTTCTGATCCTGCTTTTCCATACTCATCCTCCCTCGTTTATAAAAATTTCCAGTTTTTATCTGATCCTTGTGTCACCGATTGCCTTCCCATTTCATATACTATTTTGGCTGAAAAGTATAAGACCCCAATTTAAATAGAATGAATTACTTTATACTATGCAGGGATTCTAAATGTTTGACACCTTTCTTGCAAAATGGCCGAATCCCAGCCTGGTTAAAAAGAAAGGGCCAGGCCCAAATGCCTAACCCGGATTATCGTAATATTAACGGTTTAACAAGCTTCCTACATAACGCAGCAGCTCATTTGCGGATGTCGAATTATAACCATAATCGTCAATCAAACGCGCAACCACTTCATTGATTTTCTTTAATTGCTGTTCATCCGGCGTTTTCGTCGAAGTTGTAATCTTGACGACGTCTTTTAAATCCGAGAACAGTTTTTTCTGGATGGCTTCGCGCAGGCGGTCATGGGAATTGTAGTCAAACCGTTTTCCTTTACGCGCATACGCGGAGATGCGGATTAAAATTTCTTCGCGGAACGCTTTTTTCGCATTCTCGGAGATGCCGATCTGTTCTTCGATGGAACGCATTAATTTTTCATCCGGATTAATTTCGTCGCCGGTCAGCGGGTCGCGCAGTTTGACTTTGTTGCAGAACGCTTCCACATTATCAAGATAATTGTCCATCAATGTTTTCGCAGATTCCTCATAGGAGTAGACAAAGGCTTTCTGTACTTCCTTTTTCGCCAGTTCATCGTATTCTTTCCGGGCCAACGAAATAAAGTTGATATACTTTTCTCGTGTTTCCTGGGTGATGGACGGATGCTGGTCAAGGCCTTCTTTTAAGGACAGCAGTACATCCAAAGCATTGATGGATTTGACTTCTTTGCGAATGATCGTGGAGGAAATGCGGTTGATGACATAGCGCGGATCAATGCCGAACATGCCTTCATCCTGGTACTCATTTTTCAATTCCTTCACGTCCTGGGAATTATAGCCTTCGACCGCCATCCCGTCATACAGGCGCATTTTTTTCAAAAGATCAATATCCCCGCGTTTTGGCTCTTTTAATCTCGTTAAAATCGTAAACATGGCCGCGACTTTGAGCGTATGCGGTGCAATATGGACATCGGCCACATCGCTTTCATGAATCATTTTCTCATAAATTTTTTCTTCTTCTGATACCCTCAAGTTATAGGGAACAGGCATCACGATGATCCGCGAATGCAGCGCTTCGTTTTTCTTATTGGCGATAAATGAGCGGTATTCCGTTTCATTCGTATGGGCGACGATCAGTTCATCTGCCGAAATGAGCGCGAACCGGCCCGCTTTGAAATTGCCTTCCTGTGTAAGCGACAGCAGATGCCAGAGGAATTTTTCATCACATTTAAGCATTTCCTGGAATTCCATCAAACCGCGGTTGGCTTTATTCAATTCGCCGTCAAAACGGTAAGCGCGCGGATCGGACTCCGAACCGAACTCGGCAATCGTGGAAAAGTCAATGCTCCCCGTTAGATCGGCAATGTCCTGTGACTTCGGATCAGACGGGCTGAAGGTACCGACCCCAATCCGTTTGTCTTCCGAGAAAAATATCCTTTCAACAAGGACATCTTCAATCCGTCCCCCGTATTCCTCTTCAAGCCTGAGCATATTTAAAGGCGATAAATTTCCTTCAACGCGGATTCCATATTCCTCGAAGAATTCGCCCCGCAAGTGCTGCGGAATAAGATGCAGCGGATCTTCATGCATCGGGCAGCCTTTGATCGCGTAAACAGCTCCCTGTTCTGTCCGCGAATAGGCCTCTATTCCCCTTTTTAGCATCGTAACCAGCGTCGACTTCCCGCCGCTGACAGGCCCCATCAACAACAAAATCCGTTTTCTGACGTCCAGCCTTTTTGCGGCCGGGTGAAAATATTCCTCCACTAATTTTTCAAGCGCCTCTTCCAACCCGAATAATTGATGACTGAAAAAACGGTATTTTTTTACCCCGTCAATTTCCTCTACGCCGGCATCCTTGATCATATTGTAAACACGGGAATGAGCGGATTGAGCAACCCATGGCTTTTCCTTTAACAATGCAAGATAGTCCCCAAACGTTCCTTCCCACTTCAGCTTTTCCTCTTCTTCACGATAGTTTTCCAGCCTTCTCAGAATATCCATTTAGTACCTCCCCTTGTCATCTTGTTGAAGAGACGTTTATATAATCTATGCACCCAAGCTAATGAACATGATTAAAAGAGGCAAAGTCATGCCGGAATAACCTGCTGCTTTCCGGAAGCGGCACAATTCTTGCATACGGCCGGCCTGTTATTTTAAACCGTTACACATTTCAGTCAAATTCGGTTATAATGAAATCCACCGGTAATTTTCATCAGCACGAACGGATATATTGTTTTATAAGGGGAAGGAGGCTTTGAAGCAGTGAAAACATTGTTGATCGTGATGGTAGCGGCTTCATTTTTATCAGCCATCTTTACGGCAGGTTATGAAGATAAAGCGGAGAATTTTCGCGAATAAAAAAAACCGGCCCCGCTTGATGCCTATATCTTGCGGGAGCGGGGCTTTTTTATCCTTTTTAAGCAAGGGGCGTTCATTCCATGCCGGGGTAATGCTGCTGCCGCAGTGCTTCGTACACCAGGATTGCAGCTGTATTGGACAGGTTCAAAGAGCGTACTTTGTCTGTCATCGGGATACGCAGGCAACGGTCTTTATTTTTTTCAATCAGGTCTTTCGGAAGCCCTGTCGTTTCACGGCCGAACATAAAATATAATTCCTTTTCTGTATTGCTGAAATCATAATCTGTAAAAGGCTTCTCGCCAAAAGTTTCGATATAGTAAAATTCGCCGCCCTGATTCTGATCAAAAAACTCTTCCAAAGAATCATAATAGACGATATGAACGAATTTCCAATAATCAAGGCCGGCCCTTTTCAGCATTTTATCATCCGTTGAAAAGCCGAGCGGGCGGATCAAATGCAGGGTCGTTCCTGTTCCCGCGCATGTACGCGCAATATTCCCCGTATTAGCGGGAATTTCCGGCTGGTATAATACTACATGTAAGCTCAAAATATTGTCACCTCTGCATTATTATAGCACGTTTTCCTCAGCTATCATCCACGATTGTGAAAAACATATACCGGATGTCCGGCGTATAGGCGGATGAGTCCTCATATGTCCAGTAACGTTTGCGGCTGTTTGTCGTATGGGCATTGACAAGCGGCATGCCATTATAATCGTAGCCGGTTACAATCAACGTATGGTCAAAACGGCCGTCCCCCTGGAAGTCAACACAAATGATGTCGCCATACTTAAGTTCCTGCGGCGTGGAGACTTCCTTTGCACGCAGCCCTGTCTTTGAATATTGCAAGTATGTCTTTAAGGAATGGGCAACCGTCCAGCTGTAGCTCCAATTATTGTTTCGCATCCACCAGCCTTTGCTCCGGTCCGGATACCCCCGCATCGGCGCCCCGCCGGCATGAAGGCACTGGGAAATATAATTGGTACAATCATCCGTAAACGACTTGTATGCCGGGTTAAAACTGTTCCACCATCTTTCCGCATACTGGACAGCTTTTAACCGGTCATAAGTATAGGCAATGCGCAGGCCGGAGCCCTCTGCTTCAGCAGGTGCCGGATGTTCTTCCAATTGCCCGCGGAATAGCGGGTACGCTGCAGTGACCGCTTCATCCCCGCATAGCTCGCCTTTATAAAAAGAAGCTTGCCGTTTCTCCACTTCTTCTTCCATATAAAGAAAATGCTTTTGCTTTACCAGATACTGCATATGCACCTGGTACCCGATCAGGCAATGGTCGCCCTTTTCTTCTTTTGTCAGTACTTTCGCATCCGCTTTTGCTTTTACGATTTCGGCATCGCGCTTTGCAAATGCTTTTATCTTCTGGTCGATATCCGTAAAAGCCCGGCTGGACCCGCGCCCGACAAAATGAGTAAGCCGCTTTTCCAAATGCGCCTGAATTTGTTCTTTCAAAGGCGGTTCCTCCCCTCTTCTTACCACCACTATATGTAGAAAAGAGGGAAACCATATCAAAATCATGTCATCTCAAAAAAATCGAGCCCTTTTTTGATCTCCTTCAAGGCTTCCGGATCCTTTTCCCTGTCCTGTGCCGCAAGCAAAGCATTTTTGGCATCCCCGCCGCCGATTTTTCCCAATGCCCAGCCGACCGTCCCGCGGATAACCGGCCGCGGATCTTCATGCAAAATCCGGATCAGCACAGGCACAGCGCTTTCTTCTTTAAAATGGGCAAGCGCAATGATCGCATTCCGCTGAATCGGCTTTTTGCCGCGCCAGGATCCTGAGACATGGCCGAAAATTTCCTTGAATTCACGGTTGCTTAAACTGAGAATTGGTTCCAGCTTCGGTTTTGCCACCTCAGGTTCCGGCTCCATTTCGTCGTGAAAATGGAAATCCATGCCCTTATTTTTCGGGCAGATCGTCTGGCAGGAGTCACAGCCGTATACGCGGTTTCCAATTTTCACTTTAAATTCGTCTTCCAAATAACCTTTTGTCTGAGTCAAAAAGCTAATGCAGCGCTTTGCATTGATCTGGCCGCCCGCAACAAGCGCACCGGTCGGGCAGACATCGAGGCATTTGCGGCAGCTGCCGCACTGGTCTTCCATCGGGGTGTCCGGCTCAAACGGAATATTGGTAATCATCTCGCCAAGGTATACATAGGAACCATACTCCGGGGTGATGATCGCACAATTTTTCCCGCTCCAGCCAATCCCCGCCCGTTCTGCAACAGCACGGTCAACAAGCTCGCCGGTATCCACCATCGATTTGCAGCGGGCGCCTTCCACCTTTTTCCGCAGAAAAGCTTCCAACTGTGCCAGCTTCTCTCTTAGAATTGTATGGTAGTCTTCCCCCCAGGAAGCCCTGCAGAAGATGCCGCGCCGCTCGCCTTTTTTGCCCTTCGGTGGATTTTTCAGTTTCGAAGGATAAGCCAGCGCAATCGCGATGATGGACTGCGGCTTGTCAAAAATAAGCGCAGGTGTCACCCGCTTGTCAATATCTTTTTCCTCAAAACCGGATTGGTACCCCAGCTCCTGCTGGCGAATCAGGCGCTGCTTCATCTCGGTAAACGGGTCCGGTGTCGTAAATCCGATTTTATCGATGCCGATTAACCTGCTAAACGCGATCAATTCTTCTTTTAAATTGGCTGTATCCATCTGCTCACCCCCTTCAAGTTTTTTCAAATGACAAATAAAAAGCGCAACACCCGTCCGGTTCAGGAACGACACGCTGTGCTGCGCCAATCATATATGAAAGCAGGCAACAGTACCCGCCGTTTCGCATCATGAGTCTCTTAAACGGTTACCCGGACATTATATTAAATTTACCTTTCTGTGTAAAGCGGTTCGGATTTCCAGTACCCGCCTCTGTCAAGATGCTGCATATAAAAGTTTCAAAACAGGCAAAACGGGATATGAAATAGAAACAAGCTTATACTAAAAAAACAACGATAATTTCTGTTTTTTTATAAAACATGAAACCCATTTAACTTACCGGATTATAACGCATGCATAAGCTGATTTAGGGGGGACCAAAATGAAGGAAATGTTCAGACTTCTAAAAGGCGGCAACAAGCCCTCACTGCTTGCCGCAATTGTCAATGCTTTTATCGGACTGTTAAAAGGCGTTTCATTTTTCTTTACGGGAAATGTCGCGATGTTTGCCGAAATGATGCATTCCCTCGGTGATGCGGCAAACCAGCTGTTTGTTTTTATTGGCTCGGCCCTTTCAAAAAAAGCGCCGACCCCGAAATTTCCAAACGGATTCGGGAGGGTCGTCAATCTTGTTTGCCTTGGTGCGGTCATCATTGTCGCCATTTTATCGTATGAAACCATTGTCGAAGGATTCCACCAAGTCATGCATCCGGTTGAAAGTTCCGGCATGGTCTTAAACATCATCGTGCTGGCTGTCGCTGTCCTGCTGGAACTGTCGGTATGGCATAAAGCTGCAGAAGAAATTCTTGCAGAAGCACAGGTGGAGGCAAAAGGATTACAGTTTTTTTCAAAAAGCTTTGTTCATTTGAATAAGGCGCGCCCGGCAACAAAACTCGTTTTCATGGAAGACACCGTTGCGACTTTAGGCGGTATACTGGCGATTTTATCAATCATCATTTCCCATTTTACCGGGCTCAGGCAGGCGGAAGGCATTGCCTCGATTATCATTGGGGTGATGATGTTTTATGTTGTCGGTAAAATCTTTTTGGAAAATGCACGCGGAGCCATTGGTGAAACAGACGAAGAAATGCGGATGCATATTGCCAATTTAATTTTGGCTGACCCGGACATTAAAGACATTCAGCGGCTAACGGTTTTAAAAGAAGGCGAACACCTGCATGTTAAAGCGGAAGTTGAAATCTCACCGGCCATTGCATTTTCGCAGGCAGATGATATTAAAGACCGGCTGTATACGCTGATTATGGCCCAAAACCATGTGACAGACGTGCTCATTGAGTTTGACAGATACGATGACATCCAACACTGGCAGACAAATCAGCCTGACCCGGTACGATAAGAATACCGCCACAAACTTAAATCAGTAGAAAATGGAAGGTTCACTTGATGATTCACCGTCCAGCTTTTCAAAAACTGATTGGAGAGATTTGAATATCGTTGGTTTTCATCTGATGCTGAAGGATTTTTCCAGGAGCTTGCGCAAAAAATGTCCTTCACTATTCAAAGGACATTTACGTTTTGCCACCACTACACTAAATAAAAGTACCCAAAAAAATAGGTCAACCAGAAATATCCGGTGACCTTATCATACGAAGAACATCTATTGCAGCTGTTTAAAACCATTTTCGAGGATGAAAACAGGGCTTGCGACTAACCGTTAAAGGCTTCTGTCAGGACAGGCACAATTTGTTTCTTGCGGGACACAACGCCTTTTAAAGTGGCTGTATGGTTTTCGAGCTTAACATTGTAAGCTTGTTCAACATTACGGGCCGATTTCCCGAGTGATAGCACGACAGAGTCGTTTGTTAAAATATCTGTTACGACAAACAAGAACAGATCCAGGCCTCTTTTTTCAATTTCGGCTTGGATGGCTTGTTCCAACTCGTCTTGTTTTACGAGCACATCGTTCGTGTCCACTGCATTGACTTGTGCAATCACAACTTTGTGGCCGGCCATGTCGAATTCTTTGGCGTCCATTGAAATCAGCTGTTCAATTGTTTTGCCGCTCAAATCCGCGCCGGCTTTTAACATGTCCAGGCCATATGTATTTGCATCCACGCCGGCAATTTCAGCCAGTTCTTTTGCCGCCTTCACATCTTCTTCCGTGCATGTCGGTGATTTAAACAGCAAAGAGTCCGAAATAATCGCCGAAAGCATTAAGCCGGCTGTTTCTTTACGGATTTCCACGCCGTTTTCTTTATACAACTTGTTTAAAATCGTGGCGGTGCAGCCGACCGGTTCCGCACGATAATACAGCGGATCATTTGTTTCAAAATTGGCAATGCGGTGATGGTCCACCACCTCAAGAACGCGGACTGCATCAATATCATCCGCGCTTTGCTGGCGTTCGTTATGGTCCACCAAAATGACATTTTTCACTTCATTTCCAACCATCTGCACCAAACGCGGCGCTTCTGCGTGGAAGGCATCCAGCGCAAATTTCGTTTCATTGCTCACTTCGCCTAAACGGACAGCTTCTGCATCGACCCCTAGTTTTGATTTTAATTCTGCGTAGGCAATCGCCGAGCAAATTGCATCCGTATCCGGATTTTTATGCCCAAAAACAAGTACTTTTTCCATGCTATTTCTCCTTTGCTAAAAAAATATTAGAACTGATACAGATTTTTACGCGAATCTTGAAACGCGGCAATCTCCTTCCTATTATAAAGCATTTCTGAAGATTTTTTAAGCTGTACGGTTAAACAAGGGCAAAAAGCTATTCCGTCACCTTCCGCATTTGTCCCGCATACATATATGATGGCTCAAAAAACAAGGAGGAACGCCCGTGTACAATTATCATTACAATCCAACAGATTTCAGAAACGCCCAGCCGGATACAGGATTTATCGCAAATCTCACGAAAGCCATTAACGGCGAATACAGTGCGGTTACCTGTTACGAGCAGATTGCCCGGAAAGCGCCGACCGCAGAATTCCGCAATATCATTATGGAAATCCGCGATGACGAGCTCCGCCATTTCCATACCTTTTCACGTCTGTACACATCCATGACCGGCACGCATCCGCAGCCGAAAATCACGGAGCCGTGTCCGCAGACATACCGCGGCGGCCTGGAATTTGGGGTAAAAGACGAACAAAATACGGTCGACTTTTACCGGGATATTGCAGAATCCGTGCAGGACCCGACTATAAAAAACGCTTTTGACCTTGCATCAAGAGACGAGCAGCATCACGCCGTCTGGTTTCTCTATCTGCTGACAAAAACCGGCTGACCCATATGTGTGGGTCAGTTTTCCCTCAAAAATCCCCGTACGACACGGATATACTCCCCTTTTTCTTCCAGGTAAGGCTGGTGGGAACTGTGCTCAAATACATGGAACTTTGAACCCGGCAATAATCGGCTGTAACCCTTAACCGTTTCCGGTGCTGCTTCATCAAACCTTCCGCATGTAAACAGG
Organism: Heyndrickxia acidiproducens DSM 23148; assembly: GCF_000374345.1. Classification (GTDB taxonomy): domain Bacteria; phylum Bacillota; class Bacilli; order Bacillales; family Bacillaceae_C; genus Weizmannia; species Weizmannia acidiproducens. Next base: position 26,630 of record NZ_KB894003.1, read on the forward strand.
GCGGGCAGCTTAATTTCATGCAGACGGGCCGTTACGTCGAACGTTTTTAAATTGCCTGTCGGGTAAAACTCCGACGGCCCCCACATTGTTTCGTAAACTTCATGATTTGGTTTCGCATCATCTGATTGCAATGCTTGCGGTTTCGTATCCAGCCGGTTCACAAACTGTTTGTAGAAAATCTTCATGGCTTTCTGGTAAGCTTCAGAATCTGTGCTGCCTTCGCGTTCGCAGCGGGACAAGGTATCCTGTACATCCTGCGGCAGCTGCTTTCGATGCTCATCCTGATCTTTTTTCCAAAGTGGCGCGCTTAAGCACGGGCCCGAAAAAATGACGCTTTTCACGCCAGCCGGTTGTTTCAGTAAATAGCTCGCGGCAAGCATCGTCCCCCAGGAATGGCCAAGAATATGGACTTCCGATAAATCTAGTGCTTCCCGGATCTCCCCAAGTTCCCTGACAAATCTCTCCAGCTTCCATAAAGACGGATCACACGGGCGGTCCGATCTGCCGGAACCTAGCTGATCGTAAAATATAACCGGCCGTTCGTCCCCGAGCGCTTCCAATGCCAGCATCGGAATATGGGTGCCACCCGGCCCGCCGTGCAGCAAAATAACCGGTGTTCCTTTTCCGTTTCCAACTTTTTTATAATATACTTTCCCGCCCGTGACGTTTATATAGCCTTCTTCTTCCATAAAATGCCCTCCTAAAGTCTGATTGATTTCAAAACATTTCCATCTTCCTATACTATATCATCATCTGATATGCCCGGCAGGAAAAAGGCCCTGGTCAACCGGTTCATTTAAACGCGCCCAGGCAGACTCTTTGATAATTATTCATTATTTGGTTAGAATACTAAACGCTGGGTAATAAGAAAGAAGAGGTTGAAAGGACCCGGCCTATATCATTTTTGGGGGAATCACAACATGAAACACTACTTAAAATGGGTGGCTGTTGCCGTGTTGCTTTTTGCTTTATCAGCATGTGGAAACGGCCAGTCAAACGAAAATCATGCATCCAAATCAAATGATTTATACGATCAAGTCAAAAGCAAAGGCGTCATCATCGTCGGAACAGAGGGGACATATCCGCCGTTCACCTATCACGGCGACAACGGAAAACTAACCGGATATGACATTGATGTCATGAATGAAGTCGCCAAACGTTTGGGATTAAAAGTCCAATACAAAGAAACACAATGGGATTCGATGTTTGCCGGCCTCAACTCAAAACGTTTTGATATGATCGCCAACCAAGTCGGCATCCGGCCTGACCGCGAGAAAAAATATGACTTTTCAACACCCTATACCTTCTCTAAGGCGGCTGTCATCGTCCGCAACAACAATACGGATATTAAATCATTCGCTGATTTGAAAGGAAAAAAATCGGCCCAATCTTTAACAAGCAACTATGCGAACCTGGCAAAACAAAATGGCGCCCAAATTGTCAGCGTCGAAGGCTTTTCCCAGGCAATCCAGCTGCTGACATCCAACCGGGTAGACGCTACTGTCAACGATACATTGAGCTATTTGGATTATAAAAAGAACAAACCAAATGCACCGATTAAAGTCGTTGCAAAAGCAGACGACGCCGGAAAAAGTGCTTTCTTGTTCCGGAAAAATTCAGGCAAGCTTCCGGATAAAGTCAATCAGGCGCTGAAAGACATGAAAAATGACGGCACATTAACAAAAATCTCTAAGAAATGGTTTGGTGAAGATGTATCTAAATAATTTTGCTTTGATCCATTTCGATAATCGATACTTGGATATTGCGCAAAGTTCCCTTCTACCGATGGTAAAGGGGGCTTTGTATTATACTTTGCCCTTGACATTAATTGCCTTTTGCATTGGCATGGTGCTCGCTTTATTGACAGCACTGGCCAGACTATCCAGCATCAAACCGCTGCAGTGGCTTGCACGCTTTTATGTTTCGATCATCCGCGGTACTCCCCTGCTTGTGCAATTATTCATTATTTTTTACGGGTTGCAGTCTGTCCACATTACGATAAATCCTTTCCCGGCTGCCATCATCGGCTTTTCGCTGAACGTCGGTGCATACGCGTCGGAAATCATCCGGGCTGCCATTTTGTCGATTCCAAAAGGGCAATGGGAAGCAGGCTACTCCATCGGTATGAATTATACACAGGCGCTAAGGAGAATTGTACTGCCACAAGCTGTACGCGTTTCCGTACCGCCTTTGTCCAATACGTTTATCAGCCTTGTGAAAGATACATCGCTGGCCTCACTTATTTTAGTGACTGAATTATTTAGAAAAGCACAAGAAATTGCGTCAACCACCTATGAATTTTTACTTTTATATTCGGAAGCGGCCCTGCTGTACTGGATCATTTGTTTCATTCTATCAATCATCCAGCAGAAGCTTGAAGCCCATTTTGAAAAATACGTGAGCGAATAATCCCATTCATTTGTACTGGACAAATTTTTATCCTGCCTATTGGGCATTCGGTTTATTAAATGGAGCGTGTCGAAAAATATTTTTTTGACACTCCACCAACGGCTTAAACTGTTGATAAATCAGTATTTATAGAGGGAGGCAACCATGTCATTAATCACTATACAAAATATTCATAAGCAGTTTGACCGGCTTGAAGTTTTAAAGGGCATTGATCTGCAAGTTGATAGAGGAAAGGTAATTGTGGTCATCGGCCCGTCCGGTTCCGGAAAAACAACGCTCCTCCGCTGCTTGAATGCTTTAGAAATCCCAAACAGCGGAACGATCCAAATCGGGGAGCTGTCTATTGATTATTCCCGCCCTGTCTCCAAAAAAGAGATTGCGGCATTGCGCAGAAAATCAGGCATGGTTTTTCAACAGCACAATCTTTTTCCGCATAAAACCGTACTGGAAAACGTCATCGAAGGCCCGGTCATTGTGAAAAAGCAAAACAGAACAACTGCCATTGAAAAAGCGGAAACCCTGCTGCGGAAAGTCGGGCTTCTCGATAAAAAGGATACTTATCCGTTTCAGCTATCCGGCGGGCAGCAGCAGCGCGTCGGCATTGCCCGGGCACTTGCGATGGAACCGGAAGTGATGCTGTTTGATGAACCGACATCTGCGCTGGATCCGGAACTTGTCGGCGGTGTGCTGAATGTCATGAAAGAACTCGCAAAAGAAGGAATGACGATGATCGTCGTAACACATGAGATGAGATTTGCCAAAGAAGCGGCCGATGAGGTTATCTTCATGGACAATGGGGTCATTGTTGAACACAATAGCCCGGAGGCAATCTTTGAACAGCCAAAAGAGGAAAGAACAAAACAGTTTTTACAATTAATAAACAGGGCCTGATCATAAAAAAAGCCGGGCCCCGCTTTTTGCAACATTTGTTACGAAAAGCGGGGGCCGGCCCTGTTTGCTTATTTTCCAGCTGAAAATTTGATAATCGGTTCCGTTTCTAAAGCAACAACATCTTTTTTATCTTGTTTCTTCGTTGTCAGGAAGGCATACATGGCACCAACGAATACACCGCCGCCAATGATATTGCCGAGTGTTACAACACCGAGATTATGAAGCATGCCGGCGATTGTAATTGCGTCCGGATGCGGTGCTGCCAAGGCCAACACGAACAAGACCATATTGGCGATGCTGTGTTCATAACCGGAAATAACGAATCCGAACACAAGCAGCATCATCGAAGCAATTTTAGCGCCATCGCCTTTTACATTGATCGGCACCCAAAATGCCAGACATACAAGCCAGTTACAAAGGACAGAACGGAAAAACATTTGCGTTGTCGTCAGGCTGATTTTGCCGCCGACAACGTTCATAAGAAATTGGCTGTTTTCTGTATCAGCATATAAACCGGAATAATGAATAAACAAACCGAACATAACAGCTCCAATGATATTACCGGAGTAAGTGGCTACCCAGTTTTTGCCGGTATCTTTCCAGGTGGTGGCTTTTTTCAATGTACTCATGGAAAACATCATCGTATTTCCCGTAAAAAGTTCCCCGCCGCCAAACATAATCATGACAAGGGCGGCACCAAAAAAGATGGAGCTCATAAATGAAGTGACAGGTGACTTTGCATCAAAGAATGGCTCTGCAAGCCGATAACATATAATAATCGCGAATCCAATAAACATACTTGCAAGAGCTGCCTTTGTTACATATCTGAGTAAAGAAGCCTCTAACACTTTTTTCTTATTGATTGCCAATTGGATGACAGATTCAACGGCTTCGTACATAAATTACCATCTCCATTGTTGATTGTTGATTGCTGAACGCTGATTGTGAATTCAGTCACATAATCGACCGCTTCTCTATCATATCTTCTTTCACTCCATTTGGGTATGTATAAATTTTGAACGTTTATGAAGCGGTTTCAGTTGAAATCATGCGCTTCAGGCCGGAATTTGGTTCGATCTGCACCCAATGTTCGAGGCGCTTCCGCTTTTCGTTGTGTCCAGCTTTAGCGCCTATCGGCTGGCGGATTTTATTTTTCTTCTATTATATATTGAAAACACTTTCAAATATTATTATGTACAGCGCTTACAATATGGCCCCTGCCGGATTTGAACATTCTTTGACAACTTGGTTTTTCAGCCGAAAATTTAATGAGGAACCCTATTCATTTAAGCGCTTTCGTGGTATGATGAAAGCGTAATAAAGATTGTTCATAATTGAACAAATCATATATCCGAATGTTTACAGGCATTGTGACTAAGTGTTTATAAAGGCTTAAAGGAGGCCATTACTGATGACAGAACAATTGGTTACAAAAAAAACAGGCGTAAAAGAACAATGGAGAGGTTTTAAAGAAGGGAACTGGCAAAAAGAAATTGATGTAAGGAATTTTATATTAAAAAATGTAACCCCTTACGAAGGCGATGACAGTTTCCTTACCGGCCCGACAGAAAACACACTGAAATTATGGGACCAAGTAATGGAATTGTCCAAACAGGAACGCGATAAAGGCGGCGTCCTTGATATGGATACGAAAATTGTCTCAACGATTACTTCCCATGGACCGGGTTATTTAAATAAAGACATTGAAAAAATTGTCGGGGTCCAAACCGACAAACCGTTCAAACGTTCACTTATGCCATTTGGCGGCATCCGTATGGCAGAAAGTGCTTTAAAATCTTATGGCTATGAAATTGATCCGGAAATTAAACATATTTTCACGGACTGGCGCAAAACGCATAACCAGGGTGTATTCGATGCCTATACGCCGGAAATCAAACTGGCCCGGCATGCTGCAATTGTAACAGGACTTCCGGATGCTTACGGGCGCGGCCGCATCATTGGCGACTACCGGCGTGTTGCATTATACGGGGTAGATTATTTAATTGAGCAAAAGAAAAAAGATTTCAATTTAATTGGCTGCGGAATCATGACGGACGATGTGATCCGGGAACGCGAAGAACATTCCGAACAAATCCGCGCCCTGCAGGAATTAAAACAAATGGCAGCAAGCTACGGGTTCGATATTTCCGAACCGGCATCAAATGCGGCAGAAGCTTTCCAATGGCTGTATTTCGCTTACCTTGCTGCAATTAAAGAACAAAACGGTGCTGCAATGAGTCTCGGACGCACCTCTTCTTTCCTTGATATTTATATTGAAAGAGATTTGAAGAATGGCGTATTGACTGAAAGGGAAGCACAAGAACTCGTTGACCACTTCGTCATGAAACTCCGCCTGGTCAAATTTGCCAGAACGGAAGAATACAATGAATTATTCAGCGGCGACCCGACATGGGTAACCGAATCGATCGGCGGCATGGCTTTGGACGGCCGCACACTGGTCACTAAGAACTCGTTCCGCTTCCTGCACACACTCGACAACTTGGGCCCTGCGCCTGAACCGAACCTGACCGTGCTGTGGTCGACGAAACTGCCGGATAAATTTAAACAATATTGTGCAAAAACGTCGATTGAAACAAGCGCAATCCAATATGAAAATGATGATTTAATGCGTGAAGAATATGGCGATGATTACGGTATTGCCTGCTGTGTATCGGCAATGCGCATCGGCAAACAAATGCAATTCTTCGGCGCCCGTGCAAATCTTGCAAAAGCCTTATTGTATGCGATTAACGGCGGCGTCGATGAAAGATTGAAAATCCAGGTCGCCCCGCCATATCAACCGATTACTTCTGAATATCTTGATTACGATGAAGTAATGGAAAAATATGATGTCATGCTGGATTGGCTGGCCGGCGTTTACATCAATGCGCTGAACATCATCCACTATATGCATGACAAATACAGCTATGAAAGACTCGAAATGGCACTGCATGACCGTGATGTCCTGCGTACAATGGCATGCGGCGTTGCCGGCCTGTCGGTAGTGGTCGACTCGATCAGCGCCATCAAATACGCAAAAGTTAAAGTCATTCGTGACGAAAACGGCCTTGCAGTCGATTACGAAGTCGAAGGCGATTTCCCGAAATACGGCAACAATGATGACCGTGTTGACGATATTGCAGTCAATCTTGTCAAAACATTCATGGAAAAACTGAAAAAGTACCCGACATACCGGAATTCGGTCCATACTTCCTCGATTTTGACGATTACTTCAAATGTGGTATACGGCAAGAAAACAGGAAGCACACCGGACGGACGGAAAGCCGGCGAACCATTCGCACCAGGCGCCAACCCGCTCCATGGCCGTGATACACACGGTGCAGTCGCATCCTTGAGTTCTGTTGCGAAACTGCCGTATAAATATTCCTTAGACGGCATTTCCAACACCTTCTCCATCGTGCCAAAAGCGCTCGGCAAAGAAGATGAAACACAAGTTTCGAACCTGGACGGGATGCTTGACGGCTATATGGCGAAGAAAGCGCACCACCTGAATGTTAATGTATTAAACCGTGAAACATTGCTTGATGCAATGGATCATCCGGAAAAATATCCGCAATTAACGATCCGTGTATCCGGATACGCTGTAAACTTTATTAAACTGACGAGAGAACAACAAGAAGAAGTGATCAGCCGGACATTCCATGAATCTATGTAACACATGACAAGGCGGCATGGCCGCACATGCCGCCTTCCCTTTTTAGTTATTTCTAACTTGTGATATCCGGTAAATTCAAAAGAAGGATTTGATTCTTATGAAACTTTCAACGCGCATTCACTCAACTGAATCTTTTGGGACCGTCGACGGCCCGGGGATCCGCTATGTAGTCTTCACACAGGGATGCCCGCTGCGCTGCAAATTCTGCCATAATCCGGACACCTGGAAAGTGAACGAAGGCCATGAAATGAGCGTGGATGAGATTATCAAAGACGTAAAGGACTATTTGCCATTCATAGAAGCTTCCGGCGGCGGCATTACGGTCAGCGGCGGTGAACCATTACTGCATATCGATTTCCTGATTGAACTGTTTAAAGCCTGCAAAGTGATCGGCGTCCATACAGCAATTGACACTTCAGGCGGCTGTTTCTCACGCAGCCCGCGCTTTATGCAAGGTCTGGATGAACTGATGAAGTATACGAATCTCGTTTTGCTGGATATCAAACATATCGATCCCCAAAAGCATAAATGGCTGACAGGCATGTCCAATGAGCATATTCTTGACTTTGCGCATTACCTGGCCGAAAAACACATCCCGGTCTGGATCCGCCATGTCCTTGTACCCGGTGTCGACAGCGAAGAGGATTTGACCAAAACAGCTGATTTTATCCATTCGCTGCCAAACGTTGAAAAAATCGAAATCCTTCCCTATCACAAGTTAGGCGTGTACAAATATGAAGCACTCGGCATTGACTACCCGTTAAAAGGGGTCGAACCGCCGACAGAAGACCAGATCGCCCATGCGGAACAGATTTTAAAAAGGAATTGCGATCCGGTAAAATAGCTTAAAATTCCGGCCCCGCTTTTTAGAAAACATGCGGAGCCGGAATTTTTTATGGTTTTAATATGACTTTAATGCAGCCATCTTCATGATCATTGAACAATTGATAGGCTTCGCTTGCTTTATCCAGCGAAATTTTATGGGTAATGATTTCAGTTGGGTCAAACTTTTTCTCTGTGATGTCTTCAAAGAGTTTCGGCATCAGGTGTTTTGCCGGCGCCTGTCCCATTTTCAGGGTGATATTGCGTTCGAACAGCCTGCCAAGCGGGAATGCATTGTAAATCGAACCGTATACCCCTGTCAGCTGAATGGTGCCAAACTTCCTGACCGCTTCCATCGCAATCTGAATCGCGCTGATTGTGCCGCCCTGCAGCTTGAGTTTTTGCTCGATTGCTTCAATCGCCGATTTTTTCCCGTCCATGCCGACGCAATCGATCACCACATCGGCCCCGCCATTGGTAATCTCACGTAAATACTTTCCCATCTCATCGTATTCTTTAAAATTATAAACTTCGACTCTATTCATTTTTTTTGCATGCTTTAAACGGTATGGCACATGATCAACTGCAATAACCCTGCTGGCCCCGTTCAGCCATGCAAATTTCTGGGTCATCAAGCCGATCGGCCCGCAGCCGAGCACGACGACCGTGTCTCCCTGTTTCACACCTGCATTTACAACACTCCAATATGCCGTTGGAAGCACATCCGATAAGAACAGCAGCGCCTCATCCTCCAACTCGCAAGATTCAGGAATCACAAACGGCATTTGATTGCCAAACGGCACACGCAGGTACTCAGCCTGCCCGCCCGGAATATTTCCGTACCGCTCTGTATAACCAAATAAACCGCCTGTGTTGACCTCTTCATTCGGATTCGAGTTGTCACACTGGGATTCCATCTCGTGCTGGCAGTAATAGCAATGCCCGCACGAAACCGTAAACGGCAGCACAACCCGGTCGCCTTTTTTCACCTTTGTAACTTCCGGGCCGGCCTCTTCAACGATTCCCATCGGCTCATGCCCGATCACAAATCCCGGGCGCGCTGGCAAAGCTCCGTTATAAATATGCAAATCAGATCCGCAAATGGCCGTTGAGGTAACCCTGATCAAAATATCATCCCGCTTTTTTAATGACGGGTCATCAACTTCTTTTACCTGTATGTCTTTCGCGCCTTGAAATGTAACTGCCTTCACTGCTATAACCTCCTTATATACAGACCTATACCCATGTTCTTTCATTCTTATGTATATAAAGAGGTTTTTTATCATATGGTCCCTTACGCCATGCCGTTCTTTAACTGCAGCAGTTCACGGGCTAAACGCCGGATGCGCTCATGAATATCCGGATGAATGATTTCATTTTCTTCATTAAAATCATCATCATGAATAAACACATTCCTGACCGCGCAAGTCGCCTTTAGAAAAGTAAGCACCGGCTTCAATTGATACTCCGCTACTAAAAAATGCTTATCCGATCCCCCGTTCATAACAATCCCCGCTGCTTTGGACTGCAGGGCATCGCGTTGCAAATGGTCCAGCAGATTTTTTAAAGCCCCGGTAATGGAGGCCTGGTATACAGGAGATCCAAATACTAAAATATCAGCATCCAAAAGCAAATTGACCGCCGTAATCGTGTCATCATTATAATAAGAAAGTGGAAATCCTTTTACGAATTCCACCTCATAATCTTTTAAATCCAATAATTCGACCTCAAGGGCAGGATTTTCTGCCTTGGCCGCCATCAGCACCTCATATACGCCAATCGATGTTTTTTCACCTGTCAACGAGCCTGAAACACCTAAACATTTCATGGTTTCACTTCCCGGTATTAAATTCTTCCGCCTTAAAAGCCGGCTTTTATTCATCATAACACAAACCGCCTGTACGCATTCTGCAAGAAGATTCCCTGCAGCTATCATTTAAAATTTTTCTCGATATATTTTTCTTCCTCAACAGGTGTGAGCAGCCTTGTTGCTTTGCCGATATTGCCGTTCTGATAATCCCAAACTTCATTATGTGCTTCCACGGCATTGCGAAAGTCCCCTTTTTTCCATGGCTTTAAGATCTTCAGGAGATCCGTTTGCAGTCCCATATCCGCGAAATTCTTCTTTTGAATGGCTTCATATAAGGCATTGACCTTATCCTGCGTAATTTCCGATGCACCCCATTTTTCTCCGGCCGCAACTTTTTGATGGGTCATTTTATGTACTTCCTGCACCAAATCATCTTCACTCATCTTCTCATAGGCCGGCAATTCTTTCTCCGCCGCTTTTTGCTTGAAACTTGCCTCAATTGCCGCTTCAGCTTTTGTCTCTTCTTTCTCCGGCACTTTTTTCACCGGAGCAGCCTCTGTAGGGATTGCTTCTCCTTTGTTCAAATAAAAATATGAAAAACCTGCAATGAAAACTGCAACCGCAATCCCCATGCCGATTGTAAACCGCTTAAACACGATATCTCCCCCTTTAATCTTTCCGTTACCGATTTCGCTGCTGCTGCCCTAAAATCCTGCTTTTTAGATAATCCTTTTCATACAGCGGTTTGCCTGCCTGCGAAAAAGCACAAGCATCGCAAAGCGGAACGGCCTCCCTTTTTCCGGAACCTAGAGCCGGGCATAAACATATATAAATTTTAAGATATGGCCGTTTTGCCGGGAAAATGAAAAAGTCCTGCCTGTAACAAACGGCAGAACTCCTTACATCATAAATTATATTTCCTGTACTTCTTCATTATTCCTCAAATGCTCATAAAATTTAGCCATCGTTGTGTTGATGTAGGGAACCAGCCACAAAAATCCAATTCCAATACTAATCAAACAAAGAATTCCCCAGCCGATAAAGCTCAATTGCATCAAAAAAAATTTCCACTTGTAACCGTCCATCATTTTTCGGCTCTTTGTGATCATTTGATTTAAGGTGAGCTCGGGATGATCATGGTAAATAAAATAGGTTTGGGAGTAGGCAAGTGATTTTATAATTCCCGGAATGATGAGCAGCAAAGACCACAGAAAAGAATAAATAGCAATTAAAACGCCTAAACCGATTGTTTTAAAATAACGTTTCCCGCTGGAGAACAGTTGGAATAGATCGCCAACCGCCGCCTTTTCATTGCGTGCAATCGCTAAGAATATCCAGTAACCGGCAACGGAAACAGGCAGTAGCGCAGCAGTTACAAGCCAAAAAATAATGTCTCCTCCCGAATCTGAGGTTTCGGGATAAGCAGACGGACCCCCGGATGCAATCATTTGTAATAACGAAGGAATCCCTCCGGATATTAATACAACTAAAAATCCGACCAGAACTGCAAGCCCCCATCTTCCTTTCAGTGATGCCCTTGCATCTTTTTTTAGCTGTTGAATTTTCATAAAAACGCCTCCTTCTGTACCATTATATTTGATTTGCTCAGGAATTTGTCATAAATTCTATATTTCAATAAAAAAAACGCCCTGCCCATCAGGACAAAGCATTTCATTGTCTTCCGTTATACCGGTGGTCGGGGTCGAACCGACACTCCCGAAGGAACACGATTTTGAGTCGTGCGCGTCTGCCAATTCCGCCACACCGGCATGACTCCATATGAACTTGCAAACAAAGTTGCTAGTTAATGTCACTCTTATCATTATATCCGGATCGTTAAAAATGTCAATAACTTTTATGTAGAAAAGGGAAGCCAAAAAGCTTCCCTCTTCATGCACGGCCTTTCTTCAGTTCACTCAGTATCTCATATGACCGCAGCCGCTCTTCATGGTGATAAATATGTGATACAAACATCAACTCATCGATTTTCGTGTCGTCGAGGAATTCTTCCATTTTATCTTTTATCGTCTGCTTTGACCCGATAAAAGCATATTCAAGCTGGCGCAGTGCCGCTTCTTCTTCAAACGGTGTCCAAATCCCGTTCATGCTATCCACCGGCGGCTGCAGCGGCTGCGATTTGCCCCGGATAACGCCGAGGAAAAACTGGTACAGGCTTGTTGCGATTCTTTCCGCTTCTGCATCTGTATCGGCCGCTACGCCGTTTACGCATGCGATCACATATGGTTCTTGCAAATATCTGGAAGGTTTAAAGTTTTCCCGGTAAAAGTATAGCGCATCAAACAATTGTGCCGGCGCAAAATGGCTCGCAAACGCAAACGGCAGGCCAAGCCGGGCGGCAAGTGAAGCGCTGTATGTACTTGACCCGAGAAGCCATACCGGAACATCCACCCCTTCTGCTACTACGGCGCGCGCATATGTCCGCCGTTCTTTATCAGAGAGAAAATAGTTCATCAGTTCCTGGACATTATCCGGAAAGTCCATTTCCCCGCCTTTTAAATTCCGCCTGAGCGCCGCAGCTGTCAGTTGGTCCGTACCAGGCGCACGGCCAAGTCCAAGATCAATTCTGCCCGGATAGATAGAACCAAGCGTTCCAAACTGTTCAGCCACAACAAGCGGCGCATGATTTGGCAGCATGACACCGCCTGATCCGACGCGGATGGTTTTGGTGCCTGCCGCAATATATCCTGCTAAAACAGCTGTTGCAGAGCTGGCAACCCCTGTCATATTATGGTGCTCCGCGAGCCAATACCGTTTGTAGCCCCATTTTTCAACATGCTGTGCGAGGCTCAGGCTATTTTTGAACGAATCTGTCGGTGTTTTTCCGGATAAAACCGGAACCAAATCCAAAACAGAAAACGCAATATCATTTAATTTCTTTTCCATCGTCCGCTTCCTTTCCATCTTCCCGTGAAGATACATCCATTGTAAAATAGCCGGTTTCCAAAACAAAATGATTTGCCTATCCGCTTAACGCATTTCCGATTAAACCCGTTCGTTTACCGTGCTTCTTATAAGGGAATATGAAAAGTCCGTCCTTATGAACGACCGCGGGCACGGATTTTTTTCTGTCACGGGCTTTCATTCCCTTTATGATCGACCGTGGGCACGGGTTTTTTTCTGCCACGGGCTTTCATTCCCTTTATGATCGACCGTGGGCACGGGTTTTTTTCTGCCACGGGCTTTCATTCCCTTTATGATCGACCGCGGGCACGGGTTTTTCTCCGCCACGGGCTTTCATTCCCTTTATGATCGACCGTGGGCACGGGTTTTTTTCTGCCACGGGCTTTCATTCCCTTTATGAACGACCGCGGGCACGGGTTTTTCTCCGCCACGGGCTTTCATTCCCTTTATGATCGACCATGGGCACGGGTTTTCTTCCGTCACGGGCTTTCATTCCCTTTATGATCGACCGGGAGCACAGGTTTTTTTCCGCCACGGGCTTTCATTCCCTTTATGATCGACCGCGGGCACGGTTTTTTTTCCGCCACGGGCTTTCATTCCCTTTATGATCGACCTCGCACACGAGTTGTCTTCTGTTCCGGTCGTTCATTCTCACGATGGAAGCCACCAGAAAGAGCATGGGTGCCAAATGGCATGAGGTTGGACAAATGGAGAATCAGGCTGCTGGATTAAGCAATAGGAATCTTACAATGAGCAAATAAAACAGCCGGATCAAGAGTTGGAAAACCCGGTTTAAGAATATGTGAATAATCAAGTGACAATTAACTTTACTGAAGGGGGTTCAGCGATGCAAATCGGCATAGACTTATTAAAACTGATGATGGGCTTTTTTGCGCTCATCTTTTGTTTAAAACTAACCGGCTCCAAAAAGTATTTCAAATCTTACTCCAATTGACTTTATATGGAGTATTATGCTGTCTGAAATCGTCGGCAACGGCCTTTACGATGCCACTGTAAAATGGTACTACATTCTTGCTATGCTTTCTGTTTGGGTCATCATTAAAGTCATTTTTGACATCCTCATTTACCGCTCTGATAAATTGGAAAAATTCCTTATCGGAGATAAAGCGCTGATTATTGATAAGGGAAAAATTAACAAAGAAGTACTGAAAAAAAATAAAATTGATATGAATCAACTGACGGAATTATTGAGAAAGCAAAGCGTATTTTCATTTGAAGAAATTGACTTGGCCTATCTCGAAAAAGATGGGACGGTTACGGTGAAAAAAAGGCAGCGGTCATGAACGCCATTTGAATCGTCAAATATCGTCATTTGCGAAAACATCCGTTCGTCCAAAAAAGCGGGCAGCAAAAAGGGAGATAAACAAATGCGACTGTACGAATATCCGGCAACATTCCACTCCAAATAAATATAATGGCCTCTTTTGTAAGGTTGCCGAATTGCCGCAAATTATGCAAGTGTTCCCTGCTGCATGGCCACAATCAATAAACCTTTAAAGTATGAATATTAAGATCATATAAATTATTTTTACAACCTTTTTAATTTTTCTTCACTGTCGCTTAACAATAAAGCTTTATAGTAAAAATTGCAGTAAGCTTCATACCTTTTTTGAAAGGAGAAATTAAAAAATGAGTGATCCGTATATAGACCAATGGATCAAAAGGCTTGAGGAAGAAAGTTTTCAAAATCATACTTTTGATCGCAGAAAGTTTATCGAAGGGGCGGGAAAGATCGCTGTTTTATCACTTGGCCTGACCTTTGCACAATCACTGGAGAACACAAACGTCCACGCAGCGCCATCGTTCTCCAACTATCCTTTTACACTAGGTGTAGCGTCCGGAGATCCGATGCCGGAAAGTGTAGTACTGTGGACAAGACTGGCACCTGATCCTTTAAACGGCGGAGGGATGCCCAATCATCGCGTACCCGTTAAGTGGGAAATTGCTAAGGACAACCATTTTAGAAACATAATCCAAAGAGGAACAGAAATTGCAACCCCCGAACTGGCGCATACCATCCATGCTGAAGTAAATCATCTTGAACCAAATCATGTTTACTATTATCGATTTAAATGCGGAAATGAACTAAGCCCTGCCGGCAGAACCAAAACCCTGCCGCATCAAGGTGCGAATATCAGCAAGCTTTCTTTTGCCTTCACATCCTGCCAGCAATATGAGCATGGCTTTTATACCGCCCATAAGCATTTAGCCGGAGAAGACCTTGATCTTGTATTCCATCTCGGTGATTATATTTACGAATACGGCCCGAATGAATACATTTCTTCAAGCGGAAATGTCAGAACCCACAACAGCAGTGAAATTTGGACACTTGATGATTACCGGAACCGCTATGCACAGTACCGCTCCGATGCGGATTTAAAATCTGCGCATGCGGCTTTCCCATGGGTTGTCACTTGGGATGACCACGAAGTTGAAAACAACTACGCGAACAATATACCGGAAAAAGGCCAATCGGTTGATGCGTTTATCAAACGGCGGACAGCCGCTTATCAGGCTTACTACGAAAATATGCCTTTACGAAGGTCTTCAATTATGCAAGGCAATTCCATGAAACTTTACCGGGATTTTACCTACGGAAACCTGGCATCTTTTTTTGTATTGGATTCACGCCAGTACCGTGATGACCAGGCAAACGGAGATGGGACAAAAGCCCCTTCTGCAGAACAGATGGATCCAGCCCGCACATTACTTGGCAATGAACAGGAAAAGTGGCTGCTTCATCATCTTGGCCGATCGAAAACAAGCTGGAATGTCCTTGCCCAGCAAATCTTTTTCTCAAAACGGAATTTAGGGACAAGCGCGGCTCCTAAATACAGCATGGATGCCTGGGACGGATACCCCTTTGCACGAAAAAAAATACTTGACTTTGTAAAAAACAATCATATTAATAATCTGATTGTGCTATCCGGAGATGTACATGCAAACTGGGCAACAAATATTTTAAGTGATTTTGATCATTCCGGTTCAAAAGTGGTTGGTGCTGAATTTGTCGGCACATCCGTTACTTCAGGAGGGAATGGGTCGGATAAGCGTGCAGATACAGATAAAATTTTAAGAGAAAACCCGCATATTAAATTTTTTAATAATTATCGCGGCTATGTGACATGTACAGTAACACCGGACAGATGGAAAACAGATTACCGCGTACTTCCGTATGTAACAACGCCTGGCGCGGAAATCACAACAAGAGCTTCTTTCATATTTGACAGAAACAGTGATGGGATAATAGAAATTTCCACATCAACAGTTGAAGGCGGCCGCAGAAAATCAGATGAAGTGGAAGAAGACCGGACACGTGCACATGAACGCGCCCATAAAATCCAAATAAAAAAGAAAAAGGAAAAACAATCATTTAACTAAAAATGAGGTGAGTTGATGTTTCAAAATGTTGGTATATCTGGATTAATCATTATTTTAGTCATTGCCCTGATCATTTTTGGCCCGTCAAAACTCCCGGAAATTGGAAGGGCACTTGGAAACACTTTGAAGGAATTTAAAAACTCAACAAAAGATTTAGTTTCCCCTGCGGACACCCAGGATAAGAGCAAGCAAGAGCATTAATATGCTGATGCACGTCCTTTAACTTAATCGGGGGTGAAAAAAATGATGCCATTGATAGGGCATCTTGAAGAATTAAGAAAACGAATCATTATTGTTGTGGCAACATTTTTGGCTTTTTTCATTATCGCAATGTTCAATGTAGAGAGGATTTACAGCTGGCTGCTCCGTGATTATAGCGGCCAATTGGCAGTATTAAGCCCCGGAGATATTGTTTGGATTTATTGCACCATTTCAGGCATTGCTGCGATAGGATTTACAATCCCCATCGCAGCTTTTCAAACTTGGAGATTTGTTAAACCGGCATTAACAAAAGAAGAATACCATAAAGCTGTACTCTTTATCCCTTCCTTGTTTTTCTTTTTTACAGGCGGAATTGCTTTTGGGTATTTTCTTGTATACCCAGCCGTCTTTCATTTCCTGGTAAGTCTTACAGGCAATCAGTTTGAACTGCTTTTTACTTCAGCAAACTATTTGAAATTCTTATTAAAGCTGACTATTCCATTCGGCTTTTTATTTGAATTCCCACTGGCCATTATGTTTTTAACATCAATTCATATCGTTACAACAAAGCAGTTGAAGCAAAAGAGAAAGGTTTTCTACTTCGTGTTAATCACGGCTTCTATCTTGCTTACACCGCCTGACTTTATTTCTGACCTGCTTGTTTCTGTTGTAATGCTGTTGCTATACGAATTGGGTGTGTTACTATCCGGCTATTCGATTAAAAAACAGCAAAAAAGATTCATCTATGAAAACACGCATACATCAATATAAAGTTAACCGCTCTATCCAAAACGAAAGAGCGGAATTTTATTTTACAGCACTATATCTCATCCTGAAACCGGCTCCTTAAATGTGCAGTGCTAGCGGTCTTTATCCCTGATATAGCTGATCATAAAGAAAGAATGTACGCCGCGCTGCGTAAAAATTGGTGCGTACTATTTATTATCTGCTATAATACGAAAAACGCTGATTTAGCGTCCGAAAGTCAAGGTTAAATCAGCGTTACATTAATGATTCATAATACCGGTGGTCGGGGTCGAACCGACACTCCCGAAGGAACACGATTTTGAGTCGTGCGCGTCTGCCAATTCCGCCACACCGGCATTTTTTGATGGAGGCGGCAACCGGAATCGAACCGGTGATAAAGGTTTTGCAGACCTCTGCCTTACCTCTTGGCTATGCCGCCATCAAATGGAGCGGAAGACGGGATTCGAACCCGCGACCCCCACCTTGGCAAGGTGATGTTCTACCACTGAACTACTTCCGCAAAAAACTGGGCCAGCTGGATTCGAACCAACGCATGACGGAGTCAAAGTCCGTTGCCTTACCGCTTGGCTATGGCCCAATAATTATAATGGGGCGGATAGTGGGAATCGAACCCACGCGTGTCGGAACCACAATCCGATGCGTTAACCACTTCGCCATATCCGCCATTACATTTGGCAGGGGCAGTAGGAATCGAACCCACACTGGAGGTTTTGGAGACCTCTGTTCTACCTTTAAACTATGCCCCTAAAATGGTGGAGGGGGACGGATTCGAACCGCCGAACCCTGAGGGAGCGGATTTACAGTCCGCCGCGTTTAGCCACTTCGCTACCCCTCCATTTTTCGTGGTGCCGGCCAGAGGACTTGAACCCCCAACCTACTGATTACAAGTCAGTTACTCTACCAATTGAGCTAGGCCGGCTAAAGGTGGCTCGGGACGGAATCGAACCGCCGACACAAGGATTTTCAGTCCTTTGCTCTACCGACTGAGCTACCGAGCCTTATCATATGTATAAAATAAATGGCGGTCCCGACGGGAATTGAACCCGCGATCTCCTGCGTGACAGGCAGGCGTGATAACCGCTACACTACGGGACCAAATATCAAAAACCAATTGCGGGGGCAGGATTTGAACCTGCGACCTTCGGGTTATGAGCCCGACGAGCTACCAGACTGCTCCACCCCGCGATCATAAAGATGGTGGAGGATGACGGGTTCGAACCGCCGACCCTCTGCTTGTAAGGCAGACGCTCTCCCAGCTGAGCTAATCCTCCAAAAGTATGAAGTTAAAATGGTGACCCGTACGGGATTCGAACCCGTGTTACCGCCGTGAAAGGGCGGTGTCTTAACCGCTTGACCAACGGGCCACATCACTATGTATATGGCGGAGAGCAAGGGATTTGAACCCTTGAGACAGCTTTTGGCCGCCTACACGATTTCCAATCGTGCTCCTTCGACCACTCGGACAGCTCTCCATATGGCTCCGCAGGTAGGATTCGAACCTACGACCGATCGGTTAACAGCCGATAGCTCTACCACTGAGCTACTGCGGAATAATGCCCGGCAACGTCCTACTCTCGCAGGGGGAACCCCCAACTACCATCGGCGCTGAGAAGCTTAACTTCCGTGTTCGGGATGGAAACGGGTGTGGCCTTCTCGCCATTATTGCCGGACCTCAATGACAAAAATCATTATATCAAAACAATTGACTTTTATCAATAGGAAATTTGAAGTTATTCCTTCAAAACTGGATAGGAGAAAAACAAGTAAAACCAAGAATTGCACTTCTAAACTGTCCAGCTCCAGCGCCTATCGGCTGGCGTATTTCTCCGTCTTCTCCCTCCGATAA
>NZ_KB894004.1 GCF_000374345.1 Heyndrickxia acidiproducens DSM 23148
ACACATTTCAAAAATAATTTCACTACCGAATCTCAAGAGCCGGTCTTTATAATTCAAAACCAAATGGCTAACTTGATTTAATTCTATTAACCGAATTAGTTCTTTTAATCCAGGCTTATGATAATTTAATCCCGAACCGATATCTTCAATGATCTGGCATAGCTGAAGGCTATTTTTTCTTTTGGCTTGTTTTTCTCATTATTTACATAAGCCAAAACTTGATCTAAATCATAACGGCGATGACCGGCGCTCGATCGGTCAGATTTAATTTTTCCTTCTTTTTCCCAACGTCTAATCGTATCTACGGTTACACCAACCGTTTCAGCAACTTTCCCAATATTCACTCTCATTGGTATACTTCTCCAAAGATCTTGTTTTCTAAATTATATTAAAGATCTATTTATTTAGTCAATAGATTTGATTGCAATTTTATATATTTTTCTTAGCTGTTTAATCCTCTTTTTTGGCAATATCTTTTACCACATCTTTCAATGTCACGTTCCCTAAAACTTTCTCCATTGCGATCTGGGATGCTTCAAATATCGGTTCAATTGTATCTTGAATATTTCTTCCCACAGGGCATTTCGGGTTAGGATTCCGATGGATGCTAAATAACGCTCTGTCCTGGACAACATTCACTGCCTTATAAACATCAAGTAGTGTAATGTCGGACAGGCCTTTTGCCAGTTTTGCCCCTGCTTTTCCCGGATGGACTTCTACTAGACCGGCTTTTTTCAGCATCCCCATGATTTTCCGGATGACAACAGGATTCGTATTGACACTCTCCGCTAAAAATTCTGAAGAACTCACGCCTTCTTTATTGATTTCAATTAAAGCCAATATATGGATCCCGACAGCAAAGCGGCTGCTGATCGACATTTTCAGTCACCATCCTCATGTAATTCATGTGATTACAAGTATAATATAACTTCAAACAAAAATAAATAGCATTGACACTTCCGTATAATTGTAATTATAATTGTTACATGTAACAAAATAAATTACATATCATAGGAGGACTGCCATATGAAAATTGGAATCATTGGCGCCAGCGGGAAAGCCGGCAGCCATATTCTTAAAGAAGCTGTTGAAAGAGGCCATAAAGTCACAGCAATTGTCCGGGATGCATCGAAAATTCAAAACAAACAGGTCGACGTGGTCGAAAAAAATATTTTCGATATCCAATCCGGGGATCTTGAAAAATACGATGCCGTTGTAAATGCATTTGGTGCTGCACCCGGGCAGGAACATCAACACGTGGAAGCCGGCCGGGTTTTGATCGAGGCTTTAAAAGGGGCTCCAAACACACGCCTTATCGTTGTTGGCGGTGCCGGCAGCCTATTTACGGATGAATCAAAAACAGTTCGTGTCATGGATACACCTGATTTTCCCGCTGCCTTCCTGCCAACTGCGAAAAACCAAGGGCAGAATTTAGAAGATCTGCAGCATTCCACCGGTATCCAATGGACATTTGTGAGTCCAGCCGCGTTCTTTGATCCGGCAGGCAAACGAACCGGCTCCTATAAAAAAGGCGGAGATGTGTTAACATTGAATTCAAAAGGGGAAAGCTACATCAGCTATGCAGATTTTGCGATTGCGATCCTGGATGAAATTGAAAATCCACAGCATCAAAATGAACGCTTCTCTGTTGTCGGCGAAGCGGAATAACGGCGCAAGCCAAAAGCAAAACCAGCCTTTCACTTTGAAAGGCTGGTTTTGCTAATTTTTTCACGTTACTTATTTTTTCTTCTTTATCATTTTATGCTGCTTATGAAAATTTTAGTTTTCCTGAGCGGATGTCTTCGGCCATTGTTGCATAAGGTGCCTCTGAAATCACTTTTTCGTTGTTTATGCCTTCATTCTTAATGTAGGTAATATCCGCAAATTCCGGAACAACATATTTCGGGTAAGTTTCGTATTTTTCGCGGGATTCTTCCATTAAATCAATATGGTCATTTTGATAGCAGACCGTGATTTCCGGATGTTCATGCACCCATTTCGGGAAAAAGATGATACCGTGCATCCGCTTATCATTCGGCATGAAGTTCAAGGAAACGTCTGTACCAGTTGGTTCTGTCCAGGAAACTTTAAAAACGCCATCTACGATTTTAACAATATCTGCTTTTTGGTCACGGACCCATCGGCCGCCAACCATTCCGCTGTGGATTCGATAATCGACAGTATCTTGATTTTTTATATAAAATTCATATTCCCAGCCATTTTCATAAGTATAGATCATGTGAGTACCTAAAAATTCTTCTAAAGTTTTCATTGTTTACCTCCTCGTATATCAACCAACATTTAATATTAAACATGTCAATGTTTACATGTTTAATTTACACCTATGCTATAATAATGTCAAGAAAACATGACGGAGGTTATACGATGGCAAAAAGGGTCCTTAAACACGCCATCTTGGGATTGTTGAGAAAACAAGATATGAGCGGTTATGATATTACGGTTGAATTTACAAAAGAAATTTCCCAATTTTGGAGTGCCAAGCACAGCCAGATTTATACCGAATTAAAAAAACTGCTGGATGAAAAACTGATCAAGCAGTATATTGAAATATCGGGCGTCAAACTGGAAAGAAAGATGTACACACTGACGGAAGAAGGAAAAAAAGAACTGGCACAATGGCTGGTGTTCCAGGAGCAAATTCCCGAAACGGAAAAAGACACATTTGCTTTAAAAGTTTATTTTATCAAATACATTCCCCAAGAAAAAATTCTTCCGCTTTTTCAAGACCAATTGGATCAGCGGGAGCAAAAATTATCAGAGTTGAAATCCCGTTACCAGCTTATTTTCGCGCAAAGAGAAGCGGAAATTGAACTAGGATCAGATGAGTTAGGACATTATCTTGTTTTGACAAAAGCCATCTCCAGAGAAGAAAGTTATGTAGACTGGTTGAAGAAAAGCATACAGTTTATCAGGCAAAAAAAGTAAGTTTCTCTTATTCATGATGGGAATTCCAATCATAAAATTATACCGGCTTCGAATAAATAAAAGCAGGCTATTATATTTTCGAACAGGCCCTGATTTCGTGAAAAGTATTTTACGATTTCAGGGCCTTATTCGTTTCGACATGCTAACCAGTTCCTTAAATATTATATGTGTTTGACAATACCACATCCATAGTGTACTATTTATGTGGTACACTAATACACCGTAACTGGAGGTGAAAAGGTGGAATTTAGCAGTACTCTGCCCATTTATATTCAAATCATGAATTTAATTAAGACAAAAGTGGTTTCCGGTGAAATCAATGGAGGAGATAAATTGCCGTCTGTTAGAGAATTATCAAAAGAATTAAAAGTTAATCCAAATACGATCCAAAGAGTCTACCAGGAACTGGAGCGGGAAGGGCTGGTGAAAACGCAAAGAGGAATGGGAACCTTTGTAACAGAAGACAGCTCTACAATCAATCATTTAAAACAAAACATGGCCGCAAACATCATTGACCGTTTTTTTGGAGAAATGAAAAACTTAGGTTTCCAGCCTGCTGAAATCAAACACATGATATCGGAAAAACTTAAGGAGGGAGATTAAATGAAGAATATCGTCGAAATCAAAGACCTGACAAAGAATTATTTTCATAAAAAAGCTCTCGATCAATTGAACTTAACGATTGAGGAGGGAAAAGTCGTTGGGATTTTAGGCCCGAACGGCAGCGGTAAAACAACATTGATAAAAATTTTAACCGGGCTTCTGCGGCAGACAAGCGGGCAGGTTTTGATCGATGGAAAAAAGATTGGAGTTCCGACGAAATCCATTGTTTCCTACTTGCCGGACCGGAATTTTCTCTACAAATGGATGAGAATCAGGGATGCTGCAAAACTTTATCACGATTTTTATGCGGACTTCGATCAAAAAAAGTTTGCTGAGCTGCTGGATTTCATGAAACTGGAAAAACAAATGAAAATTGACACGCTTTCAAAAGGCATGCATGAGAAGCTGAACCTGTCGCTTGTCTTAGCAAGAAATGCAAAACTGTATATATTGGACGAACCGATCGCAGGAGTGGATCCGGTAGCAAGGGATCAAATTTTAGATGCGATCATCAATAATTATAATGAAAATAGTTCGATGATCATTACAACGCATTTAGTAAGGGATATGGAAAGCATTCTGGATGATGTTGTCTTTTTGAAAGACGGCCAGGTGAAATTAACGGGTAATGCGGAGGCGCTCAGGGAAGAAAAAGGGAAACAAATCGATGATATCTATAAAGAAGTTTTCGGGGCTTAGGAGGGAAACCGAATGTTTAAATATATGAAGTATGAATTAAAAGGAACTTACAAGTTTATTTTGGGCGTATTAGCTTTAGTATTCGTCCTCTTAACCGGCATGTACGCCTATTCTACCAGGGCAGACTCGCTGTTTCATTCAGTGGATCTCTTTATGCCGATTGGCGTCATACTTTTATTTGGTGCGGCTCTCACTGCTTTTCTCTACATTGTCGGCTCGTTTCGAAAAGAATTATATGAAGACAGCGGCTACCTAACCTTTACATTGCCTTTGACAGGAAATCAGATCCTTGGCTCTAAACTCATCGCTGCTTTATTTTGGTTCATGGTATTGGGAATCTCCGTTGCACTGTACAACTTTATAATGGTGTTGATTTTCAGCCCATTTGATCTGAATTTATCCAAACTTTTCTCTGCGATTTCGCAAGGCATATCCATTAAAGCCAGCTTTTACATGATATTATCCATGGCTTGCAGCGGTGTCAGTGTGTTACTGCTCATCTATTTTTCAATGACACTCAGCAAAGTAACCTTCCGCAATAAAAAGATTGGCGGCGTATGGTTTGTTATTTTTGTTATCTTAAGCGGTGTGTTAGGCTATATGGATCTGGAAATCAGCAGGCTTATTCCTTATTATTTGGATTTAAACACTTTCCATGTGCAAACGCCTGATTTGCACAATGATCTCTTCCAGGTGCAACACCAAAACAACGGGTTAACCTTGGGCATAAGCTCAGGCTTTGCCGTAACAAATATCGCATCATTTGTTTATAATTTCGTCCTCATGATCGCTTTATTTTTAGGAACGGGATATTTAATTGAGAAGAAAATTAACTTATAAACGCGCTTAAAGGTAATGATAAAGCAGGCAGCAGCGGGAGTTTTTGATACGCCCGCTGCTGCCTGTTTAAGCTTCAGTCCAAAGAAAAATCTTATTCAGCCGGAATCTATCCCTTTGGCATTTTTCCCTTCACTTGCTTTAACGTTGCGACGATAAGAAAACTGACGATCACCAGTAACAGCCATGAACTCACCTTTCCGAGATGGACCGGACTCCAGGCATCTGTTTGGTCGGGATATTCCCAGGCGCCGAAAAAGGTTGCGATATTTTCAGCAATCCAAATAAAAAATCCGATAAGAACAAAAGAGAGAGCGAGCGGCATGCGGTAACGGGCTCCGTTCACCTCGTATATCACCCATGTTCGCCAAAAAACAATCAGGACAAGACCGGATAACCACCAACGGACGTCAATCCAAAAATGGTGCGTAAAAAAATTCAAGTAAATCGCAGCGGCAAGAGGCAGAACTACCACAAATGACGGCCATTTCACCAATTCAACCTTTAACCTCCTCCATGCCTGGCAAAGATAACTCGCAACACTTGCGTACATGAAGCCGCTATACAAAGGGACGCCGAAAATCTTAACGTATCCTTTTTCCGGATAAGACCAGGAACCCATATGCACCTTGAAAATTTCAAGTGCAAGCCCAACCAGGTGAAACAATGTGATGACCTTCAGTTCGTCCCATGTTTCAAGCCTGGAACGCACCATTCCCCATTGCATGAAAAGGCAGATGATGAACAGCCAGTCATACCGCGGCAGCAAGGGCAGCGGGATGATTTTTGTAAGAGCCAGAGAGGCAAAAATCACGACAGGAAATATACAGGAAAGGGCCTGCTCCCAGCCAAAACGGAAGAGTTGTCTTAATGCCCGCATCATATGCGCCTTCAACGTTTTTTCCGGGTATTGCTTTGGATGGTTATGTTCATTGGCAAGCCCCCCCCTTTTACTCCTCATCGGTGTCCCGGTATTCTAAAATATCTCCGGGTTGGCATTCCAGAGCCTTACAAATTGCGTCTAATGTTGATAATCGAATGGCTTTTGCCTTTCCGTTTTTCAATATCGAAAGATTCGCCATTGTGATACCAACCCTCTCCGAAAGTTTTGTGACGCTCATTTTTCTTTTCGCCAGCATCACGTCAATATGAATAATAATCGCCATTGTTTTCACCTCAGACCGTTAAGTCATTTTCTAATTTAATATTGATCGCTTCTTGTAAAAGCCTTTGGAGAACAGCAGCAAAGACCGCAATCACCATAGAAGCAAAGACAGGGATCATTCCGATTATGATGAGACCCGGCGCATCGTCTTTATCTGCCAACAGATAAACGAATGGCATCACGGCCACATACAAGGCTCCGACAGTGATGGCACAGTATTTGATCTTCTTTAAAGTTTCTACAGAAATTTGCGAGAAGGCTCTGTTTTTGTCAATATAACTTAAAAGTCTAAAAGCCTTATACAATGCGATGTAAAATGGGAATGCTGATACATATATACCTATTAAAATGGGATAAAGTATGTAGGCATAAGCTTGATTTACTGGATGTTGAACCAACCAGTACACCCCAAAAATACCGAAAGCAAGAACCGGCATTCCGATAAGAAAAACAGCTATCTTCAAAAAGAGTGTGGATCCTCGTTTCATGAAAAACACCTCACAGGTTTATGTTGATTTGATTTTAGCATGTTTTTTATTGATTTTCAATAAATTATTATTGATTTTGATTATATCCTTGTTGTTTTAAATAATTATTTAACTTTATGATTTTCCGGCACCTTCCCGTCGTTTCCTTCCTCAAATCATGCTTGAGCGTTGCCACTTTTGGCTGCACGCCTTCTTTTTATATGACAGAAATAAATTATTTCCCAAAATAAAGCGGAGAAAAGGCCTCATGATGACGATAATAATTACGTGAAAAAGGACCGACCGATTTATACAATGAAAATCATGATGGGATAGATAAAATTATTGGTTGGAAACCGTTTAATCTTATTTTGATCAAGGATTGAAGACAGACGAAAAAAACAAAAAAGCCGGACCCGCTTTGGATCCAGCTAAAGTTCAAAAATTAGATTAGGATGGAACACCCGTATACAGTTTGATTCTCCCTGGACTGCTACTACTTTAGATACCAACTCTTTGTTCAAAATTAAAGTTACAGTGAAATAATACTTCAATTGTTTCTTTCAGCCGTTTAAATGATTTCTACTCATTCTCCAGTTTCCGCAAACCGTTTAATTCTTTCGCCGATTTCATCCCGGACACGCTGGAATACGCCCCAAACTTCTTCAGGAGTTCCTTCTGCCTTTGCCGGGTCATCAAAACCCCAATGAACCCGTTTCACTTTCGGTGGTGTCATCGGGCATCTCTCATCGGCATCTCCGCAAAGCGTCACAACAAGATCCGCGTGATTTAGATAATCCGGGTCAATCAATTTCGAGCGCTGGCCGGAAATATCAATTCCTACTTCTTTCATCGCCTTTACTGCATTTGGGTTTAAGCCGTGTGCTTCTATCCCTGCACTCCGGACTTCCCACTTATCGCCCAGATATTTTTTTGCCCAGCCTTCCGCCATCTGGCTTCGGCATGAATTTCCTGTACATAAAAAGTAAATTTTTTTCTTTTCCATTATCAAATCCCCTTTAAAATAGGAGCAGGGTGATCCATAATCCCAGCAGCGTGATAAATAAAATTGGAATGGTTAAGGTAATACCGGTTTTAAAATACGTACCCCATGAGATTTTAACGCCTTTTTGCGATAAAACATGGAGCCACACAAGTGTTGCCAGCGAACCGATCGGGGTAATTTTCGGACCGAGGTCAGACCCGATAACATTTGCGTAAATCAATGCTTCCCGGATAGTGCCGGAAGTGTGTGTTTCTGCAATCGCTAAAGCATTGGTCATGACAGCCGGCATATTGTTCATGATCGAGGAAAGAAATGCGGCAATATAACCCATGGCAATCGTGGCAATGAACAGACCATTATTGGCAGAAGCCTCAATGACTTTGGCTAAAGCTGCAGTAAACCCGGCATTGCCCAGTCCGAAGACAACCACATACATCCCAATCGAAAAGAAAACGATATTCCACGGCGCTCCTTTTATAACAGCCTTTGTACTAATCGCATGGCTGCGGCCTGCCATGATCAGGAAGAAAATTGCAATCGTACCGGCAATCAGTGAAACTGGTACATTGATAAATTCACTCCCCAAATAACCGGCCAGGAGGATACTGAGCACATACCAGGATAGATGAAACATCTTTAAATCCCGAATCGCCGTTTTTGGCTCCTTTAGTTTTGACAAATCATACTGTCTTGGAATGTTTTTACGGAAGTATACCAGCAGTACTGCGATCGTCGCAGCAAATGAAAACAAATCCGGAATCATCATTCTTAATGCATAATCAACAAATGGGATATGGAAAAAATCCGCCGACACGATATTCACCAGATTGCTGACAACTAGCGGCAGTGAAGTCGTGTCTGCGATAAAACCGCTTGCCATCACAAACGGAAAAATCATTTTTTCTTTGAAATTTAAGTTTCTGACCATCGCCAAAACAATCGGCGTCAAGATCAACGCCGCACCGTCATTGGCAAAGAAGGCAGCAACAATGGCGCCTAAAACGCTGATATAAATAAACATTTTAATGCCGTTGCCCTTTGCGATTCTTGCCATATGTAAGGCAGCCCATTCAAACAGGCCGATCCCATCCAAAATCAGAGAGATGAGAATAATGGCGACAAAAGACAGGGTGGCGTTCCAAGTAATGTGAATGACCTCCATCACATCATGAAAACCAACGACCCCTGTGATCAGCGCCAATATGGCTCCGCCAATCGCCGGCCAGCCGATGGACAAACCCCCGGGCTGCCAGATGACAAACACCAATGTTGCAACAAAAATGAGAACAGCGAATAACAAAGTACCCGACAAACTGATGACCCCCAAATTAGCAGCAGGAATTCCTAATGCTTAATTTTTTTATTTCTTCCAGTTTCTCCTCTTGAGCCGGTAATTGGTCCAGGATTTGTTTCACAAATGGATAATATTCACTCGTTTTGCGGGTGGAATAATACACCCACTGCCCCTTTTTCTCTTCCTGCACCAAGCCCATGTCCTTAAGTTTTCGGAGATGCTGGCTGATGGCCGGCTGGCTCATTTGAAAAACCTCTACAAATTCACAAACACAGCATGTTTCCCCATCAAGAATTTTCATCATCGACAAACGGGTTTTATCGCCCAGCAATTTTAAAATCATGGCGGCCCTGTCTAATTCAATCGCCGTATTGTGCATATCATTCACCTCGCTCTTTACATTAATATATAACAATACACTTATATATACAACTTAATAGGCCGATGTAATTGAAGTTTTTGAATATAGAAGAAATAAATCAGCCATCAACAAACTGCCATAAAATTTACATTTGACACTTTGGAATTCCAAAATCAAGGTTTATCGAGTGAAAGGATTTTTTCATCTTTTTTCCTAAAAATCCGGGAACATTGTATGAGGACAAGGAATTGTGATTAACGGACCCTGAAATCGCAAAAGTTAGTGATTTCGAAAACAGGGCCCGTTTGCTAAAAGCTTATGATTGTCTGCTAAATATCCACAAGATGATACAGCGGATTTTGAAACTGCAAGCAATTAGTGCTATTTATTATTTCTTTTCCTTTATTAATTCCGCCTTGATTAGAAAATTTCTTGCAACATCTTTAGCCCTTTTTCCCTGTACAGCAACTTCGTAATTCATTTCCCGCATCTCGCTGTCCGTGATTTTACCGGCAAGTTTGTTCAGTGCCGGCACGATTTCCGGGTGCTTGTCCACCGTTTCCTGCCTTAATAGCGGTGCTCCCTGGTACGGGGGAAAAAAGTGCTGATCGTCTTCCAGGACCTTCAAATGATATTTTTGCAGTTCGCCATCAGTCGAATAAGCGTCCATCAGGTTAATCTTTCCTTTTTTCATCGCAGCATATCGGACGGATGACTCCATCGTCACAAGCGAATTAAAATAAAGGCCGTATTTTTTGGACAGGCCGGGGTAACCGTCGGGACGGTCTGTAAACTCCCGTGTGAAGCCTGCTTTTACATCCTGCCTGACCCTTGCTAAGTCCGATATCTTTTCAAGATGGTATTTTTCGGCAAAACTTTTCGAGACCGCTAAGGCATAAGTATTATTGTATTGCATTGGCTTCAGCATAACCATATTAAATTTATTGGACAAACCTGTTTTCGCCTGTTTATATACCTCTCCGCCGTCTGTGCTTACCGGTTCCTCCTTCAAAAACTCCGAAATGGCTGTTCCGGAAAATTCCGGATAGATATCAATATCTTTTGATTTTAGTGCATTGTAGACAAAAGATGTACTGCCGAGCCCTGGCTTTAATTCCACTTTTAAGTCTGTATTCTCTTCAATCAACAGTTTATACATATTGATCAGAATTTCCGGCTCCGATCCAAGTTTACCCGCAACCTCAATTTTCTGTTGGCCGTCCGGATGAATGAATGTTGAACCGATAACCAGCAACATCATAATGGAAAAAGTTGAATCTGTAATGATGACGTTTTTAAATGAAACTTTTTCAAGCTGCCGGAGTAATACATCGAGAACAATCGCCAATAAGGCGGCCGGGACAGCGCCAAGAAAAATAAGCGTATAATCATTGCGGTCTATCCCGAGCAGGATGATATCGCCCAAACCGCCTGCACCAATAAGGGCCGCAATCGTCGCAGTACCGACAATTAAAATAGTGGCTGTCCGCACCCCTGCCATCATAACAGGCATCGCTAAAGGAAGTTCCACTTTCAGGAGCCTTTTTCTTCTGTTCATTCCCATCGCATCTGCAGCTTCCACCAAAACAGGATCCACTTCCTTGATCCCGGTATATGTATTCCGCAAGAGCGGCAGCAGGGCATAAGCCACCAACGCAATCACGGCTGGCACCGTTCCAATTCCAAATAAAGGAATCAACAAACCAAGCAGTGCTAAAGACGGGATCGTTTGTAAAACCGCTGTAATCCCAATGATGATTTCGGCTATCCTTTGCTTGTGTGTTAAGTAAATGCCTAAAGGAATGGCAATCAGGATTGCGATAAAAAGGGAAATCAGGGAAATCTGGACGTGTTCCCATAGGGCACTGAGCAATTGCCCCTTCCTGGTTGAAAAAACTTCTATTACATTACTCATGGAACCGCCCTCCCTCTTTTACATATTGAGCCACCCGGCGGAGCAAGTTTGAACGGTGGATCATGCCGATTATCCTGCCGTTTTTTTCGACGGGGACGGCCTCAGCTTCCGATATTCGTTCAAGCAGCTCGTTCAAAGGCATCGTATAAGGTACAGGCTGTTGGCCATGTAATACAGTTTCTCCGGCAGAGGTAAGCAGGTCATGCCAATCCGGATTTAATTTTTGCATTCCGACAAATTCGCGGACAAAATCATTTACCGGATGGGATACAATTTCTGAAGGCGTCCCGATTTGCACTACTTGTCCATCTTTCATCAAGCATACCCGGTCGCCCAGTTTCATGGCTTCCTTCATATCATGCGTGACAAATACAATCGTCTTTTTAATGGTCCGTTGAATCTTTAGCAAATCATCCTGCAGTTTTTCACGGCTGAAGGGATCAAGGGCACTAAAAGGTTCGTCCATTAACAGAATCTCCGGGTCTGCTGCCAATGCCCGGAGTACGCCGATCCGCTGCTGCTGGCCGCCGGAAAGTTCACCGGGTTTCCGGTTGCGGTAAGTTGAAGGCTCGAGGCCAACCATATGCAGGAGCTCATCCACACGTGCTGAAATTTTTTTCTTGCTCCATTTTTTCATTTCCGGCACAACTGCGATATTTTCCGAAATTGTCATGTGCGGGAAAAGTGCAATTTGCTGCAGGACATACCCGATCCCCCAGCGAAGTTCGTGAATATCATAGTCATGGATGGGCTTTCCATTGATCGACACTGTACCGCTTGAAGCCCCTATCAGCCTGTTGATCATTTTTAAAGTTGTCGTTTTTCCACAGCCGCTCGGACCGATCAAGACAAAAAACTCCCCGTCTTTAACCTCTATGTCAAGTAATTTCACTGCCTCGGTTCCATCGTCATATTGTTTTGATACTTGTTTAAATGAAATCATTGAATTTCCCCTTATTAATTTTTCACTCGTCCCGGGTCTGGAGCGGAAAAGACCCTGAAATCGGATCTCTTTATTGTCCCGAAAACAGGGTCTGTTCGCTAAAAGTTTATGATTAGGCGAGTACATTGCAAACCTAAATCCATGAATGCTAAATCTTCTTACCCTGATTGAATGCTTGATGCCCCTTCAACATTGAGGGGCCATCAATCTACTGTCTCCCCCGTCCCCTCAAACATCTTTAACTCAAAGTGATCGAGTAATGCACGGACTTCATCCGTTGACGCTGTGCTCATCAATTGATTTCTTAATTCACTCGCGCCCCGGAATCCCTTGACATAAATCTTAAAAAAGCGATGAAGCGGTTTGAATGGTCGCGGCTCTAATTCGTTTGAATATTGGTCATGAAGATCAAGATGCAATCTTAAGAGATCAAGCAATTCTTTAGTGCTATGCTCTTTTGGCTCTTTTTCAAAGGCAAATGGATTTTTAAAAATACCGCGCCCGATCATCACCCCGTCAATACCGTATTGATAAGCGAGCCTCAGGCCGGTTTGGCGGTCAGGAATATCCCCGTTGATCGTCAAAAGTGTATCCGGCGCCACCTGGTCACGAAGTTTTTTGACCTCCGGAATCAGCTCCCAATGGGCATCAACTTTGCTCATTTCCTTTCTTGTCCGCAGATGAATGGAAAGATTCACGATGTCTTGTTTCAATACATGTGTCAGCCACTCCCGCCACTCATCTACATCCGTATAACCAAGTCTTGTCTTCACACTGACAGGCAATCCTCCCGCTTTTGCAGCTTGTATGATTTCGGCAGCGACTTCCGGACGGCGGATCAGCCCGCTTCCTTTCCCTTTGGATGCTACATTCGGCACAGGGCAGCCCATATTGATGTCCACACCGCTAAATCCGAGTTCCGCTACACCCATACTCATTTTCCGGAAATATTCAGGCTTATCCCCCCAAATATGTGCCACAATAGGTTGTTCATCCTCTGTAAAAGTCAAACGCCCGCGCACACTCATGCGTCCTTCCGGGTGACAGAAGCTTTCCGTGTTTGTAAACTCTGTAAAAAACACATCGGGTCTGCCTGCTTGACTCACGACATGGCGAAAAACAACATCCGTCACATCTTCCATTGGTGCAAGTATAAAAAATGGCCGTGGTAAATCACGCCAAAAATTTTCTTTCATATTCAAATTCAATCCTCTCATAATGGGATACCCGGTCAAACGCTCTCCCAAAATCATAAAACAAAAATGTACCTGTTTCTTTTACACTTATACCACGCCTAAGCCGTTTTTATCAAACTGTAGTAAATTTTGAATATTATAAACATAGTGATTCACAAGCAAAAAAACCTAAGCAAAGGGAACTTGGGGCATAGGTATCCAGGTTTCCACTGTTCCGGATTTCATCATCTTTATTTTACTCATCACAACACTCATTATCGAAATTTCTATTATGTACAAACCCCTAAATTCGTGAAAATAAAAAAAGGCTGAGACCCCACATCGGATCTCAACCTTATGCGAATCAATTTGTTTTCACCGTTTTCACTTCATAGCCTAATTTTTCAATTGTTTCCTTCAACTCATCTGCTGAAACTTTCATTTCGTCAAAGTCCACTTTTGCTTTGCTGGCATTGAAAAGGACTTTTGCTTTTTCCACGCCATCGACCTTGTCTAAAGTACTTTGTATTTTCTTCATACATGATGGGCAGGTTAATGTTTCTAATTGCATGACTGCTTTCGCCATTTTCATTTCCTCCTTTGATATCTATATATTAAGTGATCTATTTTATTTCGTAATTGATATTCATCAAATTTTAAAATAAATTATGCTGCCTTGCTTTTTTGTGTTTGGTTGTTCATGTTAAGCTTATTCTGACGGGCTTTTGTTTTAAATCTGATCAATCGCATCGCATTTAAAATGACGGCCAATACGCTGCCTTCATGGACAAACATTCCGATTGCAAGGTTTACCCGGCCCCAAAGGACACCAACGAGCAAGAAAGCTACAACTACTAATGCAATGGCGATGTTTTGTTTCATATTCCGCATGGTTTTCTTTGACAGGGCAAAAGCATGTGCATATTGAGTAAGTTTATCCGCCATCAAAACAATATCAGCCGTTTCCATGGATACATCCGTTCCACCTTTTCCCATGGCGAGCCCAATGTCTGCTGTTGCAATGGCAGGGGCGTCATTAATGCCATCACCGGCCATTGCAACAATGGACCCTTCCTCTTTCAGCTTCTTCACATATTGAACCTTTTCATTTGGAAGAAGTTCCGCATGAAACGCATCAATGCCTAATTGGCTGGCAACAGCTTGGGCAGTATGGGAGTTATCCCCCGTTAACATGATTATCCGTTTGATCCCGTTGGAACGCATATCCGCTAAGGCAGCCCGGGCATCTTCACGGATTTGATCGGCGATTGACAGAATCGCTTCCAATTTCCCATTGACTGCAATGAAAATAGCGGTATTTCCTAATTTTTCACGTTGTGTTGCGTAATCCCGTGCTGTTTGATGGATCGCGATACCTTGCGCTTCCATCAGTTTGCGGTTTCCCGCTGCAACAGCGCAGCCATCTATCGTTGCGGTAATGCCTTTCCCTTTAATGGCTTCACCTTCCTGCAAATGATAATGGTTGAGGCTGATTTTTCTTGCTTCTGCTTCCTTCACAATGGTTTGACCGAGCGGATGCTCAGAAACGGTTTCCGCCTTAGCTGCCAGACCGAGAATTTTCTCACCATTCATCGTGCCAAACAGATGCAAATCGGTGACTTCC
The DNA here is from genome assembly GCF_000374345.1 of Heyndrickxia acidiproducens DSM 23148. Lineage (GTDB taxonomy): Bacteria > Bacillota > Bacilli > Bacillales > Bacillaceae_C > Weizmannia > Weizmannia acidiproducens. The sequence continues at coordinate 15,036 of NZ_KB894004.1, forward strand.
GGTTTTCCTTTTGTTAACGTGCCGGTCTTATCAAATACGAGCGTGTCTACCTTTGAAAGTCTTTCCATAATGTCTCCGCCTTTAATAAGAGCACCGTTTTTCGCACCATTTCCAATCCCGGCAACATTTGAAACAGGAGCACCGATTACGAGGGCACCCGGGCAAGCAATGACTAAGAAGGTAATCGCCATATGCAAGTCACGGGTGAAAAACAATACGACGAGCGCAAGGAAGACAACAGCCGGTGTGTAATAGGCCGCAAACCGGTCCAGGAAACGTTCGGTTTTGGATTTTGCATCCTGGGCCTCTTCAACGAGTTCAACCATCTTGGCAAAGGTTGTGTCATCCCCGACTTTTTCAGCCACCATTTCGATATAGCCTGTATCCACGATAGAACCGCTAAAAACAGGTTCTTTTTCCTCTTTGCTTACCGGAATGGACTCACCGGTGATCGCCGCTTCATTGATGGATGCGCGGCCCTTGGTAATAGCCCCGTCGACCGGTATTTTACCGCCCGGCAGAACAACTAACCGGTCACCTGCTTGAACACGATCCACATCAATTTTTTGGCGTGTCCCGTCTTCTTGAAGCAAGATTGCTTCCTGCGGTGCCATATCGACCAATTGCTTTAAAGAAGAACGGGTTTTCTTTAGTGTCCTTGCTTCTAAATAATCGCCGAATAAAAACAGGAAAGTGACGGCCGCTGACTCCATATACTCATGGATGAACAGGGCACCCGCAACCGCTACCGTCACAAGCAACTCAATACTGAAAGTTTTCATTCTGATGGCTTGCCAGGCTTTTATCACAATCGGGATGGCAGCCAACACCGTCGCCGCAATGAGAAGGCCATCTCTCCACCCCGCCAGACCTGCAAGCTTTGCAAAAAAACCGAGGACAATGAAAATAGCGGCAAGCCAGGTCAGATGATGCTTATGGTGATTCACTCTTTCTATCATTAGAACTCCTCCTGTCCGTTTCCTTGTTATACTCTTATTGTAATGGAATCCTGTCCTTTCATCATTGACCCCGGTCAAGCATCCTTGAATTTAAAATGGTTTTATCCGTTTATTGAAGAGGGGAAAGACAAAAAAATACACCGCAGTTTGGCAAGCGGTGTACTTCTTATATCTTCCTTGTTAATCTGCGTGTAATAACAGTTGATCTAAATCAGGAATTTTAATTTTCTTCTTTGGCAACTGTTCAATTAATCCCTGCTTCTCAAGGATTGTAAACTTTCTGCTAATGGTTTCAGGGGTTGTCCCCAGATAAGAAGCCAGATCTTTTTTAGACATAGGCAGGGTAATCGTTGTATGATTTGCACCGTTTTTTTCCACACAATTGATCAAAAACGAGATGATTCTGGATTCAACATTTTCTATGGCAACCTGGGCCGTTTGTTTTTCCGAGTCTTTCAAACGCTTCGTCATTTCAGCTAAAATTTTTACTGATATTTGGGGATACTCCAGTAGATAGGCTTGCAGGTCTTTTTGCTTAATAAGGCAAACAGATGATTTTTGTAAGGCCTCAGCATAATTATCATGAACCTCTCCCGGCTGGAAAACGGCCAACTCCCCGGTAAAATCACCCGGATCCAAAATGCGGACAAGCTGCTCCTTTCCGGAATCCGATAGACGGAAAATCCTTATTTTTCCTGTATTGATAATATATAATGTATCATCCTTTTCACCCGCACGGAATAGCATTTCGCCTTTTTGTAATTCCAGCGTTTCAGCAGACTCTGCAATTTTCGCCATCTGTTCCTCCTCCAGATGATTAAAGATGGGCACTAGTCTCATACATTCCGCATGGCTATGATGAAAATGGCCGGGCCGGGGTTCATGGTGACAATGATGTTGTTTCAACGGAAAACCTCCTGACAGAAAACTGGCCCGGTTTTTCCAAGGCCTCTGATTGATTTCATTCTTCTTCATCTTCCAAAGCTGTTTTTCCCAGAAAGGCTTGCAACAGCCAAATTTGTTTATCAAGATACCGTTTGTAGTCAATTAAAACATTTTCCAAAGCTGCATGCCCTTGTTCAGACGCCAGATAAATGGCACGAATTGCAACATCCCGTGTTAACCGGAAATCATCAATCATATTCGCAACCATTTCTTCTGCAGTCCGATATTTATCTGCTTCGTCTTCCTGGATAAACGTATATTTCATGTTTTGTCCGGTAGTTGAAAACGGTTTGGCATCCATAGCCAATAAGGTCTCAGCAATTTTATCATACCAGTTTGCTGCATCCGTATACAATTCCGCAAATTTTTCGTGTAGATGAAAGAATTGCGGTCCCTTTACATACCAGTGATATTGATGCAATTTTGTCCAAAGCACAGCCAGGTTTGCCACGATGTGATTCGTCATGGCCGCAGCTGTCGGGTGATGATGATCATGCTCTTTTTGCTCCTGTTCCAATTCTTGTTGCAGTTTTTCTTCTGCGGTTAATTCACTCATAACGATCCCTCCTAAAATGGATTACAACTTCATTTTAGGAAGAGATGCTTATAAAAACATTGACCAACGTCAACATAAGGAAATTTATCACCATTTCTCCGCTAATTCTTATTGGCGCCGGAACTCAACTGCAGGAGTCCAAATCACATCCCGAGATTCCATTACATGAAATCCTTTGCTGAAAGTGATTTTAATAAATCGGAGGTCGTAATACTATATCCTTCTTTATATTGTTCTTCACTTTCTTTAAACATTAGTTCAAGATGAGGATTCTTCTTTACATCAGCTTTTATTGTTTGATGATCTTCCTCTTCTAGAACAAGCGTAAATCTGCCTTTGCCCGGTATATAAAATTGAACAACTGAGTTTTCACTATCCATGGAATCAATGTATTTCATGAGTTTCTCCGCGAAAAGAACCTTATCCATATCATCACCACCAATTATGATATACTTATCCATATCATAGCATACCAAAGTTCCAGCGACTTCAGTTTTCCCTTACCATTATCCTTCCTTAATTACATTTTTTTGACTTTAGCTAAAAAGTACTTTTACACTTCCTTCTTTTTGTGCTGTTGCTAAACAATTTAGTATAAAATCCTGAATTTGTTTTTTATCCCAATCTGAGGAATCACTTTCTGACAGGAAAACATACTGTTTGATACGATTGAGTTATCCATTATGAAAGGAATGGCAATCTTTATGACAGGAGACAGGGAATACGGTGAAAAATTAGTAAAAGAAAACTGCGACATTCTGGAGGCGACCCATTTTTCCGACTCGCTTCGTAAGTTTAGAAAAGCGGCATCGGAATTAGGATTTCCGGACATGATTCACAAGGAAGTGAATCAAGATTTACACATGCCCAAAAAGCCATTCATTTTGGACGCGTAGTCGAAAGGATGACAGCACGAGAGAAGGAGCATTTATTTCAATCAATTAAAATGACATCACGCAACTTTCACATTTCAATTTCCTGTCTAATATACATATTGTTGTATGGGCCCATTCTGAATGATTGATTAATGAGCTGGAAGTAAAGAGAGCTTTCGTAATTTAGATTATTTTACTGCTTTCCAAATTGTCCACCTGTCTTTCTCAACTATATTTGTATTGATGGATAATGATTTATCAATATGCTCTATTAGCCAATTTAACTCATCATCGTTTAACTCATGTAAAATACTTCTTCCAGTTCTTTGACTTAAATCTTTTAGTAATTGTTCTTTATGGCTAGTAAAAAACATTTTTTGAATGGTTATACTCATAATAATGACCAAGGCCTGTCCTAAGCATGATTCTGTCGATATCAATCTGCACATGCTATACTCGTATCGATTGAAAAAAGTTCCGTACTGCAATTTTACGGAAGGAGATTACAATGAAAACCTTATTAATTGTTTCCCATCCAGATATTTTAGAATCCGGCAGCCAGCAATATTTTTTAAGTTCATTAAAGGATTTTGACGAGGTTACCGTCCATCATTTGGAGGCGGTTTACCCTGATGGAAAAATTGATGTAAAAAAGGAACAGGACTTACTAAAAATACATGATCGAATTATTTTTCAATTTCCATTTTATTGGTATAGTTCGCCACCCATGTTAAAACATTGGCAAGATGTTGTTCTTGAAGAAGGATTTGCTCACGGTACAAGAGGGACGGCCCTTAAAGGAAAAGAGTTTGGATTGGTTTTATTCATCGGTATTAATGAAAAAGAGTACCAAGCAGGCGGGACTGAACGATACAGCATCAACGAACTTACAAAACCTTATCAAGCCATGGCCTATAAAACAGGTATGAAATATTTAAAGACACTCTCCATTTTCCAATTTTCTTACATGGAAGAAAACGAAAAAATGGATGCACTCATTCAATACTGGCAAATGCTCACGATGGAGAACGATTCGAGTCTGGCTTCCCGCGAAAAATGGTTAATTTCCCAATTACAAAAAGCCATGCAAAGGACAGAGGATCAAAAAGATACAGATACATTTAAATATACGATTGAACTTATTGAAGAAAACCGTTCATCCATTGACGGATTAAAGATCGTCCTTGACCAAGTTCGGCAAACCTAATAAGGGGTGATGACAATTGGAAAAAGAAGAATGGATTTTACAAGAATTACAGCGAATTTATGATAAAAGTCAAGATTATAATGAAGTTACTTTAGTGAAAGCTGCCCAAGATATCATTAGAGAACAAGCAAAGCGAATTTACCAGATGGAAGGGGAAATTGACGGAACTTTATGGAGTCCAAAACGATGGGGCGAATAAAGCCAACCATGAGCGCTTTTTCAAAATCGTATTACAAAATTATTTCTATGCAACACCATTTCAGAAAGGAACATGTCAGTCCGCACATCTTCCTGTTTTTGGGTGCGTATAAAGAAATAAGATAGGCAGGATAAGGCCCGAGAACAAGACCGTGAAACTGAATGTTAATTTCACAAAATCAGGGGGAGTAGAATCTTCTTAAATGGGGAGCTGCAAATATTTTAGGTGTTAAAATACCACCCACTCCGAATGACAGAGTATGGGTGGCGGCATACAGGCTGCTGGCGATGTTTTATATCCTGTCTCACCATTAGAGGAGAACTATTTTTCACTCTCCGAATCAGCCATTTTTTCTTTAATATTTCTTCTTTCCTCTTTCCACCACAGGGCCTCCTGGGGATCCTCCAGAATTTCTGCAATTTCGCGTTTTTCCTCTACTGCCGGTGCTGAGCCCCGCAGCGCTTTCTTGGTAGTATCTTTTACAAAAAACATGGTTATGACCCCAATAAAGCAAGCAGCCATAACATAATAAGCCGGAACCATCTGATTATTTGTGATTTTTATAAGCCACGTCATCATCAAAGGAGTCGTTCCTCCAAATAAGGAAACTGAAACATTAAAAGCAATAGCCAGCGCAACATATCTTACTTCAGTAAAAAACAAGGAAGGCAGCATGGACGGCATGGTTGCTTCGAAAGTCGCCAACAGAATAGCTAATATCATCAGGCCTAAAAAGACCATCAAATTATTGCCGCTTCCAATCATCTTAAATGACGGGATGGACAGAAGAATCAGCCCTATCAAACCTCCCATTACAAGGCTCTTACTCCCAATTCGATCACTAAGATAGCCCATAAGCAATACAACCGGGATCATGATAAACATCACAATCAGAATAAACAAAAGGCCTTTCGACTCTCCATAACCGAGGACAACATTCAAATAAGACGGCATATACGATAACAACATATAATCCACAACATTAAAAAATAAAACCAAAACAATCCCTTTAAGCAGCTGCGGCCAATGAAAAAGAAAAACTTTTTTGATTAATCCTTTTTCATTTTCTTTGTGTCTCCCTTCATTCATTGCTTCAAAGACAGGAGTCTCCTCCAGATTATTTCTCAAATAAAGGCCAATCAGACCGATCGGAGCAGCAATAAAGAACGGAATGCGCCATCCCCAAGCCAACATTTTTTCAGCCCCAAGCCAAAAGCTGAGAATCGTTACGACGCCGGATCCAGTGATATATCCAACCAATGTTCCCACTTCTAACCCGCTTGATAAAAAGCCTCTCTTTTTATCGGGTGAAGATTCCGCGATGAACGTCATAGCCCCCGAGTATTCACCACCAGTGGAAAATCCTTGAACCAATCTGGCTAACAGCAGCAGGGTAGGGGCCAAATTCCCAATCTTTGAATAACCCGGTATCAACCCCATGCTTAAAGTAGCAAGAGACATTAACACTAAAGTGATGGCCAATATCTTTTTTCGCCCTAATTTATCACCCAACATGCCAAAAAACATCCCGCCAAAAGGACGAACGAGAAACGCCACAGCAAAAGTGGCAAACGAAAACACCAGTTGAAGCGGCCCGGTCACGCCCGAAAAAAACACCTTTCCAATGATCACGGCCAAATAGGAGTATATTCCAAAATCAAACCACTCCATTGCATTTCCAAGAGCAGTTGCAATCACTGCTTTTTTTGCAGCATCCGTGTCTACAACAGTGATATCATCTTTTTTTAGCCTTCTTTCAGATTTTTTTCTAAACTTTGACCAGTTTCGTGTATTTTCGACCAATTGTTTCACCTAAATTCTTTATTAAAAGTCAAATCATGATGTTATTTTGAGCTGGCATCTTCATTGCTATTCAGAAGAATTTTCGTGGGAGTTTCCGGGAAAAACAGCGAATTTCAAGAAAAAAAACTCGACCCAAATAAGATCCAGTTTTGGTTTATTTCTATTCTTCTCATTATGGGATACCAGCTCAAAGTCTCTTCCCACGTTAAAAAGCAAAAATGTTCCAGCTTCTTTTCCATCTATATCATGCTGAAGTACTTTTTATCAAAGTGGAGTAAATCCATGAACGACCACGGGCGGGGATTTTTTGCCGGCGCGGGCTTTCATTCCTCTTATGAACGACCGTGAGCATGGATTTTTTGCCGGCGCGGGCTTTCATTCCCTTTATGAATGACCGTGGGCGGGGATTTTCTCCCGCCGCGGGCTTTCATTCCCCTTATGAACGACCGTGGGCGGGGATTTTTTACAGGCGCGGGCTTTCATTCCCTTTATGAATGACCGTGGGCGGGGATTTTCTCCCGCCGCGGGCTTTCATTCCCCTTATGAACGACCGTGGGCGGGGATTTTCTCCCGCCGCGGGCTTTCATTCCCCTTATGAACGACCGTGGGCGGGGACTTTTTGCCGGCGCGGGCTTTCATTCCCTTTATGAACGACCGTGGGCGGGGACTTTTTGCCGGCGCGGGCTTTCATTCCCCTTATGAACGACCGCGGGCGCGGATTTTCTCCCGCCACGGGCTTTCATTCCCTTTATGAACGACCGCGGGCATAGATTTTTTGCCGGCGTGGGCTTTCATTCCCTTTATGAACGACCGTGAGCATGGATTTTCTCCCGGCGCGGGCTATCATTCCTCTTATGAACGACCGCGGGCATGGTTTTTTGTCTGCATGGGCTTTCATTCCGTTTATAATATTAAAATTCACGGATGTAATCCTCTAATGCTATTTTATACCGTTCAATATCCGATGATTTTGGATGCTTTAATATTGCATATAAAACGGTTCTTAGAGCTTCATCATTTCTATTCATATCGAATAAAACCAATGACAGAAACATTGAAATTGATGGCATCTCCGGAAATTTCTTCTCTGCATCCGCCAAAATTTTTTCCGCTTCCTGAAGCCGATCAGCATTTCTTAAGGAACTGCCCAGTTGCAGCATGGCATATGACTCATATTCTCTTGAAAGCCCGGAACGAATCGCTTGCTCGTAATATGGAATCGATTTTTCTTCCTCTCCCAAATAGTCATAAGCATTGGCTAATTCGAATTTTGCTCTGGCAGATAGTGGAAAGTCTTTAGTCAACTGAAAAAAATATTGAATGAGCTCTTCTGGATTCTCTCTATGCCTCCAACCATCTTTTGTTACAGTTTCCCAATTCGGCTCCATCTCCGCTACCTCCTATTTCGGTTAAGAGAGTTGCTCAGATCCAATTAACCAAACTATTTTTTCACATTCAAAAATAATTGTTGAATTTCCCCCTTATATCATTCTTACGGTAAGCTTGTCAATTTCATAAACTCTTCAATTTGAAACCATGTGGTGATTTACCCATCATTCATGATAACAGTATCGCATAGAACCTCTTTTACATTTTCTGTCCTGACCAACAATCTTTTTACGAATGAATAATATGAGTAAAAAACTCCGAGTAGTCTTGTAAATGATAATCGGCAATATCACTTTGGCCTTGGAACATGCAAGTTGGAATCCCTAACTTCTTTGCAGGCACCAAATCCAAATCTCTATCACCGATCACTAAATCAATCTTGTGCTTGGTATGCAAGTAGAGATAAGCTGACGGATCAGGCTTGCGGGGATAACCGTCATCAATCGTTACCATGTCAACAAAATATTGATCCCAGCCATAATATTTTAAGATTGCCAATACTCCTGCCCGATGTTTATGTGTCATGATCACATTTTTGTTTGCAAATTTCAAAATTTCCTCCACATGGTCAAACGGTATCATTTCTTGAGGAGCAATCTCGTTCTTAAGTTGATTTAATTCATCTTTTTTGTTGGAAATATTATAATAGTCCAGGGCATGTGAATACGAAATTTTTAATTTTGCATATATTTCTTTTTTATCTGCCGCTTCACCTAAAACCTGAGAAACTATTTTGGTGTATGCAGGATATGTATCGAATAATGTTCCATCAAAATCCCATAATATGTTCATTTCAGTCACCTTTTTCTAAAAATAAGTATGTGTTCGTTCTTTCTCCAAACTACGGCTAAGCAGACCCCGTTATTTATTATCAATGCTAGCATCCTATTCATCTATTTTTCCCCTGTTAGCATACATGGTTATTGAGAATTCCAGCCAACTTTTCTTTCACTTCGTCCGAAGTAACGATACAGCTTGTAGAAAAGATTTTCATTTTTATTTTTAATTCATAACCATCATTGACCTCTTTAGAATAGCCGTAAAACCGATGATTTACATCAATAGGGATAAATTGAAAAGACTTAACTTTTTTCCAGGCAATAAAACGATCCCCGATTAACAAACCTTCCTCAACCACAGCAAACAAGTTTAAGAGATTCTGTGTGTTAGAAAAAGGAAGAAACAATAACAAATAAAGCGGCCAATCAAAGTCTAAAATAAATTTGCCTAAGATAAACATCACGACAACAAATAAAAGCAAGATAGAATAGAAAATGATTCCCACTTTTTGTTTATCATAGTTAGGAAAATCGACTGTTTTCTGGGGATATTTGCGAATTGCCAGCAACTCTTCGCTTGTTGCCGGCAGAATGATTTCTTTTCTCATCATTCTCAATAATTGAATAAATTTAAATGTGGCATATCCAATGACAATAAGAAATAATAGGCTCATCAAATATGTCAATCATTTCTCACTCCTTTACCATTTATTAACTGTCTAACTTAAGAATCAAGGTATCTAAAGAAAGTAGCGGGGTAAAAAACAGTTTTAAGTCAATATATGTTCATAAACTTCCGTTAAAAACCCGGATATACTATAAACCTGTAACAAATAACTTTGACTTTGTAAAACCCCCTGATCGAGAAATAAATAATGAAAAGACTGAACCGTTTGGAATTACATAAAAAGTGATAACTATCCGATCTAATAGAGTAGGGATTGTAACGGGATAGAACGGAAAATCACCCGAACCATTACCGGACAAAAAATTGTGGCATTTGGACTCGTTCCAATGAACACTAACCACAAGGGGTTATTGTGTGCAGACCAAAAACCATACTTTATTCCATTGTAAACTAAAATAGCAATAATGCCCAAAGTTTGAATTCCAAAAGCAATTGGGATGTTTTTCAGCGTAAGAAGAAGCAATCGTTCATCTTTCATTCTTTTCATCATCCCTCCAAAATAGTTCATCTAAAGTTTTATTTACTACATAACAAATCTCCAGGCATAAGTTTAAAGAAGGATTGTATTTTCCCTTCTCAATTAAACTTATTGTTTGTCGGGTAACACCCACCTTTTCTGCTAATTCTTGTTGAGTAAGATCCATTTGAACACGAGCAATTTTTACCTTGTTGTTCACTTTTTCTTATCAGCCCCTGAAATTCAGTGTAAAATATATATTACTTATTTCAATATATATTTTACATAGCAACCTTGGATAATGCAATATATAATATTCATTTTGCAATATATAAATTACATACAAACAAAAAAGCGCTGCATTCTTTTAGTTTCTTCTCTGTTTCTCGCCAGCACAACAGCTTTCAAAAATGGGCAAATTTTTTAAAGGAACTGATTGCATTGTCGTTAATATACAGTTTTACTTTGGCGGTTTCCTCCGGGTTCATTATAGATTTCAGCTTCATCCGCCGATCATCATTTATAATTAAACTCCCAAGCCTTATAAATTTTTTGCGGCCACCATAAACTTTAAATGTCCCAAACTGTTCAAACTGCTTATTTCGTTCTAAAACCTTTTGAAAGTTCTGCTTTGCTTCTTCAATTGGAAGTGCCCGTTCCGTAATCATCGCCATCACATCTTGATTAGAAAAGAGTTCAAAATAATCATCAAAATCGCCAGGTTCGAACTTTTGCAAATGAATTTTTTCCATGGTAAAAACCTCACAATATGTAATGATAGATGTTCTACTAACTTCAGCATGTACCCGTCTTTCGTTCTGCCTGCCCTTACAAAACTGACGCTTTCAAAAACAGTATAAACCAGAATTAAACCAATGATTGAACAATATAAACTGCCACCCCCCACATAATGACTGCAGAAACTTTATTTAACAGGGTTAAAAATCTTCCTGACTGGTCCAGTCTCCCAATCCCTCTCCCTATAATCGCCAATCCTGTGAACCAGACCCACGAAACAAGAATACAGGCAATGGAAAAAGCCGCTTTTCCCGCCCCTGTATAGTTTAAAGAACTTGTTCCAATTACCCCAATGGTGTCCAAAATAGCATGGGGATTCAGCAAAGAAACCGATACGGCAAAAATGATTTGTTTTTTTGCAGTGAATAAGCCATCTTCACTTTCAACTGTGGGTTTACTTCTCCATGTCACAATGCCCATATAGATCAGGAAACCTATACCCACTAACATGAATACCGCTTTTAACCAAAAGAATTCCAGTACAACAACGGAAACACCGAAAACGGCCAAAGAAATTAAGACAGTATCACAAACAGATGCGGTAATGATGGCAGGCAATGCTTTGAAAAAGGAAGGCTGGACGGCGCCCTGGTTGAATACAAATACATTTTGCACCCCGAGCGGCAAGATAAGGCCTAATGCTAAAATAAACCCATGAACAAACGCTGCTGACATTTTTATCTCTCCCCCTATTTTTTCTTTTCATTTTAAAGAGAAGAAGCAATTTGGTCTCCATCCAATTGGTTGGAAGATTAGCCAACCAATATTGTATGATATGACAAGGAGGGATAATAATATGGCAGATGATTGGGCGTTAAATAAGCATTCCCATATTCCTTTGTATCAGCAAATCTATGAATATATTAAAGCAAAAATTTTAAACGGAGAGTGGCCCGTAGGAACCAGGCTGCCAGCCCAGAGGGAGTTGGCAAGAAAGTGTGAGGTAAACCGGAGCACTGTTGTGTATGCGCTCGGGGAACTGACTGCCGAAGGGCTGATAGAATCAAAAGTTGGTAAAGGGACTGTCGTCGCCAATAATACTTGGGGTTTGCTGGCTTCTGCCCCGCCTCCTGACTGGCATCGTTACGTCAAAGCAGGAACATATGAGCCTAATAAACCCTTTATACAGCAAATTAATAAAGCAGAAGTTAACCCGGATATCATTCGACTGGGAACTGGGGAGCTGTCTCCTGAACTATTGCCTGCAGAACATATTCGAAGTATCTTTCAGAACTGCCCCCGGAAAATAACACTCGGATATTCGGAACCTAAAGGCAGCCAGTACCTCAGAGAAATAATTAGTGATTATTTAAAAGAGAAAGGGATTATCACCTCCCCCTCTTCCATTATGATCGTTTCGGGCGGAATCCAGGCGCTGCAATTTATTTCTCTGGGTTTGTTGCAACTGGGCTCGACGATTTTTCATGAGAATCCTTCTTATCTTCAATCGGTGCATGTTTTTCAGTCTGCCGGAATAAATCTGTGCGGCATTCAGATGGATAAGGAAGGGATTTTAACAGAGAGCGACAGGAATGATCGTTCCCATCTTCGCCTGTCTTATTCATATGCTTCATTTACTCAATTAGAAAAAGGGTTGGTAAAACTGTCAGAGATCATAAAGTGTATGAATTGAAGAATTAAAATTGCAGAATTGATAAAAGAACGGAAAATAGAACACTACTTTATATTCGACCGGAAAAATATTCGTTATCCTCTCTGGATATCGTTTAAATATAATGTATAATTGAAATTAAAGAACTATTCGTTCTATAAATATCTATGAAAAGATATGGCAGAGCTTTGAACTTTTTGCTCAAAGATTTCTTGTTATGATTTTAATTGCACTCCTAACAAGACCATTGTAATGGTTTGGTTATTAGTTGGGAAAATGAATCAAAAGAAAGTTCTGCGTATATTGAGTTTAAAGGAGTGGCATAAATTCAGTGAGTACCACAAGACATTGGGTAGCTGACCTGTCATTGCTGTTTGTTGCTATTGTTTGGGGATCACCTGGTAACAAAGGTTGTTCTGGAAGAGATGCCTGTATTTCCGTTTCTTTTTATCAGATTTACCTTAACAGTGATCATTATGATCCTTTTCACTTGGAGAAAATTAAAAAACGCAACAAAAGATACTTGGTTTTCCGGTATAATTTTTGGATTATTTCTAGCCGGTATTTTTACATCAGAGACGTGGGGGATTAATTATACATCTGCTGCAAATTCAGGTTTCTTAATTAGCCTGACGGTTGTTTTTACTCCTGTTATAGAATCTCTGGCACTTAAAAAACCATTAAAAATAGGAATTATAGGAGCTGTTATTTTATCCTGTGCTGGTACATTTTTTTTGACCATTAAGCATGGAGGTTACAGTTTTAATATAGGCGATATTTTAATATTGGTTGCCGCATTGTTACGTGCAACTCAAATGGCAGTCACCCAAAAATTAACCAATGGAAAAGAGATGGATTCCGGATCTTTAACAACAATACAGTTAGGTGTTGTGGCCATTGTTATGGGAATATTAACTGTGTTGCTGAATGGCAAAAACGCAATGGCTCTTCCCCCATCCTTTAGTTTTTGGATACTGACAATTTACTTGGCAATTTTCGGCACTCTTTTAGCCTTTTATATTCAGTTAGCAATGATAAGAAAGACTTCACCTACTCGTGTCGGGTTATTAATGGGTACGGAACCTGTCTTTTCCGCGGTTTTTGCCATTTTAATAGGTGGAGAATCACTTATTTGGCAACAGTGGCTTGGGGGAGCTTTAATTGTCATAGGTACATACTACGGACGTTATGTAGAAACAAACATCAGTTGAAAATAAGAGAATCAAAATCTGAAATTGTAAATAATGATGAGATCATATATTGTTATCCGATCATAATTGGTGACCTGTCAAAATTAACTTGAAACACCGGTATGGTTCTTCATGTTATCCTAAATGGGACTTGCTGAACGAATAGATACAGTCAGAGAATTATGATCACTTTCTAAAAGCATCGCTTATAAAAAGCTCATCTACGGCGGTATCCAATACAGAAGCTATTTTAAAAGCTAAATGTAAAGTAGGGTCGTATTTATCATTTTCAATTGCATTTATCGTCTGTCTCGATACATTACAAAGTTTAGCCAGATCTTCTTGAGATAAAAGTGGGGAAGCGAAAATTTCACCTCCCTACTCCCAAAAATCTAAATTTGCACGCCTAAAACTTTCAACTGTTCATTAATCTTAGCTTCCAGTTCAGCAATTTCTTGATTATCTTGCTCCAGTTGCTTGATCACTTCAGCTAAATCAATCGGGGCTTCTTCTTCAAACGTGTCAACGTAACGAGGAATGTTTAAGTTAAACTCATTTTCTTTGATTTCTTCGATAGAAGCCACGTGAGCGTATTTATCGACGTCTTTACGTTCTTTAAATGTCGTGATGATTTTTTCGATATTTGCATCACTTAAGCTATTTTGATTTTTACCTTTTTCAAAATCTTTACTCGCATCAATAAACAAAATATCTTTAGTTTGACGATTTTTCTTAAAAACTAAAATTGTAGTTGGAATACTTGTGCCGTAGAATAAATTGGCAGGTAATCCAATCACCGCATCAAGGTAATTTTTCTCAATCAACGTTTGACGAATTTTACCCTCGGCTGCACCGCGGAATAACACCCCATGAGGCAAGACAATCGCCATTGTCCCAGTATTGTTCAAATGATAAAGGCTGTGCAAAATAAAAGCATAATCCGCTTTTGAAGCAGGTGCTAATTTTCCGTAATCGCTAAAACGGGGATCTTTTAATTTTGTTTTATCATTATCCCATTTTGCAGAATATGGAGGATTTGCAACCACAGCATCAAATGAACGTGGATGATCGATTCCTTTTGCATCTGGTCCATCCGGCCAATCGCTTTCTAATGTATCCGCATTGTTTAACGCCATATTATTATATGAAACATTGTGCATCATCAGATTCATACGCGCCAAATTGTAAGTTGTGGTATTTAACTCTTGACCGAAGTACTTCACCGGTGTACCATCAGGCAATTCTTGTCCAACTGTAAGAAGTAGCGAACCTGATCCCATTGTGGGGTCATATACGTTGAAGAATTCGCCGGTATTTTCAACCCCGTGAGTGACAAGTTTAGCCAAAATCTTACTGACTTGATGGGGAGTATAGAATTCCCCGCCTTTTTTACCGGCGTTTGCCGCGAATTGACCAATTAAGTATTCATAGATTTCACCTAGAATATCTTTGCCGTCATCACCTCTATATTCAATCCCATCAACCAATTTCACGATATTGTTCAAAGATTTGGCACGTTCGTTGGTCGAACTTCCAAGTCGGGAATCCCCCAAATTGATGTCGTTGAACACCCCACGGAAATCTTGTACAGCTTCCTTATTTAACTCCGCATTTTTATTAAAGTTATCGAAAATGGTTTGATAGTCACTTGGAATGACTTGTGCTTCGTTGATTTTGTTAATCAAAGATGCCCATGTGTCATTTGGCGCAATCGCGTAACCCAGACTGGATGAAATATCTTCTAAATAGTCGGCTAAATCCTCTCCAACAGCTTGTTCAAGATAAGCCTCGTTAATGGATTGGCCACTTGCCACATCAAGAACATTATTTTCAACTAAATATTGTTCCTGGTGCTCTGACAAATAGCGATAAAACATAAATGCCAAGATATAGTTTTTGTATTCTGAAGCGTCCATTGTACCGCGCAGTTCATTCGCCATCGCCCAAAGCTTGCTGGTAATTGTATGTAGATCATTGCTCATCATTTTCATTTCCTTTCGTGATTCAAATTATATTAAACAAACATTTGTTGAAGTAACGCTTTCTTCTGTTCTTGTAAGTGATCTAACTTACGCTGATGAAGGGTGATGAAGTTGTCGAGTTCTTGAAAATAGTCGCCAATTTTATCCTGTTCCCTCTTATCTTTAGGAAAATGAATTTCCATTTGCTTAATTGCTGTGCCAGATGTAAGTGCTCTAGTTGTCATAGAACTTTTCTTAATCATTTCTTTGCGAAATACGTCTGTATAAAATACATATTGTTTAAATTTTAAGGTTAGTGGATCTTCTCCTATGGCTCTACCTCTTAACACGAAACCACTAAAAACGGTGTCTATTGGCTCATCTAGCATTACTGAGGGGTATCCAATCTCATCAATTGTTTCAGATGTTCTTGTAAAGAAAATATCTCCTTTCTGAACCTTGTAATTTTCAATTTCTGAAGGCTGTAAATCTACCCTTCCTTTTAATTTTGACGCAAAAATACCTCTATTCTTAAATACATCACTAAAGTTTACAATTGGAACCCCATGTCCAAAAAATTCTTTTCCTTTGTTAAGTCCATTTTTAAAGTCGTAGTAATCTCCAACCTTCCGCCGTTCCCAAGAGCCAGTGAATCCTGGGAAACGAATTTCAGGAACATCCGCTCCATTTTTCGGGAACATTTTTTGAAGCAAGCCTTTCTTCTCATCTTGCAAGTGATTTAACTTACGCTGATGAAGGGTGATAGTATTATCGAGTTGTTTGAAAAAAATACCAATTTTTTTCTGTTCATCTAATGACGGAACAAAAATGTCGATACCTTCAATATCCGAACTATTGTATGATGGTAACGCACCAATCTGCGCAAATCTAGGCAGGTTAATTGTTTCAAATAAGATTCTACCAAAATCAACATCCCATGATTCATCAAATATATAAGCCATTGTATTATTATCAATTAGGAATGGAGTGCGAACCAAGCGTTTTCTATTAAGCATTATCGCAGCTCCTACTTTCGCAAATATTACAGCAGGTACTGTTTCAATGGGCTTCCAACTTTTTCGTCTTATTTGTTCAACACTAACATAGTTATTTGCATATAACATTTCATATTCGTTCCCATCATTATTCATATCTGAGACTTTAAAAAATGGAATGCCATCTTTTCCACCTTGCTCAATATCTGGAAAACCAATTCCTGACTGTGTTTTGCCTATTTCCCCCAACTTCCGCTGTTCCCAAACATCAGTGAAGCCAGGAAACCTTAATTTTGGTACATTTGTGTTATGTTCACTCATTTTTTCTCTTCCCTCTTAGTTTTCTACCAACTCGTCAGCCAACTCGTAAATGGCTTCACGCAGGCTATTACGGTATTTGATTTTTGATAGTGCCTGTACTTTTTCATCATGTGCCAATGTCTTATAATCGCGGCTTGCTTGCGCGATAATGTCACGAATTTGACCGGTGTCATCCAAGTCCTGCACACCAAAACGATGCCGGCTGAATAACTCTCGCATCTGCGCGCTTGTGATTATATCGGTAATTCCCCACTTCACACGGAAATCTAAAAACAATCTATCAAGGCTCACATTATTCGCTGCCTGAATGATTTGTTCGCTGTCAGATAGTTTCGCAGGGTATTTGAAATTTGAACCTTCCGGCGGGAAATGCCCTTTGATGATCGCAGTTGCGGCATTCATAATCTTCGTCGCGTAATTGCGGTCATCCAACCCATTCGCAAATTGGTTGATTTTTTCTTGCGTTTCCCGGGCTTCCGCTGTTTGGCCGTCATGCACTTGATTCAATAATTGCTCAACCAATTCTGTTAAATAGTCGTAGTCTATTTTAACATCCTTGACGTGTGTCATTCTTAATTCAATCTGATACAGTGGGATTTTCTTCTTTTTTGAAATATGTTGTTTCAATTCATTTGTTAAAACGGTAGTCAAGATCGTTTCTTGTTCCGAAGTCATCCCCAGTTTTTCAACCAACTCATCCGGATTGTCATAATTGAAGCCTGCCGCATTTCCATCCACTTCTTTCGGGTCATACTGCTTTAACTTTGCCATACCCATATTATATTCACGCAATAAATCAAGCATATACTCTTTTTGTTTTTCAGACGGTGGCAGCTGTTGGAATTCTCTCGTTAAACTTCCCAATTTTCCAACCACTTTCTTCACTTCATTGAACACATCTTCAAACGGTTTGGCAATAATCCCGTCTTTTCGGTTGGATTCTCGTTGTTCATCTTCTGAAAGGATTGCGGAATTTTTATTCGCGTATATTGCTAAAGCCTTATTCATCAACTTTTCGTTTTGTGCCGGCCAACGATAATTGACAATACGTCCCCAAGGTTTTTCTTGCATATCTGCAATACGATTTGTTCTTGAGTAGGCTTGGATCAATCCGGCACCTTTTAGCGTTCGATCTACATATAATGTGTTCAGTTCAGGCGCATCAAAACCGGTCAAAAGCTGGTCTACCACGATTACTAGGTCAAGATAATTTTTATCCGTTGCGGTCTTGTTCAAACGGCTTGTCACATCTTGCGTGTAACCTGCCACGTCATCCATGCCAAAGTTTGTCCCAAATTCTTTATTGTAGGCTTTAATCGCATCATGCAATCCTTGATTGGTCGCAAGCATACTATCGTTATTCGATGAATTTTGGCTGAAAGTTACAGCAACTTTTAAAGTTTGTCCGCCGTTCTTTCTGTTTTCTGCATTCACACGCTGAAATTCACGAAAGTACATCATTGCCATTGGTGTGCTCGCTTTCCCCCCGCCGACATGAGTGGTAAGCAAAGCATTATATTTACCTTCATTTGAACGATTGCGCCAATTCTTGAAAATGTCTTCTACCACCAATTTGATATGGTCCGGATTTTCATCATAGAAACTTGGTTCAACTGCGTCATCCATATCTTCTTGTGTGAGGTTGTTCATCTTCTCTTGAATTTTCTCCTCTGTCCACTTCGGGTAACGTTCACGGTAGAAGTTTGGCAAGTAGACATTTTTCATTTGTTCCTCGTCTATTGTCGTTTCAAAATCGACTTTGAACCCGAGAACGTTTCGATCCGCGATCGCTTCCCGAATCGTATAGGCGTGTAAAAGCGGGCCAAAAATATCTTCCGTGCGCAAGCCAGTCGTTGTTTCATCAAACATAGGCGTTCCAGTATAACCCACCCAGGCCGATTTCTTAAACGCTTTTTGAATGGCTGCAAAACTGTCCCCGCCAGTTGAACGATGTGCTTCATCCACAATAAAGACGATATTTTTATCAGGCGCTTTAAAGGTCTTGCGTTTCACTAAGGTATCCAGCTTTTGGACAGACGTAACGATAATGCCATTGTCTTTACGCTTCAGTTTCCGGCTCAGGTCATTCGTGTTTTCAGTGTTTTGAACACTTCCGATCATGTCATCACTTGCATCCGGATCATAGGCTTTATAGTTTTCATTTGTTTGCTTTGTAAGGGCAATTCTATCCACCACAAAAACGACTTTATCCACTTTTGGCATACGGCTGGCAAGCCACGCAGTCTTGAAACTTGTAATGGTTTTTCCCGAACCGGTTGTGTGCCAGATATACCCGACTTTATTCGTTCCAAGTTCAAAATCGACCCGCTTCAATCTCTCAATCACGTTTTGAGTGGCATAAACTTGATAAGGACGCATTACTTTAAGCATTTGCTTATTTTTCGTGCCATCTAAAATCATGTAGTTTGTCGCCATTTGATGCGCCATAGGGATTGAAAGCATAGAATCAGCAAACTCTTTCCAGTTGCGCACAATGGTATTATCGCTTTTACGCTGCCAGTTAAAGGCAAAATCTTTATTGAACTTATCAGGCGTGGTATTCGCCATATATTTCACATTATTCGGCGTCATCGCCACCAAAATTTGCAAAGTAGAGAAAATATCACGATACTGATTTTCCTGGGCATATTGATGCATTTGATTTAAGGCTTCATTCACATCATGCGTATCCCATTTTTCTTCTATTTGGATAATCGGTAAACCATTAATAAGCAGTGTCGTGTCAAAACGGCGATTTGGTTTCCCGGTAATAACAGCCGGCCGTTCAATTTGATTCACGACTTGATAGACCGTGTCCCCTGCACCGATTTGTTTTTGGTCGAAAACCGTCAAAAATACATGACGCCCTTCATCTAAATCAATTTCAATTTGCGATACGCCATTTAAACCGTATAAAAACTGCCCTGCCTCATAAGGTGTTTGTATATCTGAAATAATTTTTTTCACCTGATTAAACTCAACCGTACTTAGAGGGTGGTCAAGCGTGTTTTGATTATGTTGTTCTAAAATGGCTTTGAAGTTATCCCAAAGTTGATCCGTTGTTTTGATGTTCGGCTCATATTTCCAAAGTTTCGTTTTTACAACATAATCCAATGGTTTCTCGTTTAGGATGGAATCACCAATCCCTTCAAGATGTTCCGGCTTCGTAATGGTTCCGCTTGTGATATATTGAATGAGTTCTGTTTCAAATTGATTTTCACTCATTTACCGCTTGCCTCCTCCAACATGGCTAAAAGTATGGTTGTTTCAGCATTCGCTGCCCGGTTTCGTAAAGCCCGCAGCCGCAACAGATTAAAATATACTTCACCGATCATTTGTTGTTTCTCCATTGATGGTAATTCGGGTAACGCTAACTCTTTCACTTGTTTGAGCGTATATTTCAAAACTTGCGAACCTTGCAGTCCCATCAGAAATTGCTTCTTAATTGACTTATCCTCATTCAGCAGATAAACCAAATACTGTGAATCAATACTTTCATTCGGTATCAGCTTCACGTAGTTTTGTGTGTAGAGATAACCCTCATGCGCTTTTCTGACAATCGTTGAAATCCCGGATATCAGACTAAATACGACATCTCCCGTATACAGCGTATTGACTTTATCACGTGTTCTAACTTGCTTGTTATCAACGTTTGGTGAAATGATATCAACCAAGTCATCAGCCATGTCAAGTTGACCATAATATGTATAAAGTGGGGCATCCGCATCAAACACTTCAGTAATTCTAAATTGAGGCGATCCACTTATAAATTTAACCACCTCGCTCAACTTTTTCATATAAAATCGTGCCTTTCTAAAATTATTTTTTTGCCTTGATATAATCCTAACAGGAATAATTTAGAAATGCAAGCACAGAAATTTTAATTTTAATAAATTACAAAAATAAATATGAAAAAATGTCATTCCTACCGACTCGCCTAATAGCCAAAACCGTAAAAATCAATCCCACTCATTCAACCCGACAACATTCAGGTCACATCAAACACTGACACCTAAAAACAAAAAAACTCGCCAAACACGCGACCCCACACGCATTTGACGAAAAATCAATAATTAAAAATCGAGAGAAGCAGATCTGGCAAGGGTTTCCACAGAAAAAGGCCCTGATTTCGGAAAGGTTTATTTTCACAAAATCAGGGTCGGATCGGAAAGGTTATTTTGAATCGGAAAAGTTTATTTGATGGCTACAATTTTAACTCCAGCAGTACAGCCGTCTCCACGTGGCTCGAGAGGACTGAACGAATGTCTTTCGAACCGTCAGTAAGTGGAAACATATCCACGACATCTTTAGCACTATCGGTAGGTGGGAACATGCCGACCAGCAACAGTACCGTCCCCAAATACCTTGAGGATATAAAAAAGATGCTGATTAATCTAGTGGAGCCTTGGCATAGTTGAAAGTTTCATTAGATTCTTCCCACTTTCATCAAAGGATCTCTGCGAATGTAAATTACAAATTCTTCATTGGATGTGTGATAAACAATAGTTCCTTCTTTAGCACGGAAGAATTCTTTGTTTGCATCCTTCTCAGAAATGGTTCTTATCGGGGCTACTTCATCAACAATTTTCTTGTCATCTTCTTCATGATAATCAAGAATTGAAACCAAAAGAAACTGATTTGGGAATAGTTTCCTCGCTTCTTGCCATTTCATTCTATCCACCCCTCCTCTTACCAATACCTTTACTTTTATTATAATTCATCCAAATATCATACGATAGAGTAGATGTTCAGCTCCTAACACTTAAGAACAAAACAGGCTCCGAAATAATGGCGCCGTTGTTGTCGATCAGAAATTTCCATCCCCTACTAAATTAAGTGCCACTTAAAGACTTTAACCCAGTCCTAAGGCTGGGCAAGTTTTATACTATTTTAAAATGAGTTGCACCAAACACTCGACGTGGCTCGAGAGGACAGAATGAATGTCATTTGAGCGTATCCGTTCTCGGAAACATATCCACTACGTTTTTGGCACTATCGGTAGGCGGGAACATATCGACCTTCAACTATCACACCATTAAATGTGTTTAGTTAATAATATCGCCTTTGTTTTTAGCTAAATTTTCATGCCATTCTCGTCGCTTAGTAGCTGTCGGTTTCGTCCACTCTGTTTCTTCACCAATAATTTTTAAAGGTTCTTGTGAGCGATAAGAACGCGTTAAGTTACCAGGGAACTTTTTGTCAGTAACATTTGGGTCGTTTTCAAATTCACCTGTAGGTTCTACTATATAAACGCGTTCTCTTCCTTTTCCTTTTGCTAATGCTGCTGCAAGACCTGCCCCATTGACATTAGCAGTGAAATAAATATGGTTCATTTTAAGCCCAGGTTTGTAATTTGAATTTCCACCCGCTATCAGAAAATCACCAACTTTCAAATCTGCCTTTGTCCCATGGTAAAATGGGCCTTTATCTGTTAGTGCACCATTATATGATTTGGCCAATTCATAATTTCTAGTTGCCTGTTCAGAATCACCCAACTCCTCATAACAGTTGGCAATGTTTATATACAACGTGGAGTAAGCACTCTTAACGTTATCATCATCTATATTTTGTGCACACTGTAAGGATGTTTCCACCCATTTTAATTTATCTGTAATATTTTCTTGTATACGAGCTAAATGATAAGCTGCGATAAATCTTTCATAGTCATCCGTTGCTTCGTGCCATGCTTTATGAAACATCGCAATCGCACCCTCACTGTTTCCACAGTCCTCCAATCCCATCCCACTCATGCAGATTTTAATAATAACGTTATTTGGATCAAATTTTTTATTCATCTAATCTTACCTCCAAATTAATTGAATGTTATGATGAGTATATCCAGAACTTCAACTGCTCAAGATCTTCTCCATTGGCTTGCCTTTTGCCAATTCGTCGATTAATGAAGCAGACCAAAATAATCACTATCCCAAATCCCCCAACAAATCTCACTAATATACTATCGAAGTATAGCAGTTGAAATTCAGAACGAACAGTCTATATTTGCAATTTTGTATATGTTATAATTAAAGTGAGGAAGAGTATATTATCAGTGAAGTTAAGCTTTTATTGTTTCGGGGGTGCCTAGCACAACCCGAAATTAGCTACGCCAAACATTCACCAATCGTACCGTTTACGAAAAGGGCACTCTTAATAGGAGCGCCCTTTTCGTAAACATTGATGTAATTAATAGTCTTTTTTCTTTACTGGAATCCAAATTTCGCTTCTATACTTAGGATTCCCAGTGTCTGGACTCTCACTCCATAAAATTTCAGGACCTTCAACCGCCTCGTATCCTGATGATGGAAACCACTCTGAATATATCCTACCCCACACATGTTGAAACAATTGTCTTGATGTAAAAAGGTGAGGATGATGAATGATGATTATTAGAAAAATCAATAAAAACGATGCAGATGCATTTTGGCAAATGCTATTTGAATTAGATAAAGAAACTAAATATATGATGTACGAACCAAATGAAAGGACAAAGAATATAAGTCAAATTAACAGTCTTATTGAAAAGTCAGTTGAGGGAAGTAACTTAATATTAGTTGCTGAAAATAATAAAGAAATTGTTGGATTTCTTTCTGCTGAAAGAGGTGTACCAAACAGGATTAAACATACGGCTTATATTGTAGTTGGTATAAGAAAGGCTTTTCAAGGGAAAGGAATAGGAAGTAAGTTTTTTAAAGAATTGGATTTATGGGCACAGCAAAATGGTATTAAGAGGCTTGAATTAACAGTTATGTGTCCGAATGTAGTAGCTAGACATCTATACGAGAAAAATGGCTTTGTTATTGAAGGTGTAAGAAAAAATTCAATGTATGTTGATGGAGAATATATAGATGAATTCTACATGGCGAAATTGCTATAAATATGTTTCTCACAGACATTATTTGAATCAACTTGTGCCATTTTAGGTAGATATTACTACTTTTAAAAAGAGGCTAAATATCATTGATGCTTAGTGAAAAAATGATATTTAGCCTCTTTGTTAGAAAATATTAATTCTTGGCTTTCTTGTTAGTTAAGAATAAAGATGGAATGAGCATTACCAAGCTAAGGATTAATGCTAACATGAAACCGTCGTGGTAAGCTGTAGTTAGGAGTGGAATCGTTGGTGTTTTACCTTGGACTCCAAGGCTAACAACCGTTGCAAGCACTGCTGAACCAAAGGCACCACCGATATTTTGCACCAGTCTGGTTCCGATACTGGCTTGTGGAATTTCTTGTCTGACCATTCCAGTGTATGCATCAGTCATCATTGGCATGGTGACACCTCCGATGCCTATACCGCGAATAAACAAGACAACACCAACAACAATAAGTGAAGACCTCTCATTGAATAAGACAAATGGAATGGTGCCAGCGATGGCTAATGTCAAACTTACCAGGACAACATCACGTGCTCCTAATTTATCAGTTAGCTTGCCAATCAATGGACGGACAACTAACATACCGATACCTTGTGGAATTAAGATCAATCCAGTGCCCAAAACTGAGAAGCCCTTAATGTTCTGAAAAAACAATGGTAATAACAACATTGGACCGTTGGTGGCAACCCCTGCAAGGAACAAGCCAACTATGACAGCAGTGAAATTTTTTAATCTAAACAAGTGTAAAGGTAGAATTGCTTGTTCCCTTTTAATAGCAGCGTAAATAATGTAGATGGCTAAAATTGCAATACCGGCAAAAACATAAGAAATAGTCATGCTGTTGTTAAAAGTAGCATTTTTCGCCCCCTGCGTAATTCCATAAATCAAAGATGCTGAACTGGCGCCCAACAAAGTGATACCAATGAAGTCGAATTTGGCTTTTATATTTGCCGGTGTAAAGTCAGGAAGCTTCAAAATCATTAAAGTTATGGCAATAATACCAATTGGAATGTTGACAAAGAAGACGTAACGCCACGACAAGAATTGGACAATCACAGCTCCAATAACCGGACCAAGGATTGGACCTAAGATCATTGGGATACCAACGGTTGACATCACTCGTCCCATTGCCTCTCTCCCGGCAACTTCAATAGCCAAAGTAGTCACCAATGTCATAATAAATCCGGCGCTGAAACCTTGAACAATGCGGGAAATAATCAATAAATAGATGCTTCGGCTAAGTCCCGAAGCAATCGAGGTCGCTAAGAATACTATATTAGCGCTAATCATTAACCATTTACCGTTGAAACGTTGAACCATCCAGCCTGCAAGGGGTACTGAAATTGCCATAGCCAATACATAACCTGTAATTACCCATTGAATTGAATCAAGTCCAATACTAAAATCATTGCTTAAGTGCTTGATTGCAATATTTACCATTGTAGAATCAAGTAAAGGCATAATGGCCCCAAGCACTAAAATCCAAGCAATGTTCATGACTTCCTTTGGAATAGGCTCAAGTTCATGGGTTTTTTTATTTTTACATATCATTAATAAATCCTCCTTTATAATATATGGATGCTTTTGTCATTGATATTTCGTTTGACAAAGCAATGCTTGATGTTTACAATGAGTATAAACTGTAACGTTACGTTCGAGTCAAGGACTTTTTTAAATGATGTAAAACATTATAGATCCATTCAAAGGATAGAAGGAAGGATAAAATTGAAAAGTGTAAATGAAGTGTGTAAGTTGTCAGGTGTAAGTCGCCGTACCTTACAATATTATGATGAAATTGGATTATTACCACCCAGTGCAGTGAAGGAATCTGGATACCGTCAATATGACGACGAGAGCTTGCGTCGATTATGGAGCATATTGTTTTATAAGGAGTTAGGCCTTTCCCTTGACGACATTCGGTTGATACTGGATAATCCAAAGGAAATAGAAAAGGAGTTATTGAGGCAACATAAGCAGGTTCTTTTGGAAAAACAATCTCAAATAAAAAAAATGATACATTCGATTGATCGTATATTGAATGATGAGTTTGATATTTCAATGCTTAGAGATTTTGATAAAAATAGGATTAATGCATTAAAAAAGACATATGCAAATGAAATACGGCTGTTAAATGAAAGTAGTTTTTTTCTTCCAGTAATGAAAAGCAATATAATGTTCAGCAAAATGAACAAACCATCTGTTGTAGAAAAGGCATATAAAATGACACATATGGATTTTCATAAACTTATTACCCTTGCTGAAGATGTCATCCAAAAGTTTTACAAAGCCATGAAGTATGGTCCTGACAGTTTAGAGGCCAAGGAGGCAGTAACAGCATTTAGAGAATTTATACAGCTAATTTTCCCATGTGATGATGAGACGTTTTGTAGTATCGGACAGGCATATTTAGAATATAAAAATGAGCTGGACAAAAAGATGCCGGGACTCGCTGAATTTGTTAGTGAGGCTATCACACATATCTATCCATAGTATTGACTCTAACATTATGTCATAGTGTAATATTAAGTCAGAGGTTGGCAATGCCAATAAAACTCATGCTGGCAGAGTATAAGGGAGCATTGAAACTTTAAAATCAAAGTTGAAGGTGAATTTATGAGAACCGTAAAACAAGTTTCGGACCTGACAGGAGTTAGTGTACGCATGCTACATTATTATGATGAAATAGGATTGCTAAAGCCAAGTGCAATTACAGAGGCAGGTTACAGACTTTATGACGATGAAGCCCTTGCAGTCCTGCAACAGATTTTATTTTTTAAAGAGCTTGATATACCACTGAAAGAAATTAAAGAAATCATGGGTAATCCCCATTTTGATAAAATGCAGGCTTTGGAGAAGCAAAAAAAGCTACTCATTATAAAACGCGATAGATTAAATGGTTTAATAGAGCTTATAAATAAAACCTTAAAAGGAGTGAATAGGGTGAGCTTTAAAGAATTTGATATGACTGAATTTTTTAATGTATTAGAAGAGTATAAAAAAGAAAATGAAGATAAAATAATTAAAATTTACGGAAGTATGGATAAATATAATGGGTGTATTGAAAAAATGAAAGCTGGAGAAGCAGATATTGCTAAAATGGCCATAAAACAATATGGAAGTATAAAAAAATATGCTGAAATTGTAAAGATGAATTTGAATAATGATATATTAATGACTAAAGCCGAACAAATGAAGCAGTTTAAAAAAGATTCTCTTAATGACAATCATCCTAAGTTAAGGAATCTATATAAGGAACTTACAGCCGATTTAAATAAAAATCCTTACTCAGAGGAGATTCAACAAATTGCTGGTGAAATAACTCATATAGCTAAAAATGATTATGAAGTTTTTAAAAATAATATGGGGGATGATTATTGGTACTCTATGGTACAGCTTTATTTATTATTTCCTGATTGGATACAAGAAGTTGATAAGAAATATGGAAGCGGTGCATCTAAATTTATTGGAAAAGCTTTAAAAATTTATTTGGGAGATTATGAACCTAGACTAGAAACATTATATAAAAAGCTTACAGGTGACTTAAGCAAAGACCCCTTATCAAAGGAAATTCAAGAAATTGTATCTGAAATAGTAGATGAGACACAAAAGCAGAATGAAGCTTTAAAAGTAGAGGTTGGAGAAAATTTTTGGAGCTATCAAGCAGATCAGTATTTGTCAGAGCCTATTTTAATAAAAGCAATAGATAAGAAATATGGCGATGGTTCATCTAAATTTATTGGAGAAGCCCTGAAGTATTATGCTGAAAATAACAAGTAATGTAAAAGATAAACCGGCTAGGGTGAATATTTACCCTAGCTGGTTTTCAATATTGGAGAATTTTTTTGAAAAAAGGTTTTATACGTGTCTAATATTTGTAAATTCAGATATTTCTTTGTTAATAGTACATAAATCATCTACACAAATGTCATGAATATTTGAATGACCGGTAATTCTTCCAAAGGTTTTTAACTCTTCTAGGGAAACATTTAAAAAGTTCGCTACTCTCTTAGCAGCATCATCTATGTTTAATCTCTTCCTAAGATCAGGATCTTGTGTTGCAATACCCATTGGGCATAATCCGGTTCCGCAGATTCGATACTGCTGGCAACCTACTGCTATTAAAGCTGCAGAGGCTATTGCAACTGCAGCTGCACCCATAGCCAGTGCCTTTGCAAAGTCAGAAGATACCCTAAGTCCTCCAGTAATAACAAGTTGCATATCTGAATGATTTTCATCTAAATATTTTCTTGCTCTATATAACGCATAAATGGTTGGAACGGTTGTGGAATCCCTAATTATCTGGGGACTTGCAGCAGTGGCTCCACCTCTTCCATCAATTGTAATGAAATCAGGTTCAGCAAACACACAATATTCCATATCACTTTCAATCCTACATGCTGCAATTTTAATACCAATTGGTCTTCCTCCGGATTCCTCTCTTAGTCTGCTTACTAATTTTTTTAAATCTTCCTTTGAGTTAATATTTTCAAATTTTGATGGACTGATTACATCCTCTCCCATTGGTTTATTTCTAATTTCAGCTATTTCTTTAGTTACCTTAGGCCCTGGAAGAAGGCCGCCCATTCCAGGTTTACTTCCCTGACCAATTTTTATTTCAATAGCATCTGAGTTTTGAAGATTTTCCCTTGTAACGCTATAAAGATTTGGTACATATTCAAATATATATTTATAAGAAGCATCCATTTCCTCCTTAAGAATTCCACCCTCACCGCTGCACATTGCAGTTTTAGCAAGGGCACTTCCCTTTGCTAAAGCAATTTTCGTTTCTTTAGATAAAGCTCCAAATGACATATGTGAAATATAAACAGGATTTTCAAGGACCATTGGCTTCTTTGCGTTTTTACCGATTATTGTTGTGGTGTCAACTTCAGCAAATTCATCCAAAGGAGGTGGATTAAGCTGATTTCCCAATATAAGAATGTCATCCCAGTTTGGAATATACATTTTGGTTCCCATTGAACCAATGATTTGTTTTCCTGTAACTGCCATTTTGAAGTGTTTCCGGGAATGGTCCAATCGATTCAAATACAGCCCAAGTACTAGCATCAATTTTTAATACATCAAATTCTGCTGTTTCATCACTTGAAGTTGCTACACCGATGTAATGATCTAGTTCTCCTCTTTCTTCCATTCTTCCTTCCGAGAAATTAGTGGAAGCACTAATAATACCTGTTGGTTCTACATTTGAAATTGCTTTTAATTGTTTAATAACATCCGTGGTTAAAAGTTCAGTCATTTTTGCAATCTCTGGATTGACACCTTTAAAAATAATTGGAACTCTCTTCTTAAATCCTACTAACTTAAAAGGTCCTTTCTCAACAATACGATAGTTCATTTCGCATCCTCCCTCTATAAATATTGATTTATCAACGGTTTAGGCCGTTGGTGGGGTGTCAAAAAAATATTTTTCAACACGTTTCCTAACAAAATTTTTATATTATGTGAAACTATTCCAACATATGGGTACGCTACGCGGTCACTACTGGATAATGGTGGAAAGTAGTGATAGGAAATTATACGATGCACAATGGATCTCTGCGTAACTTATGATGACGTACCCTCCCATGTCTCTGGGCATCTGTGTGCCTACATTCCTTCGTTCGGTCTAGTCATAAGGCAGAGGCTA
>NZ_KB894005.1 GCF_000374345.1 Heyndrickxia acidiproducens DSM 23148
TTTGAGCGGATATTTGCGAGTGATTTTTCAACCGTGTCAAATTGAATTTTGACTTCCATCGTCACACCTCTTTTTTGCGCATTTTTACGATTTCTGTTTGAATGGCTTTCTCAATCTGGGTGTTTTCTGAGGCAAGCTGACTAATTTTCCCTTCCAACAGTTTAAGGGCCGTATTGATTTGCTTTTCAGTAGCTTTATAGCTTTCAAGGAGTTCGTTTTTTCTTACTGTCTGGAACTGCTTCGCCAACTGCCCTTGCCAGGTTGAGGCGGAAAGGGCGGGCTGGAGGCAGAGGTGTTCTTTCTCTGCCAGTGCGTGCTTTGATTCCACAAGTTCCTTTTTGCTTTTTTTCAGGCGTTCCAGTTCTTCCTGATTCCGTGAAAGCTGCAGATTCATAAGCGAAATGGCACTCATATTCACACCCCTATTTCCGTAAAACTGATTTGGTTTTATTATCCAGCGTAGCGGGAACGTTGTCAATTTGGTGAACGGGGATAGATGGGTAGATGGAATTAGAAGAAAAGAGGGGATTGGCGTGGTTTGTGATTATATTAAATATAATTTGTCTTCTTGAACAAGTGTGTTCCAAATAATGGATAGAAAATAGCACAAAGGTTTTAGATTGTGTGATTGCACTTTTAAAATTTTCGTTCAATGGGAGGATTTGAGAAACGGATTTATTTGAGAAGTGTGGACGAGTGAACTTCGACATTGATTTTCAGGTTCTCAGCCTTTTCAGCCAGTTTACTGGTACCTACAGCTTTTGTGGCTTTACTGATTTTGCTGTTTTCTCAAGGCAGGGAAGATGCTGTCCTGGATAAAAGCCTACATAGCCTTCATAAAAGATGTAAAATGTCATATTTTATTCTCAACTGATATTCAAAATGTCAAACGAACTTCTTGGTGGTAAGGCTCACGAGGTCTATATTTCATATAGAATATTTTATGCGCCTGTACTTGGATATAAATAAAGGCGCTTGTTGTCTAAAATGCAATCAAGCGCTTTGTTCTTAGTCAAATCTTCACTAGATATCAGATTTTATTGAATTACTCCTCAAATATTTCTAAGATTTTCTCTCTCCATATTAACAACATCTCTAAAAATTGCTTAGTTTCTAGTGTATTTTCAGAAGGCTTTTCAAAAAAGAACATTATACGTATCTAATTCTGGATAGTTAACTGATATTCCGTTCTTTTATATATTGAAACGGTTGCTGCCTCCATGCCGATTTAAATCTCGAAAATTGAGCTTTTTGGGCAATCTCAACTATCTTATAAAGAAGAATAAGTGATCCAGCTATTTTGGAAATAGATCAATCAAGCGTGCACCTCAATGGGTTTAGCTGCCCTTTTTTTATACAACGATATTCACATACTGGCTGTATTCTTTTAAAATAGAGGGATCAATATCGTTATCCGTGATGATCATGGAGACATCGCTTAATTTGGCAAAGCTTGAACTTGAATATTTATTCATCTTTGTACTGTCCATCAGTGCAATTTTTTTAAAAGATGAGTTGAGCATACGCCTTTTTAACTCACTTTCATATAAATTAAAATCGGAAAATCCATGTTCAATCGATACGCCATAAGCCGAGAAAAAAACTTTGTCGACATTCATTTTATCAAGAATCTCTTGTCCCAGCAGCCCTTGAACAGCGTTTGATTTTCCGCTGAGGATCCCGCCGATAATGATGACAGTTAAGTTAAGATTTTCTTTTAAGAGGGATGCAATGTTGATCCCGTTTGTCAGTACGGTGATATTTTCTTTTGTATTTCTTAAAAGCTTTGCCAGTCCATAAGAGGTAGAACTCGAGTCCAAAATAATGCAGTCTTTTGGGTGGATCATGCCGATCGCCTTTGATGCGATATTTTGCTTTTTTTCTATATTGATTTTGGTTCTTGTCTCAAAGCTTTGTTCGGTATAATCCTGATTTGAGTGAACGTCTAATACGGCTCCGCCATGGGTGCGGATTAACAGTTTTTCTTTTTCCAAGTGATCCAGGTCAGATCGGATGGTTGGCAGGGATACGTTAAGGACATTTGACATTTCCCTGACTGAAACGGATTTTTTTTCTTTTAATATATCTAAAATCACTTTCCTCCGTTCTTCTACAAACATAACTATCCCTTCCCTCACTAAAAAGGTTTTCTTTATATATAAAGAAAAAACGTTCTTTTCATTTTATTATAAGAGATAAAAAGGAAAATGGCAATATTTAAAGCAACAAAAAGAAAGAAATAAAAAATAAAATAAATAAAAAAGAAAATCAATCGTAAACCTTCTTGAGCTGTTATACAAAATTTATGAGGCACGCTCTGTTTTATGAAGCGTAAGATAAGTACTTATAAACCAAGAGGGATAGTAAACATGATAATTGTAAATAACATATAAAGTATGCAAAAAGTGTTAAAAGAAGAACTAAAATAAAAATTAAAAAAAGAGTTTACAAAAGAATATAAACGTAATAAAATGAAAACGTAAAGAAAATATGGGAAATGAAAAGAAAGATTATTAGGGTTTGGTAACGGTTACATTCGTTATTTTGCCTGCTTTCCATTTTTCTTATTTTCAAAAAGAAAAAGAAAGGATGATTGATTTTGTTAATTACCGGTAAAGAAATGTTAGATGTAGCCAAGGCAAACAAATTTGCGGTACCTGCTTTTAACGCCGGCAGCGGTCAGTTGCTGACAGCCATTATGGAAAGTGCGGAAGAAAAACAAGCGCCTTTTATCATGGCAATCCATCCGTCAGAGTTGAAATTTTTGCGGGATAGTTTTGTTGCGCAAGTGATTTATGAATGCAATCATTCCAGGATTCCAATTGCCATCCATCTGGATCACGGGGCCTCAATTGAACAGGTCATTCATGCTATACAACTGGGCTTTACTTCGGTTATGATTGACAGTTCACATCTTCCTTTCGAAGAAAATATCAAGGTCACACAAGAAGTGGTTAAAATTGCCCATTCGGTTGGCGTTTCTGTTGAAGCAGAACTTGGAACGATCGGGGATACCGGCAACACAGTGGAAGGCGGGGTAACAGAAGTGATTTACACCGATCCGGACAGAGCAGCAGAATTTGTCAGCCGTACGAATATAGACTCTTTGGCGGTCGCGATCGGTACAGCACATGGAATTTACCCGAAAAATGTGAAACCAAAGCTACGCCTGGATATTCTTGAAAAAATAACTAAGGCTGTGGATATTCCACTTGTTTTGCACGGCGGCTCAAGCAATCCGGATGAAGAAATTGCCAAGGCAGTGCAACTGGGCATTTCAAAAATTAATATTTCAAGCGATATCAAGATCTCCTTTACCGAAAAATTAAGGGAAATCTTAAATAACAGTAATTTTGAAATCCGTGAACCAAACGCTATTTTCCCGGAATGCATTAACGTATGCCGGAAAACAGCAGACCAGAAAATTGATCTTTTTAATGCGGCTGATAAAGTAAAATGTTTTTCACTTTTCGATAAAGTTGTTGCGGGGGCAGGCTTATGAGTTTAAAAGAATTATTGGATGACAGAATCATCGCGGTCAATTTAACGGCAAAGAATAAAGACGAGGCGATTACGATTCTTTCACAAAAATTAAAAGAAGCTGATTACATTAATGATGTGGAGTCTTTCAAAAAAGATATTTATTTAAGAGAATCGCAAGGCTTAACGGGGATTGGCAATTATATTGCTATTCCCCACGGGCAAAGTGAAAGCGCTTCAAAAATTGGAGTTGCTATCGGTAAATTTCAAAACGAGATTGAGTGGGAAACGCTGGACGGAAAGGGCGTCAAAGTCGTGTGCCTGTTTGCGGTCAGTAAAGATCATGAATACGCACAGAACCAACTGAAGTTATTGGCAGAGATTGCCGGTAAGCTTGGAAATGATGAAGCTATCGATGGGCTGTTAAAAGCGGAGAGTGTCGATGAGATAAAAAATGTATTTTCATGACTGGTTAGCAACACAGATTTTTATATAGAGGGAGGATGAAAAAATGAACATTGTTGGAATTGCAGCATGCACAGCAGGTATCGCACACACTTATATTGCAAAGGAAAAATTAGTGAAAGCGGCCGAAAAAGCAGGACACAATATTCATGTTGAAACCCAGGGAACTATCGGCCTCCAAGATGAAATTCCCGCGGAACTCATAAAAAAAGCAGATGTTGTCATCATTGCTGCGGATGTAAAAGTCTCCGGCAGGGAAAGATTCGCCGGAAAGAAAGTGATTGAAGTTCCGACAGATTTAGTGATTAAGTCTCCTAATAAATTTATTGAAAAAGTAGAAACCCTTGTATCTCAAGCCAGTAAATAATTCGGATATTATATGAGTGGAGCAGTTAAAAACGAAAAAAGCGCATCATATTTCAGTCAACTTGGACGTACGAAGAAATGAAAAAATACTCGGAAGGGTAGATTAATATGGATTGGAAAAATTTGCAAATCAAGAAGCACCTTATGACTGCTATTTCGTATTTGATTCCGATTGTTGTAGGTGCCGGGTTTATGCTGGCGATCGGTAACATTGGTGGGGGCGAAACAATTTCAGATATCTCGAAAGAATATAATTTTTTTGATGCGCTATCTACGATGGGTGGAACGGTGCTCGGGCTTTTGCCTATGGTTATTGCAACAGGGATTGCCTTCTCGATCGCTGACAAGCCCGGAATTGCTCCTGGGATGGTAATGGGGCTTGCCGCTATTAGTGTTAAAGCGGGATTCTTTGGAGGTTTAATCGGAGGATTTATTGCAGGATGGATTACAAAATTTATCAGGGATAAAATGAAAGTTCCTGGGTGGGCCGAGGGAATAAAACCAATGCTTCTTATTCCGCTTATATCGGCAGTTATTTCTGGATCCATCATGTATTTCATTGTCGGCAAACCGGTCGGAATTGCAACGGGGTATCTTGAAAATTATCTGTCCGGCTTGAATACTTCTGACAAACTGATTTATGGGGCAATCATTGGCATTCTGTCTTCCATCGATTACGGCGGCGCGATCAACAAAGTTGTATTTGCATTCGTGTTAAGTTTGCAAACGGGAGGTATTTATGAACCAATTACTGTGCTCATGTTAGCATCCATGGTTACCCCGTTTGGGATGGCGATGGCGTATTTCTTTCAAAAACCATTCAAGAAAAACATTTATACAAGAAACGAAGTAGAAACGTTAAAAACGGCATTTCCAATGGGCGTTGTGATGATTACAGAGGGTTGTTTCCCGATCATTCTGAATGACGTCATCAGATGTGTCATTGCCACCGGGGTCGGTGGAGCCATTGGTGGTGCTTTATCGATGTTCTGGGGAGCTGATTCGAAGGTGCCGCACGGAGGTTTGCTTGCAATGGTCACGATGACGAAGCCGCTGCAATTTTTCATTGCACTATTGATTGGTTCTTTGGCCACGGCGATTGTACTATTCATTTTGAAGAAACCGGTGGCACTCGATGAAAATATTTCTGACGATCATGATATCGATATCGATATGAGTTCTATAAAAATCTCTTAACTTGAAAGTTGCTAACAATTAATGAAACTATGCAAACAAATGGAGGTCATAACATGTCAGACGTAACAGAAGCATATAAAAAAGAGGTTATTAGTTATTACGAAAAAGCCCATATTGCACTTACTGATGCGGAAATTGCAAATATAGATTATGCTGACTTTGGACTGGATAATATCCGGGAGGAAGCATTAAATCTAGTCGTTTATGTTAACAATGACAGATACTGCGCAAAAGAAATGGTATTGCTGCCGAATCAAACATGTCCGGAACATTTGCACCCTTCGATTGATGGCAAAGCTGGAAAGCAGGAGACATTTCGTTGCAGATGGGGAAAAGTGTATTTGTATGTGGAAAGTAATGAAAAACTGGATTTAGGCAAAATTCAGGTTGCCCCTCCGGAAGGGAACAGTCAATATTATACCGCTAGCAAAGAAATCGCCTTGGAACCCGGTCAGCAGTACACTATTAAACCGGATACCCGGCACTGGTTTAAAGCGGGTCCTGAAGGTGCGGTGATCAGCGAATTTTCTTCACCGAGTGACGATGCATCCGATATTTTCACCGATCCGAAAGTAAAGCGGATTGCTAGAGACAAAGTGCTTCAAGCATAAAACGGTCAAAGTGTTATAACAGAATCCGGTTTGGATGAATGACCTTCAGCCCTTGAGGTGAATGTACTACACTTTGAAAAAATCGCGGGGCGGACTTGAAAACTGGAGGGTGTTTTTAAAAGTCCGTCCTGCGATTTTCTTATAATAGCGAAAGGAGAACCGAAAATGAAGATTGGAGTTGGCGCTGATCCAAATGGCCTTACCTATCAAAATGAAATAATTGATTATTTGTACAACTCCGGGCATGATCCCATAAAGTATATGTGCGATACAGTTTGCGGTGAGGATTATCCGGATGTTGCAAAAAAAGTGGGGGAATCTGTTTTAAACGGAACGATCGACAGAGGCATTTTAATATGCGGAACAGGTATCGGAATGGCGATCTCAGCAAACAAGGTTCCCGGAATCCGCGCAGCATGTTGCCATGATATTTATTCGGCAGAACGCGCACAATTAAGCAACAATGCGCAAATCATAACAATCGGTCAGCAGGTGATTGGCATTAAACCGGCACTACGCATCGTGGAAGAATTTTTAAGCCATACATTCAAGGATGGACGGTCAACGATGAAAATCGAAAAAATTTCAAAAATGGAAAAGGCGTATTTGGAAAAAAGGGCTCGATCCTGAATTATTTTGAGATCGACAATCGTGTTGAGATGAAAGTAGATAAGTATTGGCGGACGGTGTTACAACAAACAGGGAGAAGGAATGGAAAATGGGAAAAACCGATCAACTGCTTGTTCAAGCCTTGCGTGTATTATCCATTGATATGATTGAAAAAGCCAACTCCGGTCATCCGGGATTGCCGATGGGGGCCGCCCCGATGGCTTCAGTTTTATTTAAATCACATTTAAAATTTAATCCGGCTCATCCTGAATGGTTTAACCGTGACCGCTTTATTCTTTCGGCCGGCCATGGTTCTTCATTGCTTTACAGTCTGCTTCATGTTTTCGGCTATGATGTCAGCACCAGTGATTTGCAGCAGTTTCGCCAGCTCGGGAGCAAGACGCCAGGGCATCCGGAATACGGGGTAACGCCGGGAGTTGATGTCTCGACCGGTCCGCTAGGGCAAGGGATTGCGATGGCTGTCGGTATGGCCATGGCTGAAGCCCATCTGGCGGCCATGTTTAATCGGCCCAGCTATCCGATTGTCGACCATTACACGTATGCTTTATGCGGAGATGGCTGCCTAATGGAAGGAATTTCATACGAAGCCGCTTCGCTTGCCGGCCATCTGGGCCTCGGAAAATTGATTCTTCTCTATGATTCTAATCATATCTCATTGGATGGAAGCACATCCGAAACATTTACTGAAAACGTACAGGATAGATTCCGGTCCTTAGGCTGGGAAACCATCCATGTTGAAGATGGCAATGACCTGGAAGCGATCGACTGCGCCATTAGACTTGCCAAGAAACATCTTGATAAACCGACATTAATAGAAATCAATACCATTATCGGTTACGGAAGCCCAAACAGAGCAGGAACATCAGGCGTACATGGAACGCCACTGGGCCGGGATGAAGCGAGACTCGCAAAAGCCATTTATAACTGGGGGCTGGAACCCTTCGAATTGCCAGACAGCATTCAGAAATTAAAAGACATTTACCGGGAAAAAGGATCTAAAACCGAATCGGCCTGGCTTCAATTAATCTATGAATATGGTAAGGAATACCCTGAACTGTACAAAAACTTTGATGAAACGATGCAAGGAAAAATGCCGGACGGCTGGGACGAAGAATTATCGGAGTTTTCAAGTTTGGATGGGCCGCTTTCAACCAGGGATGTTTCCGGGAAAGTACTGAATGCATTAAACGACCGGATCCCTACACTATTCGGCGGGTCAGCAGATCTTTCATCTTCCAATAACACCATACTTAATCAAGCAGGAAACTTTTCCAAAAAAAATTATGCAGGTAAAAATATTTGGTTCGGCGTACGCGAGTTCAGTATGGGGGCGATATTAAATGGGATCATGCTCCATGGGGGTTTGCATGCATTTGGTGGTACCTTCTTTGTATTTTCCGATTATCTTAGATCAGCAATCCGCTCGGCAGCACTGATGAAGTTGCCAGTGATTTATATCATGACACATGATTCGATTGCTGTTGGAGAAGACGGACCGACCCATCAGCCGGTAGAACAACTGGCATCTTACAGGGCGATGCCGGGGATAAAAGTGATCCGCCCCGCTGATGCCAATGAAACAGTGATGGCTTACCGATATGCAGTGCAAAACCGGGAGGTGCCCGTTATGCTGGTCCTCAGCAGGCAGGCATTACCGATCATTCCAGTTAAGGAAAAGGAAGCCTTAAATCGCGGTGCTTATATTTTGGCTGATACAGATAAAAAAGACGTACTGCTGGTTGCAACCGGGTCGGAAGTTTCGCTCGCATTAAAAGTTAAAAAAGTACTTGAAACAAGAGGCATCGGAGTACGGGTTGTCAGTATGCCATGTATGGAGTTATTTGAATCGCAGACGGAAAGCTATCAGAATCAAGTAATCTCCAATGAATTTAAAACAAAGGTTGCCATCGAAATGGGTGCTGCTTTCGGCTGGAAGAAATATGCGGACCACGTGATTGCTGTCAATAAATTCGGGGCATCCGGAAATGCTCAAGATGTTATGGACACATATGGATTCAGCACTGATAAGGTGATTGCATCGATTGAACAACTGGCCTGGAGGGGGATGGCGTATGAAAAAAGTTATTAATCAACCGGATCTTGCCGTATTAGAGATGGTGGAAGGTTTTTTAGCGGCATACCCGGGGAAATTTATGCAAGTTGGAAACCAAGGGTACGGCTTGGTTAGAAATGAAAGGGTTCCAAATAAAGTCACAATTGTGATCGGCGGTGGAAGTGGACATGAACCGATGTTCTTAGGCTACATCGGTGATGGTTTGGCGGACGGCGCGGCGATCGGTCATGTATTTGCAGCCCCCAATCCGGAAACAGTGCTGGAAACGATACGCAGTTCGGATACTGGGGCAGGTACATTGCTCATATACGGGAATTATGCCGGAGATGTTCTGAATTTCGGTATGGGGGAAGAACTGGCAAACCTTGAAGGTATTCGGACAGAATCTGTCAGGGTAGCAGATGATGTTGCATCTTCACCCAATAAATCCGAACGGCGAGGAATTGCCGGTGACTTATTCGTGATGAAAATCGCCGGTGCTGCTGCCAGGGCCGGTTATGATTTACATGAATGTAAACGCGTGGCCGAAAAAGCCAATGCAGCTGCATGGTCGATCGGAATTGGACTCCGGCCGGGAACCAATCCGGTCAGCGGGCAACCGAATTTTGAGTTACCTGAGAATGAAGTGGAATTCGGGATCGGTATTCACGGAGAGCCGGGAGTTTCCCGGCAGCCGATGGCAGAAGCGGATGTTTTAACGGAAAAAATGCTGAATTTGCTGTTTGATGATATAGTTGCAGAAAAAGGGTCCGAACTGGCTGTTTGCATTAATGGTTTGGGTTCGACGACTCTGATGGAACTCTATATTGTGAACCGGTATGTCAGCCGTTTTCTGGAAGCCAAAGGAATGAAGATTCATGATACGCAAATCGGAAACTTTTGCACAACCCAGGAAATGGGCGGATTTTCGATCAGCATTATGGTGCTGGATCCGGAACTAAGATTGTTGTATGATGCACCGGCCCGGGCGCCTTATTTTGTAAAGGGAGGCTGCTAGCATGGATGCATTAACAGTTGAACAAACAAAAGAAATGCTGCTTGATGTAGCGGTTGAAATCCAATCAAGAAAAGAAGAACTTGGTGAAATAGACCGCCAGATTGGCGATGGAGATCATGGTGTTGGCATGTCGATTGGTTTTGCTGAAATTGAAAAAATTTTATTGAAAAACCAGTACACAAATGTGGAACAGGTTTTTAAGGACTGTGGCATGGCCATGATCCGGTCGATGGGAGGCGCTTCCGGTGTGCTGTTTGGAACTTTATTTTTGGGAATTTCCAAACAGCTTGCCAATGAAACGGAGCTTGATATACAGCATTTATCAAAGGGGCTTCGGGAAGCCAGTAAGGATATTGAAAACCGCGGTGGCGCGTCTGCCGGAGATAAAACGATGCTGGATGCCTTGATCCCGGCTGCTGATGCTTTGGAAGAAGCAGCGAAATCCTGTAAGGATGTTGGCACTGGGATGAAAAAAGCCGCAGATGCTGCAGCTGCCGGCGTGGAGAATACAAAAAAATATGTTGCTAGATTCGGGCGTGCTAAGTCTTTGGGGAAAAGAACTATTGGCCATCAGGATCCGGGCGCAACAACCATATCTTATATTTTTCGGGCCATGGCGGCTTTTTGCGGGAAAGAAGGCGCTTAATCAGATGAAAAAGCTATATATTGGAACAAATTGGAAAATGCATAAAACTTTGGGGGAAGGCAAACGTTATTGTGAATGGCTGGCGGCCTATGCGAAGGAAATTCACTCGCAAATTGATCTGTTCGTAATTCCTCCGTATACCGCCATTTATCCACTTAAAGAAACGCTTAAGGATAAGCCGGTTCGGATCGGGTCCCAAAACATGCACTGGATGGATGAAGGCCCTTATACTGGGGAAATATCGCCGCTGATGCTAACAGAGGCCGGAATTGATCTGGTTGAATTGGGCCATTCTGAACGCCGCCAGTATTACAACGAGAATGACGCGGATCTTTCTAAAAAAGTAAAAGCTGCCTTGGACCATCATTTGACCCCGCTGTTATGCATTGGCGAGAGTTTAATAGAAAAACAATTGTCTGCGGGTCCTGAAACAGTGGAACGCCAATTAAAAATGGCACTGGCAAAAGTTGAAAAAGCTCAGGCTGGGGAGGTTCAAATTGCTTATGAACCAGTTTGGGCGATCGGCAATGAAGGGACCCCTGCCAGCCCGGAATATGTGGAACAGATGCACAGGCATATCCGCCAAGTGTTAATCCGTTTGTTTGGAAAGGATACCGCTAATATAATCCCGGTTATTTTTGGTGGCAGCGTCAATACGGAAAACTATTTATCTTATTTAAAATTGAAAGGAGTGGATGGCCTTTTTATCGGCCGTGCAGCATGGGATATAGAAACATTCCGTGAAATTTTGGCCGGGATTACCTGTTGGTTAAACAAAAAACAGTAAACATT
This sequence comes from Heyndrickxia acidiproducens DSM 23148, assembly GCF_000374345.1. Taxonomy (GTDB): domain Bacteria; phylum Bacillota; class Bacilli; order Bacillales; family Bacillaceae_C; genus Weizmannia; species Weizmannia acidiproducens. The sequence continues at coordinate 11,259 of NZ_KB894005.1, forward strand.
TCTCAATACGGAGGGAGGATCGTGATGGAATATGTAATTGGAATCGACTTAGGTACAAGTTCGGTGAAAGTGCTGCTTGTGAATAGGGAAGGGGAAGTGGCTTTTTCCCAATCTGAAACATACCCCTTAATTCAAACCAAGCCGGGGTACAGCGAGCAGGATCCTGAAGAATGGGTGCAAAAAACGTTGGCTGCCTTAAAGGCGGTGGTATTGGAATCAGGGGTGGATGCCGGAAAAATCAAAGGCATTAGCTTTTCCGGGCAGATGCACGGACTGGTGTTGCTGGATGCGGATATGAAGGTGGTCCGGCCCGCAATATTATGGAATGATACGCGCACAATAGCACAATGTAAAAAAATAAAGAAACAATGCCCGCAATTGTACCGGATTACGAAAAATGAACCAATGGAAGGTTTTACACTGCCAAAATTATTATGGGTAAAAGAAAATGAAGCGGAGCTGTTTAAAAAAAGCTATGTTTTTCTTTTGCCAAAGGATTATGTACGTTTCAGGTTGTCCGGAGATTTACACAGCGAATATTCGGATGCCGCGGGTACATTGTTATTGGATATACAGCAAAAGGTTTGGAGCAGGGAAATTTGTAAAACATTCGATATTCCAATTTGTTTATGCCCAGATCTAACAGAATCCCATGCTAAAACAGGGACGATCCGGCCGGAAGTGGCTGCCGTCACAGGCCTTTCAGAAACGACACAGGTATTTGCCGGCGGGGCTGATAATGCATGCGGGGCAATAGGAGCCGGTATTTTATCGGATAAAAGTGCCATGTGCAGCATTGGAACATCAGGTGTATTCCTAAATTATAAAAAAAACGTTGAGGGAAACTTGAGTAGTAAACTGCACTTGTTTAGTCACGCCCAGCAGGATGCCTTTTATGCAATGGGGGTTACATTATCAGCGGGACATAGTCTGGATTGGTTCAAAGCGGAATTTTTGAGGGGCTGGAATTTTGATGAAATGGTCAATGAAGCGGCAAAATCCCAGCTAGGTTCAAATGGGTTACTGTTTACTCCGTATTTATCCGGGGAGCGGACCCCATATAGTGATGCCAAGATCCGGGGGACATTTACAGGTATTGATACTCAACACCGGACAAAAGATTTTATCCGGTCCATTTTGGAAGGCATCACTTTTTCTATTAATGAATCGCTTGAGTTATTTAAAGCGGGTGGAACGAAACCTTCGTCTATCGTATCAATCGGTGGCGGGGCAAAAAGTGATTTTTGGCTTCAAATGCAGGCTGATATATTTGATACAACGATTTGCAGCTTGGAAAATGAACAAGGACCGGGCATGGGGGCGGCAATGCTGGCTGCTGTCGGCTTAGGATGGTACCCATCTTTGAAAGAATGCGCAAAGCACTTTGTTACTGTGAAAAAAGCAGTTCACCCGATTGAGGAAAATGCAAAACGGTACAAAGAATTGTTTACGCTCTATAAACAGATATATGTAAATACGAAGAGCCTGCACGAAAAATTGTATAAACTCAGAAACCAACAGTAATTTTAAAGCCGGAATATTTTTTGGAAAAGAGGAGAGCAAGAGCTTACAAGCAGCTGCATCGACAAAATTAATGGAAAGGAAATAACAAAGTATGCTGTGGAGGATACGGATGGTTTCCCATTTTCGTGCACGGACTATGGCGCCACGATGACGTCTATAGTTATATTGGATAAGTTCTTCGGGAAAACCAAAAATGTCCTCCTGTCTTACGACTATCCTGTAGAGTGTTTCCAGGCCTTCGATCGTATCACCGACTGCTTTTCCGGAGCCCTCATAAATGCCATTCCAAATATCCATATAAAGCGGATCATCCGGGTTTTCTGAATCTCGAATGGCCTTTTTCGGGATTTTGTTTACCAGTTCATATTAGAGATGCTTGCTGCCGGGCTTCCTGTATTCCATCACAATGGACCCGTCTTTATAGATATGGAACTTGGCGGACAAATATCTGTCAGAATTCTTGCCGCTCACTATTTGAGCCGGTTTCATACCAACCTTATGAATGAGCTCGCCTTCCAGACTGCGGTAGGCTCCAGTTGACTGCTAATCCCGTATTGCTTTTTTTAAATATAACATCACATCGCCAACTACTTCACCAGAACCCTTGTAAAAACCATTCCAAATATCCATATGAAGCGGATCATCCGCTTTTTTCTCTCTTGGAATCGCTTCTTTCGAGATTTCATCCTTCAGTTCATAATAAAGCTGTTTAGATCCCGGCTTGCTGTATTCCATCACGGTGGTCTCGTTTTCATCTCATGGAATTTAACGGAAAGATACTCGCCAAAATCTTGAACTCTCATTCGGGTGGTGACAGGCACCCAATACTAACTTTTACGTGCGAAAGCTGATGCCAAAAAAGCGGGATTCAATAAAGTGTTTCTTTGCACCAGCCTCATTGGTTATTATGAAAAATACGGTTTTACTTATATTGGAGACGGTTATCATCCTTGGGGAAGTAGTTCAAGAATTTACGAAAGCAATACGTAATTCAGTAATTAAATATTCGGCATGGTAGGATAAAATGATATACTAAATTCAAGCAGAAATGCATGATGACTGGAGGATAGGAGAAAAGTATGAAAGTAGTGAACCCCACCGATATTTTAAACGGAAAAACTTATAGTTATATCGATGTTTTTGATGATTTGGATGGAATTGTCTTAGGGACGAAATCGAATGGTATTAATTATTATATATATGATAGATATTGTATGAATCCAAGCTGTAACTGTGAAGAAGTTATCCTTCATTATGTTGAAAATGATGAACGCGAAAAATGGAAAGCTGCAGAATTCGGTATACGGATTTCATTGATAAATAAAAAATTTGAAGTGCTTCAGACTTCCGGAATGACGAAAAAACAAGCTCGTGAATTGGTAGAAGAATCATTAAAAAGCAGTGATCAAGCAATGGAGCTTTTTCAAAAACGATATAAACAAATGAAAAATGCCGGTAAAGAAGCATTGCAGAGATGGAAGCAACAAAGTAAAGAAGCTACTCAGTCTACACGGTTAAAACCGAAAAGAAATGAGCTTTGTCCATGCGGAAGCGGGAAAAAGTATAAAAAATGTTGTGGAGCCTCATGAGGTTTGGTGTTTGTCACTCACTAAAAGTTGTCTAGACGACTTTGAGGGAAATGGGGTCTTTGTACATCAGAGCCAAAAAATGTAAGAACAATGGATGAAAATAGGACGTGAAAGGCAAGTGTGCCAATGGTGACGTGGAATTTGAAGAACGGATATCTCTTTTGGGGGCCAAAAACCATGATAAGTTGAGTATTTTCAATTCGAATATTATCTAATTGATGAATTGGAATGAAGTTATTTAGAATATTATGAATAAAAACTCTCCATTCTATCTGGCAAACTGTTGAAATTGGCTGAGATTTCTATTCGTCTGACTTTTTCAAATACATGGGTTTTGTCAATAGTTTTGTTATATTGAAATTAATTTATTGACCTTTCTTTTCTTAAGACACCTCGACTTGTAGGTGTTTTTTGTTATATTTGTTATAGTTAGTTATAATAGAAGCAAAAAATTTTAGGAGAAAATACATAAGTGATGGCCGGGAATTAATATAACCAATGGGGGATACGAAGTGATTACATCAGAGGAAATTAAACGTAGATTGTGGGACGGAGCCAATGAACTGCGTGGTTCAATGGATGCCAGCCGTTACAAAGATTATATGCTTGGATTGATGTTCTACAAGTTTTTAAGTGATAAGACTTTAGAAACATTCAAAGTGACCAGTGGTATTGGGCAAATGTCTGAGTTTGAATTGGTTGAAGAATACACAAAGGCAAAAGCAGAATACGGCGAGCAGCTAGAAAAAATGATTCAGAATGTTCTCGGTTATTATGTCTCGCCTGAGTATCTCTATCAGACTTGGTTAAAAGACATCAATTCAGGAGATTTTGAAGTTCAAAAAGTAACAGATAGCTTGAATCACTTCGAACGTACGATTGCTGTGTCTGGTGATTCGGATGACTTTCAAGGACTATTCTCAAGTTCAACGCTTGATTTAACGGATACCGCTTTAGGTAGTAACTTAAACGAACGAAGCAAAAATATTAAGGCTCTGATCTTATTGTTTGCAGATCTGAACATGGTGGCACTGCAAAAAGGTGATGTACTGGGTGATGCGTATGAGTACCTCATCGGACAGTTTGCGATGGAGTCAGGGAAGAAAGCAGGGGAATTCTACACGCCACGACAAGTCAGCGAAGTCATGGCACAAATTGTAGCAAAAATGTCAGACATCAAGTCAATCTATGACCCAACTGTCGGTTCTGGTTCGCTACTTTTGACAGTTAAAAAGCATTTGGATGAAGATGCACAAAAGAATCTGAGCTATTACGGGCAAGAAAAGAATACAGCAACCTATAATCTAACCCGTATGAATTTGTTGCTGCATGGTGTTCGGCCTGAAAAGATGACGATTAAAAACGGCGATACACTTTCCCAAGACTGGCCAGAAGATCCGGAACGTCCAAATGAAGGCGTACAATTCGATGCAGTGGTAATGAATCCACCATATTCAGCTAAGAATTGGAATAGAGATGGGTTAAAAGTCAGCGATCCCCGCTTTGCAGTTGCTGGAGTGTTGCCACCAGACTCTAAAGGGGACTTTGCTTTCCTATTGCATGGATTATTCCACTTAGGTCAAAACGGTACAATGGCGATTGTTTTGCCTCATGGAGTCCTGTTCCGTGGTTCAGCAGAAGGCGAAATTCGTAAACGATTGCTGGACAAAAATTACATAGATGCCATCATTGGCTTGCCAAACCATTTATTTACCAATACAGGTATTCCAGTCGTTGTCATTATTTTAAAGAAAAACCGAAAAATTGACGAGCCTGTCCTGATGATTGATGCTTCTCATAGCTTTATTAAAGTTGGCAAACAAAATGTCCTCCAAGAAAAGGACATCGCAAAAATTGTGGATACGTATGTTGAACGTAGAGAAGAGGATGGGTACAGTCATCTGGCAACTAGTAAGGAAATACTAGAAAATGAGTATAATATGAACATTCCTCGCTATATAGAATCAGTTGACGAGGAAATTCCTCATAATGTGGATGCTCATCTACTCGGCGGGATTCCTCAAAAGAACATTGAAGACTTAAAGATTTTGCAGTCCACAGTACCAGATGTTTTAGAAGAATCTCTAAAAGAAATCCGTGATGGATATTTTGAGCTATTAAAACCTGTTGAGGAGATTTCTGATGATGTGTTGGGCGATTCCCGCATTGTTAAAAAAACAAAAGAACTCGAAAGCAAAACAAAAGCCTATATTGATAAATACTGGGACATTTTACGAAGTGTAAACAACAGCAGTAGCTTGACTCAGTTGATGGATGAAATGCTGGTTGAAATTAAGGAAATTCTTTCAGCGTTCAAATATATTGATGTTTACGACGGCTATCAGATTGTGGCGGAGATATGGAAAAATACACTGACACATGATACGGAAATCATTGCGTTAAGTGATTTCTATACAGCGGGACGCACGCGTGAGCCCAATATGATAACGAAAGGAACTGGCAACAAAAAACGTGAAGAGCAAGACGGATGGATTGGCAGTATCGTACCGAATGAGTTGATTGCGAAACATTTATACAGTGATGAACTAAAAGGAATCGAATCAAAGAAAACCCGCATTCAAGAAATTGAAACGGAGCTTTCTGACTTGGTTGAAGCTGCAAAAGTGGAAGAGAGCGATGAAGCCTATGCTTTAGGTGAATGTTTAAATAAAGCTTGCGATGCTTTTGAAAGCAAGTCCATCAAAGCTGCGTTAAAAAAGGCTAGCAAGGAAACTGCTGAAAATCACCTTTTGAAAAAAGTTGAGAAGCTATTTGCAGAAAAATCATCCCTTAACAAAGCCGTGAAAGCGGATGAAAAAGCGCTCAAGGAAGCTGTACAAGAACGTATTTTAACTTTGACGAATGAAGAAATTGACAACTTGATGTATGAAAAATGGTTTGGCAACACACTGGATGCCATAGTTGGTTTGGTATGGAAACCGATAAAAAAAGAGTTGGATACATTGCAAATGCTACACAATCGCTATGCTGATACCTTGTCAGCAATTGATGAAGAAATTCGAGACTCAGAATCAGCACTTGAAGCCATGATGAGTGAATTGGTGGTGGAAGAATAATGGAACAAACAAAATTGGTGCCAAAAAGAAGATTTAAAGAATTTCAAAACGCTCACGGTTGGGAACAGCGGGAATTGGGAAAGGTAGTCGACTTAGTTAAATCTTACTCGCTTTCTCGTGATGTTGAAACTGATGAAGATAGCAGTTTTCGTTATGTTCATTATGGCGATATTCATAAAAAAGTTGCTGATTTGATAGAAAGTGACGAACAACTTCCAATGATAAAAGCGGGTGATTATGAGTCGCTTCAAAAGGGTGATGTAATAGTAGCAGATGCCTCAGAAGATTATACAGGTATTGCAGAACCTGCTGTATTGCTTAATAAACCAAGCGCTAAGGTGGTTGCAGGGCTTCATACGATTGCTATGCGACCGAAAGAAATCACACCGTTATTTCTTTATTACTTGTTGCACACTGATAATTTTAAAAGTTACGGAACCAGAGTTGGTACAGGAATGAAGGTGTTCGGGATTACCACGAATAATTTATTCAAATATCCTGCTGCATTGCCTGTAAAAGAAGAACAAGAGGAGATAGGTAAGTTTTTCTATGACCTAGATAACCTCATCACCCTACATCAGCGTAAGTTAGATAAGACGAAAGCACTAAAATCAGCTTATCTTACTGTAATGTTCCCCGCTGAAGGTGAGCGTAAGCCAAAACGGAGATTTGCGGGATTTACTGACTCATGGGAACAGTGTAATTTAGGGGATTTAATGGAGATTTCTTCTGCCTCTCGGGTGCATAAAAATGAGTGGACAAAATCTGGAGTTCCTTTTTTTAGATCCAGCGATGTCGTGTCAGAATTTAAAGGAATTGAAAATAATAAAGCTTATATTTCCCAAAGTCTATTCGAGAAATTATCAATAAAATCTGGTCGAGTTAAAAAAGGAGATGTTCTGGTAACTGGAGGAGGTTCGATTGGAATACCCTACTTGGTAAAGAATGATAACCCGTTGTACTTTAAAGATGCTGATTTGATTTGGTTAAAAAGTTCAGAAACAACAACTAATGGTAATTTTTTATATACTTTTTTTATTACACCTTTTTTTAGAAACTATGTTAAAAGCATTACTCATATTGGAACAATATCACATTATACAATTGAACAGGCTAAAGTCACGCCCATTAGAATTCCAACAAAAAAAGAACAAACCAAAATCGGTTCATTTTTTGCCAATCTTGACCATCTCATCACCCTTCGTAAACGCAAGTTAGAAAAACTACAAAATCTAAAAAAAGCATACCTAAATGAGATGTTTGTATAAAGGGGAGCGTAAGCCATGAGCAATGCACCAAAGAGTGTGGCAGAGAAAACTTTTCAAGAGAATTTTGTCAAAGAACTGCAAAAGTATAAATGGGAAGCGCCCGATTTCTTAAACGGCAACAAGCAAAAGGTAACGGTTGCTGATTTGGTTACGCACTGGCGCAGTGAACTCAATCGTATCAATGCTGACCAGCTTGAAGGCGTGGAATTGACGGATAATGAGTTCAAACAAGTGACGGCAAAGGTCAATCAAATCAGCAATAGTTATGAGGCTGCGAAGATTTTGGCTATTGAAGGATCAAAAGGCAAGATCGATGGCATTTACCGTGATGACAATCCCAAAATTACGAGAAAACAAATCACGTTGACGATTTTCAAAAAAGCTGAAGTGCGTGGTGGGGACTCAAGCTATTGGATTGCTAGAGAAGTACAGACACCAAACGACAACCGTTTTGACATTGTCTTACTGATTAATGGCTTGCCACTCATCAATATCGAGCAAAAACGCACGGACAAAACGCTGGACGAGGCATTTGGACAGTTTAAACGCTACTATCGTGATGGCGAATACAGTCATAACTTTATGGCTTTTTCGCAGATGATGGTCATCACTTCCGAAATTGACACTCGCTATTTCGCTACGCCAAAAACAATAGGAGATTTTAACCCTAGTTTCGTGTTTCATTGGGCGGATAAAGAAAACAATGTAATAAACGATTGGAAAAAAGTAATTGAACAATTTTTGATGATTCCAATGGCACATCAGATGGTTGGCGATTACTTAGTCATTGATGAAGCGAGAGATGAGGAAAACAGGCGGCATATGTTAATGCGTCCCTATCAGGTCCATGCTCTGCAAGCGGTTGAAGGAGCTGCATTTGGATGGGACAATGATGAAAAAATGCCTCATGGCGGTTTTGTTTGGCATACGACTGGTTCAGGAAAAACGATCACAAGTTTCAAGACTGCTTTGTTTTTATCGACAAGAGCAGGATTTGATAAAGTCGTCTTCCTTGTTGATAGACGTGAGCTAGATAATCGTACCAGTGAAAACTTCAAAGCATATGCTGCCTATGAGCCGGTTTCTGTTGATGATACAAAACACACTTACCAGCTAAAAAAGAAACTGATGTCAGCAACGAATGGAATTGTCGTCACGACAACTTTCAAACTCAATGCTTTAGTGAAGGAACTGGAAGCAGCACACGATCATCGTTTAGCAGATAAGAAGATGGTATTTATCATCGATGAAGCCCATCGCACGACAATGGGGCAAATGATGGGAACCATAAAGCATTACTTCAAGAAAAATGGACTTTTTTTCGGCTTTACTGGAACACCATTGTTTGATGAAAATAAGGTCAAAGGCAAGATCAATGAAAAAAGCGAAGTCATCAATACAACTGAAAAGTTATTTGGGCCAATGTTACACCAATATACGATTGATGAGGCCATTGCGGATAAAAACGTATTGGGTTTTCACGTCGATTATATCAATACTGGAGAATTCAAGAGTTATGATGATTTAAGAGAGCAACTGGCTGAAAAAGCGAAGGAAGAACACCCTGAAATGGCGGACAGAGAAATCGAACGCCAGGTTCAAGAAATGTCAGAAGCTGAAGTTGAAAAGCAAGCTAAAAAACAAGGACTGCTTGTATACCAAGATGAAACGCATATCCCTAGTGTAGTTGAAGAAATTTTAAATAACTGGGAATCACAGTCACAAGGCAGAGAATTTAATGCAATTTTGACAGTGGCCTATAAAAATCGTGTAATTGCTTACTATAATGAATTTAAGAAACAACTAAAAGAACGTGGGGAAAAGTTGAATGTGGCGATGACGTTTAGTTTTGGTAACGAAAATGATCCAAAACCATTAGACCCTGAAATTGTCAAAGGGATGTTTAAGGACTACGCTACATTTACAGGCATTGAGTTTATTGCTGGGGATAAAAAACACGGCGAAGATGCTTACTTTGAAGATGTGGTAGAACGTGCCACTCGAGGCGGCAGTGGACGAAATCCTAAGAATATCGACCTCGTGATTGTGGCAGACCAACTGCTGACAGGTTATGACTCGAAGCGTCTGAATACGCTTTATGTTGACCGTTCACTTGAGCTTCAAGGTTTAATCCAATCTTATTCACGAACCAATCGTGTATTTGGCTCCAATAAAGAGTTTGGTACGATTATCAACTTTCAGTACCCTCGAATTACAGAAGAAATGGTAAATCAAGCTTTGAAGTTGTATGGAAGCGGAGGTAAGAGTAGTAAGGCAATTGTTGATACCTATGAAACGGCTGTAAAGAAATTCGTAATAAAAGTTACTGAGATGATTCCGACCTTATCTGATCCTACCGCATGGCAGACAATCGAACGTGATGAGAAGAAAAAAGAAGCATTTATCCTTGCTTTTAAGGAAGCCTATGATCAGTTGAATTTGCTAGAACAATATTATGAATTTATGTGGGATGATCAAGCTTTTGGCATTGATGAGCATACTTGGTTACAGTATGTCGGTGCGTATAAAAACTTAACATGGAAGCCAGGAACCCCACCTGCGCCATCAACCACTCATCCACTTGCGGGAAAAACGAAGCTGGCAGGAACACAAGTAATCGATGCGAATCATATTATTAGTTTAATTGGCTCAAAAATTACCTCACCGTATGGCATACAAACGGTGGATCGTGAAACACTCCGTATTATTTATGAACAAATTCAAGAGTTGAGTAACATGGGGGAACATGAGCAAGCACAGTTATTAAAGGAATTTGTGGATACTGAGCTTGTGCCTGGTCACTTATCAAACAGTGTAAACTTTGATGAGGCATTTGAAATTTGGAAAGCAGATAAACTGAAGGATACGATTATTCATTTTTCTTCGGAGTGGGGATTAGATAGCGAATTACTTGTAAAAGCAGTGAATTCATATTCTACTTCACAGCCTGATGTTGTTCCTTACATCAATGAACTCATCAGTAGTGTTGACTTCAGCAAGGCAACCAATCAAATGGCTGGCAATTTATTAAAGCATAACATGACACTAACGACCAAGTTGCCAGAATGGATTGCAGAAACGAAGCAGAAATATAGCTAATTTGATGACAGATATAGAGTAACCGAAAACGAAAAATAAATAGAAACAGAGTATGTTTAACTTTACCGGGAAAAAATGCCTTTATACATTAGCTTTTATTTCTTTGTCTTACATATCATCACTACATTTTAAGCACTTGGTTGCGATATAAATATTTAGTAATTGGAGGCTTTATCTTGAAAAAGAATATCTACGTAGTTGGTGCCGTTATAATTCAAAACGATCAAATCCTCTGTGCACAGCGCGGCCCAGGCAGGACCCTAGCCAATAAATGGGAGTTTCCTGGTGGAAAAGTTGAAGAAGGTGAAACGCCACAGCAAGCCCTGAAACGCGAAATACAGGAAGAAATGAAATGTAAAATTGAGATTGGGAAGCAAGTGGAGGACACAACGTATGAATATGATTTTGGCATTGTTCATCTAACAACGTTTTATTGCAAGTTGTTAGAAGGACAACCCATTTTAACGGAACATGTTGCAATAAAATGGATGAACAAAGAAGATCTTATGTCATTGGATTGGGCCCCAGCTGATTTACCTGCTGTTGAAGAGATTGCATCTACCAAAGATTGAATGCTGTATTTCCCTTTTCTGAAATGATTTACGATGAATGGAATGAATATTACAATAAAGGTATCCCACAAAAACGGTGATGCATATGAGTAACTTGATTAAAAGTTTGGAAGCCTCTTTATATCACGGTTTTATTAATGAGGCCCATGAACATGCAGGAAACTATCGTCCAAAATTATTAGTGAACCAATCGACGAAAAATGAAGACGTTTTAACGTCGATTCGAAATGAGATGGAGAACTGTAGATCATTTCTGTTTTCTGTTGCTTTTATTACAGAAAGTGGTTTGGCAACACTCAAGTCTCTTTTTCTAGACTTAAAGCAAAAAGGTGTGACAGGCAGGATTCTGACCTCAACTTATTTAATTTTCAATCACCCGAAAGTTTTTAGAGAATTAATGAAGATCACGAATGTTAGAGTGCGACTAGCAAGCGTGAAGGGGTTTCACGCAAAAGGATACATATTTGAACACGATGCTTATTATTCTTTAATTGTCGGAAGTTCCAATTTAACTGCACAGGCATTGCAAGTAAATTATGAATGGAACATAAAGCTCACTTCTCATGAAAACGGAGAAATTGTACATCACTTTAAAAATCAATTTGAAGAAGTATGGGCAAACTCTGAGATTCTAACAGAAGAATGGATCGAGCAATACGAAAAAACCTACGCTGAAGAGAAGAAAACAAATGAGCAAGTATATGATTTTCCAGTAGGCTATCAGACGAATCCGATTCAAGAAGCCTTAAAAATTCAACCAAACAAAATGCAAGATGCTGCTTTAAAGGAAATCCAGGCTTTACGAGATGAAGGAAAAAACAAAGGGCTTGTCATTTCTGCAACGGGTACAGGGAAAACCTATCTTTCTGCTTTTGACGTTCGCCGTTTTGCGCCAAAGAAAATGCTTTTTATTGTGCATCGTGAACAAATATTGCAAAAAGCGATGAAGGATTTCCAATTAATTTTAGGTGGATTGAGTCATGAGTTTGGTATTTTATCAGGAATATCGAAACAAACTGATGCTAAATATATATTTGCAACGATCCAGATGCTGTCGAAAGACGACACGTTATATCAATTTGCAACGGATGAGTTTGATTATATTTTGGTCGATGAAGTGCATAAAGCGGGGGCCATGTCGTACCGTAAAGTGATCAACTACTTTCAACCGAAATTTTTAATGGGCATGACCGCCACACCTGAGCGAACCGACGATTTTAACATCTATGAGTTATTTGACTACAACATTGCATATGAAATTCGCTTGCAAGAAGCATTAGAAGAAGATATGCTTTGTCCCTTCCATTATTTTGGGGTGAGAGATTTTCAGTATAATGGACAAACGATTGACGATGCGACAGCTTTGTCTCACTTGGTTGCGGATGAACGAGTAGATCATATTATCGATAAAATTACATACTATGGGTATTCTGGAGATAGCGTAAAAGGCTTGATGTTCTGCAGTCGGAAAAAGGAAGCGAAACATTTATCTGTACTTCTGAATGCACGTGGCTTGCGAACGGTAGCTTTAACAGGGGACGATTCCCAAGAAGAAAGGATCCGTTGTGTCACCCAATTAGAAAACGGATTATTGGACTATATTTTAACTGTAGACATTTTCAACGAGGGTATTGATATTCCTTGTATCAATCAAATTGTGATGCTAAGGCAAACCCAATCGAGTATTATTTTTATTCAACAACTCGGGCGTGGTTTGCGAAAACATGATACAAAAGAATATGTGACGATTATAGATTTTATTGGAAATTACAAAAATAATTATCTCATTCCCATTGCCCTTTCTGGTGATCAATCGCAAAACAAAGACAATGTGCGAAGGAGAATGGTGGATACAAGCTATATTAAAGGAGTATCTACGATTAACTTCGAGGCTGTGGCGAGGAAGCAAATTTTTAAAGCGATTAACAATTGCAAATTGAACGCTGCAAAGATTTTAAAAGAATCGTATATTGGACTAAAAAATCGGATTGGGCGTGTTCCATATTTATATGATTTTATCATCAATCATTCGATCGATCCGTGTGTCATCATAGAAGCAAATAAAAATTACGATCTTTTCCTAAGAAAAATGCGGGAAGATAAGCCGGGTTTATCAACGTATGAAAATCAGGTTCTTACCATGCTTTCCTTAGAGATTTTAAATGGAAAAAGGAAGCACGAAATTATTTTGCTTGAACGACTGTTGGAACAAGGAACGGTGACAGAAGAGGAATATGTTGCGTATTTAAGGAAGAATGGCTGTATGACAGATGGTCGAACAATGGAGTCGATCCGTAGAATCTTTAATCTTCAGTTTTTCACTGAAGTTGACCGAAAGAAATACGGAAATCAGCCGATTGTGTTATTCGAAGAGAACCAATATAAATTCAATGCAGAAATACGCAATGGTGTAGCTGAACATCCCTATTTCAGGATGCTAGTTGAAGATGTGGTAATGACGGCAGAGGAAAAAAGCAAAGAATATGAATGTGGTCGGGCACTCAAGTTATATGAAAAATACACAAGAAAAGATGTCTGCAGGCTATTAAATTGGTCAAATGATGAGCACTCCACCATGTATGGATACAAGTCAAAGCATAACACCTGTCCGATCTTTGTTACTTATGATAAAAAAGAAGATGTGGATTCAAGTGTTAATTACGAAGATGAACTGCTGAATCCAGAAGTGCTGAAATGGTACACAAAAAGCAATCGCACATTGAAGTCACAAGAAGTAAAGTCCATTCTTGAGGCAGATCAAAATCATACGGACATCCATATTTTTATCAAGAAAAGTGATGATGAAGGAACAGGATTTTATTACTTAGGACGTGCACATCCTGATCAAAACACTGCCCATCAAACCGTTATGGCGAGGAAGAATCTTCCGGTTGTATGTATGAATATGATATTGGAACAAAGTGTGGAGGACGCATTATATCATTATCTTACGAGTAATATTGATGCGGATTAAAGAAAAGGAGAAATTATCAATGGCAAAATGGTGGATGATTAGAGCCAGAGACAACAATGAGCCCATGCCTTTGTGGAGAAAAGAGGGCATGCGTCAATTGGTTGGCCTCAGTTCGGCGACCCTCAAAAATTTTCGTTATAAGTCTGAGCTGCAACAACAAGCAGATAAAGTGTTTTATGAAAAAACTCACAATTGAGAGCAAGTTGGGTAAACCAAGTTTAGAGGTTTAGTAGAGAGATAGAGGAAGGTGACAGGGTTATTACCTATTCCAAGGAAAAACGTGAGTACATGGTTGGTACTGTATTAACTCCTCATTTTTATGTTGCCAATAGTTTATTTGTTTAAACGGGGGGCTTTACGTCCTAATGTAGAAACAGTAGCAAAACGAAACTCCGTGAAATTACTTGACTTAGAGGCTTTAGTGCGGTTAATCATGTAATGGTATGATCACATGCCAAATGATGTAAGAGCATTGTTGCCTTTAAAGAGGGTGGATGTACCGGAAGTGGAACTAGCTGGGAATCCTGCTTACGTATTTAAGCAGCTGGTAAAAGTGATTTAATATTTGCTCTCTCTTGTCCAATTTTCTTGAAAATCTGGTATAGTAGTGTCGCGCAACAAGCTAGGTGGGAGGTTGCCCCTCTGCTTTTTTCCCTTGTCTTCAAGAGAATGGGATGAGCGAAATGGATATTCTCTTGCAGTTCTTGTTGTAGAAGCTGCCAAGGCGTTTGTGAATCAAACAATTGTCCTGGTATTTAGTAACCTGTCCGCAAAGAAACGCAAAAAAGAAGACCACCCGCAATGCGTCCAACAGAAACGGGAGGTCTTCTAAGAAGAAATAATACTTTTTAGGAGCAACCGCCCGCTTTGGACGAGTTGCACAAGCGGGGTGTTCGCAGCATCCCGCCTTTACCTTATTATATCCAATTCATTTAGCACTGAACAGGTTATTTTATCAGCTGCTATAACCGAATCCCCGTAACCTTGCTCTTCGGAATGGATGGGTCATGTTGTACGACAAATGCTATTTTAAAGCGGTTGACATATTCGGGCTCATGCGTTTTCGGGGTAAGGATGATCAGTTTTCGCTTGAGCTGTTCAACATAAAGATCAAAGACTTTTGATTTTCTTTGTTCGTCAAGGGCGCTGTCGAATTCGTCGAGCACGATGAAGCCGGGCGTGGTTTCCAGGTTTTGCAGAAGGGCGAGTGCAAACAGCAGGGAGCTGAGGGATTCTTCGCCGCCGGAAACGCCCTTTCCAACCCTGCCGCCGCGCGCTTTTACGCTGACATCTTCCATTGTGCCGCGGTGCCCTTCTTTACGCGCTTTGAGATATAAATTAAAGTGGGTGCGCCCTTTTTTATCTTCACGCGGCTCCCAGCTGATTTCACCTTGGAATTGGAAAGCAGCCATATAAACGGCAAACCGTTTGTTGATCTCCAGTACGCGCATATTGATGGTTGTTTCCAGGTCCTCTTTCAACTTTGCTGTTCTTTCCTTATCGTTTTCCAAAAGAATTTTTGACTGCTGATACTCAGTCTCCAGCCTTTCAAATTCTTCTTTTGCTTTCCGGTAATTGTCTTCAGCCGCAGGATCGATGCCTTCCTGGTGCCTGGCATTGTCAAACTTGACCATGCCATTTTCGAGCTGTTTATTTAACGCTACTTCTGAAGCATGTGTGCTCTTTTCAAAGCTGGCACTGAATTCGGCGTATAAATCCGGTGCCAGGTTTTGCATTTCCTGAATTTGCTGCATTGTTTTTACGAGTGCGGCCTGGTATGTTTCCAGCCGGTCCTGTTCCCGGTTTTGCTGATTTTGTGTGCTGTCGGTATTTCGGTTGATGTCCTCTATCTGGTCGTTGGTTGTATCAAGCTTTCTCCCCAGTTTTCTGATCTGCTTTCCCTGTTCATCAATCTTTAACTCCAATTCTTCGCGGGCGGCGTTCAGGTGTTTGATTTCTTTCTTTTTTTCATTTTCCAGATCGCTAAGCTTGCGGAGCTGGTCAAATTTTTCTTTCCGCTTCCCAAGTTCTTTGTAAAACTCCAATTCCAGATTGATCATGGCCAATTCATGTTGCTGCACTGCCTGAATTTGAAAAATATGATTCCTTTCCTCGTCCAGTTTTTGAAGTGCCTGTCTGCATTGGGATTGGGCCGCTTTCGTTTCTTCTAATTTCTGCTTTCTCAATGCACGCTCATGTTTTTGTGTCATAAACGCTTCGGCTTCTTTCACTTTCTGAATCTCACTGTTTAAAATCTGAAACTGTTCGGTATCCGACTGAATTTTTTGCTCAAGCTTTGATGCCTTAATTTTCAGAGCGTCCAGCTGCTGTTTCACTTCTTGCAGGCGGATTTGGCGCGCTTTTTGGCTAAGAATGAAAGCTTCCTTTTCCTGCGGCCCGCGGATTCCCCTTTGATCAATTAAGCTGCTTTTTTCTATTTTTGGTTCTTCATCAGTAAAAAACTGTCTTACCCAATAGAGGGCTTTGGCGGCAAAACGAAATTGCGCTTCGTTCAAACCGTCTTTGATTTTCAGATGGAGTTCCGGGATCTGTTCTTCCAGTTTGTCCGGCACGATATCCATGAGCGGCACATGGTATAAATCATTTGGCGGCTGTGCATGCTTACCGTTAAAGAACACGGCATACTTAATGGCATTAAAGCGGTTCTCGTCTTTCAGGTTAGCTGCGCCGTCCAGCTCCACAAGTTCTCTGAGCGGAAAAGCTTCTATGCCATTTTGGCGAAAATATTGGAGAGATTGCTGTTGCCGTTCTGATACATTGCGGTCTTTTTTCAGGGAGATTTCTTCTTCCTGGAGCCGGGTGATGGCATGATGGGTATCATACAGCTGATCTTTATTTTGGTTTATTTCGGCATTAAGCCGATCGATTTCTTCCTGGACATGATGGCTGCTATGAAACCGTTCCAATTTTCCGCGGTGGATTTTTTCTTGTTTTTCTGCTTCCTGAATGAGATATTGCAGCTCTGCCATTTCGTTTGCGAGCCGGCTTAACGCGCTGTTTTTTTCTTGCACGGATGCATTGATTTGCTTTAAATTTTGTTCGGCATCGTGCTGTTCTTTTAATATGGTCGCTTGTGCGGATTTGGCTTCTTCTTCTGTTCGGGTAATGGTTTTCTGTTTTTCTGTCAGGCTTTCGAGTTCCTGTTCGAGACCGGTTTTTTCATCTCTGATCGTTTTTAACCGGGAATTTTCCGCTTCTATATGCTGCTCCAAGCTTTCTAAATTTTGTTCGAGCTTTTCTAACTCGTCCTTTAAAAGCCGGATTTGTTTTTCCTGATCTTCTTTAATAATAAATGAGGAAGCATGCCGTTCTTTAAAGTCTTCAATTTGCGCATTCAAATCTTCCAAAATCGCCCCCGCTGTTTCGATCTCTTTTTTATAAAACAACTCAAGATCGAGCAAGGCATGGGTGGCTTTTTCGGCGCCTTCTTTTAATCTTTTTCGGTTATCGAGATAAGCATTGAAAGCATTTTTTAAAAGGCTTAGATTCTGCTTATTTTGTTTCACATGAATTTCAGCAGACCGCAGCGTTTCCTCGGTTTCTTTCAGTTTCTCCATGCTTTCTTCCCAGTTTTTCCGCGCCTGGTCGATGCCGTGCATTTCGCTGAAAATACGGAAGCGTTCTTCGGGATACATAACGGCAAATTGGTTGACTTCCTGCTGGTACCAAATCAGGTAGAAGAGGTCGGAGTCAATTTTATAACGGTACTGCAACGCTTTTTTATAGGCGGAAAAATTATGGTACTGGTCACCTGACGTATAAGTCGTTTTTTCCTGCCAATCATCAATGGCATCGCCTTTTTCAACGATAAATGCTTTTTTAATCGGCTGCCCCGGCTCCTGTTCAATGCGCAGCGTAAATTCGATAAATTCCGGCTCGTCGATTTTCATTTGCCCCTCATTTCGGAACAAGAGGGAAATGTGCGCCCGCCATACTTTATCGGAAGGCAGGTTTCTGGACCGTAAGCCTTCAATGTCCACTTTTGAAGAATAGAGGACAGCGCCCATGCAAAAGCTGATGGTTGATTTCCCGGAACCATTCGGGCCTGTAATCATCAGATGTTCGTCCCCGCCAAGATCCATTAAAGTCGGTTCAAAATCCCGGATGCCTGCAAATTTAATACGGTAAGGAATCATTCGTTATCCCCTTCTTGATATAAGTTGTAGCGTTTAAAAAATTTCAAAACTTCTTCTTTGTTTAATTGGTTGGACTGGCTAAACTCGGTTGTGCGCCGTAAAAACGAATCGGAAAACATATGCGCGCCGATTGCAGTCAGCTGATAGGCTTTTTGCTGGGAATTCGCATCGTATTCTTCGATAGCGCCGATTTTCTTGAGCTGGTCGATGCTCAGCTGGATGCGCTGGTTTGCCTTTCTCGTCTCGTGCCCTAAAGCTTCCAGCACCTGGTCGAATAAGGAGAATTCATGCTGGAGAACCTCCTGCTGGTAAAACATATAAAGAAGGAGGGCGAGGCTTTCCTTTGATAAAGTGTTGCGTGCTGCCCGTGCAGGAACACGCATCATCACAATAACCTGGTCGCGGCGTTCATCATAGATGACTTGAAAATAGCGGCTGACTGCCTGGTTGACGCGTGTGATAAAGGAGAAAAATGCCTCGTCATCATGCTGGATTTTCAGCTGTTTTTCCACTTCTTTTCTGGAAAGGCCAAAGTTGGCTGCGCGGATGGAAGCTGAGGACGAAAATAATAGATTCATAAAGGTCAGTTCTTCGGTTTCCGAGAGAATCCCTTTTAGGGAAGCCATCACATTTAAAGGGGAAGTATTTTCAGCTTCCCGTTCCTGGCTCGTGAAGTCATTGCTTGTCATTCGGTTCACCTTGCTTTCTTTTTGTGATCATTTGCCTGGCATCCTGTTCATTCATCCATTCCCATGCTTTTTCATAAATCTTTGTTTCGATTCCATCCGGCTGCGGCCGGATATCAATTTTCTTATTGGCAACAAGGGCGGCAAGCGCTGTTAAAGCGTTGACCGCGTCACTCCACTGATCGGAAGTGGCTTCAATGACAACTTGTTCCATAGAAGCTTTATGGACTTTTTCCAAATAGGTTTCGATTTGTTCTGTTTGAATCATCGATTTTGTCAGCATCCAATTCGAGTTTCCCAGCAGTTCGCCCATATCGTCTTTTGAGCCTTCTGCTGCCACGTATTCAATCGTTTCTTCTTCGCCGCTTAATGCTTCTGTAACAGGTTCATAGTTTTCCAAATAATCAATGGCCTCCGAAATGGCGCTGCCGGAGATCGGGGAAGCGAATTTTACCGGGATCCATAGCCCGTCCATTGCCTCGCCTTCATATTGCCCCTGCTCCATAAAACTGAACATTTGGTGGGCATTCGGAATATCTGAATCAACAGGCGGATCAAACATGGACATGATAAACTGCCGTACAAGGTCAGGCTGGATGCTGCTTGACAAAGGCGTTTTCTGCATCGTTGTAAACTTTAAGTATTTGTTGATCATGCCAAGACTTAAGTTTGTTCCTTCTGACATCGCCGCCGTTCCCCGCTGCATCAGGTCTGTTAAAATCAGGCTTTCATCCATCGTTTCAAACATGCGGAACCGCTCGCTTAATTTTTCCTGCAGTTCGGCCATCAGATCGTGGATTTTCTGTAATTGCGGCAAAGCGTTCCGGTCGGCCAACAGCTCCAATTCACGTTCTTTTAACATGGTAATTGTATTTTCCACATTCCGGATCAGGCTTGCGATTTTATTCCCGCCTGAAATGCCGTGATCATCGTATGCTTCGCTGAGTTCCGCATCCCGGCGCGCCTGAAAAAGCGAACGCCCGATGTCGTCCTCCAAATAATAGGCGAGCGAATCATTGGCAAGGCGGATGAGCACGTCCATCATTCGCTTTCCTAAATCCCGCATCTTCAGCCCGGTTGTTTGTTTCGACAGCCAGTTATTGTTAACGAGTACATTCACAATATGCGCTACTTTCTTTTTCGATGGGGGGTCCGTATCCTGGAAACGGTTTTGATACCGGTAATATAAGGTATCCGCGTTTTGAATGTGATCCCCGAGGCCGAGCGCTTCTTCATTGATGAGTTGAAGAATTCTCAGGAACCGCAAAATCTCAGCGGGTGAATCAAAGACGCTTTGTGAGCCCATTTCACTTAAGACACCCGATAAAGTCGCAATATCCCGCATTGATTGCAGGACAGCAGGGGAGTCCGCTTGTTCTTGAAAGATTGATATTAAAGGGTGATCCATTTTTTCCACAGCATCACATCTCCTGTTTGTTCTTCTTGTTCCATCCGATTGGTTTCGAGGAATACAGACATTTGCCTTGCATATTGCACCCAGCTGTCTATAGCCGTACCCATTGGGCCGATCCATTTAACGGAACCGGTGCCTTTTACAATTTCAAATAGCTCGCGGGCGATCCTGACGCCGTCCGGATCGTAGTCTGTCCAAATTATGACCTGTTTTAGCGCGGAATGCCGGAGAATCTGTTTAATAAAATGCCGGTGGGCCGAGCGGACATGGCCGTCACAGCATACCAATAAAATCCGCATTTCCTGCAAAAAGTTTTTTTCTGCAGCCATTCTTGTTAAAATGGCACGATTTTCAACGATCCATAAAATTTCAGCTTTCGAGGTATAGGCATCTTCATAAAGGGATAAGTTCGTCACAGCATGAACCGGTCCGTAGCCGTAGGAAGAGTATGCGCCTGTTACCTGCCCCGAAAAATAGACAGAAGTAATATGGCCGAGGCTTACCATTCCGAGTGCTTCAGCCGGATAACCGCTCCAAACTTCAAAAAGATCCAGAAATTCTGTTTTGCTCCGGTCAAAAACCTTCGAGCCGCCAATTTTCCTATAATAGGAAGCGCCGACTTCTTTCCAGTCAAACCGTTCATGTGTACAGCTTATTTGGATGAGTGCAAGCAAGAAATGGAGGAACTTGATACGCTTTTGATCCGGCCATATTTTTTCGAATAAATCGGATTCACTCAAAATATCAGGATGGCAAACAAATAAAAACCGTTCTCTGATATTCTCATAGATTTTTCTTTTTACAGTAGATTCGACAGATGAAAAGTTTATTTGTTCAAAAGCGTTATTCAGCTCCTCCAATTCATCTTTTCGTTCCTGCTTCTGCACAATCCTTTGCTCTTTTTGGAATTGATAAAAGGTATAGCCCATTCGAAAACACTGGCTGTCCACGGTTTTTCCGTCCGTTTTGAGGCGGACTTCCTTTAAGATCCATCCTTCTTCGAGCCACTTTAGCGTTTGCGGATCATCTTCACTAAGCGCTAATTTTTTCCTTGGCGTCAGATGCATACCCTTCAGTAACTGGCCTGCTTCACTATCCCCGTCCGGCTGGCGGCTTCCAATCGTAAGGATGCCCATAGTCCGGTACGTTCGTTTTGTTATTTTTACAATGGGGATATCTGTAAACGTTTCTTGTGTGATGCCATCCAGGCTGAGCTGCTCATTTTTTCTTAAAATGTATGTATTCAAATAATCCAGTACGGCTTGTTCAATCATCCCGCTCCCTCATTTCTCTTATTTTATTGTAGCAAATCCACCGGGAGAGTGAACTGGGAAGTGGTACCTTTTTAATAGGGGAGATGAAAGATTTTTTAAGAAAAATTTATATAATGCGGATGCCGGATTGGTGTGATGGTGAGAAACAACGGGGATTTTTCCTGAACTGAAAACCATCCAATTTAATCATGCGGAGAAGGCCAAGTTTACCGAATCGTTTCACAAACATATACGCAATCCGGTTGCCTAAACCTGTTTTAATGAAGCCCCTTGAAATAAAGAAAGCAATAACGATCAGCCAAATCGTTGTATTTTGAAAGCCGCTTAACGCTTGCTGAAGTTCCAGCGTTCCTGTCAGCACAACGGCGGTAATGGAGAGGATGGCAATACCGCCCATTGGCAGTGGTTTAATAATGAGTCCAATAATAGTCGCCACAAAAATAGCAAATAAATGCCAGGCTTTTTCATCGAGGCCAGCAGGTGCACCGATCAGCCATATGATGACACCTGCAGCCAATGTAATAAACAATGAGATGAAGTGAACTTCCTTCTTTTTTTCTCCTTTTACTTGTTTGTTTTGTAATCGTTTTTGAGTTACCATCATGTTCACCCTTTGTGGAGAAAATTTAACATTTTTGTATAATTTCGCAATCCGAAATAAATCTACGTAGTTCTTATCCCCCTTAATGAGCAGAATACTCCGCCTCCCGGAAAGACAAATCTATTCCTCTCATTTTATATTGTCTTCCAAATATTAGCGTGACATTATTCCCTTGGATTATTCATGAATGTAAACCGTTCGGAAAATGAAAGGGTCAGGGTCTTGTTTTTCAAGTGCTGCGGAAATGAAGCATCCAGTGCCGCTCCTGTACCCGCCAATCTACTCCCAATTCGTCAGCATGTCCACCATCTTTTGCTGCAAAGGCGTTAAAATGTGGTTTGACCGGTAGGCAAGGGAAATGAGGAATTCCGGCTGGCCCGGGTCAGTCAGCGGCAGTGCGACGACGGGGTCATATTCCGCGACAGCAATTTCTGTAAAAAAGCTAATGCCGACATTTTCAGCGACCATGCCTTTGATAATTTGGATATCGTTGGTTCTGTAAATCACAGCGGGTTGGGTGCGGGTTTGTTTCATTAATTTTTCAAATGCCAATGGGTGGATGAAACGGTCACTCAGCTGAATGAATGGCTCGTTTTTCAGATCTTTAAAAGCAACAGATTTTTTCGTGGCAAGCGGATGCTTTGGACTCACAATGATTTTGAATTTTTTACGGGAAAGTAAATGCTGGGTTAACTGTCTTTCTTCGATTGGATGAATAGAGCCCAGCAAAGCCATATCGATTTTGCCTGTTGTTAAGTTTTTTAAAAGAGATTGTGAACCGTCTTCGTGCACATCGATATTTTGAAGCAAGTTTTCCTTAGCCAGCTTGGATGAAATCAACGGGAAATAATAATTTCCGATAATCGGCGGTAAGCCAAATACCACTTTTTCCATTTTCAATGCATCGATCTCTAAGCGGGCAATGTCAAGCTCTTTCAATATTTGGGAGGCATGCCTTTCGAATTGGCTGCCGCTTGCTGTGAAGCGTATCTCCTTGTGGGATTGGTCCCTGATAATCAGCTGCGTATTTAACTCTTTTTCCAGCCGCTGAATGGCAGCTGTAATCGCCGGCTGGCTGACATCGAAAAAGTCAGCAACTTTCGTGTAACTCTTCTCCTGGTACAGTTTTTTAAAGTATTGTAATTCTTTGATGTTCATAAAAAAATCCTCACTACTAGTAAAAGTTTCACATTTTGTTCAAAATAAGCTCTCCGGGGTTTCCGCAATTTCTTCAACCATCGCGATTTTTTGTTAAGCGCTTCACATGCTGCAGAAACGGGATTTCTCACTGCCGGCCTTTTTTTCATATAACTATTTTTTTGCTTAACCCCTAGTTTTGACTATAAAATCTTTGCGCTGTTATAGTCTTCACTGTACTTATCAGAACTTATTCAGTCAAGGAGGAATCAAAATTATGGCAATCAAACCTCAGGAAATCCTTAATAATCCATTTATAAACAAATCTACAGGTTTCACAGAGGAAGAAAGAAAAGCTTACCATCTGGAGGGGTTACTGCCTCCGAAAGTCCAAACGATTGAAGAACAAGCTGTCCAGGCTTATCGCCAATATCAAAGCAAACCAACCGATTTAGAGAAGAGAATTTTCTTAATGACATTATTTAATACAAACCGGACCTTGTTTTACTATTTAATGGACAAGCATGTTGTGGAATTCATGCCAATTGTTTATGACCCGACAGTTGCCGATTCGATTGAACATTATCATGAACTGTTCATGAACCCGCAGGACGCAGCCTTTTTGTCCATTGATGATCCCGGGAATGCAGCGGCTACATTAAAAAATGCAGCGGGAGGACGCGATATCCGCTTGATTGTGGTGACGGACTCAGAAGGGATTTTAGGCATGGGCGACTGGGGGATAAACGGCGTCGATATTGCGATCGGTAAATTAATGGTTTACACCGCTGCAGCAGGAATTAATCCTTCCCATGTCCTGCCTGTTGTTATTGATGCCGGAACCAATAATGAAAAATTGTTAAACGATCCGCTTTATTTGGGAAATAAACACAAACGTGTCCGCGGAGATCGGTATGATGACTTTATTGACCGGTTTGTGAATGCAGCGACGGCACTATTTCCTGAAGTTCTCATCCACTGGGAGGATTTCGGGCGTTCCAATGCCGCAAAGATCCTTGAAAAGTACCAAAACACCATTCCAACTTTTAATGATGATATTCAGGGCACAGGCATTGTGGTGCTCGCTGGTATTTTAGGGGCGATGAACATTTCCAAAGAAAAATTAACGGATCAGCGCATTCTTGTATTTGGTGCCGGAACAGCCGGTGTCGGCATCAGCAATCAGATTTTAGATGAAATGATGCGCAAAGGTTTATCAGTAGAAGAAGCACGCAAGCATTTCTTCTTGGTTGATAAACAGGGGCTGCTGTTCGATGACACTGAAGGGTTAACCCCGGGGCAAAAAGATTTTGTGCGCAGCCGCCCGGAATTTCCAAACAGCCGGGAACTAACCAATCTTGAGGCAGTTGTGAAAGCCGTCCATCCTACGATTATGATTGGAACATCTACCCAGCCAGGTGCTTTTACGGAATCGATTGTAAAAGAAATGGCAGCCAATACAAGCCGCCCGGTTATTTTTCCGCTGTCTAATCCCACCAAATTAGCAGAAGCGAAAGCAGAAGATTTAATTGCCTGGACAGATGGAAAGGCACTTGTCGCAACCGGTATTCCCGCCCAACCTGTTGAATATAAAGGCGTCACTTATGAAATCGGGCAAGCCAATAATGCCCTTATGTATCCCGGCCTCGGCCTTGGCTTAATTGCTTCAACCGCCTCCCTTGTAAACGGGGAAATTTTATCACAAGCAAGCCATGCATTGGGCGGAATTGTGGATACAACACAACCCGGAGCTGCCGTTCTTCCTCCTGTTTCCAAGTTAACCCAGTTTTCACAAAGAATTGCTGAAGTCGTTGCGCAAAGTGTCCTTGATCAACAATTAAACCGTGAAAAGATTACGGACGCCAAAAAAGCGATTCAAGCTATCAAATGGGAGCCAAAATACACCGGGCTAGACTTGAATTAAGTACCATACCGCAAGAAAAGGAGGGTAAATGTGGTCTTTCTACAATCCATTCAAAGTGTCATAACGATTATCTTAATGATTGCGCTGGGCTATTTTTTGAAAAAATTTAAGTGGTTTGATGATAATTTCGGGAAGAGCATTTCATCCCTTATCACAAAAATTGCACTGCCTGCTTCTATCTTCGTGTCGGTTTTAAAATATTTAACCCGCGATAGCTTGGTTGAACTTTCCGGCAGTTTAATTTATCCGGTGCTGGCAGTTATCATCTCTTACTGTATTTCTTACGCGCTGGTCAAAATTCTAAAAATCCGGCCGGGGCGCCGCGGGATATTTATGAATGCCGTTGTAAATGCCAACACCATTTTTATTGGCCTTCCGCTGAATATTGCATTATTTGGAGAAAAAAGCCTGCCGTATTTTCTGGTCTATTACATCACCAATACGGTCTCAACATGGGCTTTCGGCGTATTTTTGATTTCCAATGATGATCCGACAAAAGTCAAATCAAAAGAAGCCAAAAATAAAATCAACTGGAAGAAGATTCTTCCGCCGCCATTATTGGGTTTTATTGCGGGGCTTATTTTCCTGCTGTTGAATATACCAATACCTGGTTTTATCAATTCCACTTTAACGTATGTGGGCAGTATTGTAACCCCATTATCCCTCGTTTATATCGGAATTGTTTTATATAACGCAGGGCTTTCAAGCATCCGTTTTGATCGTGATACCGTTTTTGCGCTATTAGGCAGGTTTGTGATGTCGCCAATCATATTAATTGTCCTGCTTATAAGCGGGACGCATATCTCCGGCACGCATTTGCCTGCAATGCTACAGCAAACACAAATCGTCCAGTCGGCAACTCCGATGCTTGCCGTTCTGCCCATATTGGCTGCTGAGGCACACGGTGACGTCAATTATGCGACAAATGTTGTCACCACAAGCACCTTATTGTTTGTCGTGGTTGTACCTATATTAATGCAAGTCATTCAATACATTTAAATCAATCAAATATGAAGTTGTGAATTCAGAACATAACACCGCACATTATGTTTATTTTCAGCCTTTGGACAGGAGATTGCCAAATAGCAATCTCCTGTTGTTTATGTTTGTGAAAGCCTGCGATAATGACATCCCATAAAAAGCTGTCCTTCAAGAAACGCAAAAAGAAGACCATTCTAATACGCCCAACAGAAACGGAAAGTCTTCTAAAAATGCAAGTAAATTTTTTAGGAGCAACCGTTCCACTGTAATTTGTTTTACCTTTAACATATGAGAAGAATGACAATAAAACACAAAAAACAGAACATTAGATCGTTTTAATATTTTAATAATTTAACCTTTATTGTATAATAAAAAATAAATAAAATGCCAGTGATCGTAAGTCGGGAACCATTATTTCAGCATCTTTGTTTCACATCAGGGGTGACATAAATACTTATATTGTGGGATGTGGAGGGTAAATAATGTTAACTGAAGCGCATATTAAAGAAGGGCTGAGTAAATCATATGTCTCTGCAATAGCAACCAGAGCAGGAATGAATTGTGCCATTCGTGAATATGACTATGGAAATTAACAGTTGATGAAATCATTCGTTTGATGTCTATTGTAAAGGAGGGTGGGCAACTATGAAAATGCTCGATGACTATAAGGCGATTAGCATACCGAATATTATACGATACTTAAAGCTTCAAGGATGGGACAGAAAAGCCAATTTTCCATCAAACAAGCTCATTGTTTTTGATGGACCGGATGATATTAATGGTGAGAAAATTCAAGCTGTCATTCCGGCAAATCAAAATTTTAGAGACTATGCAGCGCGAGTGAAAGAACTTATTGAGTCTTTAAGTGAGTTGGAAGGAAGACCGATTAAAGATATTCTAACTGACATGTTGAATCCAAATGTTGATAAGTTACAGGTGCGGGTTTTATCAGACATATCAAAAGATGGCACACTGCCTTTCGGGTATGCTGCAAAGTTAATAAGCGGGTTAAAAGACTTATTAATCTCAGCGGCATGTGTAGAAGAAAATCCTCAGCCATTCTATAGGAGAGCAACGAAGGTTGGCTTAAATTATGCAGATAATTGCAGATTCGGCCAAACGAAGGTGGGGAGTTTTATTATTACAATTGAATCCCTTGTGCCTAGTTATTCTGCCCACCCGCAGCAATTGTCTTTGCCGATTGATGATGAAGAAATGGTAACAGAACCTTTTAACCGGCGAGTCATTAAACGCATTCAGAGAGGAATCAGCCTTGTTGAAAAGTCAGTTAGTGAGGGTGATGTCGCTCCTATAGTGGACCATTATAAAGCTGGATTAAATGCAAATATGTGCGAGGCTTTATTAGGATTAAAGTTAGATCAATTAGACGTCGACCTTGAATATAGTGTCAATTGGTCTCTCAATATTCCTGAGCCAAATGATGTCCCGAACAAAGTGAAAATTGAAGGCATTGCTTTCGATTATATTGAGAGCGCGGCGAAAGTGCTAAGGAATACAGACGAATCTGTCAAGCGTAAAATTGTAGGAAAGGTAGTAAAATTGTCTGCATCTGATCTTGAAGACGAAGATGATCAATATGGGAACAGGCTGATTACCATAAAAACCGAAATTAATGATAGACCCATTAAGGTTAACGTTCCTTTAAATTTAGATGATTACAAGCAGGCTTGTAATGCACACCGGGATAATAAAGATGTAACCGTACAAGGCATTATTGAGAGAGTAGGTGGTAAATGGCAATTAATGAGCCCGGAACGTTTTCAAGTATCGGAACCCACGAAGTAATTTCGCGGGCTTTATTGCTTCATAATCCAGAGGGTCTTTTAATAAAATTTTTAGAAGAAAATAACGTAAAGAAGAACAGGGGATGCCAACATGGTTTGGCCTCATTTTCTGCTTACAAATCATGGGGAATGTTGAAGAAAAGCAATTAGGTTTTCAATAAGCTGCCTGCAAAGAAACGCTAGAAAAAGACCACCGAACACACTTCCAACAAATTGGGGAGGCCTTCTAAGAAAAAAGAAACATTTTTAGGAGCAACCAACCCACTTAAATAGCGTGGCTTGCTTTTTTACTCGGAAAAAATAAAAGATACACCGTGACCCATGATTAAGTCAGGACAGCAGGATAATCTGACGGATGCGTAAGAAAGAAGGAAAA
The DNA here is from genome assembly GCF_000374345.1 of Heyndrickxia acidiproducens DSM 23148. Classification (GTDB taxonomy): domain Bacteria; phylum Bacillota; class Bacilli; order Bacillales; family Bacillaceae_C; genus Weizmannia; species Weizmannia acidiproducens. The sequence continues at coordinate 39,717 of NZ_KB894005.1, forward strand.
TTCAAGGATAAAAATGTATCCCGCAGGCCAAAACGCTTAACCGCGGGATATAAACAAAAAACAGAATTCTTTTTTCAAAAGCGGGGCAGTTAGGATAAAGCTGTTTTAAAGATAGCCGGATCCGATACGGCCCTTTCTTTTTTCTTCATTTCACTTTTCCGGCCGTCTACACTGACCGGCACCTCTCCTTTTAGAGTGACACGCCTTACAACGCGTTTCTGCCGGCCATAATCGTTTACGGCATAGTGCTGGGTTACGCGATTGTCCCAAATGGCGACATCTCCGGCAGACCATCTCCAGCGGACCGTATTTTCCAATTTTGTAATATGGTCCTGTAGCAAGGAATAAAGATGGTTGGAGTCAGACAAAGAGAGCCCTAGCAATCTTTTTGTAAACTGTCCTAAAATCAGGGTGCGTCCCCCTGTTTCGGGATGGATGGCTACAACCGGGTGTTTTGTCTCATAAATGGTGGACGTGAATACTTCTTCATGGTAACGCGTGTCTGCCTCGCTGGCCTTTGAATGATAAGCACCATAATCATATTCGTTTGTGTGCAGTGCCCATAAATGGTCCGCAAGATTTTTCAATTCATCCGGCAGATCCTGATAAGCAGCAGCTGTATTGGCCCAAACGGTATCACCGCCCGTTTCCGGAATCGTTACTCCACGGAGAATGGATATTTTCGGTATGGCGTCTATGAATGTGACATCAGTATGCCAGGCATCCGCTCGGCCGCCGTGTGTTGAATCAAGTTCAAATATGCTGCCTGTTCCGCTTCGTTTTGGGACAGTCGGGTGTGCGAAAAGCTCTCCGAAAAGGCGGGCAAAAGTTTCTTGCCCTGCATCGTCTAAATGGCTCTGGTTATGGAAAAATAGCACTTTATACTTTAACAGGGCATCCTGTATGGCCGCCACTTCTGCAGGGCGTAAATCAGCAGACAGCCGGATATCCTCGATTTCAGCGCCAATGCGCGCAGTAACCGGTTTGATGTTTAACAGGGCTTTTTCGGATTGAGTATGGTTAGCGTTGCTCATTTTTGTTTCCTCCCGTTTTTTGTAGTGTTTTATAAAAAGAAAGTTCAGGAGAATCAAAAAGGCCCGTTTACCCCACACGGTAAACGGGCCTTCAGCTGACTGATCGGCACAAGCTAATTCCTGGTATTCTTATGAACTTTCTTTGTTTAAGGATATTATATCGGTTTTTTACAGAAAGTCAATATTTAAATTGCAGGATATATGACGTATTAATTGTTTGATTGCTGAATTTTCGATACTTTGGAAGCATACTGATGTTCGCTCCCGGAGCTGAAATTTAAGCCGATCACCCCTCCGATGATCATGAGGATGAAAAAAATTTTCGCTAACGTCACAGGCTCCTTGAAGTAGAAGAAAGAGACGGCTGTAATGATTGCAGTACCAAGACCTGACCAGACAGCATACGCAATGCTTACCTCTATTTTTTTGAGCGATAATGTGACAAATGTAAGGCTGAGCCCGTAAAAAAGAAATAAGAGGATAGAGGGCACCCATTTTGAAAATCCGGCAGATAATTTCATGGAAGTTGTACCGAGGATTTCAAAAAAGATTCCGAGAAAAAGAAAGCTCCAGCTCATGTGTATACCTCCTTTGCTTGTATTCATTTTCTTGTAAGCTTTTAAAAACTCCGTATGTTTGCCAGCAAACGGGCACTCCATTGATGGAAATCCCGGTCAGCTTTTATTTCTTCGATGGAGCGGTTACCGGGCCGAAATAGCGGGTTCGCAAAATCAGCTGAAAGGCTGCCGGGATTTGGTTTCATTACTATAATCCGTGTGCCAAGCAACAGAGCCTCTTCCACGTCATGAGTAATAAACAAAATGCATTTTTTCTCTTTTCTCCATATTTGGAGCAAATGGTTCTGCATAGATGCACGAGTCAACGCATCAAGTGCACTGAAAGGCTCATCCATCAAAATGACTTTTGGATTGGCGGCGAGTGTCCTTGCAATGGCTGCTCTTTGCTTCATTCCACCTGACAGCTGATACGGCAATTTTTTTGCAGGTGCTTCCAACCCGGTGAGTTGTAAATAATGTGCTATAAATTGTTTCCTTTCTTTTTTGTCCATTTTTTTCATTTTCAATCCAAAAGCAATGTTATTTTCTATTGACAGCCAGGGGAATAAATTCGGTTGCTGAAAAACGACGCCAACATCGGGGCCCGGTTTGGCATGCCTAATTCCATCAATATTAACTTTCCCTGAATCCGGCACCTGAAAACCGGCGATCACGTTCAGAAGGGAAGTTTTGCCGCAGCCTTTTTAAATTATGGAGCAGATTCTGAGAGACGATTGAAGGGGTATGAACAAGTTTTCTTGGTAAGAAAGCATATTGTTAATAAAACAGTTGCCAAATTTTGTTACTATATAAATTGAACTTATGTTTTTACATCAAGACCAAGTATCAATTTGCATGATTACTACTTTTTACAGCAGGCAACAGAGTAGCGATGTTTAGTTCGTTTTATATAGAGCCTTTGTTCTTGTTGCTTTTTAACTCTAATAATTCAAAGGAGTAAATGTTAATGAGTAAACAAAATCAAATTTTTTTAGCCCTACTTATATTTTTGTCTGTGGTTGGTTTTATTGTTAGTATGATATTGGATCCTGTACCTCGCTTACTAAAAGCTTATAAACTTTTGGTTGTAATTTTATGGGGTGTGTTTATTTTTCGTGTAGGTAAAGACAAGGGTAGCTTATGGTAGTTTCTTTTAATTTCAAAGAATTGTAGTAGAAAAATTGGGATCTGTAAAATACAGATCCCAAATGTTTACCGATCAAGTTCCCGCCCATGGTTTCTTTGACCCGTATGCAGACGGTCAAGGCTAGCCGCTCATGGCCAGCAACAAAATTTTTTCCGGCCCCCCCCCCCAAAAAAGAATGTGTCCGTGCTTTTGGTGGTCCAATCAGCATGCGGATGACCCAAGTAACTTTTTAACGGCTTTCCGAAAGAAGTCTCCCATCCTCAAGGAATGTGAAGGTGCGAATAGCACCAATGAGTAGGTGGGAGATGAATTTCGGTTGGCTTTAGCCAAAGGTTTTGATATAATCAGTCTTAGATGGAATAAAGGGTTGATATATCAATGAAATTAGATAGTAATAATCATTCAGTATTCTTACTGCATTATCACCTTGTATTGGTTGTAAAATACCGTAGACAAGTGTTCGATAGCGAAATATCTGATTTTGCAAAAGATATGTTCGCTGAGATT